>NZ_VFTX01000007.1:0-329409 GCF_006440955.1 Mesorhizobium sp. B2-8-1 | reverse complement strand
AGGATGATGAGGGTCAGGTAGGCAAGCGAGAAGCCGAGCGTCAATCCGAAACCCGGAATGACGCTCGGCTGTCGAAACCGCCAACCCGCCCGAGCGGGTGCTGTGATGGCCACTGCTGTCATGGAGTTCCGGATCGCCCCACTCTTCAAGCCAGATTGCCCTTCGCTATGACTTCAAGAGCCTTGGGCGTGCAAGTTCGTTGAAAGATACGGCGCCTACTTCCATTCGCCCAAAGGCGTGTGGATTTTCTTCCTTCGCCGTCATTCGGGCTTTCTCCAGCTCTTCTGACTACTCCTTACTGCGCAGGTCTCCAGGTCTGGTTGGATGAGCACCATCACCGAAATGATAGGGTACGCGCATTCTTCAATCGTCGAAAAATTAAGCCAGAAGTTTGCATGTCGCGACCAGCGTTGGGTCCCGAGCATCCACCGCGCGCATACCGCCCGGCAGACGGCGTTCGGCGGATCGGACGGCAGAATTTGCAGACGTCGTCGTGTGGACCAGGCGACGCCGACAATGACGAAAGCGAAGCTATGGCAGCAAGTAGTAGCGAACACAATCGCGCGCGGATCAGCCGACAGTCGGAAGTGGGACCCTTGCTCAAAAGAATAGGTTGGCCACGCCACTAAGATATCTCACGCGTTCCCGTGATGGCCTTCTACGCAATACAAAACCAACGCATCATGGAGCGCATAAATCAGATTAGAAATCCGCCTGGGGAGGAGGATATGAAAAACATCTCAAATGACCTGATGGAAATTGCCGGCCGAATTCGCCCTGCGCGGGAAGCCTTCGCGGAGGCGGACAGGAGGAGGGTCGAATCCGCTTTGGAGGCAGGACGACTTCTTTGCCAGGCCAAGGACGACTGCCTGCACCAGCAATGGATGGCTTTCCTGAGATGGGCCGATATGGATGAACAAGAGGCTCGAAAGCTGATGCAGCTTGCCCGCGCGGGACTGACATCGTGCGTCGTTTCGGAAATCGGCGGCATCGATGCGGCACTGGCCTATCTTGTGGAGGCAAGATTGCCCGAGCCGGAAGAGTGCCTAACCGTGGGCCGCGTAGGCTGGCCGGAAAAGAACACGCCCTTCGCGATTATCAAACCCAATGCCGCGCATCCCGGCTATTACGATATCGCCATTGCCGACATGTGGGCCAATCCAGCAACGGTTTTCTCATCGAGAAAGCCGCTTCGGGGGGAAAGCATGAGGCAAGCCGACGGATCGTTCTTCAACAGCCTCTGGCATATTGTCGATCGTGAATTGGATGTCCCGCATTCGCAGCGCGAGTTCCAGATGATGCCGGCGGATCTGTTCTCGCGAGATGGTGCCTTCCTCTTCGCCAAGCCTGTCTCCGCGGCTGACAGTGCGACGGAAAGCGAGGCGCACAGCTACATTCTTTGAATGTTCGCCGGCAAATGCGACCGCGCGCAACCCGCAACAATTCCATTGCATGGACCGGAAAAACGCCCTGCCGGCCTCGGCGTGCTCTGCCTAGCGTTGTTCGTCACGGCAGAACACTCCAGCGCGCAGTCTCACCCGGACGAAGATCTATCATGCTCAGGCGAGGCTGTTCGAAGGCAATTTCCTGACTCGGCTCCCGGACGGCAAGTTGAAGCGAGAACCGAACTACCTCTAAGAGCATGGCAAAAAGACCAAACGGCCGCCGACCGGAATTTTGACGGAAAATGAACTCAAGCAATCGACGCGCCAATGAAGCGCCGTCAGCCGGCTTGCAGCCGAGCGTGGCTGCGCGCCAGATCATCTCGTCTCGTCCATTTGCAATGGCCATCAGCACTTAGCGTTGTCAAACCGCGCCAGACGACCGTCCGGGCCCATACCAGGTCTCGGAAGTGGTAATGTCTTATCCGATTGCGCACTCCATTTTCTTGGCTGCTGCTGGCTTAATCGCGTCAGTTGTCATCATCAGAGTGGCGGTTACATGCGCATCGCGATTGTTGGTTCGGGTTACGTGGGTCTTGTATCGGGCGCTTGCCTGGCTGATTTCGGCCATCAAGTCGTCTGCGTCGATAAGGCGGAGGCCAAGATTGCCGATCTCCAGGCCGGAAGAATGCCGATCTATGAGCCAGGTCTCGACGACCTCGTCGACAAGAATTCCGCGAGCGGCCAGCTCACCTTCACCAGCATGCTTACAGCGGCAGTCGCCGATGCGGACGTGGTGTTCATTGCCGTCGGGACGCCTTCGAGGCGAGGCGACGGCCATGCCGATCTGTCCTATGTCTACGAAGCGGCCCGGGAAATCGCGGCCGCTGTTCACGGGTTCACCGTGGTGGCAATCAAATCCACGGTGCCGGTGGGCACGGGGGATGAGGTCGAACGGATCATTCGCCAATGCAATCCCCTGGCCGATGTGGCCGTCGTCTCCAACCCGGAATTCCTGCGCGAAGGAGCCGCGATCGACGACTTCAAACGACCAGACCGGATCGTTATCGGCCTCCCGTCGGACGAGCGTGGCCGGGAGGTGATGGCGGAGGTGTATCGGCCGCTCTATCTCAACCAGGCACCCATCCTGTTTACCGGCCGCCGCACGTCCGAGCTGATCAAATATGCGGCCAACGCCTTCCTGGCGCTCAAGATCACGTTCATCAACGAGATCGCGGATCTCTGCGAGAGCGTGGGCGCGAACGTGCGCGAGGTAGCGCGGGGCATCGGGCTCGACAATCGCATCGGCTCAAAGTTCCTGCACGCCGGCCCGGGCTATGGAGGATCCTGTTTTCCAAAAGACACGCTGGCTTTGGTCAAGACGGCGCAGGACAGCGGCGCGCCATTGCGCCTGATCGAAACGACAGTTGCCGTGAACGACCAGCGAAAACGCACCATGGCGCGCAAGATCGTATTTGCCTGCGGCGGAGATGTCCGCGCAAAGACAGTGGCCTTGCTGGGTCTTACCTTCAAACCCAACACCGATGACATCCGTGAAGCGCCTTCCCTCTCGATCATCCAGGCCTTGATCGATTTTGGAGCACATGTCCGAGTGTATGACCCCGAAGGCATGGAACAGGCGAAAATCGTGCTCGGCACAAGCGTAAGCTATGCCGAAGGCGCCTATGAATGCGCCGAGGGCGCCGACGCGCTGGTCATCGTGACCGAGTGGAATCAGTTCCGCGCCCTGGATTTTGAACGACTGTCCCGCACGATGTCGAAACGGGTGGTGGTCGACCTGCGCAACATTTACCGGCGGGAAGACATCTCCAAGCACGGCTTCGAGTACGTGAATATCGGTGAGGGAGCGGTCGGAGACAAGGCAGTTTTCGCCGCGGCCGCGGAATGAGGTATCTGGTCACCGGCACCGCAGGATTCATCGGTTTTCACCTGGCGCGCCGGCTGCTCGACGACGGTCATCGCGTCACCGGCTTCGACGGCATGACGCCATACTATGACATCGTCCTGAAGCAGTCCCGACACGCCCTGCTTGAAAGATACGACGCCTTTCGCGCCCATATCGGCCAACTGGAAGACCTGGATGCCCTTCGCCGCGCCGCGGACTCCGCCCGGCCCGATGTGATCGTGCATCTGGCCGCGCAGGCCGGTGTCCGCTACTCAATCGACAATCCGCGAAGTTACACGGACAGCAATCTCGTCGGCTCGTTCAACGTCCTTGAGCTTGCGCGTGATCTCAAGCCCCGGCATTTGCTCCTTGCGTCCACGAGCTCGGCCTATGGAGCGAACGACAAGATGCCATTCGTCGAAACCGACAAGGCTGATTGGCCGTTAACCTTCTATGCGGCCACGAAGAAGGCGATGGAGGCGATGGCGCACTCCTATTCACATATCTTCGGAACGCCGACCACATGTTTCCGCTTCTTCACCGTATATGGCCCCTGGGGCCGGCCCGACATGGCGCTCTTCAAATTTGTCGACGCGATCGAGAACGGCCGTCCGATCGAAGTGTATGGCGAAGGCCTGATGAAGCGCGATTTCACTTATATCGATGATCTCGTCGAAGCCATCGTCCGACTCGTCGAATGCACGCCTGCGACAGGTCGCGCGGCGTCCGCTCCCGGCGTCGTCGACACGCTGTCACCCGTCGCGCCGTGGCGTGTCGTCAACATAGGCGGCGGCGAGCCTGTCGGGCTGCTGCCTTTCATCAAGACGATCGAGAACTGCCTGGGCAAACGCGCCATCCGCAAGATGTTGCCGATGCAGGCTGGCGACATGCGGGCAACCTATGCCGACCCCCGCCTGCTGGAGACCCTTACGGGCTTTCGCCCTTGCACCAGCGTCGAGGACGGGGTGACCGCCTTCGTACGCTGGTATCTGGAAGAACGGCCGTCGCGGCCGACAATCGCCGCCTGAAGCGCGCAGACCTGTGCTCCGTGCACGCGCCTAGGTCCTTGGCGCGACACAGGTTGGTCATGCCGAGGCCAGCTTGGCATGTATCCTGGGCCTTTCGCCATGCCAGGATGTCACCTCAATGGCGGCTCCGTCTCCACAAAGCACTGTAAAGCCGCTGTCGGTATGAGTTTGGACCTGGCCGGTCAGCCCGATATGGCGCCCAGGCGGGGCAAACATGCGCGCCTTGTCGATCACGATCTTGGCACCGGCAGTGAAAGTGAAGGCGCCCGGATAGGGATCGCCGATGGCGCGGACGAAACGAAGGACATTCTCGGCAGCATCGCTCCAGTCGATTATTCCGTCATCGGCCGTGCGCTTTGCGCAATAGCTGGCAAGGGATTCGTCCTGCGCGACGCCCACGGCCTTGTCACGACTTATCGCCGAAACGACAAGCGGCGTCATCTCGAACAGTGCCTGCTTGTGCTTGTCGTAAAGCGAGCGCGCGGTCTCGTCCGGTGCCACGGCAAAAAGCTTCTGGAGGACGATAGGGCCACTGTCGACACCCTCGTCGAGCCGGAAGAAAGTCGAGCCCGTCTCCTTTTCATTCGCAATGATCGTCCAGGGGATCACCGCCCTGCCCCGAAAACGCGGTAACGGCGCCGGGTGAAAGCCGATCGAGCCATATCGGGCGACCGAGCGAAATTCGCCGCGGCAGATTTGCGACCAGCCGACCACCATCGTCAAATCGGGCCGCTCGGCTTCGAGCCTGTCGATCGTGTCGGGCGCATTGATGTCCTTGGTCAGGTGGACCGCGGCCCCGGCCAGACGTGCCGGCCCCGCCAGATCGACGAAATCGGAATGGCGTTTGGAAGCTTCGCCCGCAAGGGTGACAAGCAGCGAAGGCGTCATGCCAGCTTCGACAAGGGCATCGAATGCGACCCGAGATCCCTCCACCGCACCGACAAAGGCTATGCGCATGAATTCAAGGCTCCAACTCACCGGCGTGAGCGATAGATGGACACAGATCTCTTCTATTGTCTGCTTCGTTTCTGCGCCCAAGTCCTCCTTTAGAGGTAAACGGCAGCCGGCGATGCATCCCTATGTGCAACTCGTCCCTTCAAAGAAAGCTGGGTATTTAGGGGTTGCGACAGCGGGATTGGAATACGCGATGGACAGCTTCGCCGGCTTGGCATTTCTGGATCGCAGCGCCACTACAGTCGGGAAGGGCGGATCTGATCTGCTACGCATGGCGATCCTGCTTTCTGGACGCCGACGCATTTGTGCTTTCGTCCCGCTACGAAGATTGCGCGGTACCACTCAAGGCCATGGCCGGCAGCCCGCCCATCGCGTCCTTCGACTGCGACGTCATACATGCTGCGCTACGATCCCCAAGGACTGAAGACCTGTCACCATGCTGACGACCACCCGTCTGACATTGCATAAGATCGACGCCCGGATCAGGATGACCTGGGCTGCGTCGGGCGCAGACGCGTTTCTTGTCTCCTATCCCGAATCCGGAGCAACCCAGCTTAGACATATCCTTTCGGAATACTTTCGTCGCCACGCCAACGGCGAAAATGTCCATCTTTCGCCAATGTTCGAGGTTCTTCCGGATTTCGATCTCGATCCGACGAGGGGCATCCCGGCTTTTCGTTACACAGATGAGCGCCATCGTGTGCCGCTCGTCCTGGTTTCGCACCTCACCTATAGACGCTCGCTTTTTCTCAACCGACCCATCATCTTCATGACTCGAGATCCGCGCGACGTAATCGTGTCAGCTTATTTCGATGCCACACGTCACAAACGCTGCTTCGAAGGCACCATGGACGCGTTCATTGCCGATCGCGAACAAGGCCTGCCGGCTCTGATAGTATATCTGAATGATTGGGGTAGAGGTCTAAAGCATCACGTAAGTGCAGTATTGGGCTATGGGGAACTGACGGAAGACCCTATGGGTGCCTGCACGCGTATCCTGAGATTTCTCGGCCACACACCGTCCGTGCGCGCGCTTCAGGATTCTATCGACGCCTCGCGTTTCGATGTAATGCGTGAGCATGAGATGGCGGGCGGCCTAGCGGCCCACGATGGCGAAAGCCAGCATGCGCGTCCCGGCAAGGTCGGCGGCTTTTCCGATCATCTTAGTAATGCGCAAGCCGAACTCATTGAGCAGACCTGCATCGACTGGCTAACTCCAGCCGCGATCGAACTGCTTGCCCGTGGCGGAACGCGGCTCGCATGCGGCTGGTATGAACTTCGCCGCCAATTCATGGATGAACACGGCCAAGGCGAGACGATCAAGAGAGATCTTCCTGTCGTCGAATCCCTTTCCACCAATCCATGCAGCAACTTGGCGGAGATCGCCGAGAAGTATGGAAATAATCCATCGACGTCCTGACGTTAAGAGGGGAGTAAATGCGACTTGCGATTGTGCAGGCGGGCCTGGGTGCAGGAGGGACGGAGCGCGTCGTCAGTCTGCTTGCCGCAGATCGATGCAGGCGCGGAGATGAAGTCCATCTATTTGCTTTCGTGGGAGAGCAAGACAAGAGCTATTTTGCCCTGCACCCGAAGGTCACCGTCCACAGACTTGTAGAGGATGGAGCTTCGCGGCTTTCGAAACTCGGATTTGTCCGCAGCTTGCGGCGCGTGGTCGTGTTGCGCGCGGAATTCAAGCAGCTTCAGCCCACTCTGATCGTTTCATTTCTAACAAAGATTAATATTCTTTGCCTGCTGGCGGCGAAAAATCTTGGCATCCGGGTTATTATCTCGGAAAGAAACAATCCCAAAGCGCAGAAAAAACACGCCGCTTGGCGGCTCGTTTCTGGCATCATACTTCGGCAGGCGGATCGGCTCGTCATGCAGACTGATGCGATTGTCAAGACGCTTCCGGATACGCTCAGAAAAAAAGCCCACGTTATCGGAAATCCTTGCGAGGTCATCGGAAATCCGTGCGAGGCGACCGATGCCTACAAAGACCATGGCAATGAGATGTTTCGCCTGGTCGCCGTCGGACGCCTGGTGGAACAGAAAGGCTTCGACACGCTGATAAAGGCGTTTGCTAAAGTCGCCAGCGAATTTCCGGCATGGGCGTTGACAATCTTCGGCGAGGGACCTGATCGGGTTCTTCTTCAACGTCAGATCGATGCGTTGGATTTGGAGGACAGGGTAAAGCTTGCCGGCATTACCGAGCGTCCGGGCGAATGGGCGCGCGACGCCTCCCTCTTTGTCCTGCCGTCACGCTACGAAGGCTTTCCCAACGTGCTGATCGAGGCGATGGCGGCAGGCCTGCCCGTCGTCGCAACGGACTGCGATTTCGGTCCATCCGAAATCATCGAACCAGGCGTTTCGGGTCTGCTGGTACCAGTCGACGATGTTGCCGAGTTGGCATCCGCGATGGCATGCCTGATGCGAAACAATGCTCTTCGCCACAAAATGGGTAGATCGGCCCGGAAAACGATCGATCGGTTCTCAATGCAGCAGATTGCGGAAAAATGGGACTCCGCTTTGACGAAATTCTGAAAATGAAGGCAATCGATCACGAACTCAGTTATTCAGGTTCGCGATCTACGAATGAAAAATATCCAATGCCGGACAAGAACACCTCGAGCGTTTTCAAATCTGGCGCACATATCCTGATGTTCATCCGGAGAATGATCTTTGATAGGCGCACTTTACAGCCAATGTAACTAAAAGCGGCGACCTGTCGCGCGAAGGCAATGCCCGCACATCGTCCCTGATTGGGATCGGTCTCAAGACACAAGGCTACATGTAGACTTTCGAGATTGTGTCCCGTGGCGTGGCTTGGCTTTTGACCACTACGAAGCCTTGCGGTTGGCCAGAGGACGTATCAGCGAGCCGCGGCAGGCATGCTGATGAAAGGAGCATCGCTCATGAAACGCACGTTCGACCTGCTCGGTGCCGCCTGCCTTCTGCTGCTGATGTCGCCCTTCATCGCGGTGCTTTCAATAGCAGTCGCGCTGCTTCTTGGGCGGCCTGTTTTTTTCCGCCAGGAACGTCCCGGCCTGCACGGGAAACCATTCAAGATAATCAAGTTCAGAACGATGACCGATCGTCGGGATCGTCATGGCCGGCTGCTTCCCGATGCTGACAGGCTGACTGGCTTTGGCAGCTTTCTGCGCGCAAGCAGCCTTGATGAGCTGCCCGAATTGATCAATGTATTGCGGGGTGAGATGAGCCTCGTCGGGCCTCGTCCCCTCTTGATGGAGTATCTCCCCCGCTATAGCCCTGAGCAGGCGCGTCGTCACCAAGTCATTCCCGGCATCACAGGTTTGGCGCAGGTGAACGGCCGCAACGCACTTGATTGGGAGAACCGCTTCGTCCTGGACGTCTGGTATGTCGATCACCGGACCTTCGCACTTGACCTGAAAATTCTCTGCCTGACCTTTTACAAGATCTTCACCCGAGAGGGGATCAGCGCCGCGGGACACGCCACCATGCCCGAGTTCATGGGCTCGCAGGTTTTGCAGTCGGGCGGGCCGTTGAGGACGTCTGGATCGCGCCTGCCACGGTTCGCTGCAAGGGTTGCAGCCATCGGTATTCTGCTAGAACTTGGGACTGCCGCTTTCGTTTTTGTTGTCGATCCATATGGGATCAACCATCATCTGGAGATTCCTGATTTCAATGCCGAAAAGACACATCGCCTTTCGATCGGTACGACAGCCGAGCGCTCACTACGTCTATGGCTCACCGACTACGACACTTTGATCCTCGGCGGCTCGCGGGCGCGCGTCGGGCTTGATCCCGCCGGACCGAGCCTAGCTAGGCTGAAGGCCTACAATGCCGCGGTTCCGCATGCGAGCATGGTGGAACTCTATGACATTGGCATGTTCGCCCTGGCTCACGGCGCACCCCGCCGGATGATCGTCAATCTCGATTTCTCCATGTTTGAGGCGGACCGAACGGAAACCCAAGATTTTCCGGAGTCCGGCTTTGCCGGAGTTCCAATGCCTATCGTTTATGCACGGTCCCTGTTCTCCCCCGAAAGCTTTATCGACGCTTTGCGGACGGTGCACGCCAACAGCATTGGATTTCGGGAGACCGACAAGGAGGACGGTTTTCACCAGATCATGTTGGCACATAATTACAGCTACAGACAGGTGTCCGACCAGAGGCTGAATCGGTTGATGGCGGAGTTTTCGTCTCCCGGCAGCTTCGATTATGACATCACCAGAATCGGCCTGTTGCATGACCTGCTGGATCGTCTCACCGCCGCTGGAGTAGACGTCACGCTCTTCATTTCGCCGATACATGCTCGTCAGATGGAAGCACTCAGGGCCATGGGGCTACTCCCGGTTTACGACCGCTGGCGTGTGGATCTGACGTATACCGTAAGTCAGGTCAACGCATCCAAGACAGCCACGTCTGAAGTGAAACTGTGGGATTTTAGCGGCTATAACTCCGTTACAATGGAAGACATTCCGGATCCGGGCGATCGTCATCAGACGATGCGGTGGTACTGGAGCTCTGCGCGTTACACTCCGGCCTTGGGAGAGTTGATGCTGGATCGCATGCTCGGCCAAGCCTATTCGGGCCCGTCGGATTTCGGCATATCTCTTACCGGATCCAACCTTAGATCAATCCTCGACCAACAGCGAAAGAGGCGCACCATATATGTCGTGCTTCATCCCGAGGAGATTAATAGGATATGGAGCCGTTTGCTTTTATTTAAATTTACAAAGCCAAATATCTAGGCAATTTTTCTCTTTATTAGTTCGGTATGTCTTATAGTTCTACTTTTTTGTTCCGCATATATTTAGCGATAAAACGGCCATGAGCTGCTACCGCTAATGGGGTAGGCCATCGGTCGTAGCGGCGATCAGGTCCTAGCTTATTGGGGTTGCGACAGGACCAAACTTGGTCGTGGCGGCTTTCTGGTTTCTGCCGATGATGGATGCATCGGCAGAAACAATCCCGGAGAACGACCAAGGGACGCGTACTGCCGATCAAGAATGAGCGGGGCGACTTTGGCTACGGTTGCGATGATCGGAAGACTGGCTCGACGGGTGCTGCAAGCTGCCAGGCGCAAGAGTGCGGGCCGCACGCGCCTGGCCAATATCGCACACCTTCTGACCGGCAATTTTCTTGGCTCATTGCTGGCGCTTGTAGCCTTTACGCTTTCAGCACGAGCGCTTGGGGTGACGAACTATGGTGAGCTTGCATTGATCATCGCGTTCACAAGGGTCGTCGAGCGCGTTGTCAGCTTCCAGTCGTGGCAGCCAATTATCAAATACGCAGCCGGCATGAACGCATCCGAGGGCCACGAGAATTTGCGCGTCCTCATGAAGTTCGGCCTGCTTATCGATGTCGGCGCCGCTGTCAGCGCCTGGGTCGTCGCCATTGGCGCGGCCCTTCTCATTGCGCCGGTTTTCGGTTGGTCGACGCAAATCGTGCATCTTCTTGTTCTCTACTCCAGCGTTCTGCTATTTCAGATTTCCGGCGTCCCCGTGGCTGTCCAACGCATGGCCGGCAACTTCCGCCTCCTCGCCTATGGGCAGTTGCTCAACGCCGTTCTGCGCGTATTGCTGTGTCTGCTCGGCGTGCTGCTCAATGGCGATCTCGCTTACTTCACGGCGGTTTGGGCCGGAACGCAGATCCTCGGCTCCCTGGCGCTCCTGACGCTGACCATGCGCGCGCTACACAGGCAGGGTGTCCACAATGTCCTGGGCGCGCCTTTGGCCGGCATCACACGCCGCTTCCCTGGCATCTGGAATTTCGCGTGGTCGTCGAACATCTCACTCACCTTGCGCGCGAGCGCGCAAGAGCTCGATACGCTGCTGGTCGGATGGCTAGCCGACCCGGCCTCGGCTGGCTTGTACCAGATCGCCAAGCGCATAGGCCGCGTCGGCCAGCAAGTAGGCCCGCAGGTGCAAAACGTTCTCTATCCCGATGTCGCCCGCCTTTGGGCAAAAGGCAGCATCGAGGAATTCAAGCGGGTGATCTTTCAGACCGAAGCCATGCTGCTCTGCTTTGGCGTCATTTGCGTCCTGGTCGTGGCGGTGCTCATCCGGCCGCTGCTCGCCTGGACCGCGGGACCGGAGTTCATAGGCGCAGCCAGCCTCGTCATCGTGCAGATGGTGGCGGTCACGTTCGTGCTTTCGGGCTCAGCCGCCCGCTCGGCGCTGCTTGCCATGGGCCGGCAACGTGAGGTGTTGCGCATTGTTGTCGTTGCCACAGCCGCCTTCCACGTGACGGCCCTCCTGCTCATCCCGCGGATCGGCGCGATGGGGGGCAATATTGCCCATATCGTCCTGGGCATTCTGTGGGCCTTCGGCCTGGCGCTTTCGTTGCGACAGGCGCTCAAGACCGCCCATCATCCCGACCGGCAAACCCCGCCGGCGGACGCTCTCAACCAAGCAAGTCTTGCCCCTTCAAAGGCGATCTAGATGTCTCTTGCACCTCAAGCTCTTGCGCCTCAAGCCCAGGCACCTCAAGCCCTGGTCACTTTGCCTGCAGCGCAGCGGCGCTCGCCTTCCTCTCCTTCGTGGCTCACACATCTGCAACGACTCGAGGCTGAATCAATCCATATCATTCGCGAGGTCGTCGCCGAACTGCGCAACCCGGTGATGTTGTATTCGGTGGGCAAGGACTCGGCCGTAATGCTCCATCTCGCGATGAAGGCCTTCTATCCGTCGCAACTGCCGTTCCCCCTTCTCCACATCGACACGACGTGGAAATTCAAAGAAATGATCCGTTTCCGCGACGAGACTGTCGCGCGGCTTGGCCTGAAGCTGCTGGTGCGTCGCAACGAGGCCGGCCTGGCCGAAGGGATCACGCCATTTACACATGGCTCGTCGACCTACACGCAGATCATGAAGACGGAGGCGCTGAAATCGGCACTGACCTCGCTCGGCTTCGACGCCGCTTTCGGCGGCGCGCGGCGCGACGAGGAAAAGAGCCGCGCGAAAGAACGGGTGTTTTCGCTGCGCAGCGATAGCCATGGCTGGGATCCAAAGAACCAGCGCCCGGAACTATGGAACCTCTACAACGGCCGGCTGAAACTAGGGGAGTCCGTCCGGGTCTTTCCTCTCTCGAACTGGACCGAAACCGACATATGGCAGTACATCATGAGGGAGAACATCCCCATCGTCTCGCTGTATTTCGCGGCCAAACGCCCCGTGGTGGAGCGCGACGGACAGTTGATCATGGTGGACGACGATCGTCTGCCGCTCCGCCCAGGCGAATCCCCCGAAATGCGCTCGGTACGCTTCCGCACGCTTGGCTGCTATCCCCTCACCGCGGCCACTGAAAGCACTGCCGCGTCTGTTCCCGAAGTGCTCCAGGAAATGCTTGTCGTGAGGACCTCCGAGCGATCAGGTCGGCTGATCGACCATGACGAGGCAACCTCGATGGAAAAGAAAAAGCGCGAGGGGTACTTCTGATGCTGGGTTTTGCTCAAACCGCGGAACTCGAATCTTCTTCGATAGACGAGATCACTTCGCAATATCTTGCTGTCCACGAGAAGAAGAGCCTGCTGCGATTTTTGACATGCGGCAGCGTGGACGACGGCAAGTCGACGCTGATCGGCAGGCTGCTCTACGACACGAAGCTGCTGATGGAAGACCAGCTTGCCACACTTACCCGCGATTCCCAACGCCACGGCACAACCGGCGGCGATCTCGACTTCGCCCTTCTGGTCGACGGTCTGGCCAGCGAGCGCGAACAGGGCATTACGATCGACGTGGCCTATCGTTTCTTCGCCACGGAACGGCGCAAATTCATAGTCGCCGACACGCCCGGCCATGAGCAATACACCCGCAACATGGCTACTGGCGCATCCAATGCCGACCTGGCGATCATTCTTGTCGATGCGCGGCAGGGCATTCTGACCCAGACACGCCGACATTCCTTCATCGTTTCGCTGCTCGGAATCCGGCATGTCGTCCTTGCGGTCAACAAAATCGACCTGGTCGATTATTCGCAAACGGTATTCGACGAGATCGAGGCGACCTATCGAAGCTTCGCGGAACCGCTTGGCTTCGCGTCTCTGGATGCCATCCCGCTGTCGGCGCGTTATGGCGACAATGTTCTTTCGAAAGGCGAGAACCTGCCCTGGTATCGGGGCCCGACGCTCATCGAGCATCTGGAAACCGTCGAGGTGGAACGAGACCGCCGTAGCGCGCCTTTCCGGATGCCGGTGCAATGGGTCAATCGCCCGAACCTCGACTTTCGCGGGTTTGCCGGCACCATCGCCGCCGGCGTGATCCGGCCGGGAGACCGTGTGGTCGTGGCACGATCCGGCGTGACGAGCCTGGTCAAGCGCATCGTCACTCAGGACGGAGACCTGTCGGAGGCAGCGGCCGGCGAGGCTGTCACGCTGACGCTCGAAGACGAGATCGACGTTTCTCGCGGCGACGTCCTGGCGGGGGCGGCGGAGCGCCCGGAAGTGTCAGACCAGTTTGCGGCCCATCTGCTCTGGATGCACGAGGATCCATTGATCCCCGGCCGCCCGTATCTGATAAAGCTCGCCACCAGCGTGGTGGGTGCGAGCATTACACAGATAAAACACCGGGTTGACATCAATAATTTTGCAAAACTGGCAGCAAAAACCCTCGAGAAGAACGACGTCGGCTTCGTCAACTTGACGACACAGGCACCGCTCGCCTTCGACCCGTTCTCCAACGTGCACGAAACCGGCGCGTTCATCGTCATCGACCGGATCAACAACCACACGGTCGGTGCCGGAATGATCGACTTCAGTCTGCGCAGGGCGAACAACGTCCATTGGCAAGCACTGGATGTCGACATGAATGCGCGGGCGATCGCCAAAGGTCAAAAGCCCGTGGTGCTGTGGTTCACAGGCCTGTCGGGCTCCGGAAAGTCGACGATCGCGAATCTCGTGGAGAAGCGCCTCCATGCGATCGGCAGGCACACCTACCTTCTGGACGGCGACAATGTTCGCCATGGCTTGAATCGAGATCTCGGCTTTACCGACGCGGATCGCGTGGAGAACATTCGTCGCGTCGCCGAGGCCGCCAAGCTGATGGTCGACGCGGGGCTGATAGCGCTCACTTCATTCATTTCGCCATTCCAGGCGGAGCGGCGGATGGCGCGCGACCTCTTCGGCCCAGGGCAGTTTATCGAGATCTTCATCGACACACCACTGGAGGTCGCCGAAAGCCGCGACCCGAAGGGCCTTTATCGACGCGCCCGAAATGGGTTGATCCAGAATTTCACGGGCATCGGCAGTCCCTATGAGCGCCCGGAAGCGCCACAGATCACGGTTACGCCGGATCTGAGCGCCGAGGAGGCCGCGGAAGTGATCGTCAGCTACCTCGAACGAGGCAGCTACCTCGGAACCGCGACCGGGTAACAGGCGATGGTTGGAGGAGCTAGCCAAGGGCCGATACGGGTTTGCTTTCCATTTATCGGTGATGATGTCGGTGGAAGCCACATCTCGGCGCTCAAGCTCATCCAGAACCTCGATACATCGAAGGTCGTTCCGATTCTGGTGCTTCAGGAAACGGCCGGGCCTCTGGCGGCCTTTCTGCAAATGGAGGGCCAGCCCTTCACGGGTTTTCCGCTGCCGACGACTTCGCCTGGAAAGGGAATAATCCCCGGCGATGTCATGACCTATCTGACCAGTACGCTTCCGCGCATGCGGCGTTTCATCAAGGAGCAGAAGTTCGATATCGTTCACACCAATGACGGCAGGACGCATGTGAATTGGGGCATTGCGGCGAGGCTGGCAGGTGCTCGGCTGGTTTGGCATCATCGCGGCGACCCCGACGCCAAGGGCGCTAACGTGCTTGCGCCGCTCATCGCGCATCGCATGGTGACGGTGTCGCGATTTTCGCGACCGCGGCATCCGATCAGATCCCTCAAGGGACGGCTCAGCGTCATCCATAGTCCCTTCGACCATCCGTCGACTGTGCCTGACAGGATCGCGGCCAAGGCCGCACTTCTGGACGAGCTAGGCCTTGCACCAGGAACACGCGTCCTGAGCTTCATCGGCGGGCTGATCGAACGAAAGCGGCCGCTCCTCTTCATCGATATCCTTGATCGTTTCGTGCGGGAGCATCCGCAAATCCCGGTCGTCGGCTGCGTGTTCGGGAATTCACCCGCGGGCTCGCAAGATCTTGAAGCGGCCGCCCGCGTGCGCTGCGCCGAGCGCGGGCTCGGCCAAACGGTGCGCTTCATGGGTTTTCGCAACCCGATCGAACCTTTCCTCGCGGCAACGGATGTTCTGGTGGTTCCCGCCATGGGAGAGCCCTTCGGCCGAACC
Organism: Mesorhizobium sp. B2-8-1; assembly: GCF_006440955.1. Taxonomy (NCBI): domain Bacteria; kingdom Pseudomonadati; phylum Pseudomonadota; class Alphaproteobacteria; order Hyphomicrobiales; family Phyllobacteriaceae; genus Mesorhizobium; species Mesorhizobium sp. B2-8-1. Next base: position 313,875 of record NZ_VFTX01000007.1, on the reverse strand, counting down.
CTTATCGAGGCGATGTTTCTTGGGACGCCGGTGGTTGCAACCGATCATGGCGGCAATCCGGAAGCTATCGAGAACGGGCGGACCGGATTTCTGGTCACACCGGAAGACGCCGGGGCCTTCATGGAGCCGCTATCGCGGTTGCTGTCCAATCCGCCGCTCTGGGCCCGGATCAGCGATGCAGCCCGCGACCACGCCTTCTTCTCCTACAGCACGCACCGCCATGTCGAAAATGTCATGAAGATCTATGACAGGGCGCTTTGCTCCCGCAAAGCCGGCTTGGCGACCGACCTAACCAGCGAAATCGGCGGTTAAAGGATTTTCGCAATGCGGGTAGAGCACATCGATTTCCTTGTCATCGGAGCCGCAAAAAGCACAACGACCTGGCTGCAGCAGCAGCTTCAGGCCGATCCGAGCGTCAGCACGCCGGCATCCTGATAGACGCATCCAAGGGAAGGGCCTCCTTTGACATGAGTGAGTTTCACGAAAAGTCAGCTGCGCCATTGACATATGGTTCCCCCGGCATTGATCGAGGTCTGCCGTACGAAGCCCATCATCCTGCTCGCAATGCGAACCAAGACACGGGAGCTGCCCAGAGTGGGATCGTGGCCACGACCCCGGCCGGTCAAGTTGGATATCGCCGCGAAATTGACGGCCTGAGGGCGATCGCAGTCGTTCTGGTGATCCTCTACCATTCAGGGCTTCGCGTCGCGGGCCTTGACCCCTTTGCGGGCGGTTTTATTGGCGTTGATGTCTTTTTTGTTATTAGCGGCTATCTGATTGGCTCGATTGTACAGCGGGAAGTCATGGATGGGACTTTCTCGTTCGCCAATTTTTACGAGCGTCGCGCGAGACGGATCCTACCTGCGCTGTATACCGTCTTAGCAGTAACGATCCCCTTCGCTTGGCTATATATGCTGCCGAGTGCCTTTAGAGACTATTCGGCGAGCCTTTTGGCAACCGTGTTTTCAGCCTCCAATCTATATTTCTGGCATGTTGCGAGCTATGACGCAGCCGACAATCTTTTTCGTCCATTAATTCACACCTGGAGCTTGGGAGTCGAAGAACAGTTCTACGTGATCTTCCCTTGCTTTCTTCTACTGGTGTGGAAATTTTCTCGGAAATTTTTAACAGCCATCCTGTGCATTGGGCTCGTCGTTTCGTTCATTCTTGCGGAGTGGATGACGCGGCATTTCCCGGACGCATCTTTTTTTCTACTGCCAACCCGAATCTGGGAACTAGGGTTGGGGGTGTTTCTGGCAAGACGTGAATTGACTGGCGGCCGGCTTGTGTCGATGCGCTCTTCGCGAGTCGCGCCTGCGGTCGGTTTGGCGCTCCTGATCTGCTCGGTGCCGCTGATGCGGCCGCAGTGGCACCACCCGGGACTTGTGACGCTGATCCCGGTTGCAGGAACGGCATTGCTTATCTGGTATACAGGGCACGGCGATCCCATTACACGAGCGCTTTCCTCCCAACCGTTTGTATTTGTCGGCCTGATATCATATTCCCTTTATCTTTGGCATCAGCCGATATTTGCTTTCGGCAGAATGAGCGCAACCGATTCTGTCGGTGGCGTGATGGTACTTTGTTGGATTTTGATGTCAGTTATACTTGCCATTGCGACTTACCGCTTCGTCGAGATTCCGACCCGTAGCAGAAAGCGAACCAGCAGGCACGTTATATGGCTGATTGCCTCACTTGGGGCCGTGCTACTCAGCGGGGGCGGATACTACTGGTATGTCCAAAATGGCCTGCCAAGCCGTTTTGCAGACGGCCTGGCCCCGATTGCCGCTGCATCCGATATTCGCGAGGCTCAGATCTTTCAGAACGGGAAGAGCTGTCTCAACTTTGCGCCTGAACAGGGTCCTTGTACCTTTCATGGCTCGAATCCCGAGGGCTATGCTCTTGTTAGTTTGGGTGACTCTCACGCTCGCACTCTGCTTGGTCCGATGCGAGACAGCCTTGATGACTACCGAGATATCGCCTCGTTCACACCGCTCAATCGAGGCGGCTGCGTATTTCTCCTCGGTCTGCAAAGGGTTGACGTGGACCAACCGGGTTGTCCAGGCGACTACAATGACAAGAGGCTCGACTACATAGGCAGGCTGAAGCGACCGATAGCCGTGCTCTTGTGGCGTCTCCCCATTCTCGTGGAGCAGAGCCGTTACAACAATGGCGAGGGGGGAATCGAGCCGGGCGACGATCACCCGCATTTGGCCAAGCTGGGTGAAACCGGGCCCGCCGATCCGGCTGCAGTCGCCACGGCCATTTCCCGCACCATAAACACACTTCTGGAGCGCGGGGTGAAAGTTGTCTTAGTCTATCCTGTCCCGGAGATGGGTTGGAACGTCCCGCAGGTGCTTCTCATGCGGGCCAGACGCCAGAACGATCCTGCAGCTTATATGCAGGCGGACCCGATTTCGGTTTCCTACGGGGATTTCCGCCGGCGAACGCAACGGACATACGCATTATACGATAATGTCGGATCCGATCCAAATCTCGTGCGTGTGTATCCGGAGAAGGCCTTCTGCGATCAACAGCGCTGTTTCGCCAATCGAGGCTCTCAGATTTTTTATCGGGACGATAACCATCTCAGCGAGACCGGCGCGTCCAAGCTCAACGTTTTGATCATGGACGCCATCAAAGCACGGTGGGGAAATGACCGATGACAGGCGAAGGAAGAGCCGTGGACTTTTTCGACCGGGAAGTCTTATGCGACGTCCCAGCACAGAAGCGACAAGGCTGCGCCTTGCAGTAGAGCTCGACGCTATGCCTTGCGGTGGTATATTTCGAAATACGGGTCCAAAGAGCTGGCAATTCTCTCATCCATGTAAGCGATCTCGTCTCTGTTGAAATAGTCGACATAACCGCCAATTTTGCCCCGGCGCACCTTAAAACTGTCGGGATTCGACTGGTCCGTCGGGCGCATTCTTTCGTGACCGAAAGCGTCTGCCATTTCGATCTTTCGCAAATTCTCGAAAGAGCCAAAGGTTGTCGCCTCATCGAGGATCATCTCCGGCACGCCCTGAATGCCCAGAAAATCTAGCGCCGTGCGAAGCGCCGATTTTGGAGCTTGGCGCATATGTTCGTAGGACAGCATTTGAAATGCCTTCACCTTATCGCGGTTGTGCGCCCAAGCGTTGTAGAACGCTATGATGGAATCAATGCTGCCGACATCCTGGGCAAGAAACTCACTGATCGTTCCGTCAAACACCTTCATTCGGTGCGTTGCGTCGAAATAATATGAAACAAGCACGTCTCTCGGATCCCGAACCAGAAATAGGATCTTTTTTCCTGAATATTTTGACTTATCGGCCTGGATTTCGCTGGGACGCTTAAGGTTTGGGCTGTCGTCGTGAGAAAAGCCAATGCAGGGGATGTTCGACGAGATCTTCCAGAAATGCTGGATTTCCATCGGATTCTGCAGGTTAAGGCCGTAGTGTTTGTCGATGACGCGGCCAACCATGGTGCGCAGCCACGTTCTACCGCATTTCGGGTATGAAAGCACAAAGGAGTCACGCGACCAAAAGATCATCTGGCGGCGCAACGCTCCCAGGGGACCCGAGTAGCGTATTTTCTTTGGAACGACGGCTTCGCCAAGGAAAAAGGTAGCGTCGCGAAGATTGTTCTTCAACTGTCCGAGCATAGAAAGCTTCCTCTGCTAGCGTGAGTTTGGCGCATTGGCGGCGTCAACAATGAAGTGCCCGAAGAACGGGACCGCCGGACCGAAACTCAAGCGACCATTTTAATCTCCGCCATTGTAAGCCATTGCGTCGGTGCAGCGAGACCTAGCTAGCTGGCTGGCCCGGACTGATGGGAGTACCTCTTTGGATTAACGCGGCAAAGTCCGCTTGCAGTTCCGATAGCCCCACATGCACAAAAGCATGTGTTGCTTAGAAAGCGGGTAAAGCGCCCCATAGCAGCGATAAGATCGTAGCCTCGAATCCGAACGATTGCAGGCCAACCTGTTCTTGATTGAGCAAGGGACTGGCAGGCACGGATTTGTGCCTGCGAGTTCAAACAGCCGCATCTCTTGACGCGCTCTCTTGGGGCGCAGCGGGTAAGCTTTGTCGAGGTCTAGAATGAGCCAGTCAGATCAGCCGTTTGAGGCAATCAGTCCACTGGGAGGCCAATCCCTTTTGCTGGCCACTGCGATCGCTCTCGGCCGTCTCGTCAGCAAACCGCGGACGATTGTTCATGTGCTGTCTTACTTGCGCCGGCGGGTGACCGGGCGCGCCAAGGCCGTTGGCAAGAACCTTCATCTCTACATCATCGATCTGGCCCTGGCGCTGGCGGCACTGTCGTTTGCTTCATTCATGCGATTGGGCCTTGATGGAGAATTCACCGGTCCGGAAAGCCACGCTTCGTTGCTCTTCGCACTCCCTTGCTTCCTGCTTACATGCGCCGTGGTCTTCCCGGTGACTTGCCTCTACACCCGCAACTGGCGATATGCTTCTGTCGGCGACATGCTCGGTATCGTTCGCGCGGCATTCGTCACATCGCTGGCCTTCGTGTTCCTGATGTTTGTGGCTACACGGCTCGATTCGATCCCGCGCTCGGTGATAGTGATCCAGTTTCTGTTGCTCGTGCCGCTGCTTATTTCAGTTCGCATCCGCTCCAAGCTCGTTGAGCTAAGCCGCTTTGGTCCGACTGCGAACAGAGCGAGAAACGGACGCGACGTGGTCCCTGTGCTGCTGATCGGTGCAGGCGATGCGGCCGATCTTTATATTCGCGCGCTGCAGCGGGATCCGAATGCACGCCATTGGCCGGTCGGCGTGCTCGATAATGGCGCAACGACAGAGGGCTATTTCCTGCGTGGCGTGCCGGTTCTGGGCAGCATCGAAGACTTCGACATGGTCATCGGCGATCTGGAAGGTCGCGGCATCAAGCCCCGCCACGTGATTTTCACCGAAAGGGTGCCTGGCCTCGTCGACCCGATGCTTGAAGCGCTGATCGACCGGGCCGACCGTCTGGGCATCGCTGTCTCTCGCCCCGCCCCGGTCCTGGAACTGCGCAATCCTAAATATCAGAGTCGCTTCGACTTGCGCCCCATCGAACTTACCGACCTTCTGGAGAGGCCCCAGGCGGTTCTTGATAAAGATGCGTTGTCCCGAATGATCGAAAACAGGCGCATCGTCGTAACCGGCGCCGGAGGCTCGATCGGCGGAGAGCTCACGCAGCAGATTGCCGCGCTCGGCCCCACCGAAGTGGTCCTGATCGATAACAGCGAGTACAATCTGTACGCCATCGATCTGGAATTGGCGGAGAAATTCCCGAATGTGCGCCGGAAGCCATATATCTGCGACGTACGCGACCCTGTTCGCCTGGGCGAGATTTTCCGACGCCATCGCGTCGACCTGGTCTTCCACGCGGCGGCGCTCAAACATGTGCCGATGGTCGAGTTGAATCCCTGTGAGGGCATTCTTACCAACGTCATCGGTACTATGAACGTGGCAGAAGCGACCCGCCTTTGCGGCGCCAAGGCAATGGTCCAGATATCCACCGACAAGGTTGTGAACACGACCAGTGTCATGGGCGCTACCAAGCGCCTAGCGGAACTCTACTGCCAGTCCCTGGACCTCGCCTTTACCGCCGGCGATACCCCCGTCCGCTTCATGACCGTTCGTTTCGGCAATGTTCTGGGTTCGAGCGGGTCGCTGATCCCGCTATTCAAGCGCCAACTCGCCCACGGCGGTCCACTGACCGTGACCGACATGGAGATGAAGCGCTTCTTCATGACAATACGCGAGGCGGTTGAACTGACCTTGCAGGCATCGGCCCATGGTCTGGAGAAAAAACTCGGACAGGGCGAAATCTTCGTTCTCGACATGGGTGCGCCAATCAAGATCATCGACATGGCGCGCCGCATGATCAAGCTCGCGGGATTTCGGCCGGATGAGGACATCAAGATCAAGATTGTCGGCTGCCGGCCGGGGGAAAAGCTGTTCGAGGAACTCTTCGACGAAAGCGAAAGACGTGTCGACGTTCCGATTTCCGGAGTCTTGGGCGCCGTGCCCAACGCGATGCCGCTTGACACGCTTCGCAAGGGATTTTCGCAATTGCGTCGCTTGGCGAGGGCCGGCGACACTGAGGGAGTGTTAAATCTTGTTGCGGATATGCTTCCCAGTTACCGCAGAGACGAAGCCAAGCCTGCGGCGGCGGTGACGGCGCCCTTCGTGCCTCATGTGATCCTCGGTTCAGCCAAGGCAAGCACGCGTCCACACGAGGCGGCCGCTTGAGGCCCAGCGGGAGCGCTGCCGTGCTAAGGCATATTGCCTCGGCTCTGTTTGTCGCGCTGTCGTGCGGCACTGCACTGGCCGGGGCGCCTCAATCTCAGCCGACAGTGGCCGAGGCACGGGAGGCGATCGAGGCTGCCGGGGCCTATTTCCGCGATCATCTCGGTGTAGCGGGAACTTATGTATGGAAATATTCCCTCGACGGCCAAAAGAGGGTGGGCGAAGGCGGTACCGTGCCCGCGAGCGTTGGCTGGGTGCAGCCGCCTGGTACGCCGGCTGTCGGCGCTGCGTTCCTGCGCATTTTCGAGGTTACCGGCGACAAGCAATGGCTTCAGTCTGCCCAGGTCGTGGCAACCGCTCTGGTCAAGACTCAGCTGGAATCCGGCGGATGGTTTTACAAGATCGAGACCGACCCGCAAAAGGCGGCGACATGGTGCTACCGCGCACTGAAGGTAGGCGGGAATATCTGTCGCGATATCAAGGACAATCCGCAACGCAACGAGACTGTCCTCGATGACAACAACACACAGAGCGTGCTGAATTTTCTGATGTGGTTCGACCTGGCGAGCGGCGGTTCGGATCCGGACGTCCGTTCCTGCATCGACAGGGCGCTTCATCGATTGATGCGGGTGCAATACCCGAATGGGGCCTTCCCGGTCTTCTTCAAGGGAGCCGCGCCTGGGGCGGATGTAAAGGCTGCGGCCAAGGCGAGTATTCCGGCCAGTTGGTCTCACGAGTGGCAGAAGCCTGATCGTCCGCCCTATTTCATCGTCAATGACAATCTTCCCCGCGATATGGGTCGTCTCTTTCTCAACGCCTACCGCACATATCACGATCCCGCATATCTCAAGACGGCGGAGAAGGTCGGTGATTTTCTCCTTGCAGCCCAGTTGCCCGCGCCACAACAGGGCTGGGCTCAGGGTTACGATCGTTCCATGCAGCCGGTTTGGGGACGCAGGTTTGAGCCGCCAGCGGTCGTCTCGCGCGAAACCGCCGGCAATATCGATTACCTGATCGAGTTGAACGAGCAAAACAGGGATGCGCGGTTGCTGCACGCGGCGACGACTGCAGCCACCTGGCTACAGGCGGCGCGCCTGTCCGACGGCAGTTGGGCACGTTTCTACGAACTCAACACCAACCGGCCGCTTTACATCGATGAGGGCGGCCAAGTGACGTTCGACGACATGGACCTCCTGAAACACTACGGCATGAAAACCGGTGCAGAGATCGAGCCGGTGTTCGCTCGGCTCGAGAGTGCAACGCGGGGGCAGAGAGTTTCACGTCAACGACTGTGGATCAGTGCCGCGGATGAGTTGAGTACTGGCGAACTGAATTCAAAGGTGCGTCAGCTCGTCGACAGTCAGGATACCCAGGGACGCTGGGTTGAGGGCCGGTTTATCGAGGGAGAAGACTTCGTCGAGGGCGTGTTCGCCCTCGCTCGTTTCATCTCCGCGCAAGCATCAGAGCCGGCGAAATAGCTTCTATATATCGCTCGCTCTTGCCATGGGGAGACTCTGACCAGATCTTCCGGGTGCGCCGATTTTAGCCTTTGTAGAAGCTGGAAAGCTCGGCTGGTGGGCCCCTTAGATCGGCCTGCGTAGGAAAGGCCGCGAACGACCGTACTTGGAGCGAGTACCGCGAAGAAAGCGCGTGACCGTTCTTGAAGCTGGGCCGTCGCGCAAAATCGCAACACTGGGCGCCATTCCAAGCAGCAGAGGCACGAGAAAGAAACGACTGTAAAGATGCGGTAGCGCATTGGCCAGCGCCGCGAAGAGGAGAACTGTCGTCGCCGTGCAAATGGCGGATACCTTGCCTTCACGACTCCGAGCGGCAAGGATGGCGATGGTGATGCCTGCCACGAGCAGGAGCAGAAAACCGATGAATCCGGGCAGCCCTGCCTCGACCCATATGAGGAGGTAGGTGTTGTGGACCGGGGCGTGCAATTCGCTGACCTGCCGATACTGGTCGGCACCGATACCAAGCAGTGAATTATTGTCCGCTTTGCCAATGGCCTCATGGATGAGCCGCATACGGTCTGCAAACGTGCCAGCCTCATCGAGGTCACCATTCTGCAGCGCATTCAGCACGCGGTGTTGGAAGACCTCGGGCAAGAAGTCGCGGCCCCAGGTAACGGCAATGAAGAATGCGGCGAGCGAGGTCACCGCTAAAGAAATGATGCGGCGCCACGAGCCCGTCGCGACTACGAAGATGGTGACCGCAAAGACAAGGCCGATCAGGCCGGTATTGGATCCTGTCAAAATAATGCCATAGCCAAAAAGCGGCAGTCCGACCCAAAGCCAGCGAGGCCTTATGCAGCCTGACGCCACCAGCCACAACATTAGCGGGACAGAGAGCGCTATCAGCGTTGCGCATTCATTCTCGCGTTCCACCCAACCCTGAAAACGACCATTGCCGCTGACAAAGACGGTGCCGCGTTGCTTGAGGATGTCGATTATCACTATCCCCTGCAGACACATCACGGCGATCGAGCAAAGAAATGATTTCATCAAGAGAACGATTTCGGCCCAGGGCCTCGACACGATCATGAAGGCCAGGAGAAAGTAGGCGTACAGATATTGCGCCGAGATGATGAAGCCTCGCTGCGGATCTCCGTGGATCAGACTGCTTAGCAGCAGCATCCCGCATAGTAGGGCGATGCCGATGTTCCATAGAAACGTCCCCGCGCCCAAGGGAGAGATCGAAAAGGATTTCCCGAGTATGGCTGCGAATACGGCCGCGAGAGCGAAGCCGTCGCTGATGGTAAAATAGAATGCATCAAACCGAAGAATATTGAAGGGCGTGAGAAAGACGGACGCCACGGCGAACCAGAGCCCGAGTCTCCCGGCTACCTCTGGCAACGATGTGGCGGCCGGTTTGGGGCCGGGCCTTGTCCAATAATGGCGAGGAGCCCTGGCGTAGTTCATCCTCACTCCTGAATCTGCTTGAGAGTCCTTTTCGCCAGCCCTCATTGGGCCTGCAGTTCAGCCTATCTGCCAAGATAGGGCCCGGGCCGGTTACGCTATCCTTTTGGATGATGTCGCCTTTGCGGCTAAGCCTCTTGAGCGCGATTGCGGCCGCGCAACCATGTTAAAACTGTCGTCGCGGTAAGTCGCGAATTCGATGTTGGGTAGCCTCCAGGTCCGATGTGGCAGGGCCGGCTTGGACCAGTCGAAGACAAACAAAAAGGGGCGGGATCTGTGAGCTTGATAGACGACAACAGCGTGTGGAGCCGTCTGGAACCATTTCTTCAAGAGCCGATCGAGCCGTCGAAGGAACGCACTTTCGGCCCGCGCGAGCTCTACACGCTTTTCCGAAGGCGCCTCCCCTTGATCCTTGCGGTCGTGACTACCGGCACCGCTCTCGCGCTCATCACGGCCGTGGAACTTCCCAAGACGTACACCGCTCGCTCGATGATCGTTGTCGAATCCGACGATCCCAATCCTCTCGACACCGCACAAGCGCAGCCTAATCAACAGCCCGACAAGTCGCGAATGGACACCGAGGCGGATCTGATCACCTCTCGTGTCTTTGCCAGCCTGGTCGTCGACAGACTGGACCTCATCAAGGACCCGGACTTCAACACCTATCTGAAACCAGCCGCGAGCCGAGCTTCCCCTTCGGATTCGGGCCCTGGACTGCTGTCACAGGCCGTCGGCTTGATCGTCTCGATACCGCGAGCGCTATGGAGCCTTGTCGCCGGCGCCGACCCGCAGGATCCCGCGTCGCTGCCATCGAAGGGGGTTCAGCAAGATCGGGCGATTTCATCGTATCTGTCGAGCGTTTCGGTTGATCGGTCCGGAGAGAGCTCGGCGATGACGATCTCCTTTTTCAATGACGACGCGTCGAGGGCGGCCCTGATAGCCAATGCGACGGCCAAACTGTTCGTGGAATGGTCCCGGGACAACAAACGGCAGGACATCAAGGACGCCGTTAGCTTTCTGAGGCAGCAATCGACGGAGCTTGCGTCACGGATAGCCGCCATAGAAGGCCAGATCGCCCAGTATGCGCGAGAACACGGCGTATCCAGCGATCCACGCGATGATCTGCTGCGCGCCTCGATCCAGCAAAGCAACGAGCAGCTCAGCACCGCCAGAGGTGAATACACGCAAGCGCAGGCGCGCCTCGCCCAGGTCAGGCTGGCGGCCAAGACCGGCGACGCGGGCGCGAACGTCGATCCCCTGCTCTCATCGGACTTCCTGACATCCCTGCGCAACGACGAAGCGACGGCGATGAGGGATCGCGCGCAACTGGCCAGCAACTACGGGCGCAATCATCCCTTGGTCCAGGAGGCGGATGCAAAAGTAGCGGCCGTCCGCGCGATGATCTCTCAGGAGATGCTGCGTACGATCGCAATCTTGGAAAACGACGTCCGCGTCAACGAAGGCAGGGTCAACCAACTCGCGAAGACTTTGGAGGAGTCCAACGAGCAACTGCGGCAAAGGAGCCTGGCGGAAGCGAAGCTTCGGGAACTGAACAACCAATTGTCGACCGAGCAGAAGCTCTACGACCTCGTATCAGGCAGGCTTGGCAGCCTCGATCCGTTTTCCGAGGCGGTCGAGCCCGGCGTGCGGACGGTTTCCGCTGCCGAGATTCCGACGAGCCCTTCCTTTCCCAAACTTCGTTTGATGACGGCAGGCGGTTTCGCCGCGTCGCTGATCCTAGCCCTGATCCTTGTGCTGACGCTTGAAAGCATGGATGTGAGAATACGCGAGTCACAACGGGTATCGAAGCTTATCCGTGCGCCACTGCTGGCGTCGATTCCGCAACTGCCCAAGAAATTCCTGCAACGCGCCACGCCTCCTCTTGAAACCTTGTTGTCGCAACCACGTTCGGCCTTCTCCGATGCCTTCCGGTCGCTGTACATGGCCTGCACCCGGATGAACGGTGGCCGGAGCAAACAGGTGATCCTGGTCAGCTCAGGACTACCACAGGAAGGCAAGACAACGACGGCCATGGGCCTCGCCGTGGCAGCTGGAATGGACGGCGCCCTGACAGCGCTGATTGATCTGGATTTGCGAACCCGCAGCATCCATAGCGCCATGCAGTTTGGGCCCGCCGACAAGACACTCAACGACTACCTACATGGTGGTTGCACCCTGGCAGAGATCGTTCAGACGCTTCCTGAAGTTCCGCGACTGGATGTGCTGGCGCCATCTGCCGACGACCAGACCTTGCCTGAATTCCTCAATTCCAGCCAATTCGCGAAATTGCTGGAGGCGTTCCGGCTCGAATACGACGTGGTGATCATCGACGCGCCGCCTGTGCTCGTCGTCGAAGACGCAATCAGGATTGCCGCCTCGGTGGATACCGTCGTGGTCGTGGCCGCGTGCGACAACACCACGCAAGAGGCTCTCTCCCAGGTTGTCGAGCGCCTGCGGTTCGCCGGCGGTCCATCGATCGGCTGGGTGTTCAACCGTGTCGACCCCTTCCGACAGGCCCGTGGTGCCCTGCGGAAAGCCTATTTGAAACGGCAGCAGATTCGTCGTTATTTTCCCGCTTGACCGCCATCGGCCGCGCGGCCGATCAGGCGCGGCCGACTATATCCCCATCGCCTCGAGCAGGGTTTGGTTCACCTTGTGAACATCGAACCGGTCTTCCGCGAGCTTTCTTGAGTTGGCGCCCATCTTTGCGGCGAGTTCCTCATCCTCGAGAAAAGCCCGCTGCGCCGAGGCGAGAGCTTCCACGTCTCGCGGCTCGACCCGGAAACCGTTCTCGCCCTCGATCACCGTTTCTTGACAGCCAGGGGCGTTGGTCGTGATTATCGGCCGACCGGTCGACAAGGCTTCCAGCGCGCTGCGGGGAATGCCCTCCCTGTAATAGGACGGCAACACGAACACGGTGGACGCGGTCAAATAGGGACCGACGTCGTGTGTTTCGCCGAGATATTCAACGGCGCCTTCCTTGGTCCACTGGTCCATTTCGGCTTTCGAGATGGAGAGGGGACTGGGATCGAAGGGCCCGAGAATCTGAAAGCGTGCAGCGCGGTACTTGGTCTTCAGGATACGCGCGGCGGCAGCAAACTCGGCAATTCCCTTTTCGCGAAGCAAGCGAGCGATCAGAAGGAAGACGGGAGGCCCTGAAGGTGGGGGGCTTGCGGCAAACAGTGTCAGGTCCACTCCTGAACCCGGGATCATGATCACCGGCGTCGTCGCAGAAACCATCCCATGGCGCCGGATGTCGGAAGCGTCGGCGTCATTGTAAGCGAAAACTGCTTCGCAGCCGACCAGAGCCGAGCGGTAGAGACCAATACTCAACCGGCGCAAAATGGTTGCGCGCAGTCCCGTCATGCTGCCGCTGAATATGAAGCCGAAGCCTGTAAAGAGCGCAAACCGGCGCGGTACACGGGCAAGGCGGGCAGCCAATCCACCATAGATGATCGGCTTCATCGTATACGCCAGGACGATTTCGGGCGCCAAGCCGCGAATGAGCTTGTAAAGCGCCTTGAGCGTTCGCAAATCGGCCAGCGGACTGGTACCCGTCCTGGCCATCGGAATCTGTCGAAAGGTCACGCCAATTGCCTTGAGACCGGCGATCGCCCGCTCATCTTCATCGGGGGCGAGCGCAATGACATCATGCCCCGCAGCGACCATGGCCTTCAACAATTCGAGACGAAAGTTGACAAGCGAACGCGTCAGGCTCGCAATGACGACGATGCGCTTGCGGCGCATCGCATAGTCCACAGGGGCGCGAGGAGAATCTCGACCATTCATGTGCACAGCAACCACCAGCCGCTCCTATCGGATATGGCGACGACGCCCTAGAGCTGCTTCGTAGAGTTCCAGGTGCCTGCCGACGTAAAGGGAAAGCGAGAAGTTCTCCATGACGCGACGACGCGCTTGTTGACCCAAGGCGCGGCGCTCGGCGGGTTCAAGGCTGACAAGCCTGATCAATCCGGCGGCCAGAGCTTCACTATCTCCCGGTGGAACGACCACGCCGCTGTCGCCGACCAGCCAGCCGGAGTCGCCGACCGCGGTAACCACCGCCGGCACGCCGCTGGCCATCGCCTCGCCTACGGCAAGGGAAAATGCCTCGCCCCAAGCCGAGCAAAGCGCGTAGACGTCGAAGCCCGGCATGAGGTCGGCGATGTCAGCGCGGATGCCCGGCGTGGTAATGCGGTCGTCTATGCCGAGCTCACGGGCGGTGCGCCGCACCGGGCCGTCGGCATGTCCCTCCCCGATAAATATGCCCTGAACGTCGTATCCCTGTTCCAGGAGCCGGCTGATGGCGCGGACCAGGCTAACCTGGTCCTTCATGGGATGGAAGCGTGCCACATGGCCGATCATCAGCCGTCCGGGCGGCAAGCCGAACAGGCGGCGCAGCTTCGCACCGGCGTCGGCCGAGGGGGAAAATTGATCGCAATCCGTCCCGTTCGGGATAACCACCCTTCGGCGCGGATCAAAGCCCAGGCGCTCGTGATCATCGGCGGCGACGCGCGAGCAATATGAGATCGCGCTGGTGCGCCTCGACAGGCGGGCCGAGAGCCGTATCAATTGACGCGTCAACGGTTTCTCGTCGGCGAGATCTCGAACCGTGTGATGGATGCTCCAGATGACCGGCGAGAAATTGAGCCCTAGCATCGAGCCGAGCGTTGCCGCGACGTTGCCGTGATACATCCATCCGTGAAGAAGATCGGGGGCCGCCCGTCTTATCGACCGCGTCAGCCGAACGACATCGCGCGGTCGCGGCCGTTCCGTCATGCCGAGCGAAACGAGCCCCGATCTTGTATATTCTACGTTTGCAGCCACCGGACCGGGTGAAAGCAGGGACAGAACTGAAGTCGAGAAGCGATTTTGGTCGACCTGGCCAAGAAAACGGGCAAGCATGACCTGAGCGCCGCCGACGTCGAGACTGGTAATGGTGTGAAGAACACTTGTGTGCACGCAAGCTTCCCAGCTGTCTGCAACGCTCCGCCCTGAGGAAGCATTCAATCGTCCGACAGTATCCAGCCGCACCATACGTTGGTTGCAGTAGACATCCAGTTAGCCAAATTAGGTGGGAACCAGACCGAAGGTTGTCACCGCTCCACCAAAGGTATGACTCATTGTCCTCGCGCAGGTGTCGCTAGGGTCTTTGCAGGAAAATTCTATGGTGGGCTTCCATGGCATCTTATTGCAATGCGGCGCGGAGCAGGCGATCGACAGGCGCGTGGACCAGTACATTCCTTGCGAAAACGCTGGGATCCGCCAGTATTGCGATCCTTGCGGTTGCAGCGATTCTGATTTCCCAGCTTGATGCCTGGGCCGCGGCGGACGATGACTACAAGGTTTCGGTCGGCGATGTGGTGTCGTTTGACTTCATCGACGACGCGCTTCCCGCCGAACAACTCACGGTCGCCAGCGATGGCGCGATCAACATTCCGCTGATCGGCAGCTTTGAAGTCGGCGGCCTGACGGTGCCCGACGCCTTGGGTCGTATCCGTAAGGCATTCATCGAGCGTGAACTCTTCAATGACCCGCATATAGCTCTTGCGGTGGTGAGCTTCCGCCCGATCTTCGTCCTTGGGGATGTAAAGGCGCCGGGCTCGTTTCCTTACCAGCCGGCACTGAATGTGGAGCAGGCGGTGGCGCTTGCGGGCGGCCAGTCGACCGGGGGAGCCACGGCGGAGGATCGCGTCGTAACACGCGCCCGGTTGCGCGGAGCTCTTGATGAAAGCGTGGTGGAGATCGCCAAGGAGGCGGTCGCCGCTGCGCGCATCAAGGCCCAATTGGCAAACAGCGACAAGATCTCGGAACTGGATCTGCCTGCCAAGATCAAGGGCCTCATGAACGCCAACCTGCTCGCGACGCTGCTTCCTACCGAGCAGCGCATCCTTGAAGCAGATCAACATGCGCTGACGACACGTCGCAAGCAGCTCTCGGCGGGGATCGAAGAAGTAAATGTTGCCCTCGCCAATGTTCAACAGCTTTCGGACATACAAAAGACAGTGATCGCTTCGGCACAGGCGGATCTCGATCGCATCAGGGGCCTCAACAAGAAAGGTCTCGTCACAATCACAGACCTCTCGAACGCCGAGCGCGAAGCGACCACGCAGCAATCCCATCTGCTTGAAATCTACAATCAGGCATCAACGGTGCGCCGCGAATTGAGCCAGTTGCAGCGCGACCTGGATGACGCCACCCAGACCTGGACACACACGGCGTTGACGGATCTCCAGGCCCACAACTCTGAAATCGAGCGCCTGATCGCGGTTCGAGAATCGACCGAGGAACAGATCCTGCTGTTGAGCTCGCTGGCCGCGGAGCAGACACGCAGCAACAACTCCATCACGTTCACCTACCAGATCCGCCGCAAGGTAAATGGCCAGACCGCCACAAAGGTGGCGACCCTCGACGATCCGGTTGCGGCCGGAGATACGATCCTTGTGTCAATAAACCGCCTGGATAGCGCCCAGGACACGACAAGCCGTTCAGCCACTGCCTTGGCGACGACCTCTTCCGTCCAGGTCGGACCGTCGCAATGATCGGCCTCAGCACCCCAACAGCACGTTCCGGCGGCTGGACTGCGCGCGTTCCGCTTGGCCGGGCCATGCCAAGCCGTATCGCAGCGGTGATCCTTTTGGTTCTCAGCCTGCCGCTATGGCTCGTGGCTGCTGCCATTGTCTGGGTTAGTGTCGGCCGTCCATTGTTTTTCCGCCAGTCTCGCAGCGGGCTGGAAGGTCGCCCGTTCGTGATCTGCAAGTTTCGTACGATGCACGAAGGGCGAGACGGAAATGGCATGCTGCTCCCCGACGCCTTGCGTGAGACGCCGGCCACGCGGCTGATGCGCTCCGTCCGCATCGATGAGCTGCCGCAGCTTCTCTCGATCGCCAGGGGGGACATGGCCTTCATGGGGCCCCGTCCGTTGCTCCCGGCCACCATCGCCGAATTCGGCGAGCTGGGGCGTATTCGTGGCACGGTCCGCCCCGGCCTGTCCGGATGGGCACAGGTGAACGGCAATACCCGCCTCACCAACAGCGAAAAGCTGGCGCTCGACCTCTGGTATGTGCGCAACCGCAGCCTGTGGCTCGATCTGCACATACTGGTTCTGACTGTCCAAGTGGCACTGTTGGGCGAACGCGTCGACCGCCGCCATGTCGACCATGCTTTGAAGGCTATGCCCGCCGGGACGGTCCGGCCATGAACCCAGCACTCGGTCGACTTCTGGTGATCGCACCGCATCCCGATGATGAGGTCCTGGGGTGTGGCGGCACGATAGCCCGGATGGCTGCGCAAGGCGCAGAAGTTCATGTCGCAGTGGTTACGCGAGGCAGCCCGCCCGCCTTCACAGAGGAGATGACGGAACGGGTTCGCAGCGAGGCCAAGGCGGCGCATGCCTGTTTGGGCGTGCAGCAGACGCATTGGCTTGATCTGCCGGCAGCGCAGATCGCCGAGACGCCGCACGCGACGCTCAACAGGGCGCTGCTGACCCTGTTGCGGGATGTCGTGCCGGATACGTTGCTCATTCCCTTCGTCGGTGATGTGCACATGGACCACCAGCTGATCTTCCTGTCATCGCTGGTAGCGGCTCGCCCGACCCAATCTCAATATCCGCGGACGATCATGGCTTACGAGACCGTCTCCGAAACGAACTGGAATGCCCCCTATGTGACGCCGAGTTTCGTGCCGAACGTCTTCATAGACATCGCATCGACGCTGGACCGCAAGCTCGAAGCTGCGTCGATGTTCGCCTCACAGATCAGAGATTTCCCGCATGAGCGTTCGATCGAAACCTTGCGGGCGCTTGCGATCGTCAGGGGCACCGCCGCCCATCTGAGGGCGGCCGAGGCCTTTGTCCTTCTGCGAAACGTCATTTGAATCCTAGCTGGAGTATTCTGCGATGAAACGCTGGCCAATCTACGACGAAGAACAAATAACCGATGTGGTAGAGGTTTTGCGATCCGGCCAGGTGAACGCCTGGACCGGCGACCATGTGAAGACCTTCGAACGCGCCTATGCGCGCAGCCTCGGCCGACGTCACGCGGTGGCGCTGGCCAACGGCTCGCTCGCGCTGGATCTTGCGATGAAGATCCTCCACATCGGCGCCGGCGACGAGGTGATCGTCACGCCCCGCAGTTTCGTCGCCTCCGCCGCCTGCGTCATGTTTGCCGGCGCCACGCCCGTTTTCGCGGATGTCGACCCGAGTTCGGGCAACCTTTCCGCCGAGACGATTGCGCCGAAGCTAACGGCTCGAACAAAGGCAGTGATCGTCGTGCATATTGCCGGCTGGCCGTGCGACATGGCGCCGATCATGGAACTCGCAAAGCGCAGCGGCATAAAAGTCATCGAAGATTGCGCCCAGGCGCATGGAGCCGAATACAACGGACGACCGATTGGCTCCTTCGGCGACATAGCGGCGTTCTCGTTCTGCCAGGACAAGATCATCACGACGGGCGGCGAAGGTGGGCTTGTCGCAATGGACGACAAAAAATTGTGGCTCGCTGCCTGGAGCCTCAAGGACCACGGCAAGAACTACAATCTGGTCTTTGCCCCCCATAGGGCGACAGGGTTTCGCTGGCTGCATGACAGCATCGGCACCAACTGGCGCATGACATCAATCCAGGCAGTGCTTGGCTTGCGGCAGCTCGAACGCCTACCCGACTGGACTCGCCAACGCGAGCGAAATGCCAGCATCTGGATGAGGACGCTTGCTGAATTGCCGATGCTGCACGCGCCCCAGCTCGGTTCGGAGCATAAGCATGCCTGGTACCGATGCTATTTCTATATCAAGCCCGAGATGCTGTCCCCCGGATGGTCGCGCGACGAGTTGATTGCGGCTATCAATGCGGCCGGCGTCCCATGCTTCTCGGGAAGCTGCTCTGAGATCTATCTTGAACATGCCTTCGCGGACGCCGGGGTAGCGCCGCCCGAACGTCTGCCGATCGCACGGCAGCTCGGTGAAACGAGTATGGCTTTTCTGGTCGACCCGTCCTGGACGACCGAGGAGACCATGGCTGCCGCGTCGACGGCGCGGTCAATCCTTGTTACGGCTTCGCGCCAGCTCGAGGCAGCATGACAAAGGAACGCGCGATCAGGAAGGATGAAACCGTTCTAGCGTCTTCTCTGGCAGAGCTGCAGATAGTGACGTCGTCAGCAGCGCGGAACCTCACCCTTGCCCCTACAGAGCGTGGTTTGCTCGGATTCGAACTGCCAGCCGCGGTTCGATTTTATCAGCAGATGATGCTCATCCGGCTCGTGGAGGAGCGCTTGCTCGATCTTTTTTCCCAAGGTCTCCTGTTCGGCACGACGCACACGTCCATTGGACAGGAAGCCAATGCGGTTGGCGTGATAAACGCTCTTGACCGGGACCGCGACATTGTCTGGAGCAACCACCGCTGCCATGGTCATTTCATTGCCTATTCGGGCGAAGTCGAAGGCCTGATAGCCGAGATCATGGGGCGTGTAACCGGCATTTGCGGCGGACGCGGCGGCAGCCAGCACCTGTGCTTCCGCAACTTCCACTCCAATGGCATCCAAGGAGGCATCGCACCCGTCGCGGTTGGTAGTGCGCTGGCGCGAAAGGACGAGGGCGCCGTCGCAGTGGTGTTCCTCGGCGACGGCACGATGGGCGAGGGAGCCGTATACGAGAGCCTTAACCTTGCGTCTGTTTTCGCCGCACCGGTGGTCTTTGTGATCGAGGACAACGAGATCGCCCAGACGACCCCCAAGCATCTGACCGTCTCCGGTTCGATCGTCGCCAGGGCCGAGCCGTTCGGCGTCCGCACATTCGCCTATGACGGCAACGATCCGGTCGCGATATATGAGCTCGCCCAAGAAGCCGTAGGCTATGTACGCGCCGAATCCCGCCCCTGCTGGCTCTACTTGCGAACCGAGCGGATCGGCCCACACAGCAAGGGAGATGATACGAGGCCGGCGGAGCGTCTTGAGCAAGCTCGAGCCAGAGATCCCATACCCCCGATGCGCCGGCGCGTTGCCAACGCCGACGAGATCGACGCCTACTGCCTGAATGTCGTGGACCGCGCGGTCGAATCCGCCGCCGCGGCCGCCTTGGCGCGGGGTTGATCCATGCGTGTCGTCGAATCTATCAATCGCGCGCTACACGATCTCATGGGAGCCGATCTCCGTCTGGTGATTTTGGGTGAGGATGTTCTTGACCCCTACGGTGGCGCCTTCAAAGTCACCAAGGGTCTTTCGTCAGCCTATAAGGACCGTGTCTGGACCACGCCGATCAGCGAAGGCGGCATTGTTGGCATGGCGGCAGGCATGGCCATCAAAGGCCGGCCTGTGATCGTCGAACTCATGTTCGGAGACTTCATAGCCCTTGCTGCCGACCAGATCATCAATCACGTCGCCAAGTTCCGCTGGATGTACAACGATCAGGTTGAGGTCCCCGTCATCATCCGCGCTCCCATGGGCGGACGGCGCGGCTATGGGCCGACGCACTCGCAAAGTCTGGAAAAGCATTTTTGCGGCGTGCCCGGGCTGACGGTGCTTGCCACTCACGAGTATGCCGATCCTGGCACGCTTCTGCATCGGGCCTTCGCGTCGCGATCCCCTCACCTGATCATCGAAAACAAGGTGATGTATTCCAGGCCCGTGCTCGGACCCGACGCGCTTCCACGCCCGGCGGATGCAGATGTCGTGATCCTGACATATGGGGGTTGCGTCGAGCACGCTGTCGCGGCCGCAAAGAAACTCGCGCAAGAGGAGGAAATCGCGACCACCGTGGTGGCCGTCGAACAGCTGTCGCCCTTCCCTGGCGATGAGGTCCGAAGCCAGGTCGGCAACTGCACGCGTGTCGTCGCGGTGGAGGAAGGCTCTCCCGGCTGGGGCTTCGCGTCGGAGTGTGCGCGCGCGCTGATCGGCCGGGTCAGGCACTTCAGCGCATTGACCGGGCCCGATCACCCCATTCCCTCAAGCCGCGACTGGGAGGACGATCTGCTGCCGGGTGTGAACGCCATCCAGGCGGCCTGCATCGAGCTGTTCCAGAAAGGCTAAGCGTACATGACCGTGCTTGTCGAAGCCCCGCGGGTTAACGCCAACGAGGACAATCTCCAGCTCATCGAGATTCGGGTCGCACAAGGTGAAAGGGTCGAACAAGGCACCATTCTTTTCGTGCTTGAGACCACCAAGGCCGCAGTCGAGGTAGATGCTCCGGAGGCAGGAACTGTCGGCCTGCTGGACATCAAGGTCGGTGACTTCGTTCCTGTCGGCGCAACGCTTTGCAAAATCATCGACGAAAATTCGAATGTCGTTGTCGGGGAGACCAGCGCGGCCGATGTCGGGGCCAGCGAAGTCGCGATAACGGCTAAAGCCCGCAAGGCCGCATCCGAGCTCGGGGTCAACCTTGCGGACGTCATTCCGTCCAATGGCCGCATTGGCGAAGCCGAGGTGCGCGCTGCTGCCGGTCGCCGATCCGCCGCCAAGAGAGCCGAACCGGGCGAGCCGAGTTCCGTCGCTTTCTCCAGGCGGGCCGTCATCATCGGCGGCGGCGGCCACGCCGCCTGTTTGATCGATGCTCTCGATGGTGCCGGATACGATATCCTGGGCTGCACCGATCAAGCGTTGCCCGCCGGCCACCACGTCTGCGGCGGTATTTCGGTGATCGGCACGGAAGACTGCCTGGAGCGTTTGCTTGCGGAGGGCACGCGCTATGCTTTCATCGGCATCGGAGGCGCCCAGTCAAGCCAGGTGAGGCGGGCAATGTATGAACGCGCCACCGCAATGGGCTTCGTTCTGCCGCCTGTGATCCATCCTTCCGCGATCGTCTCCAAGGCGACCAGGATTGGACATGGCTGCCATATTTTGGCCGGCGCGAGCATCGGTCCGCGCTGTACGATCGGTAACAACGTCATCGTCAATCAGGGGACTATAGTCTGCCACGACAGCGTCGTTCAGGACAATGCGCACCTGACACCAGGCGCTATCATAGCCGGCGGAGTGGGCATCGGAGCCTTGACCGTCGTGGGAATGGGCGCAACGGTGCTCCTGGGCGTCCAGATCGGCGCCGACTGCCTGATCCACAACGGCGCGCACATCAGCGCCAATGTCGCAGACAACACCATCGTCGACGCGCAGGGCCGCCGCCATCTCCGCTAATGCATGTCGCCCAAGGCGATCTCCGGCTCGAGAAAGCGACATGGCGGGGCGGTTCGACGGGGCGGCTCTCGTGGCTGCGGCCGAGGGTTCGCCAATTCCGATCGGTGTCAGTCAAGCCGTACTTCGGTTGCGGTCCAGCGATCGCCCGCAATCAGCATCGGGCCTGGGTTAAATCAGTCCCGCAATGCGGCTGTTAGTCATCCGGTGGAGTTTTTCTGCGGCAGCCCACTACTTTTGGGCGGGGGTGTCCTTCGAATTCCCGAGCATTGCGAGACCTGGGATGGTGTACGGTGAAATGGTCTGCGGGATCCAACTTGAAGGCTCAGATGACCGTTGCACATCTCCATCCTCAGAACTCATCGGGTCCGCAGCATTTTCCCGTCGAAGCGTCAGCGAAGCCGGCTGGCGACAATTCGTTCAATGTAGCCGCGCATGGGTTGCGCGGCATTGCTTCTCTTATGGTCTTCTTCGCTCACCTCCTGGGCGGCACGGCGGAGCACGTCTACGCCTCCAATTCGGCCTATGTCGACCGCATTACGCCCTTCTGGAATTTCGGCACCTTCGGAGTCTGCCTTTTCTTCGTAATCAGTGGCTTCGTCATCCTGCCCAGTGCGATACGCTATAGTCCCGCTCAGTTTGCTGCCCGACGGTTCCTGCGCCTCTACCCTCTGTTTTTCGCGCTAAGCCTGCTTTTCATCTTGCTGAACGCAACCACCAACTTTTATCCCGAAACCAACAATCTCACAGCGGTTCTGGCAGGACTGACATTCCTGAACCTTGCAACCCATACCGAGCAATTGACGCCGAACGCGTGGAGCCTGACCTTCGAGGTCTGGTTCTATGTGTTTACGGCAGCGTTCGTTTTCCTGACGGTTCGTCGCCCAACCAGACTCGGCACAATTGCGCTCGGTCTTCTCGCGGCGCTCTTTATCGCCCGGTACCCGATCGCCTTGTATTTTCTTGCCGGCGGGCTGATCCGCCTTGCCTACGACCGATTTGAATGGGTAAACCGGGGCCGCCATCGGCTTGCCGAGAGCGGGGCGCTGGCAGCTTGCGTCTTTCTCGCCAGCCGCGGCCATTACGACTATCACTGGTCCGATTTCCAAAATGCCGAGCTTCCCTTGCTCATGGTCGCGACGGGGCTCTACTTCTGCCTTGCAGTGTCGCGGAACAGCTTGACGGCACTACTCCTTGGCAATCGGCTGCTTCGATACTTCGGAACGGTGAGCTACAGCCTGTATCTGGTGCATCCCTACACGTATCTTCTGACACGCTCGCTGTTTTCCCGCGCCCATCTTTTTTCCGGCAATGTTGTCCTATCGATGAGCGCCTTCATTTTGGCGGCGGCGGCGATCACCTGGGTGCTGACGCATTTCGCGAACCGAACGCTTGAGCTGTGGCCCTATGAGTTTGTCTATCATCAGAAGATCTATCGCTCGGCTTCGCAGCCAAGCGCGATGCGGCTTTGGCTGGCGTCAAATGCCAAACGTGCGGCATGGCTAAGGGGGTAGGATCGCCGTTGCGCGGCGGCCTGCGGCTTTTGAGGCGGATAGATAGCAGACTGGTCGTAACCACTGTTGTTAGGCTGCAAGCAGGGATGAGGACGAAATGCATCCATTTGTCATCGACGCCAAGCCTCAACCTATTTCAATTGATCCCGCTGACGCTGCCGTACTCGTCGTGGACATGCAGAATGACTTCGGCTCCAACGGTGGAATGTTCGACAGAGCCGGAATCGATATCTCCGGGATTCAACGGGCTGTAGGCCCTACTGCCAGCGTAATAGCTGCCGCTCGCGAATTGAGCATGCCCATCGTCTACCTGAAGATGGGATATCATCGCGACCTCTCGGACCTTGGAACGTCGGACGCCCCCAACCGTATTCGACATCTCCAGATCTTCGGGGTGGGCGCGAACATGACAGCCCCGGATGGCAGCGAGAGCCGGATTCTGATCCGCGACACCTGGGGAACAGAGGTCGTCAACGGCCTCAAGCCACAGGCAGGGGATGTCGTCCTCTATAAAACGCGATTCAGCGGTTTCTACGAAACCGAACTCGATTCTGTTCTGAAATCCGCAGGCGTCAAACACCTCATCGTGACAGGATGCACGACCAGCGTGTGTGTGGAATCGACAATTCGGGATGCCTTCTTCAGGGACTATCGCTGCATACTGCTGACGGATTGCACCAGCGAGCCCATCGCTTGGGACGCCCCAAGGAGCAATCATGATGCCTCGATCACGCTCGTTCAGATACTCTTTGGATGGACATCGACGTCCGACCAATTCCTGAAGTCGGTCGCAGAGCGAGTTCACGGTCGTCTTGAACTAGCCGAATGAGCAGGCAAAGCTGCCTATCAGTCGCCTTGGAGCACCGCGGCTGCCGCTCAGGGCCAGCGTAGATCAAGCCCAAACACAACCGACGTCCCGACCACTCTCGAAAGGTGCCCCGACGCATCGCCTACGATTTAGTCGTCCGACTTTGCCACAAGATCGGCGATACGGGATACATCAGGCACGTAAAGCTCTTTGGCGTGGCGCAGCACGAGTCCGATGTTTTGCAGGTAGCTCAACTCGCGTGCCACCGCCTCGCGGTGGGTGCCAATGCGGTGGGCCAGATCCGTATGGGTCGGGATAGGAGAAATCCTCGCCGAACCGTCGGCTCCGATGTCTTCAGCGCATAAGCGCAGCAACTCCTTATGCACCCGGGACCGAACGTTGAGCGTCGAAAGCTCAACGATGTGCTCGACAAGCACCTGCTGACGTTCCACCAACAATTGTACAACCGCATGCAGGGCTTCAGGATCCTGCTTGACTATGTCCAGAAAGGCACGACTGCCGATCGAAGCGATAGTGCATGGTCCCGCCGCTTCGACCGAATATGGCATCTGGATGTCGCCGCTCAAGGCAATTCCGTTAACAAGCGAGCCACGATGCGCAGGGGGGAGCGACACAATCTTGCCATTGCGGGTATAAACGAGCGCTCGAAGCTCGCCCTCGAGCAGAAAAAAAAGCCGGTCGACACTTTCGCCGGCCGGGACCAGGACGTCCCCTTCATTGAGATGCAACCAACGACAGCGGCGGTCTATCTCGATCAGCGTGGACGACTTAACATTGCTGAAATGCTCGATATTTTTCAAATCCGGCCCGTGCATATGGTTGGCATCAGCTACGGAGGTGATCTCCCCGTCAGTCTGCGGGCCTGGATATCGAACGGGCGGTTGTTTCATCCTGGGTAGCGCCCCCTTGCAAAGGTTCGCAGCCGCTTCCGTTGCGGCTGCTCCCCAAACTCAAGCAAATCACATCTACTAAAACGGTCCGTCAAGAACCATTACTCGTTGAGTGAGGCGGCACCCATATTTCAATTCCGTATGGCAATCCCTTCATACGGCGTTGTGTTGAGTATGTAGGCGACTTCGGTACGGTTTCTCGCACGAAGTTTTTTCATGACATTCCGAATGTGTACCTTGACCGTACTTTCACACATGTTGAGCTCGTACGCGATGACCTTGTTCGCCTTTCCTCGACGCAATGCCTCGATGACAGACATCTGACGCGAGGTAAAAGTGTTGTCTCCGTGCGGCTGCTGCTTGGTCGCGGACTGACCGTCGGTGACGGCGCGTCCTGAATGAAAGAGAACACTGGGCGGGACGAAAGTTCCGCCCGCCGCGACAAGCTGGATGGCCTTGGCGGCCACCTGCAACCTGACGCTGGTAGGAATATAGCCACGCGCGCCGTTTTCGACCACTTTGAGAATGTCCTCAAAGTTCTCGATATCCGATAGGATGACCACCCCTACCTCGGGCCTGGTCGCTTTCAGATGGCCTATCTGGGAAAGGTGATAGTCCGCCTGGGAGTTCGACCACATCACACACATCAGGACCGTCGAAACTCTCTGCGTTTCTTCGGGATCCGCCATGTCGAACGCTTCGACCGACGCGTAATGCTGGATATGAAATGATGGCTCGATGATTTCGAGGCTTCTGCTGAAGCAGTCACACATCAAAGGCCGGCCATCGATGATTGCAATCTCGATTCCCTCTCCCGAGGACGGTGAGAGACGATTGACGTCGAGAATAGATGGATATTGATCAAGATCAGTTTTGTCCGTCCGATCATTCGCAGGCAAAAAACTTGTCATGA
The DNA here is from genome assembly GCF_006440955.1 of Mesorhizobium sp. B2-8-1. Classification (NCBI taxonomy): domain Bacteria; kingdom Pseudomonadati; phylum Pseudomonadota; class Alphaproteobacteria; order Hyphomicrobiales; family Phyllobacteriaceae; genus Mesorhizobium; species Mesorhizobium sp. B2-8-1. Next base: position 288,464 of record NZ_VFTX01000007.1, on the reverse strand, counting down.
CTCACCCCCGCGCAAATCTCGCCCCAACGGAGATTTCGCTTTTAAACCCATACCTTAACACTTTAGTAATAGCTTGTGGACCGGAGGTGGTGGTGTGACAAAACGCACAGCGCGGCCAAAATTTCGGTTTCCTCAAGCAATCAAAGTGAAAAAGTCGTGGTTGCAGTATTATAGTTGGCTTCGAAGTCCATGCGCTTACCAATAGGGGGTAGCTACGGAAGTAGCGGTCATCCAGAATCGTTACGACAAAGAGCTGAACAGGGGTGGCTATGTGAGCCGTTGGTCAGACCTTCGCTCAAAACGCGCACACTTTCTCGGCAAAGCGTAAAATTACATTCAGGAGCCGGCATATTCCATATGGCGGACCTGCGGCATGAGACGTCGCAGCCTGCTCCCTTTCCTCGTCGATTGACCGCTTTGGCGAAGGTGGAGGCGAGCTTATTCGAGGCTTTGCCGCAAGTGCTGGCCCAGTCTGATAGCGAGCGCGACAATGGTGAGGGTGGGCATGTCGTTGCCTCCGGTCGGGAAGACCGAGCTGCCGGCGACGAACAGATTTGCGAGGCCGTGCACCTGGCACGAACTATCGACCACGCCGGTTCGCGGGTCGTCGCTCATCCTCGTCGTGCCCATGTGGTGTCGAACCCAGTGATATGGAATGTCTCGCTCCCCCGCCGGGTTTTTGTCCTGGCCTGGATGAATGGCGCTTCTATGCCCCAGCCGCTTCATCTCTTCAGTGATGATCGCCTGGACACGCTCAAGCGTCCGTCGGACGAGAGGCCCCACGTTCCATTGCAGCTTCACACGGGGCAGACTGAACTCGTCGAGCCTTGTATCGAGCGTGACGCGGCTTGCCGGATCCGGTTCTTGTTCCAGTATCGTGTCAAAATGAAAATGCCTTGCACGCCGACGTGAGTGCCAGATCCGTTCGAAACCTGCCGATATTGCTCCCGCCGGATGCATCAGGATAGTTCGGCCGCATTTGATAAGGTCGCGATGCAGCCGGCCTCTCCGCAGCCAGAAGGCAAGATACTGCAAAGCTTCGGAACCATCCATGTGATTGACGCAAGGCCCAGGCTTGATCCATGTGCGGGAATCGAGGAGGCGCTCGCTTGCACGTATTTCGGGCCGCAGCGCCAGTCCGAATGCATCATTGGTGCCGCGGTTTTCAGGCGACAATCCGGTCGTGCGGGTCCAGGGCACGTGGAGGTCTATCATGTTGTCGGGCTTGCTGACTTGCAGGCTTCCCCATTTTACCCGGGGATGCTCCATGAAATAGCGGCCAACCAGGTCATACTGGTTTCCTATGCCATTCGGCGCCTGTCGGTTTGAAACAAGGAGCAGGCGCGCGTTTTCGATACCGCCGCAGGCCAGCACGAAAAATCGCGCAGCAATCTGGAATCGTTTGTTCGGCGTACTCGCTACCTCGATGAAGCGAACCCGCCTTCCGCAGTCGTCGGTGTCGAGCCGCAGCGCCGTGGCATGCAGCACGACCTGGACGTTTTTTGCGTCCTTAAGCTTCTTGCGAAGCGTTGCTCCGAGATCCGGAGTGGGACTGAGAAAGCAGCGTTCCGAAAAGAGCGGCCCGTTTTCAGGCATGACCGCGGAAGTCGGCCAATCGGTCAGCAGGTCGTCGATTCCGAGCAGGCGGGCTGCGGTCTCATAATGGGGTAGTAATGATTTATGGGCGACGGGCCAACCACTCAGGGGTATCCAGGGCCGATGCTCGAAATCGCCATGATCCAACATCTTGCACCATCCGCCCCAACCAGCCTTGCCTGTGCTCCCGCCGAACTGACGAAGGCGGCAAAGATCAAGAGCTTCGTAAGGTTGACCCACGGACAGCCCGCGCGACAGCCGTTGGCGCCAGTGCTCGTACGTCATGCCACCGCTTTCGATGACGCATATGCGATGCCGCGTGCCTTCTAGTTGTGATGCTATCGCCAGGCCGGCGGCACCCGCTCCCACGATGCACACATCCGCCTCCAGGCGCATGCCTTGCGGAAACGCGTTGCAATCTTCAATCATGGCGTCGATCGGGCATGGTGTCGATCGGGACCAGCAATTGCACGCCTGTGAGAGCGTGGCCATTTGCGCCTTGCCCCCAGCCCCATTTGACTGTTGGTCCCGCTGGCATCGGGCGGGCACGTCAAATTTGTGATCCGAAGAAAACAAATGTCACGATACGAGCAACGGCGCGAGGACTGCCGGAGCCTCGCCCTGTGCTCCATTCGGTTAGCCTCTGGAAGTTCGGCCACTGGCATTCCGTTGTCCAAGCCTGATCCTCTTGGCTGCCTCCGAGCGCAACGCAGTTAAATTTGGCGCCACAATCGGATAATCCGGCGGCAAGCCCCATTTCTGGCGATATTGCGCTGGCGTCATGCCGATGGATGTAAGATACCGCTTCAAGGATTTCATGCGGCGCCCGTCCTCCAGGTTGACGATGAAGTCAGGGGTCACCGACTTGCGGATCGGCACGGCTGGAACAGGTTTCGGTTCGGGCTGGTGATCGCCCACGGCAAGCTTTTGCAAGGCACGGCCGACATTCTGGATCAGGTCAACCAGATCGGAAGGCGACGTCCGGTTTTTCCTGACATAGGCCGAAACAATATCAGCGGTTAGCTCAATGTGGTCGGCGGGGTCAGAGTCCATGAGTCCGCTCATTGCCTGAAGAAGGCTATCTTCCGTGGCCGAGGCGCGGAGCACGTTCTGCATCGCTCATTGAAGGATTGCCCACCGTCACAGGAGAATGCTCCTGATGCCCCGCTCCTTGCATGGCCCAATGCCATCCCCAGGTGCCGTTTGTGTCAATTGTCCCTTGGCGGCAGCCGATCCATCCAAAAGTGGTACCGCTTGGCAATCCCGATCCCGTGATGGCAGCGGCGAAACCGGCAACACCGGCGGCACAGCTAAGCCGGCAAGACCGCACTGATCCGATGCCGGCGCGCACATGTCGCGTACCGGTATCGACCGTCAAATCGATATCCAGCGCCGCCTCGCTGCGACGGCTCGACTTGTTCGCGACGGCTCGACTTGTTCAAGGCTGTCGTGTCTGGAGCTTCATGGCGCGCTTAAAGTCGCGATTGTCCACGCGGACAGCGCAAGACATCTCCAAGCCCGTAAGCCTTGAACAATGCTTGCGCCTTGCACTGCGCATGTGCGCTTGGACCTGAGCGGCGCGGCTTGACGAACCGCTCTTTCTACCACTCCGAGCCGGTATAGCCCGCAGCTTCCTTCCACAATGCGAGTGCGATGCTTGGCGAGCGGCCTTTCACTTCAATGTCTTTGCCGCGGTACTTTCCAGCCGCAATCCACACTGTCTTTGAACGCTGATAGATGTTGATGTCGAGGGCGCTGGCTAGAGCTTCCCAGTCCCTGCGTCTCGAAAAATCCATCCGACCCCCATCTCTCCATAATGTGGAGCAGTAACGAACATGGCGGATGAGAGTTCCCAGATCGTGAGGACTTCACCATTGGTTTGCGCAAATGGGTCGCACAGCGGTGAAAACTGCCTCCGCTGGCTACGCCAGCGGAGTATTGAATTGGGCGATATCCCCAGGCTGGAGCTATTTGGCCGCCTTTGCCGTCCTCTCCGCACCCACCAGACTTGCCAGCGGTTTTCACCAGATCCGCAGGTGCCATCCGATCGGGCCGGCCTCGGACGACCCGACCTTTGTCCGGAATCGGCAAAACGACGAGATGAAGAAGCCACTGAAGCACTCAGTGAGACTGTCAAAAGAATGTGTTCGATCATGATAAGCCTCCAAAAGAGGGCATTGCTTGTCCCGTGGAGATGGATAGTTTTTTCGAGAAAAATCGCGGATATCTCGATTAATTCTTTGAGCCCTTTAAATGAGATAGGACTCTGTGTGCACGTACCTACTATACAGAGAGAACCCTTACACACTGATCTTCGCCTTGGCCCCGAACTGCAGACTGGCGAGCAATGGATCGGCATGCGGGCAAGGGAAACGTGACGGCTGAAGCATGCAAAGCTTACTTGATACAAATTGTTGTGAACGCCCGTCCTCGTAAAAAGGGTCTACATTCTTGGATGCGCGCGCATAAGTGAGGTCTTTGGCATGGGGCCGTTATCGCGAAGGACGTTTGCACAGGGAACGGTTCTGGGCCTGTTACACTGGCTTGGCTTTACCAACCCTGGCAATGCGGCCACTCAATCTTCAGCTGGCGTAACGCTTATCGCCGGCGGCAGACCTGCGGCAACGCTCGTTATTTCGGATCAGCCGAGTGGCTCTGTTCACTACGCCGCCACGGAACTCGGCTGGCACATAGAAAAAGCGACCGGCATCCAACCTACCATCACAACTGAAAACCATGTCTCGCCGGCTGGCTTGCGTAACGCCGCCCATATTTTTCTGGGCGACACCCGGTTCGCCCGGGCAGCCGGAATCACATTCGGCGCATTGGCGCGTGAAACCTGTATCATCCGAACCGTCGGCAACCATCTGTGCATCGCCGGCCTCGATCATCCCGGCAGTGCACTCGACCAAAACACGTCCGCGGGCACCCTCTTCGGCGTGTACGAGCTCCTTGATCGCTATTTCGGTGTCCGATGGCTATGGCCAGGTGAACTGGGAACGTTTGTCCCAAAGGCACAGTCCTTGGTGATCCCCGCGCTTGATTACGTCGTTACGCCCCGGTTCATGCAGCGTCGCGTGCGCGCTGGGGCTGGCTTCACGAGCGAAGAACATCCCGAAATGGGTTTCACCGCAGCAGCGGCGAAAGAATATATGAAAGCCCAGGCCACGTTCCTGCGTCGCCACCGAATGGGCCGCAGAGTACCCACGAACTACGGTCACGCTTTCGTCGACTGGTGGCAGCGGTATGGCACCGAGCATCCCGAATGGTTTCAATTGGTCAGAGGCAAACGGGGCCCGGTGAGGCTGGGCGCTCGCTTCTCGATGTGCATTTCCAATCCGGGCTTGCGAGAAGAGATCGTCTCGCAATGGCGTGAGCATCGGAGCGCCTCTGCGGGACAGCCAACTTTCGTCAATGCGGTCGAGAACGACATCCCGGGGCAGTGCGAGTGCGAAATATGCAAAGCGCTGGATGGCCCAGAGCCGCCTGACTATCGAAAGTTCATTCCGTCGAAGTCGAAGATCGCCAGCAAGCCTTTCGTATCGGACCGCTATGCGCGTTCATGGCAAGCCATTCAGCGGATAGCCGCGAAAGACGACCCTAACGCGGTCGTGGTGGGATACGCCTATATGAATTACTTCGCGGCACCGACATCGGGAATCAAGTTGAACCCGAATATCCTGATCGGGTTTTGCCCATCGGCCTGGTACTATCCACGCAGCGGCGAAGAGCAGGACTGGATAAAAGACCAGTGGCGCGGATGGGCGGCAACGACTGCCCAGGTGTTCATGCGCACCAACTATTTCCTGGATGGCTACTGCATGCCGCACATATTCGCCGGCCAGTTCGCCGACGAGTTTCAGAACGCGGCGCGAAACGGGATGGTCGGAACCGATTTTGACTCGCTGACAGGCCATTGGGCGACGCAAGGTCCAAATCTCTATTTGTTGATGCGCCTGCAGACACATCCTGAGACTGCCGTGGAGTCATTGTTGTCGGAATATTATTCAGCCTTCGGACCTGCGGCCGACGACGTCAAAAGCTATTTTGATTATTGGCAGGCGTATACTTCGAACGCTCGCGCCCAGCTGCGGGAGGGGTTCGAGGCTCTTGGAGCATCTCGTTGGCGAAGCTGGGCGAAGGCGGCGCACGCTGTCTATCCAGAGGAGAGTTTCGCGCCGGCGGAAGCCTTGCTTGACAGGGCGGCAGCCTCCGCAATCCAAGATCCGGAAGCCTCGATGCGGGTGAAGTTTCTTGAGCTGGGATTGCAGCATGCGAAGCTGTGCTCGCGAGCGGCCAGCAAGCTCACGCTCGGCGATCCGCAATCCGCCTATGAGCGCGGAAAGCCGGAACTGGAAGCGTTGCTGCAATTTCGGCGATCATATGAGCATATGTGGATATCCAACATGAATCACTGCGCGTGGGTGGAGAGCCAGAGTTGGATCCTGCCGGGCTTTGCGATTCAATCTCCGGACCTTGATCCGGAATGATCCATCTATTTTGAAAGAAGATTTGCGGGAAGCTAGCTGGCCAAGCCGCGCGATATCGCGCCCTGGCCAGCTAGGGAGAGGTGGTCGGCGTTGTGCCAGGCACTGCCGACTGTGCTCGGTGCAGTTGCGGGAGCGCTTCTGTCCATGAACGGGGGGACTGCGTCAAGACAGGCGACAGACACGACAATCACCTCGCAATTTTTCCTCAATCGCCGGAGAGGACACGTCGTGCTGCGCGGAAGTCGGTGCCTGGCTCTGGTTTCCCGATGTGAGGCCGAGACTTGCCGGACTGCATTTTTCCTGTCGGCTTTGAGCTGTGTTACGTTGCCCTTGAACCGGTGGATCGGACCGAGGGGACTAGGGTCCGAAACCCGATTTTCATCCTGTTTGGCTGACACCTCCCATTGTTTTGGGAGCTGTGAACCACCTGGGCATTTCGCGATTCGAAGGCGAACCTTCAACCGCGCCCTAGAGTATTGTTAGGCCCAGGTACTTCCCACCTCCCTTTATAGAACACGGGAAGTCTGTAACCTATGACTGCAAATTGTAAGCTGACAGTTTGGGGCTACTCCGTTCGGATACCGTGTGTTGCCGACGGCAAGGGCCGCGGCACCGATGGCAGCGGCAATGGCCATGCTCAACCGGCGCGTTCATCGGATCCCCGGTACCCAAGGTCAACGTCACAAGAGTCCGCAAAGTGTAGCCAGGAACATGGAACAACCGCTCTCAGCAGCAGTTGTCCGGTTCAGGAGGCAATATGAGCGCGACGATCGAGTTCTTTCGAACCTGGCTGCAGGAGAATGTCGGAAACCTGGCGACCGACACGCAAGTCAGCGTCGCGGTGTTGGCCCAGCAATTCGAGCAGGATGCGGACGCCGCAGGATACGGGCGCGAGGTTCGCGAAGAAGATATCGGCAACATAGAGGACGCCATCCAGCAGGCCCTCGACAAGGCGAACGCAGCCAACGGCCGGCAACCAGTTCCGGAGGAAGATGGCTCGCTTACGCCGATTATCGAAGGTCTTGAGGCTGCGGAGCCTGAACACTCAGCGTCTGCCGCCGGTGACGGCCGTAAGGAAGGAAGCTGACGAGCGCGTACAGCCGAATACCGGATCGTTAGTCCGGCGTATCGGGCTGGGTCGATCAGCGAGGGAAGTCGCGCGCAGGATGATCTTCTTCACGAGCGATACTCATTTCAACGATCCACGCATCCTGCGAATTGATCGGCGGCCGTTCGGCTCGCTGGCAACGCATGACGCGGCGCTGATGAGCCTCTGGAACGAGACCGTCGGCTCGGACGACGAGATCTGGCATCTGGGTGATTTTGCCCGCCCGAAGGCCGGCATCGAAAACATCCTGTCGCAGCTCAATGGGCGCAAGCACCTGATCATCGGCAACAATGACGGAAGCGATGCAACGCTCGCATCTGGCTGGGCCAGCATCCAGCACTATGCGGAACTGGTGGTGGACGGTACCCTCCTCGTCCTGTGCCATTATCCGTTTCGGACCTGGAATCAGATGGGCAAGGGATCGGTGAATTTGCACGGCCATTCGCATGGCAAGCTGAAGCCGCTTACTCGCCAGCGTGATGTCGGCGTTGACGTGTGGAATTTCCGGCCGGTTTCCCTGCCGATCCTGCTCAGCAAGCACAACCGTCGATCAGGCTGAGCGTGGCCCGTCGCCACTGACCGCAGTCGTCCTTTATACAGTTCTGGATGTGCTTCGCTCAGCATCAAAGCCGGACAAGAATGAAGATCGATCACGATTTTCCGTTACAGGAACAACAAGGACGGCGCTCCGTTGGGAAAGTGATCGCAACAAGCGATTTAACCAATGGAGGCACTTATGATGAAAACGATCTTGGTCGCATCCGCCCTGTCCTTAGCGCTCGCCACATCCGCCCTGGCCCAAACGAGCGGCTCGGGCAATGCCGGCGGTACCGCAGGCGGCGGCATGAACAACAGCGGCACGAGCGTCAACGGCTCCGGCAGCACCACGGGGACCGTCACAACTGATCCGAATGCGACGAACTCGACCACGACAACACCAAACGGCATGAATGACCGTTGCAAGGACACTGCGGGCAATGACGTCGACACCAATACCGCCAGCGGCACTGCCACCTCGCCGTCCCAAAATTGCAACAAATAGTTCCGCCAGCAGAATTCAGCTCAGGCCCGGCGATGACCGGGCCTGAGACATCATGTCGAATCGCAAGGCTGGGGCTATCGAAAGACGGAGTGCATGACCGCTATAGCGTCTTGGAGCACAAAGTCTTGAGCCTCTCAGTCGCACGCGATCGGCAGCGGTTTCGTCTTGCCGGTCAATCTGGCTCCCAGCGTCAGGCTGTTCGGGAAACCGCTGACGAACGTGTTCATCGCGGCAGCGGACATGGGATGGGAGGCAAGGCGCGCCAACAAGGCAGCCACGCGAATGCGGGTTGCAAATTGGCTGTTCCAGCCCTTCGAATAGCGGCGTCCAACAGCAATCCTTGCCGCTCGGTCCCAACGGGCGAACCTAGCCAGTTCATTGGCCAACAACCAGCCTGACTGCAAGGCCATCGAGATGCCTTCAGCGATGATGGGATGGGACTCACCGGCGAGGTTGCCCACCCGAAATATGTCGTTGGCAAAACATGGGCGTATGCCAGGCCGTATGGGACCTGCGGCGAGCCATTCGCCATCGAGCGTGGCATTCACGATCGTGGAGGCGACACGGGGACACGAAGCAAGGATATGCGCATGAACAGCTTGGGCTGCCGACGAGGCGTTGCCTTTTTTGCGTAGCCTGATCAAGGCGTCGCGGCGTATGCAGCACGACAGCGACATCCTGTTCCGGTCGGCCCAGACCATGCCGCCATAGCCGCCCGGAAATGCCAGCAGGGGCATGAGGTCGCGGTCGAGCTCAGCGCCGGTGAAATGAGCCTTGAATCCGAAAAGATCGTGCGGCGCGTTGGTTTTCGGCAGGTTCGTCGGAAGCCTTCCTTGTTCCCACGAGCCATGCGCGGCAATAACGACCGGCGCAACGAGAACTCCCTGATCGTGCTTGCTTTCGATCCGAACCATAGCGTTGTCACCATCGGTGGTGATCTCCGCCGCCCGCCAAGGCTGGAACACGTCGGCTCCGGCATCGCGAGCCGCATCCAAAAGCATGCCATCCAGAACGTCGCGCCCGAGCGCGCGTCCAAATGCATCTCCCGCGGCCCGCGGCATGCCCGCATCCGTGCCGGGACCCGATGCAAAAAGTGCAACCCGCTTGACCTCCGGACCGGCTTTGGCGCGAACCGCGGCGCCTCCGCCCAATCTATCCAATAGATCCAGATTGACCGCGGACATGAATTCCCCGCAAACTTTGCGGCGCGGGAATTCACTTCGCTCGACGATAGCAACGGCGCGCCCCTGGCCGCTCAAAGCCAGGGCCACCGAAGAACCACTTGGCCCGGCGCCTATGACGATGGCGTCGTACATCATGGCAAACCTTCCGAAGCGCGGTCGACGGCAAGGAAGGCATGGGTAAACGGTCCAATTCTGCGTTCTGCACACTGGCGCCTGAAATCCGGGGGCCATAGGCTGGAAAGCTCATGACCCGCAAAACCGGCGCGGACGCTTGCCGGCGCATCGTGCAAAGTCACCTCGTTCGCGCCAATGATATGCAGAAGCGAGCAGGCTCTTAAGGCAATGGCGTTTCGGCTCGGCTCGGTGGCGAGAAACACTGGCGCCAGAGGGCGAAGCGCCAAAAACAGGCGTTTCAGGGCTGCGTCCGGAAAATGGTGCAGAAACAAGTTGGCCGATACCACATCGAAGGCGCCGGCTCGGGGGCTTTGGATCCATTCGAAGACATCATCGATGATGGTTTCGACCCGCCAACCAAGTGCGTAGAAATCAGCGAACCGCCTGTCTGAAATGAGGTTGAACTGGTCAAGCATGACCAGGTCGACATCTGTCCAGCGCCGGGCGAGGCGCTTTGCGACGGAAAGCATGAATGCTCCATCGCCGGAACCAATTTCCAAAAATCTGGTCGGGCTTTTGCGCACGCTTGCCTTCAACAGGCTGGCCATGATCGCGCTCTGAAACATCAGTGCGTTTATCCAGGCGAGATCACGCCGCGAACCGACGGCCCTTGGATCGTCGGGAGGCAAATTGTCGAGCAGTTCCCGCTCGATCCGACGATGGTCGAGATCATTGGCCATTCAGGTATCGCCGGCTGTGTGGAACATCATCGTCTCGGTCGTCAGGCCAGGTCCGAATGCCATGGCACAACCCACACGGTCTTCCTTTGTGGCCTCGCGCAGCATTCGCTCGAGTACGAACATGACGGTAGCAGAGGACATGTTTCCGTTTTCACGAAGGACCTCGCGGGAGGTCGACAACGCGTCGGAACGGAGATTCAGCGCGCGCTCCACTGCGTCGAGAACGGAGCGGCCGCCCGGGTGGACGGCCCAAAGGTCGACGTCTGAAACGCTCCTGTTTCCCAGAATGCTGCCTATGTCTGTGCCGAGTGCATGGTGGATTGCGGCGGGAACCTCTCCCGACAACACCATGTCGAAACCGTCGTCATGTATGTTCCAGGTCATGAGGTCGCGGCTGCCGCCATCGACGAGCGCGTGAAAACTATCCAGTCCTATGCCAAAAGGACTGGCGCTTACCGACGCAGCCGAGCAGCCATCGCCCCACAGGCAGAACGAGAGCAGCTTTTCAAGGTCGGAGGTCTCCTTGAGGTGAAGCGTACAGAGTTCGATGCTGACCACCAGAACCCGGGCCTCGGGTTCCGACCGGATGATGTGTCGTGCCTGCTTGAGTGCGTTGATCGCTGCATAGCAACCCATGAAGCCGAGGATTGTGCGCTCGATGGAGGTCGGCAGGTTGCACCGGGCAATTATTTCCAGATCCAGGCCGGGGGCGGAAAACCCCGTGCAGGTGGTGACGATCAAATGTGTGATACGGCTCCTGTCCTGACCATGAAGGAGCTTCTCCACGGCCTGTTCAGCCAGAGCGGGCGCTGTGGCCGCGAACATCTCCATGCGCTTTGCCGTGCCTGGAAACGCGCCGCGTTTGAAAACACCCTCCAAATCGACACTTGGGCCTTCAGGATCATCGGCGGGCGCAAAGCACGAATAACGATGCTCTATTCCGCATCTGTCCGCCATGCGATCAAAGATCGCCCGGCGACGGGGATTTGCCGTCAACTGGGAACCGGCAAATTGAAGAAAGAAGCGGTGAACGCCATTCTCCGGAACGGCTGCCGCAATCCGGTTGATGAAAGCTTGAGCGGGCATCTTTTCCTCGGCCTACAGCTTTAGGCTGGTGTACCGCGGGCGGTGACTACGAACCCGACCGGGTCGGGACCAGCCCCTGAGAGGTGGTAAACACCCTCATAAACGTTCGGGACAGATGAAAGCTTCCCTCGTCCTCGACGATTTCCAAGGTGCCGGCCAATGGCGGCACCAAGCGCAATTGGAGGCATCCTCGGCGGCGCAGGCGGGCGAGCGTCGAATGTGGCACCGTACGCAACGGATGCCGCATTCGCATCAGGATGGATGGCACCGCGGCCGCCATATAGCCAGACGAGTCATCCATTCCTTGACCGGCCAAGGCCTTGGCCAGTCGACCGCGATCTCGGTCGGACCGGCGGGTTCCCCGGACCACCAGGGATCGTCAAGGCGGCTTAGCTATCATGGCAGCGGGGACAAACCGCTGTCGAATGGCCGTGCGCGGAGATACCCTATTTGGCGTTTTTGGCCCCGCCGATCTCCTTGTCCCACTTCTCGAACATGGCAACCAGCGGTTTGGCGTCGAGCGGCGGTTCGATCGGGTTGTCGGCGATCATCGCGGCATATTCGGGCCGGCCGAAACGCTTGATCGTGTCCTGGCTGTCCTGCGGCGCCATCTCTATCGGCACGTCCCTGATCGACGGGCCGGGGTACATGTAGCCGTGATCGTACATGAATGCCTGCTGCTCGGGCTCAAGGATGAAGGCGATCAGTTGCAGGAGAACGCCGAGCTTTTCGTCGGAAACGCCCTTTGGGATAGCCACATAGTTGGCGTCGCTGACCCAGTGGAAGCCCTTCAGGGTCGCAATCTTGTAGTCTTCGGGAACGATGCCGAGATAGCGCGGATTGATGTCCCATCCGGTGGTCGTGGCGATGATGTCGCGCGTGCCGTCACCCAGTTCCTTCATGGTGACGGTCGTGCCGGAGGGATAATAGTCGATGCAGTCGTTCAGTTCCTTGAGATAGGCCCAGGTCTTCTCCCAGCCGTCGATAGGATCCAGCGGATCCTTGTCGCCGAGCAGGTAGGGAAGGCCCATGACGAAGGTTCGGCCGGGGCCGGAATTCGCCGGGCGCGCATACATGAACTTTCCCGGATGCGCCTTGCACCAGGCAAGCAACTCTTCAGCGGTCCCAGGAAGGTCCTTGACCCGATCCGGCGCATATTCCAGGAGCGGGCCTGACGGATACCAGCTATCGACGAAGGCTTGGCCCTTCGCCATCTGCTGCATGGCATAGGCGCCCGGTAGGTAGCGCTCGTCGAGCTTGGGGAACATATCGGCGTAGTCGGGCAGGATCTGGGTCCACAATCCCTGGTCGATGCCCGCGGCAAGGGCGTCGTTACCGGTGAGCACGAAATCGATGTCCAACCGGCCTGCCGCCTGCTGGGCCTTGAGCTTGGCGGCAAGTTCGGGCGCGGGCGCCTGCGTGTAAACGAACTTCGAAATCAGTTCCGGATGGGTCTCGGCGAACTTTTCAAGCGCCCGCTGGCTGAGTTGCAGGTCGCCGGCAACGTCGACCACATTGATGACCAGCGGTTCCTTCGGCTTCGGGAACTCCTTGGCAAGCACGAAAACCGGCCTTGCCGCCGCGGCAACGCCAGCACCCAGGATCGTTAGAAGGGCATTGCGTCGGGTTGTCATTGGTGTCTCCTCCCTTTCTAGGTTGCGTGGACGGTTATTCGCCCACGGTGTCCGGCACTTCGCGAAGCAGAGCAGCCGATTGCGGATCGAGAAACAGGTGGCAGTCGGCATGCCTGCGCAAGATACCGGCCGGCACCATCGGCGAGATCGGCGCTTCGACCGTATCGCGCACCGCCTCGGCCTTGCGGCGGTCCGGCACCGCCAGCACGATCAGACCGCTTTTCATGATCTGGTTGACGGTCATGGAGATCGCCCTGTGCGGAACGTCTTCCAGCGTCGGAAACCAGCCTTCGCCGAACTGCTGGCGGCGGCAGCGGTCGTCCAGCGTTACCAGGTGGAACGGTGCGGTCGTCTCGAAGTCCGCGGGCGGATCGTTGAAGGCGAGGTGGCCGTTCTCGCCAATGCCCGCGAATGTCACATCGATGGGGTGACGCTCAATCAACGCATTGATGCGCGCCACCTCGGCACCTGGATCCGGCACGTCCCCGTCGATGAAATGAAAGGCCCCGAGCGACGGCAGCAACGCGGTGAAGCGCTCCTTGAGATAGCGCCGAAAACTGGCCGGATGCGTATCCGGCATGGCGACATATTCATCGAGGTGAAAGCCGGTGACGCGCGACCAGTCGATGTCATCCCGCTTCACCAGCGCGGCAAGTACCTCGAACTGGCTGGCTCCGGTGGCGACGACGATATTGGCCGCCCCGCGCGCCTCGATCGCGGCGCGGATCGACTGCGCCCCCAGTTCAGCGGCAGCGGCGCCCAGCAGCTTTTTGTCCGGTTTCACGTAAATTCGCATGATCACTCCGTGGTTGTAAGTCGATCGAGCCCCGCCGTTTCTCGCTGCGAGCACGGGGCCTGGGTTGTCGCCCTGATGACGAATTCGGTGACGAGATTGATGCGCTTGTGCGCGAGCGGCTTGCCTTGCAGCATAGCGACGAGAAGCTCGACCGCCTGCCTGCCGGCCTCCGCGCAATGGGTTGCGATGGACGTCAGGGGCGGGAAAAGGGTCGGCGCCAGTATGCCGTCGCAGCCGATCACGCTGTAGTCGCCCGGCACCGACAGGCCGCGCGCGGCAAGCCCGGCCATGATGCCTTGCGCCATGACATCGTCGAATGCGAGTACGGCGGTCGCGCCCGTCAGGACGAGTTCATCGACGCAGGCCTGGCCGGCCTCGAAGCTTGGCCGCGAGGTCGGAACCCGTACGATCTCAACCCCAAGCTCGGCGGCCCTCCTGGTCACGGTGCCGTAGCGCTGGCTGTTCGACCAGGAGAATGCCGGCCCGGCAACATAGGCGATCGATCTATGGCCCAGCGAAACCAGATGCTCCAGCGCCTGCCCATAGCTTGGCCCGCTATCGACCAGAAGCCGTACCATGCCGGGAATGTCGCGGTTGACGAGGACGCAAGGCCGCCTCCGCGCATGTTCAAGGATCTGTTTCGTGTGCAGGCGCGAAGAGGCGATGATGAAACCTTCTACCTGCGCTGACAGCTTGGTCAGGAGAATGTCTTCCACTTCCGGCGTCTCGTCAGAATCGCCGATAAACGTCGCATAGCCACATTCGCGGGCCGTCGCCTGCCCCCCACGCATCATCGCCGCGAAGAACGGGTTGGTGATATCGGGCACGATTAGCGCGATGTTGCCCATCCGGCCGGTGCTTAGTGCGCGCGCGGCATGATTGGGGACATAGCCGAGCCGCGCGGCGACCGAGTGAACCCGCGCGACCGTCTCGCGACTGAGAAGTTCCGGCCGGCTGAAAGCACGCGAAACGGTAGCCGAAGAGACGTTGGCGGCGTCCGCCACCTCGCTCAGCGTCGGTGTTGAAGATGAATTGTTCCGCCTTCGGTCAGGCATGCGCGTCCCCATGCAAGCGCTTGCATGAAAGCGCTTGCACGAAGTCGTGTCAAGGATTGATTGGCCTAGAACAGGTCGGATAGTCGGGCTGTCCCCCGAGGCACTCCTCCACAGGCGGAAACCGACCTAATGCCGATCGACGTCAGACATAGGTCAGGATCGGCGCAGGCGGACCGAAGCCGCGCCGATCACGGTAGGCATTGCCGCGCCGTCAACCCTTCGACTGGAGCGCGTGGATCACGCCGCGCAGTTCCGCCAGACCGCGCAGGCGACCTATCGCCGGATAGCCCGGATTCACCGTTTTTGTGAGATCATCCAGCATGCGGTGGCCGTGGTCGGAGCGGAAGACGATGGTGTCGTGCGGTTCCCGTTTGCCGTCTTCGGCCAACAATTCGCGCAGTACCGCAACCATGTCCACGTCGCCGTCCAGATGCGCCGCTTCATGGAAGGTGCGGCCATCGCCTTCGCGCTTGGTCGCCCGCAAATGTGCGAAGGGGATGCGCGACGCGAAGTGCTTCGCCATCGCCGGAAGATCGTTGTCGGCGCGCACGCCAAGGCTTCCGGTGCAAAAGCACATGCCGACGGCCGGCGACGGAACTGCCTCGAAGAGCGCGTTGTAGTCGGCGGCGGTCGAGGCCACCCGCGGCAGACCAAAGAGCGAGCGGGGCGGATCGTCCGGATGCAGCGCAAGCCGGACGCCGCTGCTCTCTGCGGCGGGCGCGATCGCCGCCAGGAATTCGGTGAGATGGTGGCGCAGCCGGGCGGCATCGATGCCCGCATAACGCTCCAGCCGGTCGCGAAATTGCGGGACCGTCAACGGCTCCGTGGTCGAGCCCGGCAGCGCACTGGCGATGTTGGCGACGAGGGTCGCGGCCTCCTCTTCGCTCATCGCCTCGAAAACAGCTTTCGCCCGCTCGCGGTCCTCGTTCGAATAATCGGCTTCGGCTCCCCTGCGCTGCAGGATGTGCAGGTCGAAGGCTGCGAACCGGTCCTGGTCGAAACGCATCGCGGTCGCGCCGCTTGGCAGTTCGTAATCGAGATCGGTGCGGGTCCAGTCCACCAGGGGCATGAAATTGAAACAGATGATATGGATGCCGTTGGCCGCAACCGCTTCCATGCTGGCGATCCAGGCCTCGATCTCGACTTTCGCCTCGCCCCCGTGACGCTTGACAGCGTCGGGGACCGGTATGCTTTCAACGACCGACCAGACAAGCGGCGAGCGGTCGGACGGCGTATCCTCGATCGTCGCCTTGCGCGTCGCCACCTCCGCCTTCGTCCAGGCACGCCCGATCGGGACTTCGTGCAACGCCGATACGATATCGGTGGCGCCGGCCTGACGCACCGCATCGAGCGGAACCCCCGCGTCCGGCCCAAACCATCTCCATGCCTCGCGCATTCGTCATTTCTCCAACTATTTCAGGGCTGGTCGGCTCAAATAAACCAGTCGGGGTAGGCGTCGCGCAGTTGCTCGACATCGGGAATGACAGCGCCCAGGTGGATTCGCATGGCCTCGCAGGCAGCCTTCACGTCATGCGCCCCTATAGCGTTGCGGATGACCGTATGCTCGCCAATCACATGGTCCATGCGGCCGAGCGCGGGCAGCGTCATGCGTCGCGCCCGGTCGATCTGCACCTTGACCGGCTTCAGATAGTTCCAGATGCCGGAATAGCTGGCTATTCGGGCAATCGCCTCGTGAAAGGCCTCGTCGGCCTCGTGAAAGCCGTTCATGTCCTGTCGTTCGGCAAGGAACCGCTGCCGCGCCAATATGTCGTCGAGCTTTCCCACATCGTTGCCGTTTGCGCATTGCGCGGCCTTTTCGACCGTGGCGCCTTCCAGCGCCTTACGGATGACGACGGCTTCGGGAATGAGCGAGATCGGTATCGGCGCGACGAAGGTTCCCGACTGAGGATAGATATTGACCAGCCCGTCTTCGACCAGACGAATCAACGCCTCGCGCACCGGCGTGCGGCTGACACCGAAACGCTCGGTCAGCACCTTTTCATTCAAGGCGTTGCCGGGCTTAAGCTGCATGGATACGATCGCCTCGTGCAGTTCGCGGTATACTGCGGACGCAGCCGTCGTACGCACGATGCCCGGCCGACGCATCTTCGTTCGAACGGGGGCGGCGTCGCGGTCGGAGCCCGCAATGCCCGCATGCGCCTTTGCTGATGTCATTTCTCGATCCCCGATCTTCAATCAGTTGCATATTAATATATTATTCCTTACTGTTCGCCAATATCGGAACGCCGCTTCATCCCAAATTATGATCGCGCGCATTCAATCGCCCCTCCCTTCCGAACGCCGCTTTCGCGGCTCGACCGCAAGGATTTTGCAATGCCGCTCCATCCCGACAGGCTTTTTTCGCCTGACCCTACCGTCCGTTCCATCGCCAGGCGCCTCTATGAAGGCGTGCGTGCCTTGCCGATCATCTCCCCGCATGGCCATACCGAGCCGGATTGGTATGCGTATGACCTGCCATTCCCGGATCCGGCCACGCTGTTCGTCAAGCCCGACCACTACATTTTGCGCATGTTCTATTCCCAGGGAATGCGCATGGAAGATTTCGGCGTCCCACGACTGGATGGGGGCCCGATCGAAACCGATCCCCGCAAGATCTGGCGCCGCTTCGCCGAGAACTACGCCCTTTTCCGCGGCACGCCGACACGGCTGTGGTTCGAGCATTCGCTGGCAACGGTCTTCGGAATCGAAGAGCGGCTCGGCGCGAAGAATGCCGACCTTCTTTATGACCGCATCGCCGAACAGCTCGAGCGGCCGGAGATGCGCCCGCGCGCGCTCTACAAGCGTTTCAACATCGAAGCCATCTCAACGACGGACGCCGCCACCGATGCGCTTGCCGCGCATGATGCGATCAAGGCTTCCGGATGGGACGCCCGGGTTGTGCCAGCCTACCGGCCAGACGCCGTCGTCGACCCTTCGCGCAAGGGTTTCCATGCCGAGGTGGAGCGGTTCCTGGCGTTGGCCGGAACGCCGGCCAGCTATCCCGGCTATCTTGAGGCGCACCGAATCCGCCGTGCATATTTCAAGCAGCGCGGCGCGACGTCCACCGACCACGGCCATCCGAATGCCCGCACCGCCGACCTGTCGAAGGCGGAAGCAACGGCTCTGTTCGACCGGGTGTTGAAGGCCGATGTCTCGCCCGAGGATGCGGACCTGTTCCGCGCACAAATGCTGACCGAAATGGCGCGCATGAGCGTCGAGGACGGCCTGGTCATGCAAATCCATCCCGGCTCTTTCCGCAACCACAACCCGCAGATTTTCGCCGAGTTCGGCTTCGACAAGGGCGCAGACATTCCCACCGGCACCGATTATGTCCACGACCTCAAGCCGCTCCTCGACGCGTTCGGCAACGACACGCGCCTGACATTGATCCTGTTCACACTGGACGAGACGGCCTATGGGCGCGAGCTTGGGCCGCTTGCCGGGCATTATCCGGCGCTGCGCCTCGGCCCGCCCTGGTGGTTTTTCGACAGCCCCGAAGGCATGTACCGGTTTCGCAAGCTTACCACGGAGACAGCCGGCTTCTATAACACGGTGGGCTTCAACGACGACACCCGTGCCTTCTGTTCGATCCCCGCGCGGCACGACATGGCGCGCCGCGTCGACTGCAATTTTCTCGCGGAATTGGTGGCTGACCACCGGCTCGACGAGGACGAGGCGCAGGAAGTGGCGCACGATCTCGCCTACCGCCTGGCCAAGAAAGCCTATAGGCTCTGACCATGGCGCAGCGGCTTTCCAATCGGACCTGGGTGACCTGCCGGCCGGGATCGGGCGCGCGGACCGCAAAGATCGGCTTGGCTGCCCAACTGGCCGCCGTCTTCCTGCGGCTGAAGCAGGTCCTCGGCACCGATCTCCCGGCCGAGCCCATTTCGCAAGCCTGGGAACCGTATTGACCGATCTTTTGAACGACGGCGCCGCAGCCACCGTGGCATGATTGGCGCAGCGGTTCATGCACGGAGCAGAAAGCGGTTGTTTTTGATGACTGGTAGATTAATATATCAAAATTGAAATCCTGCCGGACAAGACAGGACCAGCGGAGGAGATGAAGATGATCAAGATCACTCGGCGACAGGCGGTCGGCGGATTAGCCGGCATGGCGGCGCTTCCGGTTGCGCGCGCGTTTGCCCAGACCGCCAAGCTGCCGACCGCGCCCGTCACCATCAATATCGTCGATGTCGCCGGCAATCTGGCGCTAACCCAGAAGGCGATCGAGAATTACAAGACGGCCAAGCCGGAACTGATCTCGAACATCGTCTTCACCAAGGCGCCCGCCCCCGAGCTTCCCGGCAAGATCAAGGCGCAGCAGGCGGCGAACCGCGTCGATATCGACCTCGTGCTTACCGGAACGGATGCGCTGTCGGCAGGCCTCGAGATGGACCTGTGGGTCAAGCTGCTTCCTGACGATTCGGGCGCCTTGCCGAAGCTGGCCGATATCTATCAGGAGCCGGCAGCGCGGATGCAGACGCTGGCCAAGGACCACGGCGTCGTCGTCACCTACTACCCGTCCGGGCCGCTGCTCGAATACATGCCCGACAAGGTCAAGACGGTGCCGACCACGGCGGAGGAGCTTCTGGCGTGGGCCAAGGAGAACCCGAACCGGTTCCTCTATGCGCGCCCGGCCAATTCCGGCCCCGGCCGCACCTTCCTGATGGGTCTTCCCTATCTGCTCGGCGACAGCGATCCGAAGGATCCGGTCAAGGGCTGGGACAAGACCTGGGCCTATCTTAAGGAACTGCACAAATACATCGAATATTATCCGACCGGCACCGGTGCGCTGATGAAGGAACTCGGCGAAGGCACGCGCGACATGACGGTGTCGACGACTGGCTGGGACATCAACCCGCGCGTTCTCGGCGTCGTGCCGAAGGAAGCCAAGGTTGGGGCGCTGAAAGGCTTCCATTGGGTCGCCGACGCCCATTACATGTGCGTGCCGAAAGGGGTCAGCGACGAAAAACTCGCCGTGCTCAAGGATCTGATGGCATTCCTGCTGACGCCTAAACAGCAGGCCTATACCTATGACGAGGGCTATTTCTATCCGGGCCCGGCGGCCAAGGATGTCACCCTCGACATGGCGCCGCAGGAAAGCCAGAATGCGATCGCCGAATTCGGCCGCACCGAATATGCCGACCTGATCGCCAACAACCCGATCGAACTGCCGCTGGAGCCCGCTTCGATGGTAACGGCATTCCGAACCTGGGACGAACAGGTCGCCGCCGCCGCGAAATGACAAACTTTTGAGTTTCAGCGCATAATAGGAACCGGGCATGCCGCCCGGTTCGCCTACAACAATGGGGCTACGAACGGATGCTGCTCGCCTCGTCGAAATTCGACGAACTCCGCCTCGATCATATGAGTCGAAAATTCGGCAGTATGAGCGCGCTGAGTGACGTTTCGCTGACCGTGCGCAAGGGGGAATTCATCGCCCTGCTCGGACCTTCGGGCTGCGGCAAGTCGACCGCACTGAACTGCATCGCCGGACTGCTTTCCACCACGGGCGGCAGCATCTATCTCGACGACAAGCGCATCGACCAGCTTAAGCCGGAAGACCGCGGCTTCGGCATGGTCTTCCAGAACTATGCGCTGTTCCCGCATATGACCGTCAAAGCCAATATCGGCTTCGGCCTGAAAATGCGCGGCACGCCCAAGGCCGAGATCACGCAGCGCGTCGACGAGGCGCTGGGGCTGGTGCGGCTGGAAACGCAGGGCCACAAGCTGCCGGGTCAACTGTCAGGCGGTCAGCAGCAGCGGGTCGCCATCGCCCGCGCCATCGTCATCGAGCCGCCGCTGGTGCTGATGGACGAGCCGCTCTCCAACCTCGACGCGAAGTTGCGCATCGAGATGCGTGCGGAAATCCGGCGCATCCACAACCAGCTCGGGGCCACCACCCTTTATGTGACGCATGACCAGGATGAGGCCTTGTCGCTTGCCGACCGCATAGTCGTGCTGCGCGATGGCCGAATCCGGCAGGTCGGCGCTCCGCGGGACCTCTATGAGAGCCCGGACCATCTCGACGTCGCCGAATTCATGGGCTACCGCAACCGGCTAACCGGCAAGGTCACCCGGCGCGACGGCGACATTGCCACGGTCGAGGTCGGCGGCGTCAGCCTTTCGGGCAGAGTGCGCGACGATCTCGCGGTTGGCGCGCAAGCCGTGATCGCCGCCAGGCCGGACGATGTCACCGTGAGCGACAAGGGCATCGGGACGCTTGATGCGAAGGTCGAAACCATCGAGTATCGCGGCCGGGAATTCGTCGGCACGGCACGCACCGAGGGCGGCCTCGAGCTGATCTTCCATGCCAGCCAGGCCGCGTCGGTCGGGAACACGGTTTCGCTCTTGATCGATTCTGCCCACGCCCTGATCTACGCGGCCTGAGGACGGCGATGTCGACGCTCGATCATACGCCCTCTCCTTCCCTGCGCCAGCGGCTGGCCTTGCACGGGATCGACGGCGTCACCCTTCTGGTGCTTCCGGCCGCCTTGTTTACGCTGGCGATCTTCGTCTATCCCTTTGTCTACGGCCTGCTCCTGTCCTTCCAGCCGAAGGAAGGGGGGCTCCTCGCCAACTACCAGCGTTTCTTCTCCGACCCGTTCCTTTACAACACCATTGCCACAACGCTGTGGCTGGCGGTGCCGGTCACCGTTATCAGCCTGGCGCTGGCGCTGCCCATCGCCTTTCGCGTTCGCCTGATGACGCACCAGCGTATGCTGACCACCATCCTCGTGCTGCCGGTAACGCTCGGCACGGTGCTGGTGGCGGAAGGCCTGCTCAACTATCTGGGACCGCAGGGTTGGTTCAGCCGCACGCTGATGTTGTTCGGCGTCATCAGCAGTCCCGTGAAACTCACCAACAATTACTGGGGTGTTTTCGCGTCGCTGATCATCACCGGTTTCCCGTTCACGTTCCTTTTGACGCTTTCCTATGTGACAGGCATCGATCCGGCACTGGAACAGGCAGCGGCGACCCACGGCGCGCGCTCCTGGCAGCGGTTCCGCTATGTGTTCCTGCCGCTGCTGATCCCCGGCCTGGCCATCGCCTTCCTGCTTTCATTCGTACAGGCCTTCGCCGTCTTTCCGTCGGCGGTTCTGCTCGGTGCGCCGGCCGGGCCGACCCGGGTCATCTCGATTGCAGCCTACCAGGCCGCCTTCGAGCAATATGACTACTCGATGGCCTCGGCAATCGCGATGATCATGGCCGGTGTGCAGTTGGTCATCGTCGTCGCCATCCTGATGCTGCGCAACCTGTTCTATCGTGGCAGCACCGCAGGCGGAAAGGGCTGACATGATCCGCGACACAACCATCGCTGCCAAGCTCTGGATCACCGCCATCTGGGTGGTGGTGGGTTTCTTCGTACTCAACCTCGCGGCGATGATTGCCACGGTCATCCTGTCGTCCTTCGGCACGCGCTGGCTGGGCACATGGATTCCTGCCGGCTTCACCACCCGCTGGTATTTCGCCGCCTGGGCGGAATTCCAGCTGCACGATATCCTGATCGTAACCTTCCAGATCGCCTTCACCGTGGTCGCGCTTTCAGGCCTGCTCGGCGTGACGGCGGCCTATGCGCTGGCGCGGCGCGATTTTCCCGGCAAGAAGCTGATCATGCTTCTGTTCCTGCTGCCGCTTCTGGTGCCGCCGATCACCTTCGGCATCCCGCTGGCCACCGTGCTCTATCAGTCGGGGGTCGGCGGCACATTCTGGGGCGTGGTGCTGGCCAATCTCGTGCCGACGGTTCCTTTCGTCATCCTGGTGATGATCCCCTTCATCGAGCAGATCGATCCCAAGATCGAGGCGGCCGCGCGCGTCTTCGGCGCCAACACGTTCCAGCTCTTTCTCCATGTTCTGCTGCCGATGCTGATGCCGGGCATCTTGGCGGCTCTGCTGCTGGTGCTGGTGCGTACCATCGGCATGTTCGAACTGACCTTCCTGACGGCCGGGCCGACCAGCCAGACGCTCGTCGTGGCGCTGTACTATTCTGTCTTCGCCTCGGGCGTGCGCGCGGTGCAGTCGATCGACGCGATGGCCGTGGTGTATATGATAACGACGCTGGTCTGGCTGCTGATCGCACTGCGCTTCGTCAATCCGACGCAGATTGTAGCGCGGGCAAAGCAGCAGCCCGCCTCCGCCTGAAACAGGCTTTCTTTCCGCCGCATGATGGCGGCGGAAAGCCACTCTCCAGGAATCCTGGAGCGTTCGAGGTTCGAAGGAAGCGCTCTTATACGGGTTGGTTGCTGGCCGGATCCGCACGGATGAGGGCTGCGATCAGGCGCTGTGTCTGGAGCGCCTCCTCACCCGTCACGACTGGATCGCGGTCTTGCGAAATCGCATCGGCGAAATCGTCAATCAGCGCACGGTGCGCGTCATGGGGGAAGTCCATGATGGCTGCGCCGCTGCCTGTCTTCCCCTCCGCCTCGACGCGCTCTTCGCGCCCGTCGAGCCAGTCGACGCTCAGCGCCCCGCCGGTCAGCGTGGCCGTGCCGAGCGAGCCGACAAGCTCCATGGTTTCAGGCGAGCCCGGATAGGCCGCCGTAGTGGCGAGCAGCGAGGCCGGCGAGCCGTTGCCGAGCCGCATCAAGGCGGTGACGTAATCCTCAGCCTCCATCCGGTGCAGACCGGTCGTCCGCACCTGCGAAGCCACCACCTCGATCTCTCCCAGCAGAGAGCGGAAAAGGTCGATGGCGTGGATGGCCTGCGACAACAGCACGCCGCCCCCGTCCCGCGCGAAGCTGCCGCGGCCGCCGGTGTCGTAGTAGGCCTGCGGACGCCACCACGGAACCCGAAGGCTGGCCGCCTCGACGGTGCCGATGGCGCCGGAAGCCAGCACCTGGCGCAGCCGCAGGCTGGCCGGCCGGAAACGGTGCTGCAGGACGACGCCGAGGCGCAGGCCGGCCCCGCGGGCCAGCGTGACCAGCTTCTCGGCGCGGGCCAGCGTCGTTTCGAGTGGCTTTTCGACGAGCACGTGCTTGCCGGCGGCAAGGGCCAGCTCGGCCACCGCCAGATGCGCGTTGGCCGGCGTCAGCACCATTACCGCCTGAACCTCGGGATCGGCAATCGCGGCCGCAATATCGGTCGTCACGGGAAAGGAAAACTGGTCGGCAAAGGCTTCTGCCGTCGCCTGGCTGCGGCTGGCCGCCCATTTCACCTCGATCCTGCCAGCAAGATCGACGAGGCTCTTCGCATGCGGCAACGCCGCCGGACCCAAGCCGATCATGGCGACGCGTAGCCTGCTCATCGCGCGTTCCTTTCCTGCCCCGTCACGACGACCGCCGCCGCCTGCGCCTCGAGCGCCAGCCGGCAGACCGTGAAGACATGCTCCTGCGTCATCGCCGTTTCGGTACGCTCGCACATGTCGGCAAGCAGGCGCTCGAAATAGGATATCTTTTCGCCCGACGCATCGAAATGGCGCGTGCCCTGGCCATCGACGAGGAATACGTGGTCCGTGCCAGGTTTGCCGGCTATGTCGACATATTTCCTAAGTTCGATCGTGCCCTTGGTGCCGAGCAGGATGAGCCGTCCATCCCCCCAGGTCGGCAGCCCGTCGGCGGTGAACCAGTCGACGCGGATATAGCCGCTCGCTTTGTCTCCCCGCAGGAGGATGTCGCCGAAATCCTGGAATGCCGGAATGTCAGAAGCGCCAAAATGGCCGACCGCACTTGAAACGACATTCGCGTCGGCGCAGCCAGTATAGAACAGGAACTGATCAATTTGGTGCGAGGCGATATCGACCAGGATGCCGCCGTAATTCACGGGATCGAAAAACCACGCCGGGCGTAGCGCACGGTTGAGCCGGTGCGGCCCCAGGCCCGTCACATGGATGA
This sequence comes from Mesorhizobium sp. B2-8-1, assembly GCF_006440955.1. NCBI lineage: Bacteria > Pseudomonadati > Pseudomonadota > Alphaproteobacteria > Hyphomicrobiales > Phyllobacteriaceae > Mesorhizobium > Mesorhizobium sp. B2-8-1. The sequence goes on along the minus strand of NZ_VFTX01000007.1, from coordinate 263,789 downwards.
CTTCGCCGATGGCGCCCTCCATCGCCAGCTGCGTCGCCAGCGTCGAGGCTCGGGTCAGGAGGCGCTCCGAAAAGCAGATCGAAAAGATGCGTCCCGTCTCACGCACGGTCTGCCGCACGGCGGCAAGCTGCTCGAACGTGGTCAGGCCGGGCTTGTCCGCAAGCACGTCCTTGCCATGCCGCATGGCCTCGACGGCAATGGCGGCCCGGTCGGAGGGGACAGCCGCGGTAACGACGAGGTCGATGGCGGGATCCTCGATCAGGCGCCGTCGTTCGACCGGCGCGATCCGTGGAAAACGCTCGGCGATGCCGGCGGCAACCTTGGGATCGGTCGTCGCGGGATCGTAGCCGGCGCACTCGGCGCCGGCATCCAGAAGCCCACCGATCAGGTCATAGACGTGACGATGATCGATGCCGATCACGGCAAATCGCATTGGTCCGCTATTTCATCTTGTTGGCACCGACCTCGCGGTCCCATTTCTCGAAGGCGGCGACCAGTGCTTCCGGCTTTAACGGCGCTTCGACCGGGAACTTCCTGATCAGCTCTTCATATTGTGGGCGGCCGAACTCTGCGATGGCGTCCTGGCTTTCCTGCGGCGCGGCGCTGAGCGGTACGCCCTTGACCGCCGGGCCGGGATAGAAATAGCCCTTGTCGTAGGTGTAGGCCTGCTGCGCGGGTTCGAGCATGAAGGCCATGAGCTTGACCAGAACCGCGACCTTTTCCTCCGCGACGCCCTTGGGAATGCACATGGACTGCGTATCGGGCACCCAATGCGTGCCTTCGAGCGCAAACGTCTCGATCTCCTTCGGCACGATGCCCAACACACGCGGGTTGATGTCCCAGCCGAAGGTGGAAACGATCATGTCGCGGGTGCCCTCGGCCAGCTCCTTCATCGTCACCGTGGTGCCGGAGGGATAGTAATCGATGCCTTCATCCAGCGCCTTCAGATAGGCCCAGGTCTTCTCCCAGCCATTGATGGGATCGGAAGGATTCTTGTCGCCGAGGATGTAGGGCATGGCCATCAGGAAGGTCCAGCCCGGTCCCGAATTGACCGGCCGCGCATAGCAGAATTTGCCGGGATTGGCCTTCACCCACGCCAGCAGTTCGTCGGTGTTCCTGGGGATGGTCTTGACCCTGTCCGGCGCATATTCGAAGAGTGGGCCCGACGGCGAATAGACGACGGCGACGCCTTCGTTCTGGCCGAAGTTCTTCTGCATCATCAAGGCGCTGTCGAGATAGACGTCCTCAGCCTTGGGCAGCACAGTGGGATATTTCGTCCACACGTCGATCCACAGGCCCTGGGTGATGCCGTCCGACATGGCACCCGGACCCGTCAGCACCAGGTCGATGTCGACCCGGTTGGCCGCCTGCTGCGCGGCGAGCTTGGCCGGCAGTTCGGGGGACGGCGCGCGCGAGAACGTGATCTTGGAGACGAGCCCCGGATTTTCCTTGCCGAATTTCTCGATTGCCGCCTGGGTAAGCTGCAGATTGCCCGCGACGTCAATGATGTTGAGCGCCACCGGCGAAGTGGGCAGGGCAAGCTCGTCGGCGAATGACCTGCCAAAGGGCAGCGCTGCAAACCCCGCCAATGCGCCGAGCGCCTGGCGGCGTGAAATCGTGAACATCGTCGTCGTCCTCCTCATTTATCTCCTTGAAAGAGCGGCATCTCCACACTTTCATCCCGGCTCTCCCAGACGAATGATATATTAGTCTATTAGTATCGAATGCAACGCAAATGACGCCCCGCTGCGCTGAAGGTCCCGTCGCGGACAGGCCGCGTCAGGCCGCGCCTGGCATGCTGCACTATCCTAGCGCCAGCCCCTCGACGCGGCCGGCCTTTGGCGAAGCATCAGGATTTCTTTGCGCCGACCAATTCGTCCCACTTTCGGAAGGCGGCGATCATCTTTTCCGGCGGCAGCGGCAGTTCGATCGGGTTGTCGGCGATGAGGCTGGCATACTCGTCCCTGCCGAAACGTTTGACGATGTCCTGGCTGTGCTGCGGCGCCATGGAGACAGGCACGTTCTTCACCGCCGGGCCGGGGTAGAGATAGCCCTCATCGTAGGAATAAGCCTGCGCTTCGGGCGTAAGCAAAAATGCCATCAGATCAAGCACCACGGCGAGCTTGTCGTCGGAAATGCCTTTCGGAACGCACATGAAAAAGGCGTCCGAAACCCAATGGAAGCCCTTGAGCGTGCCGATCCTTGCCGATTCCGGCACGATGCCGAGGGCACGTGGATTGATATCCCATCCCGTGGTCGAAATGATGATGTCGCGGCTGCCTTCCCCGAATTCCTTCATGGTGACGCCGGTGCCCGCGGGATAATAGTCGATATACTGGCCGATCTCTGCCAGATAACCCCACGTCTTCTCCCAGCCGTCGACGGGATCCTGCGGATCCTTGTCGCCGAGCAGGTAGGGGAGACCCATCATGAATGTGCGGCCAGGGCCGGAATTGGTGGGCCGCGCATACATGAAGCGGCCCGGATTGGCCTTGGCCCAGGCTAGCAGCTCCTCGACCGAGCCGGGAACCTCCTTCACCCGCTCAGGGGCGTATTCGATCAGCGGGCCGGAAGGATAGTAGTTGACGACAACGCCATATCCCGCGCCCTGCTTCTTGTGCAGGGCCAGTGCGGCCGGTTCGTAATTGTCCTCGATTTTGGGAAACTTGTCGTTGAAATCAGGCAGAATCTTGATCCATGTGCCGTTGGCTAGGCCTGCCGCCAGACCGTCGGAGCCGGTCAGCACCATGTCGATATCGACGCGGTTGGCTTCTTGCTGCGCGCGCAGCTTTCCGGCAAGCTCGGTCACCGGCGCCTTGGTGAAGACGATCCGTTCGGTGCGCTCGGGATATTTCTTGGCGTAGTTTTCGAAGGCCGGCTGCGAAAGCGCCAGCGCGCCGCCCACGTCCATCACCGAAATGACGACCGGCGATGCCGGCAATTTGGGTGACTGCGCCCAGGCCCGCGTCGTGCCGGCGAGGAATGTACCGCCAATGCCGCCAAGGATGGTGCGGCGATTCACCTTGAGTTCACGAGCAGTCATGGTTGTCTTCCTTCCCATTTTGTCGTTTGCCGGTCGTATTCGCGTTCTTCTTCTCCGACGCGCGCATGGGTGATGGTCATGTCGGGCGCCCACTCGATCTCGCTGGCGGGCACGCGAAGGCCATGCGCGTCCAGCACCGGCTGCAGCAGCGCCATCACATTTGCCGAGGCCATATCGACAGCCTGTGCGAAACCGGCGATGCCCCAGCGCACCAGGTTGCGCACGGCGTCGTCCAGTCGCAGCGCCGACCCGGCGAGCCCGATGCCGCCAGGAACGCGGACCGAGCCATCGGCGCGGCTCTCGACCCGCATTCCGGCAAATTCGTAAGACCCGTGCGGCGCACCGGCCGCCGAAACGGCATCGGTAACCAGGACCGACCGGTCCAGCCCTTTTGCCCGGACCAGCGATTTCAACGCGCCTGGCGGAACGTGAATCCCGTCGGCGATGAATGTCGCGGCGAGACGGTCTTCGGCCAGTTGGGCAAACAGGGTATTGTCCAGTTTCGGCAAGGTTTGCGGCAGCCCGTTGCCGAGATGGGTGGAAAGGACAGCGCCAGCCGCCGCGGCCTGCGCCACGAGCTCAAAACCGCAAGCCGAGTGGCCGATCGAAACAAGAATGTTGTGCCGGTTCATGGCCCGTATGAAAGCAATGCCACCTTCCACTTCGGGAGCCAGCGTCGTCAAAAGGATCGGGCGCTTGAGCAGCGACTGCAGACGCTCAATGAGCGCAGGATCCGCAGCGGTCATCGCCGAGGCGGGATGGCATCCGGAATAACCCGGGGCGGGATTGAGGAACGGACCTTCCAGATGATAGCCGGGGCACATGAGGGGACCGAGGCGGCTTTCGGAGACAGCCTTGTCGAGAGCGCTGAACCGCGCCGACAATTCGTCCGGCCTTGCCGTGATGATCGTCGGCAGGCACGCTGTCACGCCGCACGCCAGGAGGGCCTCCAGCGCTTCGTCGAGTTCCGCCGCCGTCAGGGTCCCCGAGTTGAAATCGACGCCGGCGAAGCCATTGACCTGCATGTCGACCAGACCGGGAGTAATCATGTTGCGGCCGATCGCCAAGATTCCTTACGCGGAGAGTACACGGCTTGATACCGCTTGCAAGCCATTTTTGAATAATGTTATCCAAAAATGCGAAAGGAAAGGAATCCGGGCATGTTGACGCTCTACACCGCGGATTTCGAGGACGCCCGCCAACGCGACTGCGCACGCGTCATCGCCAGCCTGCACGAAGGCGGCGGCAAATCCCGCGCCGCACTTGCCGCCGAGTTGGACATGACCTCGATGGCGATCTCGCGCGCCATCGCCGACCTCGTCGGCAGGGGCATCATCGAGCAAAGCGTCGGCCAGGTGAGCGGCCGTGGCCGCCCACCGGCGCAAATCGTTTTGAACCCCGGTTGCGCGGGCGCGACCGTCCTTCTTGTTTCCAGCCAGGAACTGGTTGGCGTCCTTGTCGATTTCCGCGGAAGTGTCCTCGCCCGGCAAACCGCCCATGTTCCGTCCGACGCCGATTCGGCCCGCATGACCGCGACGATGCGTGACCTTGTCGCCGGTCTGCTCGGCAGCTGCCCGTCTGGCATGCGTCATGTCGGAACGTCCGTTGCCGTTTCCGGCATCGTGGACGTGAAGACCCGGACGTGGATATTGACCTCGCGATGGCCGAACGTTCGCGATTTCGACGTCGGCAAGGCGCTCGATGGCATCACGCCGCGCGTGTTCCTGTTTCGCCAACTGGATGTCGAATTGAGCGCCCGATACGCCGTGCCGGGCATGGAACGACTGGAAGGCGCCTTCATTCTTCATTGGGGTTGGGGCATCGGCCTGGCCTATCGCGGCAGCGACGATGCGCCGATGCGCCAGGGCGGCCCCTTCGGCGAAATCGGCCATTGGCGTTTCAACGTGCTCAAGGATCGCCCCTGCGGATGCGGCAACCGGGGCTGTCTCGAAACAGCAGCTTCGCTGTCAGCCCTGTTGCCGGTCATACGGGAGATATATCCGTGGGCTTCAGGGGAGGAGGAACTCCTCTCCAGCCAAATCGAGACGATGGAGCTGACGGATATTCCCGAAATCCGGGTCGCCGTCGATCTTATGGCGCGCGCGCTGGGGAACGCCTGCAGGCTGCTTTTCCCCGAGAAGGTGTTCATCACCGGCCCGTTTACCTGCAATGCCGGACTCTACGAACTTCTACGCTCCCGCTTCGAGGCGGAAGGATTGATCGGCACCTTGCGCCTGCCGACCCTGATCTCCGATCGCTCCAGCCTGGACTACGTCGTCCAAGGCGCCGCGCAACCGCTTCATGAAATCGCCGTTCGCGTGCTGCTCGGCACACCGCAGGGGAAACCGAATGGCGCAGGGCGGACCCGGCGGAATGGAAAGCGGCAAAGGCCGATGCCCTGACACGAAGCATCTGAATGATTCACGCTGCGGGTTCAGAGATCCGGGAGCAATCTCGATGCCCCACACCTCTCACGTCCTGTGGAGAATGCTGCGACGCCGCTCGGGCGAAGCTCACTGCCTCGCGGAGGTTTTCGAGCCGGTTCTCACTAGCGAGCCGCACAGCGAACAGCCGCATTTAGCATGTCGCCAGCGTTTTCTTCTTTAGGCCAGGAGCGCATTCCGCGCCGTTCCATCTCTGCCGGATCGAGGTCCTCCCTCCACGACAGGAGCACCCAGACGTGGCCGAAGGGATCGCGCACGGTGGCGGAACTGGCGCCATAGAACATATTCGTGGGTGGCTGAATCTCTTCCGCGCCAGCCTTGACCGCGCGCCGCAGCAAGGTCGCGTTATCATCAGTGAAGATGTGAAGGCCAGCTGTGCAGCGACCAAGTGTCTGCGGCTCGCCGTATAGTCTCTCGTCCGGATCCCCGATCATGATCACGGCTCCGCAGATCAAAATCTCGGCGTGCATGATTTTGCCGCCTGGGTGGGCAATTCGGAACAATTCCATCGCTCCGAATGCCCGCTCGTAGAACGCGATCCCATCCGACGCCCCGTCGACGTAGATATGAGGGACAATCGCATTTCGATATCTCTCCGGTCGTTCAGTCATCTCGGTGTCCTCGCGCCAAATATCAGAGCGCTCGTTTGCGGTGCACAAGCCGGCGAAACACTCTTTACAAGACCCGGCGGAAGGCTCGCCTCAGGTCGCCCACCGCACCGCCGGAGACCATCAACCGTGCGTCGACACGATCCGTTCCGGGTTCCACGCGATCATCTGCTCGATTGCCGCCGAAGCCGGCGCCGGCTCGACTTGAAATTCCTCGAAAATCGAACGGTGCCTCTCTTTTCCAACACGGCAGGTCGGCAAAAATCCAGGCCGACTCCAACCTGGAGACTGTCCTGATATTTCCGGCGATCAGCGGCTGGCGCCAGAAGGCGATACGGTCCTGCAAGCGATGGCCTGGATAGTCGCCGGCATGAAGCACGGATGGCCGAAGGCGGTCGGAAGTCGAACGCCGTCCGCGGCTGCTCGCCCCTAGACGCCGAGATGATGCTGCAGCAGCCCCGGCTGTGTCTTGAGCTCGGCGGCCGGGCCCTCGTGGGCGATATGGCCGTTATTGATGATATAAACGCGGCTCGCGAGCGCCAGCGTCGCGGCGATGTTCTGTTCCACCAGCACGATTGTCTGCCCTGCCTGGGCCAGTTCGCGGCAGGCGCGCACCAGATCGTGCACAATGACTGGAGCAAGTCCTTCGAAGGGCTCATCAAGCAGAAGGATCTTCGGGTTGCGCACCAATGCACGGGCTATGGCCAGCATCTGCTGTTCGCCACCCGAGAGATCCGTGCCACGGCTGGTGCGCCGTTCCTTCAGCCGTGGGAACATCGTGTAGATGCGTTCCAGCGGCCAGCGGCCGTCGGCGGTCAATCCGGCCAGAATGATGTTTTCCTCGACGCTCAGGCTGCCGAAGATGCGCCGATTTTCGTGCACGAGCTGCATGCCTTCCCGAGCGATGCTGTGCGCCTTCCTGCCAACCAGCTCAACCCCGTCGAGCTCAACCGAGCCGGCTCGTGGCGTCACCACGCCCATCAGGCTCTTCAGCGTCGTCGACTTGCCCGCGCCGTTGCGCCCGAGCAGCGCCACGACCTCGTTTTTCTCGACCCTCAATGAGACGTCGAACAGAATGTGACTGTCGCCATAATAGCTGTTCAACGCCCTGACTTCGAGCAGGCTCATGCCACCTCTCCATGTACCCCGCCGAGGTAGGCTTCCTGCACCTTTGCGTTGGTCTTGATCTCAGCGGGCATGCCTTCGACCAGTACCCTGCCCTCCTGCAGGACGGTCACTTTCTCGACCAGCTCGAAGAGCGAATCCATGTCGTGGTCGATGATGATCATCGTGCGTCCACGCGCGATTGACTTGAGCAGCGCCACGGTCTCGACGCGCTCGCGCGGGCTCATGCCGGCAAGCGGCTCGTCAAGCAGGAGCAGGCTCGGCGACGTCGCCAGCGCAAGGCCGATTTCCAGCCGCCGCTTCTCGCCATAGGCCAGTTCCGAAACGGGCCGATCGAGCCGCGCCGTAAGGTTCACCAGCGCCGCCGTTCGCTCGACCTGCTCATTGAGACCGGGAACGCTGTGGATACTCTTGAACAGGTCAAGCCGGAACTTTCCACGCGCCTCGCCCAGCGCGGCAATCATCAGGTTCCGCCGCACCGTCAGGCGGTCGAACAGCTGGTTGATCTGGTAGCTCTTGGTGAGCCCGAGCTGGCACACCTCGGACACGCCCATGCCCGTAATGTCGCGGCCGGCCAGCATGATGCGGCCGGAGGTCGGCGCGATCTCGCAGGTGAGCATCTTGAAGAACGTGGTCTTGCCCGCGCCGTTGGGTCCAATGATGCCCCGTATCTCCCCATGATCGACACTGAAGTCGATGTTGCTGTTGGCTGTGATGCCGCCATAGCGTTTGGTTAGGCCCTGCACCTGCAGGATCGGTCCGGATGCTGGCGCAGTGCCATGCCGGCGCGCCGGCATCGGTTCGACGACCGTCACGACGTGCGGCGCACTCTCGACCGCGGTATTGGCCCGTTCGATGCGCTTGCGGCCGCCGGTCAACCCATAGAGATCGACGATCGCACCGACGATGCCGCGCCGCAGGAAACAGACCAGCAGCACGAAAACGATGCCGAGCACCAACTTCCATGTGGCGCCGAGATGCAATGTGTTCTGGAAAAAGTCGCTCAGATACAGCCACACCGTCGCGCCCACCAGCGGCCCGAACAGTGTGCCGGCACCGCCGATCGCCGTCTGCATCACGACCTGGCCGGACGTGTCGAACATGAAAGCGTCCGGCGGCATGAAGCCCTGCATGACGCCCAACAGGCCGCCGGCAAAGCCGGCATAGATCGCCGCAACCACGAAGGCCGTGAGCTTGTAGCCGTGTATGTCGTGGCCGAGCGCCGCGGCGCGGAGGGGATTGTCGCGGATCGCCGAAAGGATCGCGCCAACGGGCGAGCGTACGATGCGAAGTGCGACGACAATGCCGACGAAATACCAGAACGCCAGGAAGGTATACATCGTCCAGTCGGTGTTGAATTCGAGCACCGTGAAGCCGAGGTTGACGACCGGGGTTGGCACGCCAGGCAAGCCGTTCTCGCCGCCTGTGAATGCCGAGAGCGGATTGAACTCGACAAAGAAGAAGACTTCGGCGATGGCCACCGTGATCATGGCGAAATAGATGCCGGTGCGTCTCAGGGCGATCAGGCCGATCACATAGCCGACGACACCCGACACGACGGCGCCCATGACGATGGCAGCCATGACATAGGAGAAGCCGGTTTCAGTCAGGAGATAGGCGGCGAACATCCCGCCAGTACCGTAGAAGGCCGACTGGCCGAACGACAGCAATCCCGTGTAGCCGAACAGGATGTCGAAGCCGATCCCGAACAGGCCCCATATAAGGATACGATTGATCGTGCTGGGCGAAAAGCCGAGATGGGGCAGCACGAACGGCGCCAGGACGAGCGCCAGCGCCGTCAGAAGCTCGACAAGGAAGGGATGTTTGATGTTCATGGCGACCGCGTCTACTCGCGCCCTGCCGTGCCGAGCAGCCCGTGCGGGCGAAGCACCAGCACCAGAGTCATCGCCACGAACAGCATGACATAGGAATAACCGGGATTGAACATCGAGGTGATGCTGATGATTTCGCCGGCGATGAGGCCGCCGAGGATCGCGCCCGGAAAGGAACCGACGCCGCCGATCACCACGACCACGAAGGTCTGGACCAGTATGGCTTCCCCGACATCGGGCGCGATCGACACCACGGGTGCGTTGACAATGCCGGCGAAGCCGGCCGCCATGGCTCCGATGCCGAAGACGAGCATGAAGATCTTGTAGACGTCGATTCCAAGCGAATCGACCATCACCGAATCCTCGATGCCTGCTCGCACGATCATCCCGATGCGGGTGCGATAGAGCACGACATAGAGCATCAGCAGCGCCAGGGCGACGATGCCGAGCAGCGCCAATCGGTAGGTGGGATAGACCATGAAGCCCAGATGGGTGATGCCGACCAGCGAGGTGGGCGGCGGCACCGTGCGCGAGAGGCTGCCGAAGAAGAAGCGGACCGTCTCGACGAAGACGATGCCGAGCCCGAACGTGACGAGAAGCTGGTCCTCGAGCGGCCGCGCGTAAAAATGGCGAATGATCAGCCGCTCGATCAACACCCCGACGATCATCACGAACAGCGATCCGGCCGCGACCGCGGCGAGGAATGAACCTGTGTAGGTATAGGCGAGCCAGCCGGCATAGCCTCCGAGCATGAACATCGCGCCGTGGGCAAGGTTCAGGACGCCGAGCGTCCCGTAGATGATGGTCAGCCCGGAGGAGATCAGCGCCAGAAGCGCGCCGAGCACGAGCCCATTGAAGCACTGCGAGATGAAATTTGCCCAGTTGATCACTCTGCGCCCACCTTAATCATGAAAAATATGCCCTGCCCTCGCGCCAGCAAGGTTTGGCAGACAAGTCGCGAACAATCGACATCCCACCGCCGACCGCCGGGAGACGAACCGTCTGCGTCCAGCCAGAGCCAGTCCCGGCGCGAGCGCCTTCTCCACCCGTGGCGGGCGGAGAAGGCGCTGCGGGATATCAGGTGTAGCTGCCCAGGTTGCAGCCGAACTCGTCAGGCTTCTGCATCAGCGGCGCGCCATCGACCACCTCGACCACGTTCCAGTAGTCGTCGTCGCTCTTCATGTCCTTGGGGTCCTTACCCTGGACGAGTACGACCGGTCGCACGCACTGATGGTCTTCCGGCCGATAGTGAACGTCGCCGACGAGTGAAGGGATGGTCTCACCCTTCTCGTATTGCTTGATGACGTCCGGCGGATAGAAGCTACCGGCCTGCGACACCATGCGCGCCCAATGAGCGAAGCTGACATAGGCATTTTCGGCGCCCCATTCCGGCCGATAGCCGAACTTTTGCTGGAACGCGTCCACAAACTGCTTGGCGAGCGGATACTTGTCCTGCAGGGTCCACCAGAAATCGGTAGCGGCAAAAACCCCGGCTGTCAGTTCGGGGCCCACTTCCTTGGCAAGGAAGGGTATCTGGTAGGGGATGACCATCTTCATGCTCGGAGTCAGGCCGAACTGCTTGGCCTGCTGGATCGACAGCACTGCGTCGCGGCCCCAGTTGACGTTGACAATGAATTCGGCGCCTGAATTGGCGATGTTGGTGAGATACTGGCTGAAATCCTGGGTGCCCAACGGCGAGACCTGGTCCGTCACCATCTCCCATCCGCCCTGAGAGGTCAGGTAGTCGTTCACCGACTTGGTGACGGTGTGACCGTAAGTGTAGTCCGGCGTCATGAATGCCGCCTTCTTTCCCTTTCCGTAGGTCTTCAGAAGGATCGGGCCGATCGCGTTGGCTGCGGTCTGGCCGTAGAAGTTCTGGCGGAAGCCGTAGCGGACACAGTCCTTGCCTGTTGTGTCGTTTGAGCCGGAGATGCCCGCGACGTAGAGGATCTTCTCGCGCTGCGCGAATTTGTTGAGCGCAACCGCGACCGCTGATGAAGTCGAGCCGGTCATCAGGATGATGTTGTTTTGGTGGATGAAATTCTGCTCGAGCTCGACGGCCTGATTCGGCTTGGCCGCGCTGTCGGCGGACAACAGCTCGACCTTCTTGCCGAGCAACCCCTTGTCGACTTTCGGCGCCAACGCCTTCATCAACTCATGGCCGTTGTTGATGTGGTCGACCGCCAGCTGCCAGCCCTTAAGTTCATCAGCACCCTGCACGGCATAGGCACCGGTAAGGGGCACCGCGGCTCCGATGTAGACGGTGTCGCCCGCCGACCCGGCCGGCCAGGTGCCTATCGCGGGCTTGTCGTCGGCTGCAAAAGCCGCAAAGCTGGATAAGGGCAGAACGGCACTACTGAGAAGACCTGCGCCCGCGTGCAGCATGGTGCGGCGGGATATATTGGAAGTATTTTGATCGTCGAGCGGCATCAGCTGTTCCTCCTTAGCGTGGAGCCGTCGGACGGCTCTCATTTGTTGTTCCCGGAAACCGGTTTTTCCAGCGAAACGCTGAAAATGGCCTATTTGCATGGGCATTCGCAGTGGCGTAGGCCTACCAGTCAATACAACTTTCGTTTGATAATTCTGTTCATTGATCTGGATTAATAAGCATAGGAAAGTTTCGTTGAAGGTCATGAACATTTGGAGCATGGCATGCCGCTGACCGGCCACCCGATTGTGACCCGACTGACACGTGCAATGAAGCTGGATTCGCTAGACATCAAACGTCTTGAGGCAATCTTCGAGCACGATCTTACCATTCGGAAACGGGAGGAACTCGTCGTTCACGGCTCCGAGTTCCGAAACCTGTGCTTTGTTAAAGACGGCTACGCGATCCGCTACAGGTTGCTGCGCAGCGGCAGGCGGCAAATCCTGAAGCTCATCCTGCCCGGTGATGTCATTGGATTCCCGGTCAGCTTTTTCGATCGATCCACTTGTTCGGTCGTCGCCGTGAGCGAACTGACCTACGCCGTCTGCTCATTCGACGCGTACATTCGTCTCTGCTACGAGCAGCCCCAATTCGGTCTGGTGTTAAGTTGGCTCGCCGCCCAAGAGGCAGCGACTTATGCGGAACACATCGTCAATCTAGGTCGGCGCACTCCGATTGAAAGGTTGGCGCACCTTTTGCTGGAGATTCACGCGCGTCTCCTGGAAGTCGAACGCGCCGACGAAGCAAGTTTCGATCTGCCGTTTTCACAGGAAATCATGGCGGACGCGCTCGGGTTGAGCGTGCCCCATCTCAATCGCATCATTCAGCAATTGCGCGCCGAACAGCTTATCACCAGCAACGCGCGCTTCATCGACTTGACTGATCTTGCGGGCCTTCGAAGACTGGCTCAGTACCAGCCGATGTCCCTCGTTCCGATCCCGGTGCTGAAGCAGCGGGAATGAAAAGCGTCCCGTCGATCATATTAGCACCCTGCGTGAATTCCTTCACATACAAATCTCACCCGCGGCGTACAAGAGATGACAGAGCAGGCAATTTAGTCTCTCTTTCGGACAGATCATAAAGAAAATAGCAAAGATCAAGCCCGAAGAGGAAGTTGGTTTTTAAACTAAGCCAATTTCGTTCTCATCACGAATTTTGTGATGCCATCAACCAAAGGGAGAGAAACATGTATAAGATCATTACAGCTGCGTCTGCATTCTTCATCCTCACGGTGCCTTCGTTCGCGATCGACTCGACCTTCGTCCACAGTCTGCGAGCCGACAATGGTGACTTCGAAGCCCCAGGTGACTTGAAGGGTCAACATTCATTGGCTTCAGAAGAAGCGGTGTATGGCTTCCCGACCGGGTCGATCGGATTGCCTGGTGGCGCTTCGAACTCCAAGTGCATGGGGGTCAGCCCACACCAGTACGATCCTGTCAGCCCGGACTGCCGGAATTGATCCAGATAAGAGCGGTGGCTAGCGCCACCGCTCTGCCTCCTTGAGCGGGTACCGACTGACCGACGGACTATTAAGAAAAGCCCGACCATAGATCGCGCGACAGCGGTGGCAGGTCCAATCGCCTGGGACGGCGTCAGGATGCTGAACGGAGGTTCCCAGTTCGTCACCACGACAGGTGGAGGACTATCCCTTCATGCCGATCCGGTCTTCGTTGCGCAATCTGATTCGCGGCTCTGATGCGCGCGCCGATTGCGAATGGCGACATCAGTCATCGTCCTGTGACTCGGCAATGTGACGAAGCGCACCGGCATTCGTTATGCGCAGGCCACCACGCTTGATTGCGATAATCGAACGGTTGCGCCAATCGTTAAGCGTCTTGTTGACGGACTCGCGCGTGGCGCCCAGGAACTCCCCCAGTTCGGACTGGGAGATCGGTATCCAACCTGAGCCATCCGCCATAACGCCGGCCAAAAAGGCCAGTCGCTTTGCCAGCCTGGCCTCAATGCCGAAGAAAGCCTGATCGCCAAGTTCGCCGCTGACCCAACGCAGCCGTGCGCACAAAAGCTCAATCATGGCGCGTGCCAGAGGTGGAGTTTTTTCGATCCGATCGAAGAGCTGCTTCCGACCGAGCGAGGCCAGATCGCAAACGGTCAGGCAAGTAGCGGTTGCGGTGCGCGGGCGCCCGTCGAGCGCGCCGATCTCTCCGACCAAGCTGTGCGAAAGCTCGATATTGGCCACCAGCTTCCGGCCTCCCGGCGAATACATCGAGATCTCCACCGTCCCGCTCATAACCCCGTAAATACGATCGGATGGATCTTCCTGGACGAAGAGAATCTGGCCCGCCGCGTGGCGTTCAACCTTGCAGCCGCCGAAAAGAAGATCGAACAGGCGCGGATCGATCCGTGCAAGGCGCGGCAGATCATTTCTTTCGTTCGCGCCGCCAAAAGCCATGTCGCCCCCAAGTTGCCGATCGGATAACTCCAACGCAGGAGAGTATCTTAGGTCTTGTCTTGCCGGCGCCTCAGCTCGGCCGCAATGATCGACTGATCCCTGCGTAACGAGAGGCGCCGTGCAGCCGCGAGTGCTTGCCGCCAAGTAGAGACGGCGCGGTCACCGCGCCCGTCCAGCCAATGGGCCACGCCGACCCACAGCCCATACTGAGCGGTGCCGACAGGAAACGCGCGGCGGTAACGCTTGAGCTCATGCAGCGCTTGGCGCTCCCAATGGCGCCACTGGTCGTACTCGCGCGAGAGGCCTGCCTCCCTGCCGCGCAGAAGCACTTCGCACACGCCGGCAATGCCGGGCAGTGTGCTGTGCACAGTCGGGCGACGCATCTCGCGCAGCAGGCGTAGCGTCTCGACCACAGCCCGAAGGCTCTCAGCATGGAGCCCGACCCGTGCAAGCGCGAGCGCAAGCGACCCTTTGGCGGAGACCAAGTCGGCGAGATCGGCGGATCCGACCATAGCGGACGTGGTCAGCCGAAGGATGTCGACCGCTTCACGGGGGCTATCCGTGTGGAGCACACACAACGACTTGCATCGGAGCGCCCAAATCTCTTGCTGGAGGTTTCCGCTGTTCTGCGCGCGGGAGAGCAGCGCCTGGGCGGTGTACTCCAGCGCACCCGATTCACCGCGGTAGTACATTGACCAGAAGCGCATGGCCTGGGCGTTGCACCAACTTAGTTGATCGCCCGCCTTTAGACACAGCTCTTGAGACTGATCCAGACGACGATCTACCATCAGCCAGTCGCAGCGGCCGATGCGCCAGAGCGCATCGAGATTACACAGGTGGGCATGGACCGCTGGATCGGCGAGCGCAGTCACCACCCGTTCTGCCCTTGCCATGAAGTAGTTGCAAGCGCGCCGGCGCCCCAGAATTCCCAGCCCGCATGCCAGTTGGGCGGACGCGATCACCATCTCCATGGTGAGCCCCGTGCGCTCCGCATGGGCGACAGCCGCGACGGTGTGGGAAAACGCTCGCGAAAAGCGAAGCTCGAAATAGTCCACGACCGCCGCCTGGTTAAGGCAGCGAGCTAGTTCTCGCTCCCAGGAGTCCAGCACACCACCCTGAGTTGACCATAGCGAAGGAGGGAACACTTGTTGGAACGCGAGCCGCATTCCACCCCCAAGCAGCCGCATCAAAAGGGCTGCCGAGGAACGTGGAACCGGCGTGCCCGCCAAGGTGAGGGCGCGCCTCACCGAAATGCCCTGAGCATGGAGGTCGCCACGACTGTAATGGGCCTCGCCGAGCTGCCTGCGCCAACGCACCGACTGAAGTCTTTGCTCAGCACTCCAAGGCTGCTTCGACTCGTATCTCAAGCAGATTTCCAGAAACGCCTCGACCTCTCGAAACGCACCGACCTGCAGCGCCTTGATTGCTGCCAAATTGGCATATCCAACTGCCTTGAAATTGTTTCCGGCGGCCTCAAAATGCTGAACGAGGGCCGCGACATCCGCGCCCATGGCGGCCGACTGGCTCGACTCGATCCAAGCGGCCAGAGCTGCATGAAGTCGCTGTCGCACTTCACTGGGAATTGAGCCATAAACGACGTCTCGGATTTGATCATGACGGAACTCGTAGTTCCCTGATCCAGTGCCCTGACGCACGAGATGCGCCGCCACGAGCGACTCGACAGCTGCACCCACACCGTCGTGATCCAACTCGCCCTCGAGCAACGTCGCCAGGGCCTCGCCGGTAAATGAACGCCCGATCACGGCCGCAGCCCTGAGAACGTGCTGGACTGAGGTCTCCAATCGATCAACGCGCTCCCGAATGACCCGATCGACACCTTCGAAATATCGAAGGCTCTCGAGCGGGCGGATCGGACACCACAAACCATCGCGTATGGCGATGAGCCCCTGGCTCTTTAATGTCAGCGCTATCTCCTCGGCGAAAAACGGATTGCCACCGGCTAAGGCCGAGACCCGGCGCGCCAGTTCGCCATGTGGGGGCACATCCCCGAGCGTGCGGGCGACCAGTTCGCAAATCGACGCCTCGCTGAGTTCCTCAAGATCCAGGATACGACACAGGCGCGCGGGATCGTCAGGTTCCGTTCCGGATGTATTCCTTCTTGTGGCCTCGGCTCGCCTTCGTAGGTTTTTTAACTCCTCCGGAACTTCGTCCGAGCGTACGCACAGGACCAGAAGCAACGAGGACAGAGATGAGAGAACCCACTCGACGAGGCGCCACGATGCCGAATCCAGCCACTGACTGTCCTCCAGGACCAATGCCAACGGGCGCGGTGCCAAGTTATCCATGAGATCACCCAAAAGACGCATGGTGGCATCAGCGCGATGAGGTCCCTCCAGATGTCGCGTCCCGTCGTTTTGGGGAATTTCGATGCTCAGAACATCACCTAGCAAGGGCAGTCGCCCAACGAGCGACGAGTTGCCTTGAACCCGTTGTGTGACGACATCAAGCACCGCAAATCCATCGCTGTCGGACGGTAGGCCGAGAAGGGACACAAGCACCCGCCGCCATGGCAGGAGCGATGTCCGGCGATCGTCACGTTCGGCGCGCGCGGTCAAAACCTCGATTGCGGTTGAGCGCAGTTCGTCCGTGAAAGCTCTGATCAAAGCGGTTTTTCCAATGCCCGACTCACCCAAGACAACGAGCAAACGCCTGCCTCCACGGCGGGTCTCCTCGAACGTACGTTTCAGGAACTCCAGCTCGCTCTGCCGACCAATCAGCGGACTAAGAGGTTGGACCGGGGCGCGCGGATCCATGGGACAAAATACCGTTGCCATGTCCCCAAGTCCGTCCAGTTGCAACGTGCCGTGTTCTTCGAACCAAAACGCCGTCCGGCTGGCTCGCTCTGTTGGTGCATCGCAGAGAACGTTTGCCGATGCCGCCGTCATAAGCCGCGCCGCCCGATTCACGGGCGCGCCGATCACCATCAGCTGGCGCCGGCGTGCGCTTCCGACAACACTAAAAAGCGCATCGCCGGTAGCCACGCCCATCGACGCGGAGAGGCCCAAGCGTTGGGCCGTCAGACGGATCGCGCGAGCAGCATCGACGGCACGGCAAGGATCGTCGCGGTGGAAACTGCCTCGCGCTCCGAACGTCGCAAAGAAAATCAGACCTTTGTCGTCGAAGAGCAACTCGCCGGCCGGCCCACCGCGCGAACGCAGATCCTCCTGGAGGGTCGCGCATAGCAATTGATAGCGCGCAAGCGCCTGAGGTTGACGATGGTCAAGTCCGGCAATTCGCGCGAAAAGGGCGGTGATCGGCCTAATCTCCGCCAGGGCGTCTAAGCGGGCGGTCGTTGGACGATCTTCTTCGGAACGGATGGCAACGGCGCTGTCCGCGGCAACTGAGCGCAAGTCGGCTTCGGACAGCAGGTCCCTGAGCTGCAAAGGCAAAAACCTTGCCAGCCAGCCCGGAGGCGGAGAAGCCAGCGTAGGCCGACTGCGCCGCGATTGAGACGGCTGCGCAAGGGCCAAGTTGGCTTTGTCGGAAAGTACATATTCCCATCGGCGCGCAGCCGCTTGGGACTGAGCGGCCTGCATGATGGCATCTCCGCCTGCAAAGAGAGTCCAGACCGGCTGACCGCCTAAAGCCGCCGCCCAGAGGGCCCCCGCCCCTACTCCAACATGCAGCGCGGGTGCGATTTCAGCTGTTCCGTCCTCCAAACGCTCGTTCTGGCCGCCGCAGATTGCCTTGGCACAGGCTGTCGCCGCTCGCACCGCGCTTTCAAGTCCGCGGACATCCGCCGACCAGTAGGCTAGCAGTTCGTCGCCGGCGAGGTACAAAATCTCGCCTCCACGATTGTATACTTGCTCTACGCATCGCGCGTAGGAGTGACTAAGCAGGCTCGGGATTCTTTCAAGTCCTTCTTGCCCCCGTCGTGCTAGTTGCTCGACCAAGGCCGTGTATCTGGACACATCGACAAACACCACTGCAGCCTGGAATTCGACGGCTACTGGGCCATCCGCTCGAAGTGCGTGAATTCTACCGAGTAATTCCAGCGGCAGAAAACTCTCAAGTAGCTCGCAAGTACCCTCCATGGGTTCCTTCCCGCAGCCGTGCCCATGGTTTCAGGGCAGAGAAAGGCACCGCCGACCGCGCACTTCCTAAAGGGAATGAATATCGCCCCGATAGATTGCGTGACTTCCTGACGTTACACCAAATTTCGTATATGATTGATATCTAAATTAGGGAGGACGCATTGCCTGTACACATCAAGGCAGCGCCGGAGCCGCCACGTGCGACGGCTTGGCTCTCGCACCGACTCGAGACATTGGTCCACGATTTTCCGCAGATCGCCGATACGGAAAGGGCAACTGTCAAGGGCGGATATGACTTTGATGTTGTCATCGTTGGCAGCGGCTATGGCGGCTCGGTGGCTGCCGCCGAATTGAGCGCCTGCAAGGATGTGCAAGGCCAATCTTTAAAAATCTGCGTACTGGAACGCGGCAAGGAGTACCTGGCCGGAATGTTCCCTTCGCGATTGGCCGATCTGGGCGGCCACGTCCGCTTTGCCACCCCCTTTGCGAAACGCCAACGCGGCGTGTTCGATGGTCTTTACGACTTGCGCTGCAGCGACGACGCGGTAGCTCTCGTCGCGTGTGGCTTGGGTGGAGGCTCATTAATCAACGCCGGCGTGATGGAGATGCCGCTGCTGGAGATTTTCCGGGAAGCACGCTGGCCCACCAAAATCCGCAGAGATACGACGCTCACAGAGACGGCTAAACGGCTGGGCGATTGGCTGGGAGCCAAGCCGATACGTGTCACCAAGCCTTTCCTGGCCAAGTCCGAAGCAATTAGAAATTTGGCTGGTGGCAAAGCACGACCCGCTCACATAACCGTCGCTTCCGATTGCCACACCAACCACGCCGGGGTCGCGATGAGCGAATGTCGCCGTTGCGGCGACTGCGCCACTGGTTGCAACTACAATGCCAAAGAATCCCTCGACCTGAATTTGTTGCGGCTGGCTCGACAAAGCGGAGTACGAATCGTCACTGGCGCCACCGTCTTGCGCGTTTTGCGCGCGGGCGAAGGATGGCAGTTGGACGTCAATCACACCGATGGCCATCTACGCGACAACCAGCGGAACCCGTTCGCGCTGCTGGCGAGGCGCGTGATCCTTGCAGCAGGCACATTCGGCTCGACGGAAATTTTGATGCGCTCGCAAATCCGCGGGATAAAGTTCTCCGATCAGCTGGGAGGCAAGTTCTCCGCCAATGGTGACATGCTCGTCGTTGCCCATGATTTGGCGGCACGGGTGAATGGCGTCGCTGATGAAACCGAGGATCCGGCCCCAAACACCAAAAGCGAGGATTGCGGTCGCGCGGTCGGCCCGACAATAACCGCAATGGTCGATCTGCGCGACGGCAACGCGGCTACTGACCTCGTGATCCAGGATCTTGCCGTACCGGGACCGCTGCGCCGCTTATTTGAGGAAAGCGCCACCACATTCGATGTGCTCAATCGCGTCGCCGATGGCGACTGGGCGAAGCATGAGCCGGATCCTTCACGGGCAGACGATGCAGCCGTCAATCCAGCCGCCATCACCAACTCCCTTGTGTTGGCTATGATCGGCCGCGACGACGCGGAGGGAGCACTGGCGCTAGGGCCCTCGATGCAAAACAGCGCCGATGAGAAGCAAGACGATCCTGAAAAAATGCTCGCCGACGGGATGCTCACGGTGCGCTGGCCGGAGTTGCGACTGGACCCCCGGCTGGAGAACCATCATGCGCGCCTTGGCAAGTTGCTTCGAGAGTCTGGATTGGGCGGACGGCTGGTGAACAACCTGTTGTGGCGACCTTTGTCCGACAGGCTCGAAGCCGTGTTCGGTCGCCAACGCGGGCCGCTGCTGACGGTGCATCCCCTTGGGGGCTGCGCCATGGGTGACGACGTTCGCCAAGGCGTGACCGATCATTGCGGCCGCGTGTTCGATGCCGCCGCGGTCGGCCTCAGACGCACTCACGAAGGGTTGATCGTGCTCGATGGCTCGGTCGTGCCCACGTCGCTGGGCATCAATCCCGCCTTGACCATAGCCGTTCTGGCATTGCGAGCGATCACCGAGCTCAAGGAGGAATGGCAACTCAGTGGCGGCCGTTTGATCAATGCACCCTTGCCTGGGAACTCTCGTGGCGAAACGCGGCCGATATATTCCACGCCGCGGACGAACCCTGCGCCTACGCCTACCAGCATCGAACTGACCGAACAGGTGCGCGGCAAGGTCCCTCTGGCTATGCGCGGCAACGGTGTGAAACCACACATGGTCGAACTGACGCTAACCACCAAGCCGGTGGTGCTCACCGATCTCTACGCGCTGCAAACGCCCCGTGGACGGTGTTTGCCGATTGCCCATGGTCGGCTGCGCATTCTGCGTGCAGGAAAGGAGTTCGACCCCATTGCAGATCAGGCCTATGAAAGCCATGTTGCGCTCGAGGCGGAGATCTCGGGATCGCTCCACCTGTTCGATCTGGAAAAATCGCGCCCCGTGCCCCGAATGCTGCGCGCTATCCTTGCGTGGGCGCTCAACCGCGGGATGCGCGACTTTGCTTACCGCTTGGTCCGCCAGGGCCAGGAATGGTTGCGTTTCACGCCGCCTAGCGGAGGGGCATCCCATCTCAGACTGCTCG
This sequence comes from Mesorhizobium sp. B2-8-1, assembly GCF_006440955.1. Classification (NCBI taxonomy): domain Bacteria; kingdom Pseudomonadati; phylum Pseudomonadota; class Alphaproteobacteria; order Hyphomicrobiales; family Phyllobacteriaceae; genus Mesorhizobium; species Mesorhizobium sp. B2-8-1. The sequence continues at coordinate 243,261 of NZ_VFTX01000007.1, read as the reverse complement.
ACATTCTGCACCTGTGCTCGCGTGCGGGCGGGGTCCGCCTGATCGAATACGATTTGCACATCGACAAGGTTGTCGAGCCGGAAGATCTCGGCACGGGCGCGAGGTTCGACAGCTCTCTGTTCACGCAGAAGAAAATCAGAGCGGTGAAGCGGCTCACCTATGCGCGCGGCGCCAGCCCTTGGCAGCAATTGATGGAGATGTCGGTCGAAGTTTTCCCGCAGATGAGCAAGACCGTCATTGGCAAGAAGCTACCGTCGCTAGAGCTAAACAAACGATACCTGGCGCGGCAATCGGTGCCTCTGCTGCGGATAGTGGGGCAGCAAGACCGTGTCGCGGCACTGGCAGATCTGGCCTCTTTCATACTCTACGGTTTTCGCGTCGTGCTTCAGATACATGCACTGAGTTTTCGCCGCCCCGACCCGCCATCTGCGCGTGAACCACAACGGTTGCCCGGGGCGGTGCCGGGCTTACCTGCGCCCCAAATCGACTGGTTGACCTTGAAAGGTCAGCTCAGCCCGCCGATCCGCATTCGCCTGGCCCGCTATGACGGCAGTTCCGCAAAGGTGATCGAGAAGGGCGTCCCGAAACGTCCCGTCTTACTCATCCATGGTTACAGTGCGAGCGGCACCACATTTGCTCATGCTGCCGTACCCGGCAACCTCGCTCAATCGCTGTGTGATGCTGGGCGCGATGTCTGGGTGCTCGATATGCGATCGAGTTCAGGCCTGACTACCGCCACAGGCGGTTGGTCTTTTGAGGAGATGGCGGAGAATGACATTCCGATCGCCGTCCAACACGTGCTGGCTGCGACAGGGCAGGAAAGGCTCGATGTCGTCTGCCATTGCATGGGCGCGGCAATGTTCAGCATGGCAGTGCTTGGCGAGCATGATCGAAGGAATTTGCACAATAAGATCGGGCGCGTGGTGTTTTCGCAAGTCGGCCCGGCAATGCTGTTGAGTTCGGCAAATGTGCTCGCCGCATATGTGATGCGATATGTACGTTATTTTCTTCAACTTGAAGACTATGTGTTTAGTCCGCATGGCGATATCTCGCTCGCCGGTCAATTGCTCGACAGAGCGCTCTCGGCAATGTGGCTGCCGTCCGACGAGTATCGGCGCGAGAATCCCCTCTGGCCCCCAGGCAAAGCGACGCCTTGGGTCGGCACAAGACATCGGATGGACGCGCTCTATGCACGCACCTTCTCGCTCAACAATCTCTCTGACCTCGTACTCGACCACATCGACGATTTCTTCGGCCCGCTCAGCGTCGAGACAGTCTCGCAGGTCATACATTTTGCTGGCTTCAACACCGTGACCGATCGCGCCGGCATAAATCGCTATGTGCTGCCGGACCGGGTGAGGGATCGACTGAGATTCCCGATGATGTCGATCCATGGAGCGGAAAACGGTTTGGTCGCCCCCTCAACGCTAAGACTGATGCGAAATATGCTCAAAGGGGCCGGCGTGCCGCATTTGAACTCATCTCTGCATGCGGTCGAGGCGGTGCAATCGGAGGAAGAAATCAGGGATCTTATTGACAAAAGCGGCCAGTTCCTGGCGCTCGGCCAACCGTCCTACCTGACCTGGTGCATTGCCGGCCACGGTCATCAGGATTGCCTGATCGGCAAAGACGCCTCGTCGATCTGCGGCGTTATAGCGAAATACCTAGGAATGCCGGATATCTCCGATATGCCGGGGCCCTTGGAGGAAAAGCCATGACGCATTCTCTCCCCTCTGAAGCCAGGGCGCCCGCCTTCGGGGTGCGCGTAGAGGTCGAGGCGGGCAAGATCCTGGTGCAAGCGGCCGATAGCGGAGGGCGGGGCTTGCCTCATGCAGCTTTCATTGTTCCCGTCTACGCAAAGGGCGACCGCCTGCACATGATCGGTCCGCAGGTTACGAGCCGCGGCGACGAGAAAGGACAGAGCGACGATAGCCTCTATAATAGTCTTCCGCATTACTATATTAAGCAACCCGCATCTCCTTACGTATTTGAAGTTCCGCTCCATGAGTGGCCTGAAGCGCAGCAGGTACTGGTCTTGCTGCTGTACGTTCAGGCGCAGGGTATTGGCGGCTTGGCTCGGTTACCGAAACTGCCCGACGCGGCGGGATCACCACCTGAAATCCTCGACACAGGTTCGCATGCCAAGAACGCGGTGAAGAGGGCCGCCGAGGCTATTCGGTATGCGCTCGAGACTGACACATTGGATGATTTGCGAGGTGGCCTGATCGTCGGCAGGCCTGGAAGGTCGCACAGAAGCCATCGGCACAAGAGCGATGCCCGCGCGGTATCGAACCTTTCATTCGCTCTCGCAAGTTGCCAATACCCCAGTGATTTCCTCGACCACATGCCCGACGGTCAGCATGCGACACGAGGGCCCGCGGATGCATCTCTGCTCGCGCTCGGCGATCTACTGGGCAAACCCGGCGCCCCAACGTTGCTGCTGCTGGCCGGCGATCAGGTATATATCGACGCTACGGCAGGGCTTTTCGACCCTAAGGTAGTCAACGACCGATTCCGAATACCCTACGAACGCCGGGGCCAGAGCCGCGGTGTGAAGGCGGTGATGCAGCGCTTTGACATGGCGGTTGAAATGATGCTGGACGATCATGAGATTCGCGACAATTGGGCAAAAGACCCCGACCCGGCGATGCGCAAGAATGATATCGTCATAAAGCCTGGGAAGCTGGCTTACTTCAGGTACGAACGTGGCAAGACCGAGGTGCTGGAAAAGCGCCTGCCGGCACACATCTGGCGAGACGATTTAACCCACAACGGTATGCCATTCTTCCTTTGCGACACGCGCACCGAACGTCAAGGACGGACGGTTTCGAACTGGTGCGAAGCGCGGATCATGGGTTCAACGCAATTCGCCAAACTTTGTGAATGGCTTACCAAGCCTGAACACACCGAAATGCCCAAATTTGTTCTCACATCCTCGGCAGTGCTGCCGCGGCGGCGGGAGGTGGCCGAGGCCCCCACTTGTGCCTTGCGTTCGGACGCGTGGGATGGATACCCGTTTTCCTTACATAAACTGCTCAGGTTCGTGTGCAACAAGGAAATAAAGGGACTGGTATTCCTGTCGGGTGACGAGCACGTGAGCAGCCTGGTCACCGCTCGTGTAACAAACAGCAAAACCGGCAAGCAGAGCATCCTGCATTGTATCCACAGTTCGGCGCTGTACGCGCCATATCCGTTTGCGAACGGAACTGCCGACAATTTCCAGGCCAATGAGACTTTTTGCTTTCCCGATCCCGATCCTGAGCAGGGGCCGTATTGTTGCGAGGTGCAGACAAGTTTCGCCCCTGGCGACGGTTTCGCGCTTGTAACGACATGCCGCCGCCGTTCGCATTGGCGTCTGGATGTCAAGTTCCACGACAGCGGGGGGCTCAAGGAGAACGGAACCTTCACGCGCGACCTAGAGTAATAGCTGCGCGTGAAATAAGGCTTCACTCAGTTTTTCTCACTATACCAAGCGGCCCGCGCTCGATCAGGCGCGGCGGCAGCTATTTATCCCGAGATAATCGTCTCTGAGGCCGCATGTCCAAACGATCGCCTGCCCTTTGCATGAGCCTGTGTAGCCGCTCCCCATAAGGAAACGTCGCCATGAAGCGAAAACGCTTGGCCGGCAATCGGTCTCCTCAATCGACAATGGTGGCGGACAGGGTCCGCCACCATTGTGATAACAGGCCACGATAGAGGCCTGCCCGGATTATTTCCCGGCGGCAGCCGCATTCTTTACCCAGCCATCGAACTCCGACTGATTTGCGGCAATCCAGTCGTTGGCGATCTTCTTGATCTCGGCGTCGGTCTTGTTGCCGGCCCCCAGATCGCCTTCCCACTGGCTCCAGATGTCCAGCGACCATTTCGCTTGTTCGATGAATTTCTTGGCCGCCGGATTGTCAGCCAGGAACTTCTTGTTGGCGAGCGTGCGCCAGTTCCATGGGCCAACCGCCATGCGGCATGGGTTCTGCCCCCCCGCACAGCCAACCACGTCCTTGACCTCGTGCGTCTTCGGTTTCGATACGCCCTCGGGAAGAGCGTCATACGGGATCGGCAGCCACACCACGTCCTTGCCGGGCTTCAGCCGATAGACGATCCAGGATGGGCTCCAGGTGTAAAGAAGGATCGGCTCTCCTCGGTCGGCCCGTGCAAAGACCTCGCCGATCAGCGGCTCGTATTTGGCGCGGATGGAGCGCACCGTATCGCTCAAGCCGAACTCCTTGACCTGGAAATCGACGACGTCACCGCACTTCCAAGCGGGATCGCAATTCACCAGATTGGCTTTTCCGTCACCGTCGGTGTCGAACAAGGCGGCGATCTTCGGGTCCTTCAGTTGCGAGACATTGGTGATGTTGTTGGCTTCGGCTGTCTTCTTGTCGATCATGTAGCCGTTGATGCCGCCGCCCGCGATCGTGCCTTCATTGATCAGTTCGACCGTATCCGAGATCTGTGCGATGGCGGGCTCGGCCTGCGGCCAGTTGATGTCGCCGGTCATGTCGAGGTCGTCCTGCGAAATGGCCTGCAGGATCGCCGACATGTTCATGGTCGACAACTTTACGTCGTAACCGAGTTTCTCGAGGCCCGCTATCAGGACCTGGTCCTGAATATAGTTGGCGCCCAGGCTGTCGGAGGACGTGAAACGAATGGTCTTGCCTTCGCCAGGCTTATCCTGCGCAAAACTCTGCCCACCCATCATGGTTGCTGCAACAGCCATGGCGCAGGCCAGTCTCAGCCCTTTGCGGTATCGATAATTCGCCGACATGTATTCTCCCCTTGTTGTGATATTTGTTGCGTCGTTCCGCCTGATCGAGACGGTGTTCAAACCTGCTGGTGGTTCGTTTCGAAACTCCCCGCTTCCTCATTTCTGGGACGCAGCAACTGAGCCAGGGCGGCCCGGATGCCCCGGGTTGGTCCGGCCTTGTCCTGGTTGGCCAGGCCCTGCGTGATGCGATCGAGGATCATGGCTAGCAGGACGATGGCGATGCCGCCGACGGCAGCCATGCCGACATCGAGACGTCCCAGCCCCTGCAGGACCACAAGTCCGAGCCCTTCGGCCCCGATCATGGATACGATCACCGACATGACCATAGCCATCAGCACCGTCTGATTGAGGCCGCCCAGAATGGTTGGCAAGGCCAATGGAAGTTGGACTTCCCAGAGAAGTTGGCGATCGGTGGCACCGAAGGCCCGCCCCGCCTCGACCATCTCCTTGTCGACAAGACGAATCCCGAGATTGGTGAAGCGGATCAGCGGCGATATCGCCGCCACGATGACCGCGACTGCCCCAGGCACCGTTCCGACGCCGAACAGCATGACCACCGGGACCAGGTAGACGAAGCTGGGCGTCGTCTGCATGACATCGAGCACCGGCCGCACGATGGTCCAGGCGCGATCGTGGCGCGCGCACAGGATTCCGATTGGAATGCCAAGAATGACGCACACCACGATTGCCGTGGCGATGAGCGACAGGGTGGTAATCGCTTCCGCCCACAGGCCCATGAAGGCAATCAGGGTCAGCGAAAGCAGCGTGAATATGGCCACGCCACGCGATGCGGAGCGCCATGCGATGAGGGCAAAGATCCCGATCAGGATCGGAAACGGAATGGCATGGAGTCCATGGTCGATCGCGGTCAGAAGGGTCTCGACGGGCCACTTGATGGTCTGGAACAGCGGCCGGAAATGCATTGCCAGCCAGCGGACGCCGACCTGGATCCACTGGTCCAGCGGGATGACATAGAGATTATCGACATCCAGCATGATCAGGCCTCCGCTCCCCGGGATTGCGAGGAAGCCGCCGCCGGAGCGCCAATGCGGGATAAGATTTGGAGTGGATCGACACGCCCCAAATATCGGCCGCCCTCGTCAACAACGGCTATCGGCCGGTCTCGATGGCACAGGCTGGCCACCACCGACAGCTTTTCCGTGCCGCATACCGTCTCATAGTCCTTGCTCATCAATGATTGGATCGCCGAACCATCAGCGAGGCGTGGCAACTGGCGTGGTCCGACGACACCCACGACCTGCATCGAATCGTCGACGATGAACACCGGTTCGCCCTCGGCATCGCGGCCGCCAAACGCACGTCCGTCTAGCCGGAGCGGACTGCTTTCCACCATCACGGAACTCGCATCGAACAGATGGGCCCGGTTGACGTCGCGGGTGAAGGCGGCGACGTAGTCATTCCCGGGCTTGGTCACGATGTCCTGCGGAACGCCTTCGCGCATCACCATTCCATCCGCCATGATGGCGACCCGGCTTCCGAGCTTCAGCGCCTCCTGGAAATCATGCGTGATGAACAGGATGGTCTTGTGGAAAGTCCTGTGCAGGCGCAGCAGTTCGTCCTGCATTTCGCTGCGGATGAGTGGGTCCAGCGCGCTGAAAGCCTCGTCCATGATCAGGACATCGGCATCCGTGGCGAGTGCGCGGGCCAATCCGACGCGCTGACGCATGCCGCCACTCAGCGTACCGGGAAGATGATTTGCCCACGAAGCCAGCCCGACGACCTCCAGCACCTCCATCACCTTCTTCCTGCGCGCGGCGGCTGGCACACCGCGCAGTTTCAGGCCGAACTCGGCATTCTCCAACACCGTTCTGTTCGGCAACAGGCCGAAGTGCTGGAACACCATGGAGATACGCGTCCGACGGATTTCGCGCAGCCGCGCTTCGCTGGCGCCGGTGATCTCCTCGCCATCGATAAGGATGCGCCCTGCATTCGGCTCGATGAGGCGATTGATGCATCGCGCAAGCGTCGACTTACCGGAGCCGGACAAGCCCATGATCATGTAAATCGAACCGACGGGAACGGACAGCGACACGTCGCTCAAGCCGACGACTTGCCCGGTCTTCTGGAGCACAGCTTCCTTTGTCTCGCCAGACTTCAGCATGGCCAAAGCCGATTCCGGCGATTTGCCGAAAATCTTGTACACGCCCTCGACCGTTATGCGATCCGTCACACCTGTCCTCCACTCCTGGCCTGGCGGACGATAGTCAGCACATTCCAGAGCCACGATCCCGATTAATGAAGATAGAACTGCACCCGCCGTCTTCCCCCGTTCGGCAGGATACCCGCCTAGCCCAATGCTACGAAGGAAAGCATACGGCTCGCGGGTTCGATGATATAGGCTCTCCGCTACCCGGATAGGTATAATCCGGGACGCCTGTATGGAGGAACGGCGTGCTGGCTTCGCTTAAAAACCCTGCCCTCATGGTCGTGGACATGCAGAACGATTTCGTGCGCAGGCATGCGCCGATGGAGGTTGCATCCGCGCGCGAAACCATACCTTCGATCAGCAGACTCATTGCGGCGTTTCGCGGCAACGGCAAGGCGGTGGTATTCACGCGATACGTTGCCGACCCCCTGTATCAGGCCTTGGCCGGCAAGCTGACCTGGATCAAGCTGACCGATGCGCCGACCCATGCGTGCGTGCCGGGCTTCATGCGATCCTACGGCGATGTCGAGGGCCTGCGGGATGCCGCGGAGGTGATCGACGAGCTTGCGCCACAGGACGACGACATCGTGCTGGACAAGGTCTATTTCAGCGCCTTTCATGCCACGGATCTTGCCAAGACGCTCAAGCTGCTTGCGGTAGACGGTCTGGTATTCGTCGGCACGGTAGCGGAGATGTGCGTCGAAGATAGCTGCCGTCACGCCGTGCATTTCGGTTATCCCACGATTGTGGTGGAGGATGCTGTTTCTTCCAACCATCCGCCCAGCCGGCAGGCCATGCTCGATGCTTTCGCACGCAACTACGGCTGGGTGATGACCACGGACCGGCTCCTGGATTCTTTCGCGGTCGGGCAAGCGGGATGCGAGGTCTTGAACCTACCGCAGCGGTGAAAAATCGGTCGGGATCAGGATTCGGTTTTCCATCGTTTCGATATTCTCGGTGAGCTTGACCGTAAACGCCCGCCACGCGGGATCTTCGGCCAGCCGCTGACGCCGCTCGGCGCGGTCGTTCAGGTCGCTATAGCCCCATAGATGCACGACATGGTTGAGAGGTCCGATCTCGGTGCGGAAATAGCCGATCAGGTTGCCCAAGATCGGCTGCTGGATGGCAAGGCCTTCCTCGCTGATAAGTTGCATGTATCTGGCGAGACGGCCGGCCCTTATCTTGTAGATGCGTTCCTCGACAATCATGGCGCGACAGCTCCCATCAGGCGATCACCCGCGACTTTTCCCTGCCCGCTTCCTTCTCGCGCATCGCAAATACGGGCATCACTTCCTTGATGAACAACGCCAGCGATTTCTTCTGCACTTCAAACGGCAGGTCGAAGGCGAGGCCGAGGCAGAACTGGTCTACGCCCGCCGCTTCATAGACCATCAGCTTTTCGACCACCTCGTCCGGCGTGCCGAACAGGAGATTGTCGCGGATCGACCGCGGATCGTAGTCGCCGCTGTTGCCAACGGTGTCGTAAGAAACCGCTTCAGGAAAGCCGTTCTTCACCGTGCCGATGTTCTGGAACAGGTTCTCGAAGCTGCGCCCATATTGATAGCTGTAGCGAACCGGCAGTTCCCAGTCCTCGGGACGTTCATACACGCAAGTGCGGCGCAGCATCATGAACCGCGGCCTCGGCACTTCGGGATGATCCTGGACCGCCCTCTTGAACTTGTCGCCGAGAATGCCGATTTCCGCGACCGGCCGCGACAACGGCGTGGAGAGGATGTTGTGGCCATTGCGCACCGCCCAATCGAATGTGCCGGGGTCACGCGCCGCCACCCAGATGGGCGGGTTGGGTTGCTGCAAGGGCTTCGGCACCGAGGTTGCCAGCGGGAAGTGGTAATACTTACCCTCGTGGGCGTAGTCGCCTGCCCATAATTTCTGGACTGCCGGCAGCAGTTCCTGCATGTAGGCGCCGCCTTCCTGTTGCGGGATGCCTCCCGCCATACGGTCAAATTCATACTGATAGGCGCCGCGGGCGATGCCGAATTCCAGCCGCCCTCCCGTCAGGTGATCGCAAAGTGCGGCCTCTCCCGCGAGACGGATCGGGGTCCAGTACGGCGCGACGATGGTGGCGGTGCCAAGCCGGATCTGTTCGGTATGAGCTCCCCACCAGACCAGCAACTGGAACGGGCCGGGCGCGATCGTGAATTCAATCGTGTGATGCTCGGGCGACCAGGCGGTCTCGAAGCCGCCGGCATCGGCCATACGGACCAGTTCCAGCGTCTCAGCCGCCACCTGGCGCATATCCTTGTCGGGACTGAACCTCTCCATGTTCAGGGAAACGGAAAATTTCATGGCAATGACCTTTTCGAATATTAGGGAACCGTCGGATGAGCGTCAGCGCAAACGGATTACGAACGGGTCCTGCGTGGCGCCGGAGTAGTCGATGACGACATTCTTCAGGCGGGAGAACTCGCGCATGACCTCGAAGCCCCCGCGCTTGCCGTAACCGCTCTCCTTGAACCCGCCGGAGGGTGACATGTAAGCAGCCGAGCGATACGTATTGACCCAGACCGTGCCGGCATCGACGTTGCGCGCAAAGCGAAGCGCCCGGTCGATGTCGCGGGTCCAGACACCCGCCGCCAGCCCATAATGGGTGTCGTTGGCAAGCCCAATCAATTCGCTTTCATTGTCGAACGGCACGACGCCCACGACCGGGCCGAAAATTTCGTCGCGCATGAAGCGCATGTCGTTGCGCGCATCCGCCAGAACCGTGGGCTCGTAATACCAGCCGCCGGAGAGGTCGTCCCGCCGCGGCCGGTGGCCTCCGGCAACCAGCCGCGCGCCATCGGCGACGCCGTAGTCCACATACTGCTCGACCTTGTCGAGTTGGGCAGCCAGCGCCAGCGGACCGATTTCCGTGTCCTCATCGGTCGGATGGCCGATACGCACGCGCCTGGTACGATCCGCCAGCTTTTCGACGAATGCGGCATAGATGGATTTTTCGACGAAACAGCGCGAGCCTGCGATACAGGTCTGCCCGGCAGCGGCGAACACGCCGGCAACCACGCCGTTCACCGCGCGCTCGATGTCGGTATCGGCGAATACGACATGAGGCGACTTGCCGCCCAGTTCCATCTGACACGAAACAAGTCGGCTGGCAGCGTTGGCGGCGATGCGGCGGCCGGTTGCCGTACTGCCCGTGAAGGCGATCTTGGCGACATCGGGATGCAAGGTCAGCGCTTCGCCCGCCGTAGCGCCCTTGCCGGTAACGACATTGAAAACGCCAGCCGGGAAGCCCGCTTTTGCAATCAGTTCGGCGAGGGCAAGGGTGGACGCGGAAGTATGCTCTGATGGCTTGACCACGACCGTATTGCCAATTGCCAGGCAGGGTGCGAGCGTGCCGGTCAGCAGCATCAGCGGTGAATTCCACGGCGAGATCATGCCCACCACGCCGATCGGCTCGCGCAGCGTGAAGTTCAGCATATCGAGCTTATTGACCGGTATGGTCTCGCCATGCAGCTTGTCGGCCATTCCGGCGAAATAGAGGTAGCTGTCCGGCGCCGCGCGCAGTTGCACACGCATCTCTTTCAGAAGCTTGCCGTTGTCACGCGTCTCGATGGCCGCGAGTTCATCGGCGTGTTCCGCGATGAGATCGGCCAACCGGCGCAGCAGCTTGCCGCGATCCGTCTGCGTCAGCCTGCGCCAGGCCGGATCGTGAAACGCTCTTTTGGCTGCCTGCACGGCGGCGTCGACATCATCCGCCCCGGCGTCGGCAACCTCATACCAAGGCGCCGCGTTCGTCGGATCGTAGCTCGGCATGTAGCGGCCGGACCGCGGCGCGAGGCGCTCCCCGGCAATGAAAAGATCCTGGCGCGATCCTTCGATCACCTTCAGCGTCAGGTCCATCATCTCATCCCTTCGCGGTTTCTCGGTCGCCGGCCAAGCCGTTAAGCGACCGCCACGGACGCGGGGCGCCGTCTATCATCGCCACCCGGCCGCCATCGCTGGAATCGACGTAGATCCCGAAGCGAGAGTCCGCGCGCTCATGCAGGTAACGGCGCAGCGTTGCGCGTATCTGCCTGATCGGAATGCTGTCCCAAGGCAGCTCTTCATGGGCAAAGAACCTCAGCGACGGCGACAAGTCCGGAATTTCGCCAGGCGGGCCCGCGAGCGCGCCACGGTAAACGACATAACCGGGCTGCTGGTCGGCCACATCGAAGACCGAATAGAGAAACGCATCGCTGGTGAGCGGCGCAACCACGCCGCCGCCTTCGAAGCTGAGCATGTCGCCCGGCTTACGGTGCGTTGCCGTCGGCAGTTCCCAGCCTCCGGCGCCATCGTCGCGCAGCAGGATGCGGCCGTCATGCTCGACCAGGTAGCCGATGATCATGCGATGGGAAGGCGTCCAGCCAGGCGGCATCGGGTCTTCCACGCAGACATAGCGCCCCCGGCAAAACCCTAGCGGAGCGGCAGGGCTGGTGCCGAAAGCACGCACCCGGCCGATCAGGATCACATGGTCTCCCGCCTCGATACGGTCATGCACCGTGCAGTCGAACCAGGTAAGGCTGTCGGTGAGCACCGGCGAGCCCGTATGCACGGTAGTATGGGCTATCGTCTCGAACTTGGAGAGTGACTTCGAGGCGAAGAGGCTCGCCACCTCCTTCTGGCGCTCGTGCAGTACGTTGACGGCGAAGCCTTCGGCCGTGTTGAACGCCGGAAAGCTGCTGGCGCTCTTTCCTATGCAGACGAGCAGCAGCGGCGGCTCAAGGGAGACTGAGGTGAAGGAATTCGCAGTCATGCCGCGCGGCGAACCATCTTCGTCCCGCGTCGTCACCACCGTGATGCCCGTGACGAAGGTGCCGAACGTTCGCCGCAGTTCCACTGGATCGATCGTGCTCAGCTCTTTTTCCCTCTTGTCCGTCATGCGTCCTGCCTCTCCAGGAGGGTGGAAGGATAAAGGGACGTGAGAGAGGGTCTTCCTGCTCTACGCAGGAGAGGCGGCAGTCAGACTCCTAGGACACGAAGCAGAGACCGCATCAGACAGGTTGCTCCCGGGCAATGGTCTCGTTGAGGCGTATTGCCAGTTCAAGCGCGAACCGACGTTCGGGTGAATCGATCTCGATGCCAAACAGTTCCTGGATACGGTTCAGGCGGTAGCGAAGCGTTGTAACATGCAATTCCATCGCGTCCGCGCAGGCCTGGCTGCGGCAACCGTGCTCCAGAAAGACGGTCAGGGTCCTGATATAGTCCGTTGCATGCGCCTCGTCGTGACGCACGACCGCGCCAATGGCGATATCCACGAACGACCTCACTTCCTTGCTGTCGGCCGCCGAAAGCAGCAGCGGAAAAGGACCGAAGTCCTGGGGCGCAAGCAACCCGGTACGGTTGAAGCGGACGGCAAGACGGATCATGCGCTCGCATTCAAGCCATGCCTGGGGATAGTCGTGAATGCTCGAACAGGTCTTACCCGCCACGATGATCGGCTTGGTGCCGATCAGCCACTGCGTTTCCTCGATCAGCTTGCGCACAAACGTCTTGACCACCGTGTCCGCGTCGCGGGGCGCGTCGGGAATGCGGCACAGAATGATCTCGCCCAATGCGGCGGCGGTCGCCTGCGGCGCCAATTGGCCGGCGAGCCGCATGATGGAGCGGTGCAGTTCGGGTATGGTCTTGCCCTTTTCCGGCACAGTTTCCGGGAGGCCGATCGCGACCAGCCTGGCGGTGGCGTTTACGTCAATGCCGAGCCGGCGCGCCCGCGCCGTCAAATCGTCCACGTTGCGCCAGTTGCCGGAAACGATTTCCATGAACAATTCGCTGGAAGTCTGCGATTCCGTCTGGAACCGTAAATGGCTGCGCATCAACTGGACGCTGAGCGCGAACCGAGCGCTCTGAAGAAGAAGATGATCGAGGTCGCCGAAATTGGCGTCGAGCGAAAACACGATCAGCGCCCCTACCGTCTTGCCATCCACGACCAACGGCTCCACCGCCGCCGGCAGGTTGAGGTGATGGCCGCCGCAGTTCAGGTACAGCTTGCGCATTTCAAGCCCGGCCTGGTCCGAGATATCGCGAGCAAGACGGAGAAACTGGCGGCTCATGCAATCGTCCATCTCCTCGCGCCAGCGGTCGGTGTCGATGAGGTCCGGCTTGGGCGAACGTCCGGCAACGACCAGGTTGGCAGTCAGATCCACCACGACGATTGCGTTCGGCAGGAAGGTTTCGACCATGGAAGCCGCGGATGCGACGGAACCGTCCGACAGGACCTGGTGCATCAGGGAGGAATGCGCGGCAAGTGCGTTTTGGAGTTGCGCGGCGGCAGCATGTTCCGCCCTTAGCCTGTGGGCCTTGTCCACGGCTATGGCGCCCAGATGGACGATCGTCTGCAGGAATGCGAGATCGGCCGCTGACAGATCGACAACGTCGCGCGACTGCACCGACAAGACCATCGCGCGGTCTTCCATGTCCCGGCAGCCCAGAGGCAAAACCACGACAGTGCGATAACCGCGCTGGATTGCCTCTTCCCGATAGCCCGGAAATTCGATGCTCTCCTGGGCATCGCGAATGATCACCGGATCATTGCGGGTCAACGCGATGAGGGATGGACTTGTCGCCAGCGTCCAGCGGTTGCGATAGGACTTCGTCAACTGGCTAGGATCATGCCGGGTCACGACCACAGCATTGCCATCCGCCTGATCGATGCTCATCACCGCCGCCATCGACCAGGCATCGTGTTGGCATGCCGCATCGACAAGGTGCTGCAGCGTTGTCTCGAGGTCGACGCTGGAATTGATGAGGCTGGTCACGTCGCGCAGGACGCGTGACAGCGGGCGATCCAAAGCGCTCAACAGAACCTCGCTGCTTGCCGGTACTCGATCGTTACATAGCCTTCCTGGTCGATGGCGCGCCACAGTCATATTCGTTACCGGGGGTCATGCCGCCGCCATATGGCCGGCATGGATAGGATCGACCTTGCCGGCTGTTCGCGAAAGGTTTGGCAGGCCTTCAAAGCGACATGATGACCGACTTGGTCTCCGTATAAAGGTTCAGCCCTTCCTGTCCCCGTTCCCTGCCCCAGCCGGATTGCTTGAAGCCGCCGGTGGGTATCGCCGCGTCCACCGAGCCGTGTACGTTGACCCCGATCCGGCCCGCGCGAATTCGCCGTACCATCTTGTGGGCGACGCTCAGGTCCCGCGTCCAGACGCTGCCAGCTAGTCCGAAGATGCTGTCATTCGCCTGCCGCGCGATCTGTTCCAGGTCGTCGTCATCGAAGCTCATGGCGCACAGGACAGGACCGAAAATCTCTTCCTGCACCACCGCCATGTCGGGTCGGGTATCGGTCAGCACCGTCGGCGCAATGAAGTTGCCTTCATTGCCTATCCGCGTGCCGCCAAACGCCACCGTTGCACCGGCGCTCCTGCCCTGCTCGATATAGCTCATGACGCGGTCGCACTGGACCGGGGAAATGACCGGCCCCATCTGGACGCCTTCGCTGAGGCCATGACCAACGCGGATGTTCCCCGCCCGCTGGCCGATCCCATCCACGATCTGGTCGAACACCTTCTTGTGGGCGAACAGCCGCGATCCTGCGGTGCAGACCTGGCCGCTATTGGCAAAAATGCCCTGCGTGACACCGGGAATGGCAACCGACATGTCAGCATCGGGAAAGACGATGACGGGCGACTTCCCTCCCAATTCGAGCGACACTTTCTTCAAATTGCCCGCGGCAGCCTTGACGATGATGCGGCCGACCTCGCTGGAACCCGTAAAGGCAACCTTGTCGATCTGGGGGTGCGAGGCTATCGCTGCGCCCGCCGTAGGTCCAAAACCGGTCACGATATTGATCACGCCGGCGGGAATGCCGGCCTCCTGGACCAGTTCACCGAAGCGCAGCGCCGTCAGCGGCGTCTGCTCCGCCGGCTTGAGCACGATCGTGCAGCCGGTGGCCAGCGCCGGAGCTACCTTCCAGGCCAGCATGAGCAGTGGCGCATTCCACGGAATGATCTGCCCGACGACGCCGACCGGCTCGCGCACCGTGAAGGCATGGTACTTGTCCGGCGCAGAGATCGAAATGGTTTCGCCTGTGATCTTGGTCGCCCAGCCCGCCATGTAGCGGAACATATCCACGCTGAGCGCGACGTCGGAATTCCGGGCATTGGCAAGCGGCTTGCCATTGTTGAGAACCTCCAGTTCGGCCAGTTCATCGGCGTTCTGTTCCAGCAGATCCGCCAGTTTCCAGATGAGACGTCCACGTTCGCTGGGCGTGATGCGGCTCCATGGGCCTTCTTCAAAGGCCCGCCGCGCAGCTTTGACGGCATTGTCGATATCGGCGGCGCCGCCCTCCGGAACCTGTGCAATTATGCGTCCCGTGCCCGGATCATATGTGTCGAAAATCTTCCCGGACTGAGCCGGCACCCATTTTCCATCGATAAGGAGTTTTTTCTCCTGGCGTAAAAAGGAAGCCGCCTTCTCTCCAATTCGGAACTGATCAGCATGTGTGTTCATCGAATTCTCCATAGGTATCGGGAAGCGCCTTGCCCGGATTCGTTCAAGGGCGTCCATCTGAAGCGCCCTCGTTAAAGCTTGTCACTCGATCACGAAGTGGTCGGGTCCGACCGCGCGAGGCTGCCGCTTCGGCGGAATGAAATCGAGCGGCCGCACGGGAGACGGCAATTCCGTCACCGGCTTGCCGATCAAGCGGTGCCTGTCCGCGGCCGGCTCCGGGTTCGGCACCGCTGCCATCAGCTTCTGGGTATAGGGATGTTTCGGATTCCCTATCACCTCGCGGCTGGGCCCGATCTCCACGATCTCGCCAAGATACATGACCGCCACGCGGTGGCTGACACGTTCGACAATGGCCATGTCGTGACTGATGAAGAGGTAGGACAACCGCAGGTCCTCCTGCAACTCAAGCAGCAGGTCGATCACCTGCGCCTTTACCGAAACGTCGAGCGCCGAGACAGCCTCGTCGGCTATAATGACCTTCGGGTCGAGCATCAGGGTCCGCGCAATGCAGATTCTCTGGCGCTGTCCGCCGGAAAACTCGTGCGGAAGACGGGTGATCATCGACGGTTCGAGGCCGACACGCTCCAGAAGATGTTTCGCCTTGTCCAGGGCCTTGGCCCTGGTCGCCAACCCATGGCATAGCAGGGGCTCCGCCAGGATCGCACCGACGTTTTGCTTCGGGTCCAGGGAACTGAAAGGATCCTGGAAGATCATCTGCACATTGCGCCGGAGATCCGAAAGATCGGACCTGTTGTCGCGCCGCACCGTGCGTCCGTCGAAGACCACCTCGCCGGAATCCGGAGGATTGAGAAACAGGATGCTGCGTCCGGTCGTCGACTTGCCGCAGCCGGATTCGCCAACCAGCGACAGCGTTTCTCCAGGCATGATGTCGAAGCTCAGACCCTCGACGGCATGGAGACGCCCCACCTTGCGACGCATCGCCCCGCCACGCACGTCGAACCGGGTCACCAGCTTGCGCACGCTCAAAACCGGCTTCGGCACAGCATCCTTGGCGGGCGCGCGGTAGGAGCGGGCGACGCCTTGCCCCAGGCGGGGGACCGCGTCGATCAGCATCCTCGTATAGTCCTCGCGCGGACGCTCGAAAACGTCCTTTACTGCTCCCGTCTCCACCACGCGTCCCTTGTGCATGACCATGACGCGGTCGGCGATGTTGGCCACTACGCCCATGTCATGCGTGATGAACAGGATCGCGGTGCCGGTATCGCGCTGGACCTCGTTCAGGAGATCGAGGATTTGCGCCTGTATCGTCACGTCGAGCGCTGTTGTCGGCTCGTCGGCGATAAGCAGCTTCGGCGAGCACGCCAATGCGATGGCGATCATGATCCGCTGCCGCATCCCCCCGGAGAACATGTGAGGATAGTCATTGAACCGCCGCCGCGCGTCAGGAATGCGAACGCGGTCGAAAAGCCGGATGCCCTCCTCCCGCGCCTCGGCATCGCTCAAGGGTCGATGCTGGCGCAGCATTTCCTTGATTTGGGTGCTGACCTGCAGAACCGGGTTCAGGCTCATCATCGGTTCTTGGAAGATCATGCTGGCAATGCCGCCACGCACCCGCCGCAATGTCGATGTCGACGCCCCCACCACTTGCTGGCCATCCACGATGACCGAACCGGTCACTTGGGTATTGCCGGAAAGCAGTCCCATGATCGTCATGGAGGTGACGCTCTTGCCGGACCCCGACTCGCCGACAAGCGCCAGCGTCTCGCCAGCATGGATGGCCAGATCGACATCATGCACCACCTGATGCTTGCCGAAAGCGACGTTGAGGCCTTTTACCTCGACCACTGGATCGGATTTCCGTTCACTCATGAGTTTGGCGCCGGTGCAACAGTGAAGCCCGCCTGCGAGCGAGAGCGCTCCGAAGTTGGAGCCCAGGTGAGCATTTCGAGCGCGTACAGCGCATCCAGCGTCTCGCGCGACAGGGGAATGCCCTTCTGGTGCGCCATGGCGATCTTTTCCCGAGGCCGAACGACAACGTGCCCGGACGCCTTCAGTTCAGGCCTGCGGGCGCTGACCATGAGAAGCGCGCAGCCCGGCGTCAGCCCGGCGGCGTCGATCGATTCCAGAACCGCCGTGTCCTCACCGAGGAGCGCCGCCAGGGCATCCCGGCCCCGGCCCGAATAAAGCACACCCTGTGCGTCGGGTTCAGCCAACAGCCAGTCGAAGGTTCCATCCCTGGCGATGATGCCGATAGAGGAGAGATTGTAGTCCATCGCACCGACCAGCGTGGCCGGAACAAGCGACAGCTCGGTCGCCGCCAATATCCGGCACATTTCCCATTTGGCGCCGCCTGCATGCGCGGCGAGAGCATCGATCGCGGCAGGTCCCGTTTCCAGAAATGAAACGCCGGCGGCGTCCAGCATCGTGAGCCCGTTCGATTTCCGGTAGCGGAAGCCATGGGAGGGCCGCGGTCCCGCCTGGCGAATTTCATCCAGAATAGCCGGATCGAGCGCCGCACCTGTTGCGACGAGATGAGCGCCCCGGTCAGCGGTTCCGAACGCGTAGCCCAGCGCCCTGAGCGACCACGGCAGGACGCGAGTCAGTTCGGAATAGGCAACAAACATGCTCGTGCTCACAGGGCGACCTCATTCTCATGCTTGCGAACCCGGGAACCCGGCCTGTCAGGCTCGAGGAATTCCGAAGGCAGCGGCTGGTCTTGGAAGAAAGTCCCCCGCACATAGCGGATGCTGAGCGGCGTCGAGCCCCGAATGCCCAGCGACGCAAGGAAAAACCGTATGAGATCGGCGGGGACGAAATCGCGATGCGCGAGCGGATCGCGTATTTCCGCATAGAGCAGGCCATCCAGATATTGCACCCGCGAAATGGCGTAATGCAAGTCCGGATGGTCGAGGACGACGTCGCCGGCGCGCTCCTTGTCACCACGGCTGACCAGCACCGCCGCCAGCCTCTGGATCAGTCCGATATGATCGATGAAGGATTCGAAACGCTCGTGCGGGTCGATGACCCGCTCGCCGCGCCTTTGTTCGCCATTGTCGATCGAATGGTACCAGAAGTGCTGATGGGTTTCGGCAAGCGTGCGGTCGGCGGTGAGAGCCCAGACGTAGTTCCTGCGCAGGATCTCGCGCAATTCAGCGACCGTCATTGCTGGCTGCAATTGCCGCTTGCGGGCTGCGCCGATCTGGAAATAGGGCGCGATGGCGTCACAAAAGTCCGGTACCACGTCGAGAAGTACGCTGTGGAACTGCTCACTGGTCTCGCCATCCATGACTTCTGCGACGTGCGCAGCAACGTCGCCCCAGCACCGAAACTGTCCTTCGCGCAGGCTTGCCGATATGCGTGTCAGGTTCTCTATGATGGTTTCGTTGGCCACCACGTAGTCCTGCGTCTGTGGGTCGGTCTGCGCATAGATGCGGATGGTGCTCTCTATCGAGCCGCGGACAACTGAAATGCTTCCCGCATCGACCGGCAGGCTTTTTGCGTAGCCAAGAGCCGCCTCGCGTACGGTCACCCATGTGGCGACCCAATGCGGCCAGCGCTGGAGGGCAACGCACATGCCCTGGCCTGAGGAGTTGCCTATTCCAAGCCCGCGCGCGATCGAAATGTCGAGCTGCGCTGCGTCCGGATTGCGCCGCCGCGCCACGGCATTGACGAGATCGATGGAGACGAGCCGCACCAGGTAGATGGCGAAGATATCCGCAAAGAACGGGTGCGCCAGCGGATGCCCCTCGGGAATGCCCGGATAGGAAACCGTGCCATTCCGGCCGCTGCTTTGAAAGCCACCGTTCCGCATGAGATAGGCGATGCCGAGCTCGGGGGCGGGCTGTTCGCCGCGGGACAGTGCTTCGACTACGGCGTCGAAATGCCGGCTGCTGCGATTGGCCGGGGTCCAGCCGACCACATCCGAATCCGTACGCATCTGGCCTTCAGCCTTGATGTCGAACGTTTCAAATTCCCGCTCGATACGCTGTTGGCTGGCAAGATTGACGAAGAGCGCGCCGAACATGTCACGGTCCGCGCCATCGGAGCGGCGTCCGACTTTTTCGATTCCGTCCCATGGATATGCTCGGGCAATATAGGAGAAGGAATGGCCTTCCGCGTCGATCCGGTAGACGAATCTCGCCGCGCCGTCATCGCCGCATTCCGCCGAGATCATCCTTATCTGCCAGCGTTCGCGAACGATCCTGCGCAACAACATGTCGGCAAAACTGACGCGCGAAGCCTTGAAGCAGCGAAGGTTCTCCACACGCATCAGAACATCCGCCGGCCGCATCCATCGCCGCGCTTTCAGGGCACCTTCCCGGCCGGCAAACTCCTGCAGGCGTTGTTCTATGAATGCCGGCAGCGGCGGCTCGATCTGGTTAGACGTCATTTCCCTGTTCCAATCAGCGATCATTGCGGGACGCGGCCTCGTTCATGCTCGACCCGACAAGATAAAATGTAAAAACTGTAAGGGCGACGGCAGCGCCCGGCCCCAGGCTGAGCAGCGGCAGGATCGGCAGGAACATCGAACCGTCGCGTACCATGCCGCCCCAATCCGGAGCCGGCGGAGGAACGCCCAGCCCCAGGAAGCTGAGGCTTGCGGAGGTGAAGATCGCGAAGGCCACATTGATTGCGAACTGCGCCCACACCACGCGCATCGTGTTTGGCATGATATGATGGCGGATGATCCAGAAAGAGCTTGCGCCCGTGGCGCGCGCAGCTTCCACGAAGACCATTTCCCGGACGACGAAGACCTGACCACGAACCAGCCGGGCGACCGTCGGCGCGGTGACGACACCCAGCGTGACCGCCAGGTTGACCACCGATGGCCCGAGCATCGCGGTGATGATCAATGCGAGAACGAGCCCCGGCAAGGCGATGAAAATGTCGATGATCTGGACGAGGACAAAATCGATCCAGCCACGGAAAAATCCGGCGATCAGGCCAATGGGGGCGCCGATCAGCACAGCCACTATGGCCGCCGAAGCGCCTACCTGCAGTGAAACCCTTGTTCCGTAGATGACGCGCGACAGCACGTCCCGGCCAAGTTGATCCGTGCCAAGGATGTTTTCAGCCGAAGGCGGGCCGAGGACGTTTACCGTCGCGGCGGTCGGGTGCAGGGGCGCGATCAAGGGCGCGAACACCGCGATCAAAGTGATGATCACCAGAAGCGTCAGGCCAAGGACCAATCGGAATGGAAGTTTTCTCATTGGATGCTAAGCCGATGTTCGCACGAGCGGATTGACGAGGCTGTAGGTCACGTCCGCCACAAGGTTGAGGATCATCACGCCGACGATGATCACCATTCCAACCGACAGCATGACAGGAAAATCCCGGGACGAGATCGCTTCCACCAGAAGCCGGCCCATGCCCGGCATCGAAAAGACGGTTTCGGTGACGACCGCGCCGCCAACCAGTTGTCCAAGCGAAAGACCGGCATAGGTGATCAAGGGCAATATGCTGTTGGGCAGAATGTGCCGGTAGGAAATGCGCGCCTCGGACAGCCCCTTCGAACGCGCGGCCTGGATGTAGAGGCTGCCTTTCACCGACTGGTATTCGGCTTTATAGACGAGCGTGAAGGAGCTGAAATAAAAGGTCGTAAGCGTGATGACGGGCAGGATCATGTGGATGAGATGCTGCCCGGCGCCCCGTGACCACGGCGACCATCCGGTCGTCGGCAGCCAGCGGAGCTGAACCGAAAAAAGGTAGATCAGCAGCAGTCCGAGAAAGAAATTGGGCACGGTGATGCCGACGATGCTGACGGCGGCGGTGAGCCGGTCCACCAGCTTTTTCATGAACGTCGCCGAATTGATCAGCGTGGCCCCCAGGAATGCGATGAGGATCGCCCAGGATGCCAGCTCAAGCGTTAGAGGAAGGGCATCCGCGATCATTTGCGCGACAGGCTGTTGGGTGGAATAAGACCGGCCCAGGTCGCCCGACAATGCGGCGCTGATCCAGTTCCAGTAACGCGACAGGATGGGCTGGTCGAAGCCTAGCTTCGCGTTGAGTTCGGCGATCGATTGAGGGGATGCGTTCTCCCCCAGCATGATCGCCGCCGGCGTCCCCAGAAAGGACGTCACCGACGTGAACAGCAGAAACGTCAGAACGATAACGTTCGGAACCATGATCGCTATGCGGGAAAGTACAAGCGCAAGCATGCCGGCCTCAGTTCATCGCGAAGGATTGAAGAAACGCCTCCGAGGCGCCCGTCTCGCAAAGCGGGCGGTTGGGGCACATCCGATGGGCGGCGGTCATAATGGCGATCAAGTTCCTCTACCGGTTGCAGGCGGGACCGGGTCCACCCGCGCCAGAAGCCGCGGCGCGGCGCGCCGCGGCAAAGCATGAAGATCAGGCCTGCGTTTTCCAGACGTAACGGAACCGCGGGATCTCGTCCGGCATCGGAGCGAACCCTTTGACGGTGTTGCGCATGGCGTTGAATTCGATGCTGAACCCGACGGGCATGTAAGGCAGATCGGCAGAAATCTGACGCTGGATCTTTTCGTACAATTCCTTGCGGCGCGCCTGATCGGAAATTACCCGCGCTTCATCGATCCATTTGTCCACTTGGTCATTCTTGTAGCCCGTGGAGTTCGCGGTGCCTTTGCTGGAGAAGAGATAGTGGATCAGGCCGTCGGGATCCGCCCGTTGCGTCCAGCGCATCGGCGTGAAGCGTATCTCGCCGGAGACCGCCTTGGCGTAGTAGTCGCTTTGCGGGACCGGCTCGAGCTCAATGTTGAGGCCGATCGCGTCGAGGTCTTCCTTGGCAAGTTCGGCAAAGCGTCGCAGCGTATCGCCGCTTGGCGCCGCAAGCTTGATGGTGGTGCCCTTCAGGCCGGAATCAGCCACGATCTTGCGCGCCTTTTCCGGATCGTATTCGTAGTGCACCAGATCGGTCGGGGTCCACCACAGGCCGTCTGGCGTGAAGCTGTCAGAAATCTTGCCTTGTCCGGCCCATATGATCTGGTTGATACGGTCGCGGTTGAGGCCATGCGCAATGGCCTGGCGCAGTTCCGGCTTGTTATATGGCTCGGCGTCCCACCGCCACTGGTAGGAATACCAGACGCCACCCTTCGACGGCACAAGCTCGATGTCCGGGCTGGCCTTGGAAAGGCGCGTATCCAACGGATCAAGCTGGCTTATGAAATCCAGTTCGCCGATGGCCATGCGCTGAATGCCGACGACGTTCGTCGGAATGTCATGGAACGTGATGCCGTCGAGATATGGCATTCCCTTCTGCCAATAGCTGTCGTTCTTGGTGAGCGCGATGCGTGACCCGCGCACCCATTCGCCGAAAACGAACGGACCGGTCCCGACAGGATTGGAACCGACGTCGCTGCCGTATTTCTTGGCCGCAGCTGGCGAAGCCATCAGCCCTGCGCGGTCGGCAAACAGCGCCAGCAGCGGCGGATAAGGTTCCTTCATGTCGATGGCGACGGTGAATTCGTCCAGCACTTCGACATTCTTGACGCCTTCCAGCAACTTGAGCTGCGATGAGTTGCCTTTCGGATCGAGACGTGCATCAAGGTTCCATTTCACGGCCTCGGCGTTGAACGGTGTGCCGTCATGGAACTTCACGCCTTCCTGCAGCTTCAGGACCACGCGCTTGCCGTCGTCCGAAAACTCCCAGCTTTTCGCCAGGGCAGGCTTCAGGGAGAAGTCCGCCTCGGTCTCGAGAAGCGTATCGAATATCAGGAAAAGGATCTGCCGCTCGGTCCATTGCGACGACTGAAGCGGGTCGAGCGTGCGGACGTCGCTGATGAAGCCGACGTTGAGCGTGCCGCCGGTGACCGGCTGGGTATCTTGAGCCAGCGCTACCGCCGGCAAAGAGGCCACGATTGCGAAGCCGCTGACGGCGGCCATAAATTGCCTTCTATCCATGACAAATCCTCCGTTGGTTCAGTTCCCGATATTATCGGCATTGCCGTTATTGGCCTCCGGGCAAGGACCCGGAGGCTTGCGCGTCATTTGCTCTCGGCTGGCAGCGGCCGGCCGGCCTGATCGACTCCCATGATCCGCATGTCGTTGAACCGATCGCCGATGCGATGGTGCGGACGCCCGCCGCTCGCGGCGCCCAAGGCGATGACGATCTCGTCATGCGCAGGCGCGTCGGGAATGGTGAATTCCACGGTCAGAAAATGAGCGCGGCTTCCCTTCTTCTCAGCGTCCTTGTGGGTCAAGGGAACGGTGAGCGCGGTGCCGGCGCCGGCACGCTTGTTCGTGAACGGGAGAAAGGAATCGCCACCAGCGGCGATGCGGAAGACATTGCCGAAATGCAGCGTGTGGATCAGGCCGGCCGCGTGTTCGACTTCGCCGTCCGTCCCGGTCACCGCGCACTTTCCAAACGCTTCTATCCTGTCCGGACCGCCCATGATCGCCACCAGGCGAGGCACGAGGGCATCCGTGAGAGCCTTGGCGTGCTCCATGATGTGCGGCTGCAGGTCCTCGACGAATGCCGATCCTGCCCAGGGATTGCGGATTACCGCCGCGCAGGCGGCCATGCGAAGCGGAACCGGCGCGACGCGCCCCCCTTCGACAAGCGTGTCCTCGACGAAATCGACGATCTTGCGGATCAGGACCCCAGTCATTTTTCCACTCCGCCGGCTGCGAGTTCGGCAAGCACGCGGTTGGCGATGCGATGGCATTCGACGCCGACAGGAACGCCGCAATAAATCGTGAGATGGGTTATCAACGCGTCCAGCTCGTCACGGGTGACCCCGTTGCGAAGGGCGCCGCGAAAATGCAGTTCCCACTCATGCATGCGGTTGAGCGCGGCAATCATGACGATGTTCAGCATGCTGCGGGTCCTGGCATCCAGCCTGTCGTCACCCCAGGCCGTTCCCCAGCAATATTCTGTGATAAATGACTGAAACCCCTTGGAAAACTCGGTTGCCTTGCTCAGCGAATTTTCAACATATTCGCTGCCGAGCGTCGCCTTGCGCCGCTCCAGCCCACGCTCAAATAGCGTCTCGTTCATTCGTCTTCCCTTCATTTTCAGCGTGGACGCAAAAGGAACTCGCGGACATGGTCGGACACCAGCTTGGATGCCTCGACCAGGACGCTGTGCTTCAGGCCGGCCAGAATGCGTAATTCCGAATCGGGGATCAGCCGGTGCATCGTCTCGGCCATCCGGACATTCGACCCCTGATCGAATTCGCCCGTCATCACCAGCGTTGGCTGTCTGATCTCGGGAAGCCGATCCACCAGTTCGGTCAGGCCGAACACCCGATACGCCTCCAGGTAAGACGGCACGTGGACAGCCTTGAGCTCGGCAATTCGCCGCTCGATCACATCGGGATGGCGCTCGGCGAATTCCTTGGTGAACCAGCGGTCGTGCGCAGCACCAACGACTGCGTCCATACCGCCGTCGCGGATCATCTGCAGGCGCGCCACAACCTTCTCACGTTCGGCGGGGGTGCGCCCCGCAACTGCGGAAAGAAGCACGACGCGCTCAAACCGGTCCGAATAGGAACAGGCCAGTTCTTGCGCGATCAAGCCCCCCAATGAAAAGCCGACCAGATGGGCTTTGCGCACGCCGGCGTCGTCCATCACCCGAACGATATCGGCGGCAAACTTCTCGACGGAATATTCCGAATCGATGTGCGCGGACTGACCATGACCGCGCAGGTCGGAGCGAATAATGTCGAAGCTGCCCTCCAATTGGAGGCTGACGTCCTCCCAGCTTTGCAGGTTGGCGCCGACACCGTGCACCAGCACGAGAGGATGGCCCTTACCGCTTCTCTCATAGGCGATGAGATCGTCTTTGGTGCGCATCGGCGCCATCCCAGGTCCCTCGTTCGAACTCGATTTTTTTGGTATACCGACAGACAGGCATATGGTCAACCGTATTTGAATCGGCTACTTGTGATGAAAGAGTCGAACGCGTAGCTGTCATGGAAGGAACGACGGGAGAGGACGCCGCGATGCATGAATGGACGGACTGGTCGATTGCGGATTCGCCGACATTGCGCGAGCAGACCGTTGTCACGCTGCGCGAGGCGTTGTTCAACGAAGTGTTCAAGCCGGGTGACAAGCTGGTGGAACGGAAGCTCGCCGAGCAGACCGGCGTAAGCCGCACAAGCATTCGGGAAGCGCTGAGCCAGCTTGAGTCCGAAGGGCTTGTGACTCGGGTAGCCGGCAAGGGCATGTTCGTGACCCGCTTGTCGGAACGGGAAGTCCGGCAGATCTACGAGGCCCGCGCAATCCTGGAATCGGCCATGGCGCGCCTGTTTGTCGAACGGGCCAGCCAGGAACAAATGGACGAATTGGCGCGGCGTATTTCGGAAGCAGGCGAAACCGACACCTCCGAGCTTGCCAGGCAGCATGCCGAGAAGCTCGACGCGGTGTGGGACATCATCATGCAAGGCGCAGGCAACGACATCACCAGGCAAATGACCTTTCTCCTGCATGGCCGCGTCACCTATCTGCGCACCGTCACCACCCGCGTCGCCTCGGCTGAACGGCGCAGGAATACGATGGCCTTGCTCCACGGCATTTTCGACGCGCTGCGCGCGCGCGATGCCGACCTCGCCGAAAAGCTCACGCGCGGGTATGTCGAAAGATCCGCGGCTTTCGCGCTGTCGCTGCTGCGGGACTCTGGGCAGAACGCCAAATCCTCATCACGCAAGCAACGGATCGACACATGAACTATGTCAGGCTCGGCAAGAGCAATCTGAAGGTATCCCGGCTATGCCTCGGCGCGATGGGATTCGGATCCGCGGGATGGCGGGCCTGGGTGCTCGATGAGAAGGCGTCGGCGCCGATCGTTGCGCGCGCCCTCGACCACGGCATCAACTTCTTCGACACCTGCGACTTCTATTCGGCTGGCGAGAGTGAACGCATTCTCGGCCAGATACTCGTTCTCAAGCAGCCGCGCGACAGCTTCGTCATCGCCACCAAGGCGGGAAACCCGATGGCCGCGCATTGCAACGGCCGCGGCTACTCCAGAAAGCACCTGTTCAAGGCAATCGACGATTCGTTGGTCCGCCTTGGAACCGATCACGTGGACCTCTTCCAGACGCATATCTGGGACAAGGACACCGACCTCGACGAACTGGTCGATGCCATGGCGGATATCGTGCGCGCCGGAAAGGCGCTCTATGTAGGCGTCACGACGATGCCCGGCTGGACACTCGCAAAATGCCGTGCGGCTGCCAGCGCACGCGACCTTCCGGCATTCATCTCGATGCAATGCGAATACAATCCCGCTCACCGGGAGTGCGAGCGGGAACTGCTTGCCTACTGCCGCCACGATGATGTTGCCCTGATACCGTTCAGCCCGATCGCGCGCGGCTTCCTTGCCGCGGACCGCCGCAATCCCGGCCAGCAGACGGCGCGCACGAAAAGCGACGACTATACGCAGAGATATTACCACCGCGACGGCGACCACGCCGTGCACGAAGCCGTCGCTGCCGTTGCCGCCGACATCGGAAAGACACCGGCGCAGGTGGCTCTCGCCTGGACATTGGCGCGCCCCGGCATTACCGCGCCCATCTTCGGAGCGACCTCGACAGACCATGTCGACGAGGCAGTCGCGGCATTGGACATAGTGCTTACGCCCGAACATATCGACCGCATCGACGGGGCCTACGAGCCACGGCCGCTGAACGCCTCAGGCCACTGAATGAAGCACAATGCTTGCGGTAAGCTGATATGCTTGTGACATTGCACTCGTCCGCGCAGGTTTCAAAGGAGCAAATCCGCCGTGTATGATCTGCGAGTCCATGCTCCGCCGCGCCTGTACACGCAGGTGGCCGATACCATCCGCAACGCCATCGTCGTCGGAGAACTGGCGCCGGGAGAGCGGCTGGTGGAGCGCACGCTTTGCGAGCGCATGGGCGTTTCACGGACGTCGCTCAGGGAAGCGATGCGCGAGCTCGAGAACGAGGGCCTGGTCACGAACCTGCCCAACCGGGGGCTTATCGTCTCTGTCGTCGATCCCAAGATCGCGAAGGACATTTTTGACCTTCGCGAGGCGCTGGAGGCGCTTGTATGCAGGTTGTTTTGCGAGAATGCGACTGACGATCATATCACGCGTTGTCGGGGCGTGTATGACGAGCTGATGGAAACCTATCGCGTCGGTGTGGCGCGCGAAATGATAGCTGCAAAGACTAGATTCTACGACGTCTTGATAGCGGGCGCGAACAATTCCGAGGCGGAACGGATGCTTCGCAGCATCCATATGCGGGCCTCACAGTTGCGCATGATTTCTCTTTCCGATGCAGAGCGGCGAAAGGCATCTCAGGAAGAGCTGGCAGCCCTGCTCGACGCCCTGGTGAACCGCAGGGCATCGGATGCCGAGCGGCTTGCAAAAAAGCATGTACGCAAAGCCGCCCAGTTCGCGCTCGGGATGATCGAACAGCTTGAAAACCAATCCGTCAGCTGATCGGCGGCGCTTGAAAGCGCGAGACGCCGCCCGTCCGCCGCTACCCGCGGCGACGGTGAAGGAGAATTATGTCGTGGCGGGCGGCATCCGTACGCGCTATTTCGAAGCTGGCAGCGGACCGGCCGTGATCCTTCTGCACGGCTCGTCACTGGCGATCGATGCCTGGTCCACCTGGCACAACACCATCCCGGCACTCGCGCATGACTTCCGGGTGCTGGCGCCCGATCTGGTCGGCTTCGGTCTCTCGGATGCGCCGGTGGACGGGAAACACGTTCCCCGCCTCGAAAGGCGGCATCACGTTTCAGCCTTCATCGAAGCGCTCGGCATTACCCGATGCGCGCTCGTCGGCCATTCCGAAGGCGGTTTCATCGCGGCAATGCTCGCCGTTGAAAAGCCGGGTCTGGTCGATAAGGTGGTCGTCGTGAGCAGCGGTGCGACCTCCCCGCGCCTCGGCGGAAATGAGGACCACGCTTGGCAGGCAGCAGCGGCAGCAGCGTATAATGTGCTCGAGGGATGCGACACCGAGGAAGACTTTCTGCGAACCAATGCGAGGCTAAGCACGAAGAATCCGCCGGAGTTCGTGGAGCTGCTAAAAAAGAACTACCGCCTGGCCTGCGAGTCCGGTCAGTTGGAGCGCTTCAAGCAGGCTGCCCGGAAAAAGGACGACACCGAATATACCCAGATCCAGGAGGACCATCTCCTTCCGCATTTGCCCACCATGCAGGCCAAGCTGTTCATAGCCTGGTCAGGCTGCGACGAAACCGTGCCGGTGGCGCGCGGCATCAAGCTGCTGGAACGCGCGCCGCAAGCCGACATGCACATTTTCGCCAATGCCGCTCACATGGTCATGATCGATCGCCCACGCGAATTCAATGGAGTTGTCCGGGACTGGCTTGGCAGCTAGCGCCGGTCAAACCGTCCAGCTTATGACCCACAGCAAGTCGTCCCAAGAGGCCCGCCATGCCGCGGGAGGATGTCCTCGGGCGTGCGCCCTCACTCCCTCGCCACCAGGTAACGCGCTTCCGAGTCATAGAGCAGCCCGCCATAGTGCTGCCCGAGGTCGGACATGCCAGCCGTGGCGCCCACCACCTCCTGACCGCGTGCCGTAGAGCCGCCGGTAATGATGAACGAGGGCGCGCGGCATCCACGGCCATGTTTCGCATAATCCGTTGACGGAAGGCTCAAAGTCCGCGTTCGGCATGTTGCCGCCCGGCAGCGGCACACTCGCGGTCCAGTCGCCCCCCATCTGCGGAAAGATATGTTCGAGGCGATGGGCCGCGCTAGGCCAATTTCCGGAAGGTCGTGATCTTGCCGCCGAAGACATTGAACAGTGGCGTGTCCCCGGTCTCGTCAAGGTCGAAGACGTAGTCGCGCGTAACCGCCGAAGGGTTCCCATTGCCGTCGTCGAACAACAGCCGCACGCCCCAGAACGCATACAGCAAGTCCTGGGGGCGCAGCTTCTCTTTGAAGTAGCGGTTCACGGCCGCGCTCAAACATTCGATCTCGGTCTGGTCGATCTGCACCGCTTCGGCAGCACCCTCTAGGCGCCGCAGTTCGAGGTGCGGCTACGGTCGCGATTTTTGTCTTGATATTTTTATCAAGCTGTGAAATTTTTTTCAATTAAATGCTGGAGGAAGTTTTCCGCACCTCAGAATGCCCTGACAATGGGCATCGGACGGAGAACACGATGGGAGGTTCAATATGCCGGTCCAAGCCGTTTCAACCGAGTGAGCCTTTCCTGCGGGAGACGCCGCGTCCTGGACCTAAAAATCCGGCGTCGTCGTCACACCTTCACAGGCAGGGGAAAGAGTGCATCCGGCTTCAGGCGCTTTTTTCAAAACGACGAGATCAACGCCGCGAGACGCGGCAAAGGTTCCAGAACGTCCGATGACGCGAATAGTGCAGATTTCCGATACCCATCTCAGCCCTGGCAAGCGACACTTCCATGCCAACAGCCAGCCGCTCCTCGACTGGCTGAAGGAAAGCGATGCCGACCTCGTTATCCATACAGGCGACGTCACCGTGGATGGCGCCGATGTCGAGGAGGACATGCGCTATTGCGCCGAGATGATGGACTCCATCGGACTGCCCTATCTCGCCGTGCCGGGCAATCACGACGTGGGCGAGCCCAAGCATCTCTATCAGCCAGTCAACGCAGAACGCCTGGCCCGCTGGCGACGTCATTTCGGGCCGGACTGGTGGCATCGCGACATCGAGGGCTGGCGCCTGATCGGACTCGATTCGATGCTGTTCGGCAGCGACGAGCCGGCCGAAACGGAGCAGATCGCGTGGCTGGAAAACGCCATGCGCGAAGCGTCCGGGCGCCGGATCGGCTGGTTCACCCATCGCCCGCTCTTCATCGGCGAGCCGACCGAAGGCGACGTTGGATACTGGGCGCCCACTCCCGAGCCTCGCGCGCAACTGCTCGACATGGTGCGCCGCTACGACGTGGCCTTCGTGGCCAGCGGCCACCTGCACAAACTCTACGATCGTCAACTCGGCGGCGTCCGGTACCTGTGGGGGCCGTCGTCCGGCTTCCTCGTCGAGGCGCACTTGCAGCCGGAAGGGATGGCCGGAGAAGCCACCTTGGGCGTGCTCGTCTACGACTTTTCCGGGTCCGATTTCACCGTGCGGCCTCATGAAATTCCGGGCCTCACACCCTTTTTCATCGGTGATGTCGTGCATGAGGTCTATCCACCGAGATAGCGCCTCTACCCAATTGTTCGCGAAACGGAGCAACCCCAGTGGCTGCAGTGGAAATAAAGAACCTTTCGAAGTCCTTCGGGCCCCACCGGGTTCTCAAAGACATCAACCTGTCCATCAACGATGGCGAGTTCCTGACGCTTGTCGGTCCCTCCGGCTGCGGAAAATCGACGCTCATCCGCATCATCGCCGGCCTCGAGCCGCAAACCTCGGGCTCGATCCTCGTCGATGGCGCGCCGATCGATCATCTGAGGCCGCATGAGCGGCGCATCGCCATGGTGTTCCAGAGCTACGCGCTCTACCCGCACATGTCCGTCTTCAACAACATGGCCCTGCCCCTGACGATGACCGGGCTTAGCCTCTACGAGCGCCTGCCGCTCGTCCGGCTACTCTCGTCCCGGCGCCGCAAGGTGATGCAGGAGATCGGCAAGCAGGTCAGGGGCATCGCGGCGCAACTTCAGATTGAACCTCTTTTAGAGCGCAAGCCCGCCCAGCTCTCCGGCGGCCAGCGTCAGCGCGTCGCGCTCGGTCGCGCCATGGTGCGCCAGCCCGCCGCTTTCCTGATGGACGAGCCACTTTCTAACCTCGACGCCAAGCTGCGCGTCCACATGCGTAGCGAGCTGGCCGAGCTTCACCAGAGACTCGGCGCGACATTCGTCTACGTCACGCACGACCAGGTCGAGGCGATGACTATGTCAAGCCGGGTCGCCATGATGGAAGGCGGAGACATCCTTCAACTCGGCGCGCCCGACGAACTCTACGACAGGCCGGCCAACGTCCAGGTCGCCCAGTTCATCGGCAGCCCGACGATCAACCTGATTCCCGTGACGGTGGGGGTCGGTGGGCGGCTGGAATTGCTCGGAAAGCCTCTGCCGATCGGCACCGCCCTCCCCGCCGGAGAGAAAGCGACGATCGGCGTCCGCCCGGAAATGATCCTGCCCGGCGCGGTCTCGGGCCAGTCGGCGGACCAGGTCCCGCTTCCGGCGAAGCTGCGGCGCAGCGAGCATCTCGGCTCCGAGAAGATCCTGCATTTCGATGTTCCCTCGCTCCCTGGGATTTTGGTGACCTCGCGCATAGGCGCGGGCGTGCCGGACGGTGAGGTCGAGAACACCGAACTCTTGTTCCATCCCTCGGCCTGCCATGTCTTCGATGCCGCCGGAAACCGCGTGGAACCCCAAGTTTCCCAAGACGCGGCCACCGCCGCCAAGGGAAAGCTGCGCCTCGCAGAGGGAGCGCGCGCATCATGAGCCTGACCGCGGTCCCCGCTCCGCCCGCCCGGCCCGGTGCCCGGCAGGCCTTCATCGAGAGGCTGGTCGCCGGCGGCTTCGCGCTGCCTGCCCTGCTTTTGCTGGTGCTGACGATTCTCGTGCCGCTCGGCGTGCTCGGTTATCTCAGTTTCACCGACTACGAGCTCGGCGAGGTCGATGTCCATTATGTCGGCCTGCAAAACATCACCGACGCGCTGACCGATCCGGAATTCCGCCGCGCACTCAAGAACACGCTCGTCTACGTCGCGATCGTCCTGCCCGGCTCGGTGATCCTGTCGCTGCTCGTCGCCGTCCTCGTTCACCGCCGCAAGCGCACCCGCTCGCTCTACGAAATCATCTACTTCCTGCCTGTGACCTCGACCTTCATCGCCATGGCGACGGTGTGGCAGTTCCTGCTGCACCCCAGCCTCGGCCCGGTGAGCGCGGTGCTGCGCTGGCTCGGCATCGGCGAGGTCGCCTTCCTGAGCAATCCCTCGCTGGCGCTGCCGACGCTTGCCGTGATCGGCATCTGGCAACTGGTCGGCTTCAATATGATCCTGTTTCTGGCCGGCCTCTCGACCATTCCAAAGGACCTCTACGAAGCCGCCGAGATCGACGGCTGCGGCGGCGAAATCGACCGCTTCCTGACGATCACGTGGCCGCTGCTGGGACCGACGACTATGTTCGTCATCGTCACCAGTTCGATCACCGCCTTCAAGGTGTTCGACACGGTGGCGGTGCTGACCCATGGCGGTCCGGTGGGATCGACCGAGGTCCTGCTCTACAAAGTCTACCTCGAAGGCTTCCAGTACTTCCGCATGGCGTATGCGTCGGTCCTCACCTTCATCTTCCTCATTTTCATTCTGGTCTTCTCGATCCTCCAGACCGTCGTCATGGACCGCAGGGTGCATTACTGATGACCGACACAACCATCACTGCTCCCGCGATGGGGGGCACAACAACCACACCAGCTGGCTCCGCCGGCCGACGCTTCGCCTCTCTGTTCATCACTCACGGCATCCTGATCACCGGCGCGGCGTTCATTCTCCTGCCTTTCCTGTGGATGCTGGTGACCTCGATCAAGCCGCCGGAAGAGGTGTTCAACGCCCAGCTCAGGATCTGGCCGAAGCATTTCTACGGCTTCGAGAATTATGCGATGGCGCTGACCAGCGCGCCGCTGCTGCGCTTCGCTCTCAACGGCGTCATAGTGTGCGGCGGCATCCTCATCATCCAGCTTCTGGTCGCCATCCCATGCGCCTACGCGTTGGCCAAGCTGAAGTTCCCGGGCCGCAACCTGCTTTTCGTCCTCGTCCTGCTCGGCCTATGCGTGCCCGAACAGGTGCCGGCGCTGCCGATCTACATCGCGCTGGCGAAGATGGACCTGCTGAATACCTATTTCGCCATGATGGTGCCCTTCTTCCTCTCAGTCTTCGCGATCTTCCTGTTCAGGCAGTTTTTCCGTTCCTTCCCCGACGACATCATTCATGCCGCGCGGCTCGACGGGATGAGCGAGTTCGAGATCGTGTGGCGCATCGTCACGCCCAGCGCCATGCCGGCGATCGCCGCCTTCGCGGTGTTTTCCTTCGTCGCGCACTGGAACGACCTCTACTGGCCGCTAATCGTCATATCCGACGTCAACCTGGCGCCGCCGCCGCTCGGCATGATGTTCTTCTCGGACGCCGAAGCCGGCACCAACTACGGCGCACTGACGGCCGCCGCGACCATCCTGACCGCGCCTCTGCTGCTCGCGTTCCTGTTCGCACGCCGCCGCTTCATCGAGGGCGTCACGATGACCGGCGTGAAATAAAACTGACAACTGGCGCGGCTAGAAGCCCGGTCGCGCCGTTCCCCCACACCTTTCGCGGGGCAAGGCGGCATCATCGCCTCAAGAGCATCGGGCAAATCGCATAACCGGAGGAAAGCCTTAATGAAATTCCTGTCAAAGATCATCGCGGCCTCGGCCGTATTGCTGGGAGCGGCGTCGACAGCGCTGGCCCAGTCTCCCGTGACGCTCGACGTCTACTACGCATTCCCGGCCTTCGCGAAGTTCCATGAGCCGCTGGCCGCGGAATTCATGAAGGAACATCCCGACATCAAGATCCAGTTCCGCGCGCCGGCGGCCAGCTACGACGAAGGCCACCAAGCCATGCTGCGGGCCTCCATCACCAACAACCTGCCCGACGTCTATTATTCGGGCTATCACGTCCTGCATGAATTGGTCGGCAAGCTGAAGGCGCGCAACCAGATATTGGACCTCGGCACGATGATGGACGCTGAGTCGAAGGAATGGCGCGACGCCAACTACGCCGGCAACATTCTCGACCTCGGCCGGGTGGACGGCAAGCTCTACGGACTGGCCTTCAACGCTTCCATGCCGATCATGTTCTACAATGCCGACCTGGTTAAAAAGGCCGGCGGCGATCCCGACAACATGCCTACCGACTGGCCGGGCATTATGGAACTCGCCAAGAAGATCAAGGCCACCGGTTCCGGCATCGCCGGCCTCGCCTACAATATTCATGACTGGCCCGACGAATGGCTCTGGGACGCCATGTTGATGCAAGGTGGGGGCGAGCTGACCAAGGACGGCAAAGTGGCCTTCGGCGACGAGCACGGCCTGAAGGCGCTGGAATATTTCCGCAGCTTCGTCACCGATGCCGGCATGCCGTTGATCGACTGGGATCAGTCGCGCCAGGCCTTTATCGCCGGCCAGATTGGCATCTTCTTCGATACGCCTGCCCGTCTCAGCCAGGATACCGAACTGATCGGCGACCGATTCAAGCTGCGTACCGCGGTCTTCCCGGTCGACGACAAGGAAAAGGGTGGCCTGCCCACAGGCGGCAACGCGGCGGTGATCACTGCCTCCGACCCGGCAAAGCAGAAGGCGGCCTGGGAATTCCTTAAATTCGTCACCGGCCCCAAGGCGCAGGAGCAGGTCGTGAAGATGAGCGGCTACCTCCCGACCAACAAGGCCGCCACCGGGACCGACTATCTCGGCCCGTTCTACGAAGCGAACCCGAATTACGCCACCGTTGCCAAGCAGATGGCACTGTCGCGCCCGTGGCCCGGCTATTCGGCGGGCAACACGGTCCGCATCTGGCGCACCCAGCGCGAGATCATCAGCAAGGTCATGAGCGGCGACGTATCCATCAAGGACGGGCTCGACAGCCTCGTCTCCGAAACACAGGCACTCATGAAATAAGTCGCCATGCCACGCGCGCCGGCCGGCTTCGGCTGGCGCGCCCTTTTTAAGGTGGCGCCGATGTGGCGCCCTTCTTGTGTCAGCCCTCCCTTCACACTGCCGGACCTCCCGATGCTCATTGCACAGATCAGCGATTTTCATATCCGACCCGACGGCCAGATGGCCTATGAGGGTCTCCAGACCAACACCATGACTCGTCGCGCCATCGCGACCGTCGCCGCGCTCGATCCGGCGCCCGATTGCGTCCTCGTCACCGGCGATCTCGCCGATTGCGGTCGCCCGGAAGAGTATGCGCTGGTCGCCGACATGCTGTCGGCCCTGCCCATGCCCGTCTTCGTCATTCCTGGCAACCACGACCGGCGTGAGACAATGCGCGAGGTGATGGCGCCGAAATTCCCCTATCTGAGCCAGTCGCCGGATTTCCTGCATTATACGATCGAGGACCTTCCGGTCCGCCTTATCGGGCTGGACACGGTGCAGCCGGGCGAGGACGGTGGTGCGATCTGCGAGCGGCGCGAAGCCTGGCTCGGTGAGCGTCTCGCCGAGGGCGACGGCCGCCCGACCTTCGTCTTCATGCACCATCCGCCCTTTCCCGTCGGCGTGCACGGCATGGACATCATGATGTGCGTCGTCGGCGACGGCTTCCGCGACATGATCAGGTCCCACGCCGAAATCGAGCGTGTGGCCTGCGGGCACTATCACCGGCCCATCACCACGCGCTTTGCCGGCACGGTCGGCTTCGTCGCGCCGGGCGTCGCGCACCAGGTCGCGCTCGATCTTCGTCCGGGCGAGCCCAATCGCTTCATCTTCGAACCGCCGGCCTTCGCCCTGCACGCCTGGTCGCCGCAGACCGGTGTCGTTTCGCACGTCGTCCCGATCGGCGATTTCGGCCCCGCCCACGATTTCATCACCGATGTCGACTACCCCGGGAAAAACGAGACATGAGCGACTACCGTCAAATCCTGAAAGACGCCGATGCCATCGCACGCAAGGCAGCCGCGACGTTGATGTCGATGCGCGAGGAGCGCCTCGACGTCACGCGCAAGGAAGGGCTGGACATTGTCACCGCCGCCGATCTCGCTTCGGAGCGCATTGTCATCGACGGGCTGCGCGCGCTTACACCGCAAGCTTCCATCCTGTCGGAAGAAGCCGGCACGACGGGAATCTTGGGCGAAAGCCGCTGGATCGTCGACCCGCTCGACGGCACGATAAACTACGCGTCCGGCCTGCCGTGGTTCTCCGTCACCATGGCCTATCAGGAGCAGAGTGTGACGAAGGTCGGCCTGACCGTCGCGCCCGCCGCCGGCTTCGAGGCGCACTACACCAGCGAGGGGATCGCGACCGTCAACGGCAAGACGGCCAATGTGTCGACAACTGCAAGACTGGCCGATGCGGTCATTGCCGTCGTGCTGACGTCGCACTTTTCGGCCGAGGAGGTGGCGCGCACCGCAGAGATCGTGCGGCGGCTCGGCGTCGGCGCGCGCGGCGTGCGCGTTATCGTCTCAGGGGCCTTTGAATATTCGATGGTCGCTGCCGGCCAGCTCGATGCGGCGGTTTCGATCAAGGCCGACGTCGTGTCCTACGCGGCTGCCATGCCGCTGCTACGCGCAGCAGGAGGCAAGGTCACCACGCTTTCAGGTGTCGACTCCACAGACGAGGACACGCAGAAGGTCGGCTCGAACGGGCTCATTCACGACGAACTTCTTGAAGCGCTACGCGGCCTGTGACACCTGGCGCGCAAACCGGAGCGAGCATGCAAGACACATTGATCATATTCGACTGCGACGGCGTGCTGGTCGACAGCGAACCGCTGGCGGCGCTTGCCTACGGGCGGGTCTATTCGAAACACGGCATGGAACTCGACCCGCAGGCGGTCCTGCAATGCGTCGGCATGAAGCAGACCGACATCCTGGAGCGCATCAGACTCACGACCGGCCATCGTCTTGAGGAGCATCAGACCACGGATTTATGGGACGAGGTGAAAGCGCTCTTCACCGAAAGTCTGCAGCCGATGGCGGGCCTGAAGCCCTTCCTTGAACAGCTGTCCAATCCCCGCTGCGTCGCCTCATCCTCCTCGCTGGAGCGGATACATCACAGCCTTTCGGTCACAGGGCTCGCGAGATTCTTCGGCGAGAACATATTCTCATCGTCAATGGTCGCGCGCGGGAAGCCCGCCCCCGACATCTTCCTGTTCGCCGCGGATCAGATGAGTATCGAACCGAAGCACTGCGCGGTTGTCGAGGACTCGCCTTTCGGCGTGCAGGGCGCAGTCGCCGCCGGCATGACGGCGATCGGCTTCATCGGCGGCGGCCACACCTATCCGGGGCATGCCGAGAAACTGCGCGTGGCCGGCGCCCGAACCATCTGCGCCGACTGGGACGAAGTCGCGCGCGAACTCGTTTCTCTGGAGTTGATCGCACCCGTCTCCGTTTAGATTTCAGGCCCAGCGAAAGCCAGGCAGCAGATAATCCGGCACCGCCCTTTCCTGCTCGACACCCTCGAAAGCGCCGCGTCGCCGTGGCTCTCGTAGTAGAAGCGCCTGACAGTCGCATCCTTGATGGTCCGATTCATCCTCTCGACTTGGCCGTGGCGTCAGACGGGAGCGGAGAGTGCGGCGGCGATCCTGTAGTGGCTTCTCGGATCAATGGACTTGAGGTGGGAACGGCGGGACATTGCTGCCCTGGCTCTGCTTCGCACGACGTCAGCCGCACGGAAGACTAGCAGCACCAGCAGCCGAAGTTGGTCCAAAAAGAGGCCGTGCCGTTGACGATCACCGCACCGGCTGAGCCAACGAATCGTCCAATTGCACCGTCGCCGCCACGCCCTGACGAGCGCGAGGCCGCCTTAGATTTCTTTGCTTTCTCTTTTTCACTTGACGCGGTTCTTCGTTTGAAAGCGCACCCGTCACGCAGTCGACCACGTTGAACGCAACAAAGTCCGCTTCCAATTGCTCGGCGAGGCCCGCCGCATCCTCCCTGGGCTTGTCATGGGTGTCGTGCCAGAGCGCGATTCCGATGCGTGCACGCGGTGCGAGTCGCCTCAAGCGCCTCACGACGAACACCGCGTGTTTGAACGAATCGCGGTTGAGGAAGCCCACGACGACTGCGTCGCGAGCTTCAAGCGGAAGTTTCCGGATCCGCGCGGGGAGGAGGTCACGGTGGCTCGCGGCCACGCAATCCGCACCCTCGATCGAAATGACCTGCGCGAGCATCGCAGCGGCCACATCGTCGAGGTCTCCGCGCCCGCCGATACACAGCACTGACTTCCCAGCACCATCCGGGAGATCAGGCGCAAACTCGGCTTGATCCTCATCCTCTTCGCCCGGATCCGCGCTCGCGCCTTCTTTTTCCGCGTGCTCGTCTTCTTCCTCTTCTTCTTCCTCCGCGGCGATCTCGTTGAGGTTGGCCACCAGGGTGCGGGCGTTTTCGGCAAGGTTCGCCAACTGACTTGCCGTCAGTGCGCCCCGAGCCCGGTCCTGTTCACCAAGCAGCAACGCCGGAATCGCAACCGTGCTGTGGAACTCGATCAGGTATTTCTCCTCGAGCATTTCTTCCGCGTTGTCGGTGGCTTCGTCGATATCGTCGGCAAGAAGCCGCTGGTACAGACGCTCCTTCGGGTCAAGCACCGGCTCATCGCCAAACAGGATCTGCAGGAATTCGAACTGGGGCACGTGCCGTCCAAGCACGACAAGGCAGACGGTCAACGGCGTCGACAGCACCAAGCCGACCGGGCCCCATAGCCAAGCCCAGAAAACGGCGGCTACGATGATCGCCAGCGGCGAGAGGCCCGTGTGCGAGCCGTAAAGCCAGGGCTCGACGATGTTGCTGATTACGAGCTCTGCCAAGATGAAGAGAGCGCCAGTCCATACCAGTAAGCTCCAGCCGGGAGCCACTGCGAAGGCAAGAAACAAAGGTATCACCGCCGCGATAACCGGACCGATAAAGGGTACGAAACGCAAGACAACGGCCAACATGCCCCATAGCAGGGCATTGGGAATGCCAAGAAACCAAAGACCTATCGCAAGGGGCACGCCGTAAACGATGTTCACGACCAATTGCATGAGCAGATATTGTCCGACGCGACTGCCTGCATCCTGCAATGCCTGGGTCGTGCGATGGAGATCGCTGTAGCCCACAAGGCGGATGAATCGATCCCGCAATTCTTCACGCTCGAGCAGCATGAAAATCACCACGATGATGACAAGGCCGGTCGTGGCGAGTGGTCCGATCAGCGGCTCGATAATGTTCCTCAGCGTCTCTATCGGACGCTGGGGCGAGAATATCTGAACCAGAAGCGGATCCTGCTGCTTCGTGGTTTGCTCCACATCTGCCTGCCCGCTGGATTGGGATTTGTTTATCTCAGTGTTGACGCGCTCGAACACCTTGCCGAGCCGGCTGATAAGGCCGTCTTCGGATCCTGTTTCTTTCAAAGTCCGAATCTTCTCGAGGATGTTGGATTGGTATGTCGGAATGTCCTGCGCGACCTGGCTCACCTGCGTGGCAACGATCAGGCTGAACAGCGACACGAG
The DNA here is from genome assembly GCF_006440955.1 of Mesorhizobium sp. B2-8-1. Lineage (NCBI taxonomy): Bacteria > Pseudomonadati > Pseudomonadota > Alphaproteobacteria > Hyphomicrobiales > Phyllobacteriaceae > Mesorhizobium > Mesorhizobium sp. B2-8-1. Next base: position 203,855 of record NZ_VFTX01000007.1, on the reverse strand, counting down.
GACGAAGGCCGATGCAACCGCGCCAAGCACAGCGATCATTCGCGGCAGCTTCAACTTTCGGAGCAAAGAAACAATCGGCGCCAACGCAAATGTGAGAAGGACCGCTATTGCCAATGGCAGCAGGACCTCCTTGGCGACGTAAAGAATGGCGACGGTAGCAATCATCGCCACGACGGTTGCCAACTTCGATGTCATAAAAGCAGGGGGCATGATGGGACCTATCTGCAATCTCGCGATTTAGAGGACGGCCATGGCCTAACCGCGCAAAGCGTGCGCTGGTCCATATACTGGCACCTCCTCAGCTTCTGGCCAATGACCTGGTTCGTTACACCGCATGTGTGATGATCTCGAACTTTTGCAGGGCATGTAGCCCAAAGGTGTGGATCATCGGAACATCCGCGGCGTCCCTCGCAGGCCCAAAAGATTTCTTTGGCGGCGTGCTTCCTACCCGGCTGGCAATGACCAAGGTCATCACGCATGGCGTGACCGGCGCGTCCGTATTTCGGCCTGGTGACTGGCCAGCGGAATTCGCTGAACGGATCAGCGCTGCGGTTTTGCCGGGTTACAACACGTTCTCCCGAGCCGACACTTTGAAAGCGGCGGATTGTCGGCCGCAGCCGACGCTACCGTGCATTTTCAGCGAGAGGATCCCGACGAGGGTGCCATCACGCGCTACACGGCGGTTACGCGGAAATCCGTTTAGCGATGATCAAGGGAGTGATTGACGAACTCAAAAGCAGGCACCGAAAACCGGTCGAAGCTCGAGTTTGGAAAAGGGCGGCAAGCCGATCGTCGATGGCGAACTCGACTTGGATGCGCTCTCGATGGGGTCGCCGGTTCGACGGCAGACGGCCGTCATATCGGCTTGCCTGGAATCAAGGAACATGGGGGGGAGTCTTTTGTTCGGGAGTTACAGAACCGGATCGATGGGAGCGACTGAAAATGAGACAAGACATTGTGGCTGGCGCGAACTTCCCCGACTACGTTCTTCCCGACCACACCAAGACACCACGGCGGCTGTCGGACCTGCAGGGCGACCAGCTGATGATCGTGATGCTGACGCGTGGGTTCTTCTGTCCGAAAGACCGGCAGCAAATGCTCGAACTGGTGCGGTTTCACTCGCAATTGGTCGTCGGCTACACACAGCTCGTCACGATCACCACGGATGATTGGCATACGACCAACAACTACCGCCAGCAGACCTCCGCGCCCTGGCCCTTTCTTTATGACGAGGAACGGCTCGTGCAGAAGGACCTGGACATCAAGGAATACACCGACACCACGCACGACGTGATGATCCCGCACACGATCGTGCTCGGGCGGGACCTCGAAGTCTTCAAGGTCTACAACGGTTACTATTACTGGGGCCGCCCCTCCACCGCCGAATTGCACGCAGAACTGCGCGAACTGGCGCGAAGGACCTATCGCGACTGGGACATCACCGAACCCGAGCTGCGGGAGAAATGGAAGAAAGGCGATAAATCCGACTTCTACCCCTATGGCGGGAATTCCATCTCCATGGACACACTCATGCTCCAGATGGCCGGCGCGGTCGACCAATATGCCGGTCGGGCAAAGAGAAGCTGAACGGAGGAAGCCAGCATCGCTCGCGGCGGTCTTCTCCCAGTCACGCTTTTTGTCCAGCCGCGCTTGGTAAACGAACCTTTTTCCGATCCGGGCCTGCTACTGGATTTCCGCTTCCGCAACAGGGCCATCCTTTTCTATCTCGGAGAGCTTTCGACGCTTTCGCTGCGCGAAATCCTGCGAATCTCGCACGTCTTCGTGACGCATATGCACATGGATCACTTCGGCGGTTTCGACAGCCTGAGCAGACTGTCGCTTTACAGCGCAAGCCCGGAAGTCCACGGTGAGCAAAATCAGTTGTTTAGAGGAAAGCCGATGGTACCGTTGGCTGGGATCGACACCCTCACCAAGACATCGTTTTCATTATACTTTTTTCGTTAAAAAGCCCAATTTGTATCACAATAGGTAGTACATTCTCGGCGAACTAACGGACCGCAGGCGAGTGTCGGAGCCAGGGCACGATCCTCGCACTATATCGACACCTCGGTGTCCTGCTACCCGCTTCCCTGTGCTGGGCCGAATGCTGATTATCCCACATGAAATTGGTAGGCCCGGAGGGTCACCGTTTTCTACAGGAAGTCAAACGTTAGCGGATGGCTCTCTCGTGTGGTCTAGTGAACCTAAGGACGATGAACGCGACTAATTACAAGCTTCGAGATATCGCCGCCGCAGGTCGCCAGAAACTCCCTGGTAGTGAATGACCGAAATGGGCCGCAAGCGGACTGGCAGCTCCTGCCCTCGCTAATAGGAGGCTGACCTCAATCCAACGAGCATGTTGCTGACAGCTCAGCCTCCGGACGTTGACAGAGCCGGTTTGGGCTCGGCGTTTTCCGGATGATTCTCCCCGTCTGCTCAGCCGCTGCCGAAGATCCGGACCCTTCCGAGCGCCGTAACCGTTATCGACCGCTCAACGCCGTAAAGCTTTTTTCGAAGCGGTCGACGACGTCCTCGATATCGGACATTGCCAAGCAAAGCGGCGGACACATGCGGATGACATTGCGGTACGGTCCCGAGCGGCTGGCGACGAGCCCGTTGCGGCGCGTTTCCTCGAAAATGGCGAGCGTCTCCTCCGGCGCCGGCTCTTTCGTCGCGCCGTCCTTGACGAGTTCGATCGCAAGCATAAGCCCACGGCCCCTGATATCGCCGATGATTGGAAAGCGCTCCTTCATGTCGTTAAGGCGACCCTTGAGCACCGCGCCGACATCCCGGGCGTTCTCCTGGAGTCGTTCCTCTTTTATGACCTTTAGCACGGCTCGGCCGGCCGCGCATGCCACCGGATTGGCGCCATAGGTGTGGAACAGAAATTTATCGGCCATGGATTCAGCGACATCTCGCTTGGCGATGACCGCGCCGAGCGGGATGCCGTTGCCCACACCTTTGGCGACGACGACGATATCGGGCACAATGCCATGGGATTCAAACGCCCAGAAGGCATCGCCGGTTCGGGCGACACCGGATTGCACTTCATCAATGATACAGAGACCGCCGGCCGCGCGGACACGCTCGACAGCGCCGGCAATGTAGCCCGGCGGCATCGGCACGATGCCGCCATAGCCCTGCACCGGCTCGATAATCATGCCGGCCAGCCCGCCGCTGGTTGAACTCGCTATGGCGCGCTCGACCTCGTCGAGATAGGGCTGCAAGCCTTCGCCATGAATGCCGCGATACTGGTTGGGCTCGGCCACGAAAGTGACCCCGCCAAGCTGGGGCACGGGATGGCGAAAACCCGCTATCCCGGTCACCGACTGCGCGCCGAAAGTGGCGCCGTGATAGCTCGAGGCAAGCGCCAGCATGTCGATGTTGCCGGTATGCGAGCGCGCCATCAGCAGCGCAAGATCGATCGCTTCGGCCCCGCTGTTGGTGAAATGTACGACCCAATCGTGACCGGCCGGCATCGTTGCCACCAGTTCCTCCGCGTACTGAGCCGGAACCGGGTGGTAGAACATCGTCGTGCAATGCGTCAGTTCCGCCAGTTGCTCGGTGGCCGCCTTGACCACCTGCGGATGCGCGTGGCCGACCGAGATGCAAAGGTTCATGCCGAGCAGGTCGATGTATTTACGATCCTTCTCGTCCCAGACATACTGGCCCTTGCCGCGCTTGAGGATCAGCGGGTCCTTGTAAGGTACGAACTTGCGCTGCGTGGCCGAATAGAAGCGGTTCCGCCGATCGACGATGGCCTCGGTCGACCAGTCGATGTCCAGGTTGGAATGGACGTGCGGAGCGTTCATGCCGTGTCTCCCGTGTTGCGAACTCCTGGATTGAAAACACGGAATGCGCGGCGCGCACACCGCCAAACCTCCTTATCAGGATAACTGATGGAGTTGATTAGTCATGCGACGAGGGGCGATCGACGGCATAGCAGTCGGCGGGAAGGCCAGGCAGGCGGGTGCTGATCGCGTTGGTCAGCACTTCCGCGGTACGCGTGGCGAAAGCCTCGGGGAGGTTTCCGAGCTCCCGCTCGCGCGCGACCAGAAGGATGTTGCGCGACAGCCCGGTGAACGGCAAGGGATGGACGTCAATCTCCATACCCTCCGCCAGCCCGTCGATGAGCAGGGTCGGCGTCAGGATCGCAAAGCCCATGCCGGCCGCGACCGGCGCCATCACCACGCTGGAGCGGTCACCTTCCATAGCACGCGGGATCTCGATGCGCAGGCGGCTCAGATGCTGGTCGACGCGCAGGCCAACCGGCGTCTCGCGCGAGAAGCGCACGAAGGCGAGCTTCTTGGAGAGCTTGACGATGTCACCGACATCGCCGGCAAAACCCTTTGGCGTCACCAGCAGGAATTTTTCGGTCATCACAGGATAACGTGTCAGTCCCTCAATCTCGAACAGCTCGCCGGAGGTGACGGCGAGGTCGGCGCGGCGGGCCCGCAGCAAGGCGACGTGGTCGGTCGCCAAACCCGCGAACAGGCTGAGCTCGGGAATGCCGAAACCCTTGCGGGCAAGGACCGAAAGCGCCGGCGCCAGCGTTGTCGCGATCGACGCCAGAAGCGCGATGCGCAACAGCGGCAGCGGTGCTGCATTGACGCGCCGCGCGTCGGTGCGCAGGCCCTCGACCTCGGCCAGTATGGCAACGGCGCGGCGATGCAGCGCGATGCCGGCTTTGGTGAGCTCGATCGGCCGCAAATTGCGATCGATCAGGCTGACGCCGAGCGCGCTTTCCAGGTTCTTCAGATGCTGCGAAGCGGCCGATTGCGTCATGCCCAGCATCTGTGCCGCCTGGGTGACGTGCCTGGTCTCGACGATGGCGACGAAAACCTCGATCGATCGGAAAAGGTTGAAATCGAAACTGCCGCTCTTCACCCGCAACTCCGCCCGTGAAGCATCATAAGTTTTCCTAATGTTGCGAAATTTGGGTTGAGCGCAAGTGGTTTAGCGGGAAAAGATCGCGCTGTTCCAATCCAGCGAAGGTATCCCACAAGGTGAATGGCAGCGCACGCATCGTGATCATTGGCGGTGGTGTCATTGGCCTCGGCATAGCCTATCACCTTGCCGAACTGGGCGTGAGCGATGTCGTCCTTCTGGAGCGCCACCAACTGACCAGCGGCACATCCTGGCACGCCGCCGGAATCGTCGGTCCGTTACGCGCCAGCCTCAATCTGACAAGGCTGGCGCAATATGCGACCGAGCTGTTTCCACGCCTCGAGGAACTGACGGGCCAGGCGTCCGGCTACCGCCGCACCGGCGGCCTGTGGCTGGCGCGACGTGCGGAGCGCATGGACGAACTGAAGCGCATCGCGCATTTGGGCGATGTCTGCGGCCTCACCGTTGGGATTGTCGATCAGGCGGGCGTGGCCGAGCACGTGCGCGGCATCGTCACCGATGGCGTCGAGGGCGCGCTGTGGGTCGAGGAAGACGGCCAGGCCAATCCAGTTGATATCTGTGCGGCCTATGCAAAACGGGCCCGCGCCGCCGGTATCCGCATCCTCGAGGGGTTAGCCTGTTCGGGCATCGTGACCCGCAACGGCCGGGTCGTTGGCGTCAAGCTGGCCTCCGGCGCCACCATCGATTGCGAGACCGTCGTCAACTGTGCCGGCGCCTGGGCGCGCGATATCGGCGCGCTCGCCGGCGTTCCTGTGCCGCTGCAGGCCGTCGAGCACATGTATGTCGTGACGGAGCCGATCGCCGGCCTGCAGGATCCGTTTCCCATCCTGCGCGACCTCGACGAAGGCATCTACATCAAGGGTGATTCGGGCAAGCTGGTGCTGGGCGGCTTCGAGCCGAACGCCAAGCTCTTCGACGTTCGCGGACCGGTTGGCGACAGGCCATTCCTCGAACTGCCCGAGGATTGGGAGCAGTTCGAGCCTTTCATGTCGGCCGGACTGAAACTCCTGCCGGCGCTGTCGCAGACCGGCATCAGGCACTTCATGAATGGCCCGGAGAGTTTTACCCCCGACACGCGGCCGCTGATGGGCGAGTCGCCCTATCTGCGCGGCTTCTATGTCGCCGCCGGCTTCAACTCGACAGGCATGATGTCGTCGGCCGGCGCCGGCAAGGCCATGGCCGAATGGATCGTCGACGGCGAGCCCAGCCTCGATCTGTGGGCGCTTGACATCGCCCGCTTCGACCGCGCCGCCGCGGCGCGCTCTTTCGTCGGCGCCAGGATGGAGGAAGCGGTTGCCGACCTCTTCCGCATGCATTGGCCTTACAAGCAGGCCGCCGCCGGGCGCGACGTGCGGCGTTCCGCCTTTCACCGTACGTTCGCCGAAGCGGGTGCTGTGTTCGGCGCGCCGACCGGCTGGGAGCGACCGCTCTGGTTCGGCGGCACGGAGACGCGCGGCTATTCCGTCGGCGCTCAGAAATGGTGGAGCCCGGCCAGGGCCGAAGCCGATCGAATGGCGCAAGGCGTTGGCCTGTTCGAGCTTTCGCCCTTCACCAAGATCGATGTGCGTGGACGCGACGCGATCCAGCTGATGCAAAGCCTGTGCGCGGGGGACGTCGACAGGCCCGAAGGCCGCGCCGTCTATACGCAGATGCTCAACGCACGCGGCGGCATCGAGGCCGATGTGACGGTCACGCGAGTCGACGAGCACGGCTTCCGGGTTATTTCAGGTGCCGCGACCAGACAGAAAGATTTTGACTGGATCGCGCGCCATGCTGAGGATCTTGGTCTCAACGTCTCGGTCTTCGACGCCACGTCCGCAGAGGCCGTTCTCGGGGTCATGGGGCCGAATTCGCGGGCGCTGCTGCAGAGCCTGACCGACGTCGATCTTTCGGACGCAGCCTTCCCGTTCTCGACTTCGCGCCGCATCGACATCGGCACCGCGAATGTGCGGGCGACCCGAGTCAGCTTTGTCGGCGAGCTCGGCTTCGAGCTTTATGTGCCGGTCGAACACGGCGAGAGCCTGCTTGCCATGATCGTCTCAGCGGGCGGCGCCCATGGCCTGACCTTTTGTGGCCACTACGCGCTGGATGGCTGCCGGTTGGAAAAGGGCTATCGCCATTGGGGCCATGATATCGGGCCGAAGGACACGCCGCTGGAGGCGGGCCTGTCCTTCGCGGTGTCCTGGAAGAGGGATGATTTCATCGGCCGCGATGCCCTGCTGAAGCAGAAGGCCGATGGCCTGAAGCGCCGGCTCATGCATTTCGCCGTCGACGGCGACAATCCGCTTCTGCTGCATGACGAACCGATCTATCGCGACGGCAAACTTGCCGGGTTGACGACGTCAGGTGGCCTCGGCGTTCGCACGGGGCTCAGCCTTTGCCTGGGCTACGTTGCCTGTGATCCAGGCGAGACGAAAACGCAGCTGCTTGCCTGCGACTACCAGATCGCGGTGGCCGGTGCGCGCTACAGGCTGCGCCCACTCGACAAGCCACCCTATGACCCAACCGGATCGCGCATGCGCGTAAGCGCGGAGGAAAATTCATGAGACAACAGGCCCGCGTGGTCGTTATCGGCGGCGGCGCCATGGGCGTGTCGCTGCTCTATCACCTGGCCAAGCGCGGCTGGAGCGATGTCATGCTCGTCGAGAGGCAGGAGCTGACAGCAGGCTCGACCTGGCACGCCGCCGGGCTCTGCACGCATTTCGCCCACAATGCGACGATCATGGAGATGCGCGCGCATTCGGTGCGGCTCTATCGCGAAATCCTGACCGCCGAGACCGGGTTGCCGACAGGTTTCCACCCAAGCGGCGCATTGCGCATTACGCGCTCGCCGGAGCGCATGGACGAATTCCGCCATGTGCAGGGGCTTGGCCGGTTCGTCGGCCATGACTTCCACATTCTCAGTCCCGATGAGCTCAAGCAGATCTATCCGCTCTGCCATACCGACGGCATCATAGGCGCGATCTACGAGCCCAATGACGGTCATGTCGATCCGACGCTGGCGACCAACGCAATGGCCAGCGGCGCGCGCTCGCGCGGCGCCGAGATCGTGCGCCACAATCCGGTCCTGGCAATCGAGCGCAAGCCATCGGGCGAGTGGCTGGTCCGCACACAACAGGGTGACATTGTCGCGGAGCATGTGGTGAACGCGGCCGGCACATGGTGCCGCGAGATTGGCGCCATGATGGGGCTCGACCTGCCCGTGGTGCCGATGCTGCACCAATATGTCGTGACCGATACCGTCCCCGAGATTGCCGACCGGATCGCCGCCGGCGCCAAGGAACTGCCGATCATCCGCGATCCGGAAGAAAGCTGGTATCTGCGCCAGGAGCGCGACGGCTTTATCGTCGGCCCCTATGAAAAGTCGGCTCACCCCTGGGCGGTCGATGGCGTGCCACCAGAATTCGGCATGGACTTGCTGCCGCCCGACCTGGATCGGGTCGAGCACATCATCGCGCTGGCGATGGAGCGTGTCCCGGCACTCGCCAATGCCGGCATCAAGACGGTGGTCAACGGGCCGATCACCTTCACGCCGGATGCCAATCCGCTGGTCGGTCCGGCATTCGGCCTCGGCAATGCCTGGCTGCTCACCGGCTCAAGCATGGGCGTGATGGAAGGCGGCGGCGCCGGTCGCTTTCTCGCCGACTGGATCGTCGACGGATCACCGCCAATGGATGCGCTTGCCATCGACCCACGCCGCTTCGGCAATTATGCCGACCGCGACTATCGCATCGACAAGGCGGTGGAAGGGTTCGGCCTGCAATTCGGCATCCACTATCCCAACGAGGAACGCGAGGCCGGCCGCCCGCGCCGCACGACGCCGGCGCTCGAACTTCAGAGAAGCCAGGGGGCAGTGCTGGGCGCCGCCTATGGCTGGGAGCGGCCGAACTGGTTCGCTGCCAACGGCGCCGACCGTGACCCGCCACTGACCTTCCGCAAGCCCGGCTGGTTCGACGCGGTGCGCGGCGAGTGCCGTGACGTGCAGGCCAGCGTCGGCGCCATCGACCTTTCGGCCTTCTCCAAATTCGAGATCGGCGGACCAGGCGCCAGCGCCTTCATGGCTTCGCTCGGCGCCAACCGACCACCGGAACGTCACGGCCGCATCGGGCTCATTCACGCGCTGACGGCAAAGGGCGGCGTGGCGTCGGAATTTACCGTGACCCGACTCGGCGACGATGGGTTCTACTTGACCAGCGCAGCACTTGCGGAGCGACATGACGAAGGTCTGCTACGCTCACGCGCCGCAGCCTTTCCAGGTGTGACGATCGACAACGTCACCGAGAGGCGCGGCGTGCTCGGCGTGATGGGGCCGCGTGCCCGTGACCTCTTGGGAAAGATCTGCGAAGCCGATCTATCGAATGCTGCATTCCCCTGGCTTTCCGCGCAGATTATCCGCGTGGCCGGCATCAAGACGGCAGCGCTCCGGGTCTCTTATGCCGGTGAGCTCGGATGGGAACTGCACGTTCAGTTGGCGCAGTTCGGCAAGCTCTACGAAGCGATCACCAAGGTCGGAACGCAGTTCGACCTGCGTCCGTTCGGCATCTACGCGCTCAACGCGATGCGGTTGGAAAAAGGTTATCGTGCTTGGGGCGCCGACCTGACCACCGAACGTACGCCGCTGGAGGCTGGGCTGGGTGCGCTGGTCAAGACTGACAACCGGACGTTCGTCGGCCGTGAGGCGATGCTGGAGCGCATCGGCGAAAGCGCCTGGTCCATGCTGCTGCTCGAGATCGATGACGACGGCGAGAGGCTGCCGTTCTACGCCCACGCCGTGATGCAGGCGGGGCGCCCGGTCGGGGTCGTTACCTCCGGCAGCCACGGCTTCCGCACCGGCAAGACCGTTGCGCTCGCCTATCTGCGACCCGGTGTTGCGGCTGAAGGCCTGACCGTCTCGATCCTCGGCAGGGAACTGACGGCGCGGGAGCTGAAGAAAGCGCCTTACGATCCGGACAATCTGCGGCTGCGCGGCCTTCAGGCCGATGCGCCGGCCGCCTTCATGCCTGCCTGATCACGGAGACGAAAATGGACAAGGACGCGATGATCGACGCTCCAGCGCCACGAAGCGGGGGCCGAGCGGGAAGGCAAGGCCAGCGCCTGGCCCAGCAGGCGCCGCGGCGTCCCTACATCAGCCGGCGGATCGGCACGTTCAATATCCTCGACGAGGAAGGCCTGAGCCTGATCGAGGCGAATGCCGACCGGCTGCTCAAGGAGGTCGGCATGGAGTTCCATGACGATCCCGAGATCCTCGACATCTTTCGCGATGCAGGCGCCGACGTGCAGGGCACCAGGGTTCGCTTCGAGCCCGGCATGTGCCGCACGATCATCCGCGCCACCGCGCCTTCGCAATTCAAGCAGCACGCTCGCAACCCAGCCAACACGGTGGTGATCGGCGGCGACAACACCGTGCTGTGTCCGTCGTGGGGACCGCCCTTCGTCCACGATCTCGATCGCGGACGGCGCTACGCCACGATCGCGGACTTCCGCGATCTGGTGAAGATCCATCAGATGATCCCGCATCTACATCATTCGGGCGGCGTCGTTTGCGAGCCTGTCGACCTGCCGGCCAACAAGCGTCATCTCGACATGCTCTACACCCACATCCGCCATTCGGACCGTGCCTTCATGGGCGCGTTCATCGGTTCGAGGCGAGCACAGGACGCGGTCGACATGGCCAAGATCGTCTTCGGCGAGGAGTTCGTCGCCAACAACGCTGTGCTCTACAACGTCTCCAACACCAATGCGCCGCTGGTGCTCGACGCCAACATGTCGGGTTCGCTGAAGGTCTGCGCCCGCAACAACCAGCCGGTCGCCTGCACGCCATGGACGCTGGCCGGCGCGATGAGCCCGTGCACGGTCGCCGGCACGCTGGCGCAGGTGCTGGCCGAGGCGCTCGCCTGTCTCAGCCTCGTACAGCTGATCAACCCCGGCGCGCCCTGCCTGATGGGAAGCTTTGCCAGCACGATCTCGATGCAGAGTGGAGCGCCGACATTCGGGACGCCGGAAGCGGGCAAGATGGTGCTCGCCTGCGGGCAGTTGGCGCGTCGCGTCGGCGTTCCGTTCCACACCGTCGGTTCGCTGTCGGCCTCAAAGCTTCCCGACGCACAGGCCGAGCAGGAAGCGACATGGGGCATATTGATGTCGATGTTTGCCGGCGCCAACGTGATCAACCACGCCACCGGCTGGCTCGAGGGCGGACTGGTCACCGGTTTCGAAAAGACGGTCATCGACGCCGATCTCTGCGGCAAGGTCGCCAGCCTGTTCGAAGGCATCGATCTGTCGCTCAATGCGCAGGCGATGGAGGCGATCGAAGCGGTCGGGCCGGGATCGCATTTCCTGGGCAGTGCGCATACGCAGTCCAATTTCCTCTCGGCCTTCTATCGCTCCACCAGCAGCGACAACAATTCCTTCGAGCAATGGAACGAGGACGGCCGGCTCGACGCCGCGCAACGCGCCAACCGGCAATGGAAGAGGCTGCTCGACGACTACCAGGATCCGGGGCTCGATCCGGCGATCGACGAAGCGCTCCGGGCCTTCATCGCCAACCGCAAGACCAGCGAGCCGGACCAGGCTTATTTCTAGAGCAGGCACCGCATCTTTGATGGCCCGTTCGTGAGATGTTGACCGGCCGAATTCCGCGAGAAGATCGTTCCCAAACGGCTTTATCTGGTTCGTCCTTGCACGATACGGTCGATGATCATGGCGCAGAGAAGTATGGCGAAGCCCGCAAGCAGTCCCTGCCCGACAGCTGCGTATTGAAGCGCGTTGAGGACATCTTCTCCCAAACCTTTGGCTCCGATCAGGGAAGCGATGACCACCATTGAAAGGCACATCAAAATGGTCTGGTTTATGCCGGCCATGATCGAAGGCATCGCCAGCGGGAGGTCGACGCGTGTCAGGAGAAACCATCTCGTTGCACCATAGGCTTGCGCGGCCTCTCTAATGGCCGGCGGGACACCCTGCAAGCCGAGCGCGGTCAGGCGCACCACTGGCGGAGTACCGAAAATCAGCGTGGCGATGACGCCGGGCGGCTTGCCGATGCCGAACAATGCGATCACCGGGATCAAATAGACAAATGCCGGCATGGTCTGCATGAAGTCGAGCACCGGCCGCACGGCGGCATAGACGCGCGGTCGGCGTCCGCACCATATCCCAAGCGGGATTCCTATCGCGAGGCAGATAATGGCCGATGTGCCCAACAGGGCGACCGTTTCCAGGCTCTTTTCCCAAAAGCCAAGCACGGCAAGATAGGCGAGCGCAGCCGCGGTGAAGATGGCGACGCGCGGCCCCGCCAGTTGCCAGGCCAGGGCTAGAATGATCGCCATTGTCACTGGCCAGGGCATGCCCGTCAGTCCATAGGCCAAGGCATCGAGCACCAACGATATTGCGCCTGTGATGCCGCCGAAAAAGCCCTCCCCGAGATGCGACACCGCTCCCATCAGGCTGTCCAGACCCGATGACAACGCGGCCTGCCACTCGCGATTCGAGGGCGCGGCAGTCAGCCAGACGGCTGGTGTCGGCGCGGCGAAGCGATAGACCGAAAGCCCATAGGCTGCGATGCAGAAGGCAAGGGCGCATAGCGCCAGCGGATGATTGAGCCCGCGCTGAAGCGTCGGGTTCGAACGCCAGCGCGCGAAGCGCCGCTCCAGCATCCGGTTGGCGAGGAAACCGGCGATCAACCTGGCGAAGAGCAAAGTGACAATGCCGGACCCAATTACAACTGGCGCCTTCGCTTTTGCGGCGTCGGCCCGCATTCTGGCCGTGTTGGCAGCTTTCTCCAGAGCGGCCGCTGATGATTTCAGGCCAGCTGCATTGTCCACCCCCGCTGCCTCGGCGGCCTTTGCCTGTTCCGCGCGCGCCTGTGCCTGCTTGGTGACGCGTTCGGCGCGTGCTTGCTCCCCGGCGCCGAGGTTGCCAGCCGCGCCGACGCCGATCTGAACCACCGCAAGCGTCTCCAGGAAGAAGATGAGCCAGAACAGAAGTGTGATGCCTCGGGCAGCGGCCCACACCGGCCCAAGCAGCGCGGCCGCCAGGTTGAACGGCCAGACGGCACCGGAAGCCCGCCGGATGCGGGCGAACACATCGATATAGTAATCGGGGTTGCGGAGGACGAATTCTCGTACGAGTCCTTCCTCTACCGGTTGGGCGTGCTCTATCGATTGCACAGCGACAGGATCATGGGCGTTCACGGATTTCGCCCTTTCGCAGACCGTGGAGCAGGATCTGCCTGTCGACGATGCCGACGACAGACCCACCGGGATCTGTCACAGCAAGCGGTGCGGCATCCCGTGCCGCGAGTTCGACGAGTTCGGCCAGGGATTCTCGAGAATCCACCCTGCGCAACCGCTCGACGTCCAATTCCGGATGAGACCGGCTCTTGAAACTCTCGACCGACTCCATGATGCGCCCGGCGGTGATCACCTTCAGGCGCGAGATGTCGGCGACGAATTTCGCGACATAGTCGTGCTTCGGAGATGTGACGATCTCCTCGGGCGTGTCGGTCTGGACGATGACGCCATCTTTCATGATCGCGATGCGATCGCCGATCCGGATCGCCTCGTCGAGGTCATGGGTGATGAAGATCACTGTCTTTCCCATCGAGCGCGAGAGGGCCAGGAACTCGTCTTGAAGTTGCCGCCTTATCAAGGGATCGAGCGCGCTGAATGGCTCGTCCATGAGCAGGATCGCTGGATCGGCAGCCAAAGCGCGGGCGAGGCCGACGCGCTGCTGCATGCCGCCTGAGAGCTCATGGCAGTAGCGATCCCCCCAGCCCGACAGGTTCACCTTGGCAAGTGCCGCCTCGGCCGCGTCAAATCTCCGCTGCTTGGTCGCGGCTTGGATCTCCAGCGGGAGCGCGACGTTGTCGCGTACGGTGCGATGCGGAAGCAGACCGAAGCTCTGGAACACCATGGCGATCCTGCGAGACCGCAATGCCCTCAACTCAGCGGGCGACTTGGCCATGACGTTTTCACCGTCGACGAAAATCTCGCCGGCGGACGGCTCGAGCAGGCGGTTTATATGGCGGATCAATGTCGATTTGCCACTGCCCGACAGGCCCATGACGCAGAAGATTTCACCCGGCCGAACCGAAATGTTGACGTTGGCGACGCCCACGACACATCCGAAGCGCCTGGCCACTTCGTCCTTGTCCAGGCGGTCGCGCAAAATCGCCATCATCGCCACTGGCGCGCGGGCGCCAAAGATTTTCCAGACGCCCTTCAAAATGATGGCGGCACCGTGGCTTGCCGCGTCTCCGCGGTCCGCCAGGCCGGGCCCTCCCGGCGCAATGATCGGTGCGGTGTCCACCGGCTACCGCTCCCGTCCGATCACGGATTTGAGCGGCCGGGCAACAGTGCAGGCCGGTTCAGAGCCTGCAATGCCGGCCCTGGCCTTCAATGACCGAACCACTTCGCCACGTCGTCGGGGTGGGCTTTGATCCATTCCTTCGCCACATCGCCTGCCGGCTTCTTGTCGACGATGATTGCATAGGCCCATTTGCTGATGTCGTCCGGATTGAAAGTAATCCGATCCAAAGCGGCGGTCAGTTCCGGTTGCCGCTGGGCCAGCGAACCAGCATAGGCGATGTGCACGGTGGTGTCAGCATATGCCGACGACACTTTCGATTTTTCGAACCATTGAGGATCCTCGCTCGGCTGCAGCATCATGAACTTGGCTGGGTCGTGTTTCGGTTCGGTGAGAAAGGCAAGCTTGTAGCGGGCGAAATTCTGGTGTGGGCCGTAGCAGTAGCCGACCCATGGCTTGTCTGCCTTCGCGGCCCGGTCGAGCGATGCCGCGGCCACCGCTTCGTCGGTCACCTGGAGATCGAAGAAATCGGCGAATCCATAGTCGCGGGCCCGCACCTTTTCGATGTTTGTCGACTGCCAGCCTGACGCGCCGATCCAGATTTCCCCCTTGCCGTCGCCATTGGTATCGAAGATCTTGGCGTTGTCCGGATTGGTGAGATCCGCGACATCCTTGATGCCATATTTGTCGATCGTGACCTGGGTGACGCAGTAGCCTTGCTTGGCTTCGTAGCCGTTCTGCGCGAGTTTCACCGTGCCGGCGCTTTTGACATATTTGTCTACCAGGCCCTGCTGGTTCGGCAGCCAGACATCTGGCCAGATGTCGACCTCCCCTTTGTTGCGATCCATGGCTTCCCAAATGACTGGGACTGCGGTGGTGGTGACGGTGGAAACGTCGAGCCCAAGCTCCTGTTCGGCCGCGTTCTTGATGACGTTCATGACCGCCGTTGCGGTAGCATAGTTTGGATCCGGCATAGTCACGTCTGCACCGAACGCCGACGATACCGGCGCCAACAATAGAACGCCGAGAGATGGTGCAAGAAGTCGGTTTTTCATATCGTTCCCCAGTTGAGTTGCGCTGGTTTTTCTCAGCTTATTGGTCAAGTTAGCGAAACGTGCAGGCAATCCATCCCAAATTGTGCCGCATTAGCAAAAACGATGAAGCGCATAAGGCGGTCGTTGAGATTCCGATACCCGCTCTGTAGGCAGAGGGTGTCTCCATGCTCAGGCCGTCACGTATATGCTCCCTGCCTCGACGGAGACTGGGAACGTCCTCGCGCGAACGGACGGGTTGACCAATGCTGCGCCCGACCTGATGTCGAATTCCCACCCGTGCCAGGCACAGCGAACGATTTCATTCTCACGGTGATAGATGAATTCGGCTCGCTCGACGGGAGCAGTCGTTCCGCATTGCGGTCCCTCACAAAGGGGGGCCCCTCGATGCGGGCATACATTCAGCAGCGCATGGAAACTATCGCCGATCCGGAACACGCCGATCGACAGGCTGCGCACCTTGGCGATGAACGGCGTTCCGACCTGGATCTCGTCGGCGCGACAAATATACGTCTTCTCAGCCATGTCAGGTCGTCACGCTGCAGCAGCGGCTTGCGGGCGGGGAATGCGCTTGTAAACGTCCAGCGCATTCTGGCCGAGCACCTTGCGGCGCCATTCCGGCGGGATGTGCAAAGTGTTGACGTCATCGTAGTCCCAATGGGGGTAGTCGGACGCAAACAGCAGCGTGTGCTCCCCGTCCATGGCCTCCAGGATCGCCCAGAGGTGGTTGACATTCGAAGGCTGCTCCAGCGGTTGGGTGGAGAAACGTATGTTACGCCGGCAATATTCCGACGGCAGCATTTTCAGCCATGGCGTCTCTTTTCGCAGTGCTTTGTAGTCGGCATCCAGGCGCCACAGGACCGACGGGACCCAGGCGACGCCGCACTCGATGATCACGAAGTAGAGGTCCGGCCATTTCTCAAAAACGCCATGGGCAATCATGCTTGCCACATGCGACATGGCCGACATGTGCAGGATCGCATGGGTTTCCCAGAAGAAAGTGGTGGGCGCTGGCGCGACAGCGTTCCAGTTGATGCCGCCATGTCCACCAAGATGTATGGCGAACGGCAAACCGACCTCGGCACAGGCCTCGAAGATCGGGTGATAGAACGGGTCGCCATACGGCCGCACAGAGCCTTGGGAGGCCAGAACTTGCGCCATCCGGGGATGCGCGCCGAGGCGCCGGATCTCCGCCGCCGCAAGGCGCGGGTCTTGCGGTGCGATGATGATGGAGCCCATGAAGCGGCTGTCTTTCGGCAGCCATTCATTGATCTGGTAGTCGTTGTAGGCGCTTACCAGCGCGCTAGCGTAATAGGGATTTGCCAGTGTCGACGCTTCGATGGGCTCGTCGCCAGTTAGGATTGCCACTCCGACATTGTATTTATCGAGGTGCTTCTCCTTCATGATCAGGTAGTTGTCCGCCTCCACCTTCGGTCGCACATCCTTGCGGGAGAAATCCTGCGGATGAAACCAGGGGCGATGGCCGTGCGGAAAAGCGCCGACCGGGCCGGTCTTCTCGCCCTCGATGAACATGTCTTTCCAGACACCGGACAGGTAGGGCTCCAGCACCGTCGCGTTGGACCAATAGTTGTGGCAATCGCAATCGACTATGAACACTTTTCCCTCTCCCTTTGATGCGGCCGTCACAGACCGTGGCTTCTGCACCGAACTTCCGCTTTGATAGTGCTCGGATCAAGCGTATGAACAGCTAGATACGATCGCAAAAATCGATGGCTCGCCTATGCAGTTGGAACAAATAGAGACGTTTCTCGACATCATTGAATCGCGAAACTTCAACCGGTCGGCGGAGCGCCTCGGACTGACGCAATCGACGGTCAGCACCCGTGTCAAGAACCTGGAGGCCGCCGTGGGATCCGAGCTCTTCCATCGCGGCCGCGCCGGTGCCGAGCCGACCGCGGCAGGGCGGCGGTTTGAGGTTTACGCGCGGTCAATGCTGTCGACCTGGTCCCAGGCCCGTCACGACGTGCGCGCCTTTAACAGATTCGAAGGCAGCCTTCGGGTCGCTGCCCAGGTTGGAATGACCCGCTCGATCCTGCCGGGTTGGTTGGAAATGCTGCTGCAAGTCTTGCCGCGGTCCTCGATCCATGTCGAATCCGACTACTCGCCGCAGATGATATCTGATCTGAGCCTGGGAAACCTCGATATTGCTGTTATTTATGCTCCACGCTACCTGCCCGAGATCACATATGACCAACTGATGGTCGAGGAATATACAATGGTCTCGACCAAGGCACGCCGGCTTAGCGATGTAAGCCCGGACAATTACATCCGGCCGGGTTACACCGTTGCGCTCGAGAAGGCTCATGCCGAGGCGTTGCCAAATCTGACTGCGTGCCGGCTTTCGATGGGCTCCGAAACGCTGGCCGACAATATGCTGAGACGCGCAGGCGGCACCTGCTACATGCGCGCCGACGATGCGCGTCGCTTCGCCGCCGAGCAACCCTCCCACATTGTGGAAGGTGCTCCAACTCTGCATCAGCCCGTCTACACCGCAATTCTCGCGCGACGCCGGCATGAGCCAATCATAAAGAAAGGCATTCGCGCGCTTCATCTTGCGGTCATGTCGCTGGAAGGTTGATCGATATTGTCGATCATAGATGCTTGAGGTTCCTCCTGTATCGAACGTAGGCCTGCTGGCATTCTTGGCCCCTTAATGGGAGCCAGATGATGAACGCCCTCGTTTCTTTCGCTCCCTCCTGCCGATCCGACCGCGTCAGCGGACGTCACACGCTGATCTGTCGCGGCATCGTTCAGGAGACGCACGACGTGAAGACCTTCGTCTTTTGTCCAAAGCGCGGGCAGGCCGGCCAGTTCAAAGCCGGGCAGTTTATCACTCTGAACCTCGTGATCGACGGCGCTCCGGCCGTCCGGACTTACTCGATCTCTTCGCCGCCAACCCGGGTGGGAGACGTCAGGATAACCGTCAAGCGCGTCCCCGGCGGCCTCGCTTCCAATTGGCTGCATGACAATCTCGAACAGGGAAGCGAAATAGAGATCGACGGCCCGTCCGGCAGCTTCAACTGGGATGACCTGCGGAGCGACCGGCCGCTTTTCCT
The DNA here is from genome assembly GCF_006440955.1 of Mesorhizobium sp. B2-8-1. Classification (NCBI taxonomy): domain Bacteria; kingdom Pseudomonadati; phylum Pseudomonadota; class Alphaproteobacteria; order Hyphomicrobiales; family Phyllobacteriaceae; genus Mesorhizobium; species Mesorhizobium sp. B2-8-1. The sequence goes on along the minus strand of NZ_VFTX01000007.1, from coordinate 185,518 downwards.
CTCCGGCGGCAGCGGCATAACACCGGTGATGTCGATGCTGCGCACGCTCGCCGACAGTGGCTCCGACAAGGATGTCTGCTTCATTCATAGCGCACGCTCGCCGAAGGACATCATCTTCGGTGACGAGCTTGACAACCTGGCACGGGACCATCGCAATTTTCACGTCCATGTCGTCTGCGCCGAAGCTGTGCATAATTGGGCCGGTCCAACTGGATTGGTTGGTGAGTCCATGTTGCTGAAGTTTGCTCCCGACATTAGGGAGCGCACCGTTTATGCCTGTGGGCCCGAGCCTTACATGAACGCAGTCCGGAACGCCCTCAACAGCATCGGCTTGGATCCTGGTCGGTATCATGAGGAGAGCTTTGGCGGCCTGCTGAAGCCTGCACCGGTGTTGCAAACAGCCCAGGCCGCTTCCGTGCGTTTTGCTCGCACAGGTGTCACCCACCAATGCCGTTCGACACAGACCCTGCTCGAAATCGCTCGGAGCGTTGGTCTGTACCTGCCAAGCGCTTGCCAGCAAGGGATTTGTGGGACCTGTCGTGTGCTGAAGGTCAGCGGCGACGTGGAAATGGCTGATTTCGGCGGACTCAGCGCACAGGAGAAGGACGCCGGATATGTGCTCGCCTGCTGCACACATCCCATGGGAGCGGTGTCGATAGACTTGTAACTGCAGGCGCACACCGCGGCCGTGCAAATCACAAAGCAATTCAATACCGATATTGTCGTGGAAGGCACCGAACCGATGACCAATTCGCGTGAGAGATAAGACATAGGCAGCATCGATCTGGTGTTCGACGTCATCGGTGGCGACATCCAGAAGCGGTCTGCAGCCCTGATCCGGGGCGAGGTATGCTGGTGACCGTCGTCGGACCAGCCGAGGCGCAGCCCGCGGATGGGTTGGCGGTCGATTTCGTCGTCGAGTCCGGTCGTGGCCAGTTGAGCGAGATCGTCCAGCAGGTGCGGAACGGACGGCTGCGGACGAACATTGGCAAGGTCGCGATCTCGACGAGGCGATCGCCGCCTCAGGAAAAAATACTGTCAGAGCATTGTCACCCGACAACGCTTCACTCACAACAACGCGTGCATGTCACGACGCGATTCGCGGCCGCCCGGTGGCTGTCGCGACGACGATGGCTTCCACGAAACTGCGCTCGCCTTCGATTGTAGCAGCTCTTATGTCGCGTGCGATCTCGATCCGAGCCTGATCGGCCCCGGCGCGCTCGGCAAGACCTGCCGCCAAGACTCGAATGTGGGCTTCGGCTGCGGCCATCGCCTCGTCCTCGGTGTCATAGTCGTCCAGCCGCTCGCCGGAATTGAGACGGAAAAGCCCGATCTCCGGTTGGCTGACACGCGCTTCCGCTGACATTCGCACCTGCCCAACCACGGCGCCCAACGCATTTGCGACATCGGCGTGTTCGGCAATGCTGCATTCATTGCCGATCAATTGCGGCAGCCCGGCAAAGTGCAGCGAAGCCGACGCCCCGAGGCCGATCACCGGCCGGTCGAGCGCGATCGACAGCCGCGCCATGCCGCCTCGCCCGCCAACCGCCCGCTGAACCAGCGGGTTGGCAACGGAGACGCCGCCCTCCAGCCCGTCCTCGGCAAATACCGATTCAAGAATTACTTCGGCAGAACGCCGGGTGACGGCGGCAAGAACCATCTCGGAAAACGCTTCTGCGCCTTTGGCGACACGATGCCCCTGGCCGTCGCGCTTGCGTGAGAACAATTCGGCGCCCAGTCGAGCCGCGACAGGATCCCAGTTCCCTTGCCGGCCGAGCACATGGGCTGCATCGGATGGCGTGAAGCCGACGATATGCACCAGGCCACGTGCGACGAGGCGATTGAGCGTCGCGACCTGTGACGTCGATACGAGCAACCGGTCGAGCGCGGCGGGAATTGCCGAAATGTCAGCATAGAGCCGCGTCTCGGTAACCGTCAGGCCTGCGGCTAGACGTTCGGGCACGCCTGTGCGCAATGCGAAGCGGCCGTCCAGTCGGCTGGTGTTGGGACTGAGCAATTGCCGCTTGAGACCTTGGTATATGGCATCGCCGTGTTTCACCGCGGCGAGCGCGAGCGGTACCAGCCGCCGGGGCCCGAGCACGATCGTCGAAGCCAACGACTGCTCATGAAGCGAAACTTCCGAATCCCCACCAAGGCCAAAGGTGCGCATGGCGACGGCTTCCACCATGGTTCGCATTCCGCCGACGGTGGCGCCTTCCGGATCGAGCCGCAGGCGGCCGCCGTCCAGGACTGCGATGTCGGTGGTGGTGCCGCCGATGTCGGACACCACCGCATCATCGATGCCGGTCATGTACCGCGCCCCCACCAGGCTTGCCGCTGGTCCTGACAGAATGGTCTCGATTGGCCGAGCGCGGGCGAATTCTGCGGTAATGAGCGCGCCGTCGCCACGCACGACCATGAGCGGAGCGACGATCCCGCGTCTTGCCAGAAAGCTCTCGGTGGCGTCGACAAGGCGATCGATCATCGAGATCAACCGGGCGTTGAGAAGCGTGGTCAGCGCCCGACGCGGGCCGCCGAGTTTCGACGACAATTCATGCGAACAGGTCACCGGGAGCCCGGTGCGCTCGCGGATGACGTCACGTACCGCGATTTCGTGTTCGGGATTGCGAACGGCAAAATAGGAGGCCACGGCGACGCCTGAAACTGTGTCGGCGAGAAACGGCAGCGCAGCCACGAGAGCGTCGAGCACCAGCTCACGCGGATCTCCGTGGACGTCATGTCCGCCCGGGCAAAAGATCACGGGATCGGAGCCGAGGGCTTTTGACAATCCGTTCCGGGCAAGGTCGGCTTCAGTGAAGCCGATCATCACCAGCGCGACCCGCCCGCCCTGCCCTTCGACGAGGGCGTTGGTGGCCAGCGTGGTCGACATCGAGACGAGCTTGATCGCGCTGGGCTCGATGACTGCCTCGGACAAAACAGCGTCTGCGGCGCCGGCGATGCCCTCGGCAAGATCGTGTCGCGTGGTCAGCGACTTGGCCTTGGCCACGATGCCTGTGGATTCCGACCACAGCACGGCATCGGTGTACGTGCCGCCAGTGTCAATGCCCAGATAAAGTGGCGACGGCTGGTGCGCACATGCGTTCATTTTGATCAGTCACCCGACCCAGGTTCCGGCGAAAAATATTTCGCGAGCTTGTCCGCTTCGCCGTCGAACGCCTTGGCGTCGGCGGGTGGATCGCGCTTGATCGCAATATTGGGCCACACAGACGCATACTCGGCGTTCAGCGCGAGCCAATCCTCGAGACCAGGCTCGGTATCGGGAAAAATGGCCTTCGCCGGGCATTCCGGCTCGCAGACGCCGCAGTCGATGCATTCATCGGGATGGATGACGAGCATGTTCTCGCCTTCGTAGAAGCAGTCCACCGGGCAGACTTCCACGCAGTCCATGTATTTGCATTTGATGCAATTGTCGGTGACCACGAATGTCATTCGGTGGCCTTCAGACCAAGCCGTAGGTCATATCGAAGGGAATGCGATGGTCATCGATAGCCCGCACGCCAGCGGTGTTTTCAGCCAGGACGATCGAGGCTTTCCGCTCCTGCTCCGACAGATACGTTCCCCACAGGGTGACCACGCCGTTGTTCACGATCACGTCCGAACTCGAGGGCCACGATTCGGATCGCAAGGCATCGACAATCTCCATCCTGATGCTGCTGTCGTCATGCAAGGCCGGAGCGCGCCACCCTTTCCTGGCAATGACCAGCGCTCGCACCAGATTAGCGCGGCTGACGATCCCAACCACCTGCCGTCGCGCAGCACTGGGGCACGCTTGATCCGATTATGCTCAAGCAGGGTTGCGATCTCGGCGACTGGCGTACTCTCGACCACCGTCGCAACCTGCTGTGTCATGACGTCGATCACATGATCGGAATGAGACTTGACATAGCCTTCCGCCTGAACCGCGTTGTTGGTGAACAAATGAAGCCACCAGGAACAGCCCTGCGGCGCTGTTCCGATCTCCGCCCGGCGGATCAGGTCCCCTTCACTGACGATGCCCAGCAGCGCACCTCGATCAATCACCGGCACGGCGCTGATCCCGTGCGACAGAAGAATACCGGCGACCTCGTCCACCGTACTGTCAGGCCCTACCGCGATGACCGGCGACGTCATGACGTCTTTGGCGATCAGCATTTCGTCCTCCTTCACCGGTCTGCAGGCGGCAGTACCGGCGGCAAGGTCGTTCCTGAGCCTTGCCCGTTGCCAGCATGGAGATGGATCGCGCGACAAAACTCCCTTGCATGGAAAGCGTAAGCTTCCAGATCGGCCGGATCGCCAGCGAACAGCCCCATGTCCTCGGCTTTGTGGAAGAACCAGGGAGCGGGCAAACCAGGATCGAGCGCGTTCACGGCAACAGCCGCAAGCAATGGCAGGCCTTCGTCCGCATCGTCGTCCATCAGTTGTTCGAGTGCACCCCGGATCACGCCTGTTGCTTCCGAACCAACCATGCTCTCGGCCAGTCTTGCATAGGTGATCGGCAGCCGGGTCCGTGCTTGCAGGAGCAGTTCCTCGCGCAGCCGCGTTTTGAGAGCATTGTCATCCACGGGTACGATTGGGATGCCGTCATCTGCGTCAGGGCGATTGGCAGATACCATTCGACCGACGACATGACGCCGAATGTCCGGGCCAGAAAGGATCCTGCCGAAATCGTGTTCAAGCCTGTCCATTATTGTCATTGCCGAGCCCAAGGTGCCCTTCGCGCGATATCGCCAAACAGTCTCCTAGCGTTGAGACCTGCTGGCTGGCACCCAATCTGTCGTTTCGCTACGCACGAGCTTCACTCATCCTTATCTGCAAGACAAACGAAATTTATTGCCGCTTCAGCACAATTATTTTGCACCATGATTCCGATCGCGGTGAGGGGCGCAACCCTTTCCTTTTCGGATTCGATATGCATTTTTTACGGACGCGGCCGTCGCACCCCCAGCGTCCTGGGTTTCAGCAGGCGGCAATTCGCTCCCAAAGCGATCCAGAAGGAGATTTTGAGGATGATCACTGGTGCTCAATGCCGTGCCGCTCGCGCACTGGTCGAATGGACCCGTGAAAAGCTCGCCGGCAATTCAGGCGTGGATGCGCTGGTCATCGAAGAATTCGAGCGCCGGATCAACCTTCCTGACCGAGATATCTGCGACACGCTGCAAACCGCGCTTGAAAGCGCCGGCGCCGTTTTCATTGCCGAGAACGGCGGCGGTATTGGCGTTCGCCTGAAGCTCAACCGCTCGGAAGTCAAGCGGATCGGCGTTCTGGAGAATGAAGGCGGCATTGTCGGAACAGATGCCGTTCCATAAGCAAGACCTTCGGGGCCCAATGAATTCATGGTCGCAGCCCGTCGCTGGACAATCCAGGATCGGCATCGGCTTGATAGTGCACACAAGGGAGATGGCTCTCATGACAGTTATCTGGGACGATCTCACCAAGGAGGAGCAGACGGCACTCAAGCGAATGAACCGCGGACCCTACCCATCTCTATCGAAAGCCTTGGCCGAACGTCTTGTCTTTCTCGGGCTGGCTGAAGAAAGACCCAGCGGGACCGGGATAAACCGGGCCGGAAGAGAGCTGGTGATAAGAACGTTGCTTGGCGCCCGCTCTGACTAGTTTAGGATTGATACCCGCCAAACTGCACCGAGGTGGCTGACTTGACTTCCCGGATTGCTTCACCAACTATGGTCCTATGAACGCCGCAGTCAGAATTCGTCGCGATTTTCTTTTCCGGGTTTGCCCCATAGCGGGAATGTAGCCCCCGGCTCGGCTGCCATGCGTGCCCCGAGCCGAGGGGCGGTGCGATTACCCACATGGGATGGTTCCGCAGGACCTCAAGCCTCCGGAGCATTGGCGTTCCATCAAGATTTTCACGAATTGGCTCGATTCCGGCACCCTCCGTGGCGGCTGGTCCGAGCGGAAGCACGAGTATTCAAATGCAAGACAACACGAAAACGCGGCGCAAGCCGAACATCCGCATCTCACAGTCAGACCATGCGCGTCTGTCGGCGGTTGCGAGCACCGTGGCCGCGCGCAATCCGGAGGCCTCCGATGAACTGCTCGCCGAACTCGAGCGGGCACGTATCGTCGCCGATGATTGGGTCTCCGCCGGCACCGTCCAGATGGGTTCGACGGTGACATTCAAGCCCGATACTGGCAATGCCAAAACAGTCACGCTGGTTTTTCCTGGCGACGCGGACATCTCCGAAGGCAAGGTTTCAGTCCTCACGCCGATCGGCACGGCCCTGATCGGCCTCTCGGCCGGACAGTCGATCATGTGGACAGCGCGCGATGGGCGCCGGCACAAACTGTCGGTGCTTGCCGTAGGCCAACCCGCTGCGGAAGGCGATGCAGTCGATCGGCGCGCACCAGCGTCTTCGGCGATCCCGGCAGACGCCTAGACATGGGCGTTTCCACCCGTCTCCTCAATCACGCAGGCAGCCTGATCGCGGGAGTGTGACCCCTGCGCCGGCCTGTTCTGGTCCGGCACAGGGGTAGCTTCCACATCCGATCAAATGCTTGACGCCGGAACCCTTTCACGGGTCCGTCTTGGAGACGCACCATGCCCACTATCGATAGCTGCCAACTGACCACCAAGGACTTCACGATTCTTGAAGTGATGCAAGAGCGCCATCCCCGCGGCGATGCCTTGTCCGTTGTCCTTCAACGGAAGATTTCGAGCGCAATTGTGATGTTTCGAGAAGACATTCCGCCAACGGTCGTGACGCTCAGCACCCGAGTGACCTATCGTGTAAACGACGGCCCTGCCGAGACCCGCATCGTCGCACATGACGAGATGCGCGGTCTGGTTGGCATGCTTTTGCCGATCACCAACCCGCGCGGCCTGGCGCTGCTTGGTCTGGCCGAAGGTCAGTCCATGTCCATTCCGACCGCGCAGGGCGGCCATGAAACGCTGACTGTGCATGAAGTGGTCTACCAGCCGGAAGCGGCAAGGCGGGAGAGATTGGAGTTGACGGGGGGTGCAGCGCCCGACCCGTGGCGACCGAACGGACCGGTTTTGCGCGTCGCCCATCACTCTGATGAGTCACAACCCAAAGCGGAAAACAGGGTCATGGCGGCTTTCAACGACGGGTTCGACGACCCGGGGCCGTCGGCCGCCTGAGGCCTTGACTATCCAGAACGCTGGGAAAGCGGGTAGACAAGCGTTCCGTCGAGCCTTGCCTCCACACCGTCGGTGAGCTTCGCCGGCTCGACCTTGTCATGGCCCATCAGATGAAAAACGGACTCGCCACGACTGATCAGATAGTCCGCGACGATTCTTCTGTGGCAACGCCACCAAAGCGTTTCCGAGCACATGATGGCGCACCGCTGCTGCCTGCCAAGGGACACAAGCCGCTCCAGGCCGCCATGAAACTCCGCCGACAGCGCGTAGTCGGCGTAGTTGTGAAAACTCTGGTTGATCCAGAATGCATTGAGCGTCGGTGGAATGGGGTGCGCCTTGCCGCGCAGGCCGCCAAGCTCGGCAATATGCTCATATCCGATCGCGAAATCCGCAAGGCTGTCCGGCAGCGTTTCGCTGTTGAATTGCGGATTCGCCCGCGATCGCCGGATGGTCCTTATGTCGACCACGAGGGTAATCTCGCCAACCCGCAACAGGGCGACGAATTCGGCGATCGACCGGGTCGAGTGACCGATGGTGTGGAACGGATAAGGCATGTTCGATCAATCCATGGCGGTGGATTTCTTTCCGGCCGCATGATCAGTGATTTGGAACTGACAGAACACGGTCATTTCACCACCTGCTTCAATCCACGTAGCGCCTCCTGTACGTCGGTTCGCGACGCGCTTGCATCCGGATAGACTGCATAGGCCGGATAGGTGAATTCCGGCGCGCCCTCCACGACCTCCAGCTGCCCGGCCTCGATATGGGGCGCTGCCGCGCCCCTACGGAAATAGCCCATTCCGCCGGCGCGCAGAATGTAGCTCAGCCCAAGCGGACCAAGGCCGACCATTAATCCCGGCTCGCCGAAGGCAGAGGAACTGGCGCCATGTTGGGCCGCAAACAGCGGCCCCCAATCGACATAGACATAGTCCCTTGAGGCGTCCAACTCTGAGTCCCTGTCCGTGCTCCGAACCAAGACGAGCTGCTCCTCCACGAGGAGCTCCACCCTGAAGCCTGGCAGCAGCTTCGGCGCATAGAGCACCGCGATGTCGAGAACGCCAGTCCTGAGCTGCTCGAGGAGCTGGTCCGGCACGCCGACCTGGGCTTGGATGGCGATTTCCGGCCTGGCCTTCTTCATCCAGACCAGCCAATCGAGCAGCAGCGGGTTCCACAGGCTGAGCTCCCCGCCCAGGGCAACGACGCTTGTCCGTCCCGATGGGATGGCGAGCTGGTGGCGTGCTCGTTCCCAGATTTGCACGAATGATTGCGCGAACCGCTCGAACTCCCGGCCCGCCTGCGTCAACTGCGCACCATTGCGATTGCGGACAAAGAGCTGACGTCCGAGCTCTTCCTCCAACGTGCGTATCCGCGCGCTGACAGTGGTCTGGGTGACGTGGAGTCGGTCGGCAGCTCTCAGAAAGCTGCCGGAATGGACGATTTCCAAAAACGTGCGCGCGCGGTCGATGTCCATGCTGGTTCCCGATTAGTGCAATAATCTTGCATCAATACAGCATTTAATTCCGTTTGCCTTCCTGTTTTACGCAGCGCAACGTCCACGTAGGCGAGGGTCTCCGCTGTAACGGATATGGAGCGTGCGATGTCTGATCAGGAGGATGTTTGTCCGGAGACGAGAGAATACGCCTCTCCACCATGCTTTATGCATGAGCTTGTCCCGGGGTACGGCACTGAGCCGGCCGTTCAGGACGCATGGCCCGATGTCTGTCGATGGCGCAAGGCGGAACGCAAGCGTCTAATCGATGAGCGTCTCGCGATCGACGCCGAGGAACGCAATGCGAGGTCTTTACGCATCGCTTCCGTTCTCGACCTGGCCGTCGGTCGGGTGAGCGGGCGGATCGTCAGCGGCTATTGGCCGTTCCGCGGTGAGCCCGACCTCCGCAACTGGGCGATAAAGGTGATCGAGCGCGGCGGGCGGATTGCGCTTCCAGTCGTCATCAAGAAAGGCTGGCCGCTGGAGTTTCGCATCTGGGGGCCGGGAGACCCGCTCGAACGCGGAGTCTGGAATATTCTTGTCCCTCTCATGGACCTGCCGTCCAACCGGATGTGGTCATCGCGCCCGTTGTCGGTTTCGACGAGGCTAACTATCGCCTGGGTTATGGCGGCGGCTTCTTCGACCGGACCCTGGCCGCGGCGCCCAGGCGGCCTCTCGTCGTCGGCGTCGGTTACGCCCGTAGCAGGATCCGAACCATCTATCCGCAGCCGCACGACATTCCGATGGATGTGGTCGTCACGGATGAATGAAAGAGCGCAGGCAAGACCTAGCCCCGTGTGACGGCGGATCGCAGGTGCCGTCCATGGTTGAGGCCGTCTTGCCTGCCGGAAGAGGAGAGCAGGAAGCACATCATGTCCAATCCAGCCTCGACCTTGGATGATCACAAGCCCCGGTTTCTCGTCCGATGGCTGTTCTCGACCAACCACAAGGATATCGGGACGCTTTACCTGCTGTTCTCGATCATGGCAGGCGTCTTCGGTACGGCGCTTTCCGTGTTGATCCGCATGGAGTTGCAGGAACCGGGTTTGCAGATATTTGGCGATCCGGGCGTCTACAATGTCGTCGTCAGTGCCCATGGGCTGGTCATGATCTTTTTCGTGCTCATGCCGGCGCTGATTGGTGGCTTCGGCAACTGGATGGTGCCGATCATGATTGGCGCGCCCGACATGGCTTTCCCCCGCTTGAACAACATCTCGTTCTGGCTGCTGGTGGTGTCATTCATCCTCTTCATCACCTCGATGTTCGTTCCGGGAGCGCCCGGTACGCTCGGCCATGGCGGCGGCTGGACGCTCTATCCGCCTTATTCGACGGAGGGCCAGCCAGGTCCCGCCGTCGACCTCGTTATTCTGTCCATCCACCTTTCGGGGGCCTCCTCGATCCTCGGCGCGATCAACTTCATCACCACCATCTTCAACATGCGCGCACCCGGCATGACCATGCACAAGATGCCTCTGTTCGCTTGGTCGATGCTGGTCACCGCCTTCATGCTTCTCATGTCGCTGCCGGTGCTCGCCGGCGCGGTCACCATGCTGTTGACCGATCGCAACTTCGGGACGACCTTCTTTTCGCCGTCCGGCGGCGGTGATCCGATCCTCTACCAGCATCTGTTCTGGTTCTTCGGCCATCCCGAAGTCTACATCATGATCCTGCCTGGCTTCGGCATCATCAGCCACGTCATCTCGACCTTCGCCAAGAAGCCGATCTTCGGCTATCTCGGCATGGCCTATGCAATGGTGGCAATCGGCGCGATCGGCTTTGTCGTCTGGGCGCATCATATGTATACGACCGGCCTGTCGGTCGACACGCAGCGCTACTTCGCCTTCGCATCGATGGTCATCGCCGTTCCAACCGGCGTGAAGGTGTTTTCGTGGCTGGCGACCATGTGGGGAGGATCGATAGAGTTCAAGACACCCATGATGTGGGCTCTCGGCTTCGTCCTGCTGTTCACCATTGGTGGCGTCACTGGCATCATGGTTGCGAACCCCGGTATCGATCGCGTGTACCACGACACTTATTTCGTGATCGCTCACTTCCACTATGTGCTGTCTTTGGGGGCGGTCTTCGCGATCTTTGCCGGCTTCTACTACTGGTTCCCGAAGATGACCGGCTATATGTACAGCGAAACGCTCGGCAAGCTGCATTTCTGGCTGATGTTCATCGGCGTCAACCTCGTCTTTTTCCCGCAGCATTTTCTGGGCATGGCCGGCATGCCGCGACGTTACGCCGACTATCCCGATGCTTTTGCCGGCTGGAATTTCGTCTCGTCGATCGGTTCCTACATCTCAACGGCCGGGCTTGTCGTCTTCTTCATCGCGGTTGCCGAGGCCTTCAGCCGAAGACGCCAGGCAAGCGCCAATCCTTGGGGCGAAGGGGCGACGACGCTGGAATGGCAGCTGCCATCGCCGCCGCCCTTCCATCAATGGGAGAAGCTGCCGCGCATTGCCTAGTGTTCGCTCCGGTTCCGAACCGGCGCCTGTTTCGACATTCTGTCGGGAGAACGTCATGAACGAAACCACAGATCCAAACAACCAGATCCTGCTCGTGGCGATCATAGCGTTTTATTGGGCATTGCTGGGCAGTTGGGGCCAAACTCTGCCGCGCTCGGGCAACGACAAGGCCAAGCAGGACGATGCGCCGACAGAGCAGCGAACCGGCAGTATCGACGATATATCCTATACGGACACACGCTTGGATGCGATCCGAGAGATCGACCCAACTTTCGACCTTGCCGCGTTTCTGACCGGTGCCAATACGGCTTATGAAGCTATCCTGCGCGCGTATGCGGACAGCGACATCCCAACGTTGAAGCGTCTCGTCGGGCCGGAAGTGCTCGATATCTTCGGACGAGCGATTGCCGGCCGCCGGGATCGGGGGGAGATGCTGCAACTCACCTTCATTGGCACGAAGGAAGCAAAGGTCGTCGACGCTCTTGCGGAGAATAGCACCGCTGAGATTGCCGTTCGCTTCGTTTCCGACGTGGTCAGCGTTACACGCTCGGCCAACGATGCAATCGTCGCCGGCGATCCCCAGCAGATCGTTGAGGTGATCGATACGTGGACGTTCGCCTGTGACACCCAGTCAACAAAGCGCAATTGGATGTTGATCGCCACGGAAGGCGAGTAACGAGTGCATACTCACCCGATGCCTGCCTGACAGCCTTGTCACTATAGATGGGCGGTCAACCCGGAGCGCTCAAGCCGCGCAGAATTTCCAGCTTTTGACAATGTGCATCCACGACTTGTGTATCACGATCAAATCGGCATGACCGGTTCAGTCGATCATTCTCAAGCCGCGAGCGGGTAGCACCGCCAAAGATCCACTCCCTGAACCTGCTGTGGCCTCAGGCGCCGGATATGGTCAGATCCGCATGCATCGCATCGGCCACATCAGCGATTGATCCACCATCAGATCTTTCCGGAAACACGTCAGCCTTCGCCGTTACGCCGTGGCTCGAAAGGAAGGCGACGATATTGTTCAGGCTGTTCCAGGTTTCATCGGTCGCGGCATCCTCGATCGTGATTGCACCAACCCCCTGAGCCATTTGCAAAAATGGCATGGCATCGGTAACCGGACGCTTCGCTTCACGCGTATCCTCCATCCGACAAGAACCTTGTTGCGGAAATTTCCTGGTTGGTCGAGGCGACGAAGACAGGCCGTCCTGCCTGGAGGATCAGGCTACCAGGTGGGTGGAACGATGAAAATTGCCAGAAGAGGCGCCCTCGGGCGACGCTGCAACGATGCCGGCTTGGCCAAGGGGAAAACGTCAACAGACACCCTGCCGCGCAACGCGGCTTCACAACGCGACAACCCTCAATGCCGGAGGTCTACCTGCACAGTTTCAAAAAAGTCGATGATGAACGGAACGATGGTTGTGGTGAGAAGTACGCCGGCCGACGTGATCGTGAATGTCCTCCCTACTCGAACATGATCCGAACGGTGCCTCTTTTGGCAATCAACAGTCTCCGAGCCTCTTGGATCCGCTCAGCCTGTTGTTTGGAATAAGGACCCATTGGCCGAGTCTTTTCATCGCCGCGACGGACCCTGCAGTACCAGCGGCCCCTGTCCGAAAAGATTTCGACCGAGGTCGGCGCCTCATCGGACGCTTCCCTGGCCACACCGGTAGCGAACTTGACGATCTTTGAATGAACGGCGTCCAATCCGTTGGTGGTGCTCGGTTCCTGTTGCATTGTGGACATAAGTCGAACTCCTTTCAGTCACAGCGACGCACCGCTGCGCCATACGGGTTGCACTGTCTATGGATCGCGGTGCCCAAGAGCGCTTGCTACCTTGCCATTTGGCGCTCCATTTCCATCTCCGCCCCTAGACTTTCGATGTCACGGAAGATCGAAGCGACAGCCAGCGTGCGCCCTTCGCGCTTGAAGCGCAGCAGGCAGTCCCTGGCACCGATGTCTCCATCGACAGCAATCTCGTCCCATTGCCCGGCATGGCCGACATAGTTGATAGGAACGTCGTAGTGCTGGCTCCAGAAGAACGGCACGGCCGCGAATTTCTCGCGATGCCCGAGCATGTTCAGGGCCGCGGTTTGCCCCTGCCTCTCTGCAACCACCCAATGCTCGACCCGAATGTTCTCGCCAGTGTGAGGATCCGGCCACCGCGCAATGTCGCCGGCCGCGAATATGTCCGGTGCGCTCGTCTCCAGAAAGGCATTTACGGCGACGCCGCGGTCAAGAGTGAGCCCCGCCCTTTCGGCAAGCCCGGTCCGCGGACGCACGCCGACGCCGGCGACGACGAAATCCGCCGTCAACATGTTGCCACTGCTTAGTTTCACTTTGTTGCCGTCGATGCTGCTCGCGGTGTCCTCGAGATGGAACACGACTCCATGCTCCTCATGGAGTGCGCGGATGAAGTCACCCATTTGCGGACCGAGGACCCGTTCCATGGGTCGTTTATCCGGCGCCACGACATGAACGTCGATATTGCGCGCGCGCAGCGCTGCGGCAACTTCCAAGCCAATGAAACTGGCGCCAAGCACAATGGCGCGGCGCGCAGTCGTGGCTCGCTCGATGATCACCTTGCAATCTGCAAACGAGCGCAGCGTGTGAACATGTGGCTGATCCGCGCCGGGGATGGAGAGGCGCACCGGTTCGGCCCCCGTGGCAAGTAGCAGTCTATCGTAAGGACTCCTGCTTCCATCAGCCAGAATGACCTCGCGAGAACGCAGGTCGATATCGACGGCCTTCGTATCGAGACGCAGGTCGATGTTGTTTTTTGAATAGAATTTCTGGCCGCGCAGCGGAATCCAATCCTCCGGGGCCTTCCCTGCGAGGTAGTCCTTGGAGAGATTCGGCCGGTCGACGGGCGGCGCATGGTCGTCGCTGATCATGACGATGCTGCCCTGGTACTGCTCTCGCCGCAGCATTTCGACCGCCGCGAAACCGGCCGCGCCGCCGCCGACAATGACGACTTTCTCGGGGCCCCCGCCCGCGCTTCCGCCGCGCGGCTTCGGCGCCGTCCGTTTGAGTTTCTCGCCCACGAATATCCGCCCATCGCGCTGTTCCACCGACCAGCAAGCGAGTGGATTGAAGGCAGGCGCTCGCAAGGCTTCGCCTGTGCGCAGATCGAAGCAAGCGTGGTGCCACGGACATCGAATGGAATCCGACACCACAAGACCGTCACCGAGCGGCCCGCCGTAATGTGTGCATGTCGCGCCGATGGCGAAGATCTCGGCCCCGCGGCGCACCAGCAACACCTGCTCGTCGCCGCAATGGCCGACAAGCTTTCCGCCATCCGGAAGGTCGGACAGCGCGATCCCCTGGACCAGATCCGGTCCGTTTGATTTGGTATCAGCTTCAGCCATATTCTCGTCCTTGGCGATCCGTGTCAAAACCGCTCGTGCGGCGAAGCGGCACACTGCTTCGGGGTACCTTCTGCCTGGCTAGTGCGCCTTCAGATTCTCAGCATTATCCGCGCCGACATTCCGACTGCGTCATGTACTGGGCTGAGTGGCTCAGACCGCAGTCTCCCGCTCTCGCGGACATCATGCAAACGAATTTAATCGATAGTTGAGTGCAGTTTTCATGATGGCTTTCCCTCCGCGATTCCACTGCGCACAACTACAAGATCGCCTGCCCAGTCTTTCCCCAGTCGGCAAGAAACGACTTGAGGCCCTTGTCGGTGAGTGGATGTCTGGCGAGGTTTCTGAGTATCGCTGGTGGTACGGTCGCGACATCCGCGCCTGCGATCGCCGCCTGTTTGACATGGAGTGGAGTGCGAATTGAGGACGCCAGGATTTCCGTCGTGAAGGATTTGCCGTTGTCGTAGATCGCACTTCAGGTTCGGGAGCGACTCCGGCTGGCACGGTCATCTGATGAGGCGTTAGCGACTCTCGAAACTGAGCCACATCGGGAATTCCCCGCCAATTTAGATACTTCCGGCCTCGGGCCTGGGGTGATGTCCAGGCAGTTCGGAAATGCCTAGGATTCAGGGGCTCGTCATTCGCCGCTTGGTCGGACAGACCCATTTCTGGTGCGGCACCACGGCGTCTTGCCACGCAATAAGATAGATTGACAATATATCTTATATAGAGGATCACATCGAAGAGCGAACCAAGGCTTCAGCCAGCTTGCGTCGGAGAAAACAGGAGCTTCGGAATGACCGCGAACGGTCGAAGCAAGAGAACAATCGTGGTCGACGGCGTGCCATTGCCCAACATACTCGACGAGGCAATGATCCGCAGTGTAGTCCACGGGTTTTATGACGAAATTCGCCGTGATGACCTTCTCGGTCCCATTTTCCACGATCGGATCGAGCCAGATAAATGGCCGCAGCATCTGGCGAAGATGTGTGACTTCTGGTCCGCTACTCTACTTCGGACATCCCGATACGACGGCAGGCCACTGCCGCCGCACCTGGTCATAGCCGGCCTCGGCGCGGCGCATTTCCGTCGCTGGCTAATATTGTTTCGGACAACGGTGCGTCGCATTTGCCCGGCCGAGGTGGCGACGCTTTTTATGGATCGCGCGCTGCGAATTGCTCACAGTTTCCGTCTCGCGATCGCCTTCAACCGCGGCGAGACCACGATCGGCATCGAACCTATCGTCGAGAGAGACTTGTGATGCACGACCGGTTTGTGAGTGGTTCCTACAATGCACGGCGATCGACAGGGAGCCGTGATTCATGCGGCTGACCAGCTTTTCGGATTATGCATTGCGGATGCTGATGTACACTGCCGCCGCCGGTAGCCGGCTTATAACGATCGAGGAGGTTGCCCGCACCTTCAACGTGTCGAAGACGCATCTGAACAAGGTCGCCAACACCCTGACCCGTGGCGGCTATATGAAGGCAATCCGCGGCCGTTCCGGTGGTCTCATTCTCGGGCGCCGGCCTGAGATGATCCGGATTGGCGATGTCGTGCGGTTAACCGAGCCGGATTTCGCGCTGGTCGAATGTTTCGCGACCGGAAACCGGTGTGTGCTAACCGCCTCCTGCAAGCTTTCAGGCATGTTTGACGAAGCGACAGCCTCCTTCCTGAACGTCCTTGACCGCTACACGCTCGCCGACATCACACTGATGCCCGAAGACTTCCTCGGCGGTCAGATACCACCCGTTCGCACCGGGGCGACACGCAAGACCGTATAGTGTTGCGCGGCTTCGACGCGCGCTGTTTTTGCTCGGATGTGAGATGGGCCATGGCTGAACCAAAGAAGAATGATCAACAGGTCACAAAGGACATTGATTCTGATATCGACCCGGACAACACTCTGCTGCCGATGCTTATCGGTGGGCTTGTCCTGATAGTTATCGGAGCGATCATCGTGATGATGTTTGTGTAGTTTCGCAACGATGGCGTGTGACTTTATCGGCCCGGCTGTTGTCTGGGCGCCTGCAACCCCAATTGCGATTTGGCGGATGGAGAACTGTCGGCCGAGGAGGGGAAGTACAGAGCGCGCGACCGGCGGGCGCTTGGACAGCGCATAGCCGGCGACGATGAGCTGCAGGAGGTATATCGTCGTCTGCGCCAACCCGGCCCCGATGATCCGGCAGAGCCGATCTCCACGGCCGAGATGCGGCGCAAGCGCCTGCTGCTCACCCCGCGGAGACGTACGTCGTCATTGAGTTCAGAACTTGCATTCCGCTTCGTTAAACTACCATTTCGCACTGCTCTTGTTCCGAGCCCCTCATGACGTCGGCGTACCGTTTTGGGTTGAAGTGCAGATAGAGAAACGCTGTGACGGTCACGCAGCCGAGATGCATGATCCATCCGCTGCTGAAGCTCCCGCTCCAGCCATGCAGGAGCGCGGTGGCGAATGGACCAAGCGCGGCGATCAGAAAACCGCCGCCCTGCATCAGCGCAGCCAGCGCGCCCGCCTGCTCCGGCCGCGGCAGATGATCGAGCGCCGTGACGATTGCAAGCGAGAAGCTTCCGCCAAGACCGGCCCCGCATATCCCCACCCACAGAACGGGCGACAGTGCGGGAAAAACCGCAAGTCCGGCAAAGCCCGCCGCCTGCAGCAGCAGCGTCAGCCAGAGCCAGGGACGGCGGTCGATGCCTCGACGCGCCAGGACAGGCAGCACCAGGGCCGAAGCCGCCTGGCAAATGGCCATCACGGCCACAAGGTTGCCGCTGGCGGCACTGCTCCATCCTTGCGCCTGGTAGTAGGGCGCAAGCCAGGCGACCATAGAGGAATAGCCGGAGTTGACCAAGCCGAAGGCCGCCATCAGAACCCAGGTCCGTGGGCGGCGAAGCAGAAAACCGGTCAAGGCGCGATCGGGTCTTGAAGCCTTGGCGTCGGACAGGACGCGGAATGCCGCGCACAGCGCAATGGCGGCGGGAGCCGCGAGCCAGGCAAGGGCTGCCCGCCAGTCGTATCCGTTGTTGACGAGCAGGGGCGCCAGACGTGCGCCGAGCGCCCCACCGCCCATGATCATGCAGGAATAGAGGCCGGTCACGGCGGGTGTGCTGGTCGGGAACTTTGCCTTGATGATCCCCGGAAACGCGGCCTGGATGAAGGCCACCCCCGCCCCGCAAAGTGCCGCCGTCAGGATCAACGACAGGCCGCCGGGCACGACAAGCCTGAGCAGCGAGCCCGCTGTCAGCACCGTTAGCGCCGCGAGCAGGCCCCGGCGCGTTCCGACGGCCGCCTGGATACCCGGTGCAACGAACGCACCGAGGCCCATCAGCAGCATCGGCAACAGCGTCAGCATGGCCAGGCTGCCATAGCCCATCCCGGTGTCGGCCACGATATCGACCAATATCGGTCCCGGCGCCGTCAGAAAGGGACGCAGGTTGATCCCGATTAGCACGACGAGGGCAAGCAGGGTCCATTGCCTGTCGGTTGCAGGCTGCGCGGTCATCGACATTTTCGCGCTGTTCATCTGGCGCCCGCTTGCACCAGCAGGGTTATCATCTGCGCATAGCCGTTCCTGCGCGCGTGCCGCAGCGGTGTCGCCCCGTCCTTGTCGGCGAGATTGACGTTGGCGCCGGCCTCGATCAGCCGCCTCACGATCTCGACATGACGCTGCCCGCCATCGCCGAGGATGATGGCCTCCAGCAACGCGGTCCAGCCGAGCTTGTTGACGTGATCGACATCAATACCGGCATCGATCAGCGCGCCGACGGTCTCGACATGTCCGCGTTCGGCAGCGGGAATGAGCGCGGTACCGCCATAGCGATTGGTGCTCTTCAGGTCGGCGCCGTGCGCAAGCGTCATCTTCAGGATATCGAGATGCCCGCGCGCGCCGGCGTAGAGATATGGACTATCCTGGATATCGTCCTTGGCGTTGACGTCCGCGCCAGCCTCGATGAGAGTCCTGGCAGCGCTGACCTTGTTGCCGTGGGTCGCGACGAGAAGAGCCGTGCGGCCGTTCTCGTCGCGCGCGTCGATCCGGGCTCCCTCGGAAACAAGCATCTTGATCATGGAGACATCGTCATTTGCCGCAGCCGAGTGAAGCCTTGTCTCATTCATGTTCTGCCCCAACGCTATCAATGGAATGCAGGCGACGATGACGCCCAAAAGTCTGCGCTCGATCATCGGCATCAGCCCCCCGACAGGCCAAGGGTGGAAGCCGGGCAGGTTGCCGCGGCGAGCGAAGCTGTCATGCTCCGCCGAGAGGTGGCGAAAGCATCCTGCCTGGGACGGAGCTCCAGGCCGACGAGCAATTCCGCGAGCCTGACAGCCGCCGACACCCCTTCGACGACCGGGACACGGTGAAGGCTCGCCAGTCGCCTCGCCATGTCGGCCATGCCGGCGCAGCCAAGCACGATGGCGTCGGCACGATCGACCCGCAGCGCCTCCTGGATTTCTTCGCTGATGATCGACAAGGCCGCCTCGCCATTAGCTTCCAGCGCCAGGACGGGAACGCCGCTCGCCCGCACGGTGGCGAATGGCGAAAGGCCGTAGCGAACCAGATTGTCCTCGAGAATGGGAACGGAAACCGGCAAGGTGGTAATCACCGTGAAGCGCCTCGCCACGATGCTGGCGACACGGGCGGCAGCCTCGCCTATGCCGATGACCGGCTTGCGCGTCAGCATCCGCGCAGCGTCGAGTCCGGTATCGTCGAAGCAGGCGATGATATAGGCGTCCACGGCGTCACTGCGCTCGGCCCCTTCGATACGGTCGAGAAGACCCGGGACCGCCTTCGCGCCATCGATCGCGCCTTCGATGGAAGCCGGGCCGCTGTCGTTCTGCATGGCGATGATTTCGGTACCCGCCTGCGCGGTTCGCCGCGCCGCGACGGCGATGGATGCCGTCATCGACACGGTCGAATTGGGATTGATGATGCCGATGCGTACCATGCGAAAAATTCCTGAAGCCGCCGCCCGGCCGAACGTGCATCGCTGCCGTTCCGCATCGCTGATGGGACTGTCTCGATATTGAAGCCTATTCGATCAGATCCGTGTCGCGGCTGTGCCGCCAGAACCGGTCCGGGGTCCTGAGCAGATCGCGCAGGCCCAGCCGCTCAATCATCAGTTCCGTCTCCCGTTGCGCAGCATCGAGCACGGCATCCTGATCGACATGAACCGGCTTGCGGTCGCGCAACAGCACGCGTCCGCCGACCAGCACGGTGTGGACGTCGTTGCCGTTGGCAAAATAGGTGACACGGAATTCCGGCATGTTGGCCGGGTAGAGATGCGGGCGCCGCAAGTCGACCAGAATGACATCGGCCTTCTTGCCCGGCTCCAGCGATCCGACCTGATGGTCGAGGCCCAGGACACGCGCGCCGTCGATGGTGCACATCTCCAGCGTCTTGCCCGGCGGAAGCCAACTCGGATCGTGGAAATGGGTGCGATGATAGTGCATGCATTGCTGCATATGACGGAACATGTCCGCGGAGCGGTCCGGCGCCGTCGCATCGGAGCCGATGGCCACCACGACGCCGGCATCGAGAAGTTCCGTGACCGGGCAGCGCGCGAGAATGGCGGCCACGGCGCTCGGATTGTGCACGATGCTCGTGCCGGTTTCGGCGCAGATCGCTATTTCCTCATCAGTCAGGGCGGTCGCATGCGACAGCAGTGTGCGCGGCCCCAGAATGCCGATCTCCCTGGCGATCTTCACGCTGCCCTTGGTATGACCATCCTGGGTGAAGATCAGGCCGCGCTGTTCGGCGATCTGCCTGACCTTGCGCGATTGCGCGATGGCGTCCCCTGCCCCGGGACCATCAAGATGTTCCTGATGCATGGTCGGCGTCAGCAGGGCGAGATGCAGACGATCCTCGTGGGTGCCGTGCCAGCGGTCGGCCAGCTTTTGCGAGGTGGCAAGCTGCTGGTCGAATGACACTGGATAATCGGCACGGCTGGCGCCTTCCCAACGTGCATAGGTCAGGGGGTGCGGCGGGCGCGTGGTGCCGACGGCGACCACGGAGCGCGTGCCGATGCCAAGCACGCCTTCCATATGGGCGTTGCCATAGGCTGGATCGTCGGTGCGCATGACCGAATCGCCGCCGCCCAGCAAGGACACGCCGGTCGTCACGCCGAAACGCAGGCGTTCCAGCGCCGCAAGCTGCGCTTCCGCATGCCAGAATTCCGGCGTCGAACCCACCGTATAGGCACCTTGGCATGCCCTGTACCAGAGGTCGCTGCGGCCGCCGCCCATCGTCTTGATCAGCCCGTGCCCGGCATGGGCGTGGCTGTCGACGAAGCCTGGCATGACGGCCATGCCGCGGGCGTCGATCGTCTCGCGCGCCGGATGGTCCCGCGCCACGTCTTGCGAAGCGCCGACGGCCACGATGCGGTCTCCCTCGATGGCTACGGCGCCATCGGGAATGATCCGCCGATCGGGATCGACAGCGATGACGGTGCCGTTTCTGATCAGAATGTCTGCCATCACAGGCTCGCTTCTCTTTTTTCGCTGCAAAGGATGCGGTCGAGCGAAGGCGCGAGGCGCAGGAGTTCGCGCGTGTATTCGTGAGTGGGCGCGGAGAACAATGTTTCGGTATCCGCGAGTTCGACGATCTCGCCGCCTTTCATCACGGCGACCCGGTCGCACATCTGCCGTATCACCGCGAGGTCGTGGCTGATGAACAGCATCGACAGCCCGGCAAGATCTCGTAGGTCCTTCAACAGGTTGAGAATTTGCGCCTGCACCGACACGTCGAGCGCCGAGGTCGGCTCGTCGCAGATCAGCAGCGATGGCCGGGGGCCGAGCGCCCTCGCAATCGCGATGCGCTGGCGCTGGCCGCCTGAAAAGGCATGGGCGAACCGAGAGCCGGCCTGCGCCGGCAGGCCCACCGCCTCGAGCAATGTCTCGGCGTCCAGGCGCGCTTCCGCCGTGCTGGAGGCAAGCTTGTAGAACAGGATTGGCTCCGCGATCGCCGAATTGATCCGCAGTCTTGGATTGAGGGCCGAATACGGATCCTGGAAGACCATTTGCAGTGACTTGCGCACGGTTTTGTCGCGACGGGCGGCCAATGCCGTGCCCTGAAACTCTATGGTTCCCGAACTCTGCGCCACGAGACCGGCAATGGTGTTGGCGACCGTGGTCTTGCCGCAACCGGACTCGCCGACAAGCCCGAAGATTTCGCCGCGGCGCACCTCGAAGGAGACGTCCTTCACGGCCTTGAAGACCGATGCCTTGCGGCCCGGGATGAACGAGCGCTGGCCGTATTCCACGCAAAGATTGCGTACCGTCAGCGCGGCTTCGCCGTTGCGCCCCGCAGCGGTGCCGGTGTTCTTGGAGCGCACGGCTTCGCGCGCCTCCAGTGTCGTCTTCGTTTCCTCGCTTGGGACCGGCAGACGGTCAAGGCGAATGTCGATCGGCGGAACGGCGGCGATCAGCGTGCGCGCGTAAGGCGCCTTGGGCGCCGTCAGCACATCGCGTGTCAATCCACTCTCGACCACGCAACCGTTCTGCATGATCGTGACCCGGTCGGCAATTTCCGCAACCACGCCCATATTGTGGGTAACCAGCAGGACGCCGACGCGGCGATCATCGGCAAGTTCGCGGATCAACTTGAGGATTTGCGCTTGCACCGACACGTCGAGCGCCGTCGTCGGCTCGTCGGCGACGATCAGCCTTGGGTCGCAGGCAAGTGCGGTGGCGATGACGACACGCTGGCGTTGGCCGCCCGACAATTGATGCGGATAGTTGCCCAGCCGGCGTTCCGGCTCGGGAATGCCGACGGCTCTCATCAATTCGAGCGCACGGGCCCTGGCTTCGCGGCGCCCGATCTTCAGATGCGCCAGCATGCCTTCGCACAACTGGCTTTCCACGGTGAAAAGCGGGTTCAGGCTTGTCATCGGATCCTGAAAGATCGCGCCGACGTCACGGCCTGGAATGATCCCCTTGGTGCGACCGGTTCGGATGTCGATCGACTTGCCCGCTATGGTGATGGTGCCGGAAGCAATCCTGCCGGGAGCCTGCAACAAACCCATCAGCGCATTGCCGACGGTGGTTTTTCCCGCACCGGATTCTCCCACCAGCGCATGTATCTCGCCGGGCCGGATCGTCAGGTCGATGTCGTCGACGGCAGCGAGAATGCTGCCGTTGGCAAGCGGATATTCGACCCGCAGATTCCTGATGTCGAGTGCGTGTGGCGTTGTGTTTTTCATCAGTTCGCCATCAGTTTGGGGTTGAAGCGATCGCGCAGGTAATCGCCGATTATGTTGACTGCCAGAACCAGGACGACCAGCACGACGGCGGGCATAACGGCGATCCACCACAGGCCAGAGAACAGGAACTCGTTGCCGATGCGGATCAGCGTGCCGAGCGAGGGATAAGTGGCCGGCATGCCGGCGCCGAGGAACGACAGGGTCGCCTCGGTCAGGATCGCGCCCGCCAGATTGATGGTGGCGATCACCATGACGGAGCTCATCACGTTGGGCAGGATGTGCCGCATCATGATGCGGCGGGACGGAAGACCGATGACCTTGGCGGCTCGTACATAGTCGCGGGAAATTTCCACCATGCTGGAGGCCCGCACGGTGCGGGCATATTGCACCCATTCGTTGACGGCGATCGCGAAGATCAGGATGACCGGTGCCCAGCTCGAGACCGTATCGGCGCTCAATTGCGCGCGGGCTATGCCGCTGATCAGAAGCGCGACGAGGATCGTCGGAAAGCTCACCAGAACATCGGCGATCCGCATCACGATGCTGTCGATGATACCGCCGAAATAGCCGGCTATCGATCCCAGCGTGACGCCTATGGCAGCGGCCAACAATACCGCCCCGGCGCCGATCAGCATCGATATGCGCAGGCCGAAGAGGATGACCGAGACCAGATCGCGTCCCTGATTGTCGGTGCCCAGCAGGAAGCGCGGATCGCCACCGTCCATGAACACGGGCGGGATTTCCATGTCGATCAGCGAATATGAGGAGACATCGCGCGGATCGATGGGTGCGATCAACGGAGCGAAGATCACCAGCACCAGCATGGTCACCAGGATCAAGCCAGCGATCATGACCGAGATGGGAGGAAGCCTGCGCGACAGAGATACCTGCGTTGCCATCATTTTGTCCTCAGCCGCGGATCGATCAATGCGTAGAGCATGTCGACGACCATGTTGATCACGACGAACAGGAAGCCGACGAACAGCAGATAGGCCGCGAGGACGGGGATGTCCGGATAGCCGACGGCGTTGGTGAAAAGCAGCCCCATGCCCGGCCACTGAAAGACGGTTTCGGTGACAATGGCGAAGGCGATGAGTTGTCCGATCTGCAGCCCGGTGACGGTCACGACCGGCATCAAGGCATTGCGCAGCGCCAGACGGCCGTAGATGTAGCGGCGGGGCAGACCGCGCGCGAAGGCGAAGCGGACATAGTCCGAAGAGAGCACGTCGATCATCTCGGAGCGCACGAGGCGCATGATCAGCGTCAACTGGAACAGCGCCAGTGTGATCGAAGGCAGGATCAGCGATTTGAGGCCGGAGGCCGTCAGGAAGCCTGTCTTCCAGAAGCCGAGATCGACAAGCTCGCCACGCCCCGAGGACGGCAGCCAGCGCAGACTGACGGCGAAGATCAGGATGAGCAGCAGGCCGGTGACGAATGTCGGCATGGATATCCCGACGAGGGTCAGCGACTGGATCAGCCGCGACAGAAAGCCGTTCGGCTTCAGGGCGCAGAGAACCCCCGTCGGGATGCCGATGAACAGCGACAGGAGGGTCGCGACCACGACCAGTTCCAGCGTTGCGGGAAGCCTGGTCAACAGCAGGCTGACGACAGGCTCCTGGTAGCGAAAGCTGGTGCCGAGGTCGCCATGAAGCGCGCGCCCGACGAATTCGAGGAACTGTACGAAAAGTGGCCTGTCGAGTCCGAGAGCGACGCGCAAGGCATCCTTCTCAGCCTGGCTCGCGCCTTCGCGCACCATCGTGGCGACCGGATCGCCGACGAAACGGAACATGATGAAGGCGATGGCGGTTACGGCAACCATCACGAGGATGGCCTGCAACAGCCGCACCGATAGAATCCGGATCATCAGGAAAAACCTTTCAAGAAGCGCGGATCGAGACAGGCGGGGCTTGCGCCACCGCTGGAGCAGCTCGCGATCCACCACGGATAGCAGGCGCTCCAACCGAGTCAGGCGTGTCCGCGAAAGCTCCCTCGCAAGCGCGGGCACGCCTTACCGGCGCATTTTCCTAGTTCATATGCGCGAACCAGGGACGCACATACTCGTCGGGGAATTGCGGCATGTCGACCTTGTCGCTC
Source organism: Mesorhizobium sp. B2-8-1 (assembly GCF_006440955.1). Lineage (NCBI taxonomy): Bacteria > Pseudomonadati > Pseudomonadota > Alphaproteobacteria > Hyphomicrobiales > Phyllobacteriaceae > Mesorhizobium > Mesorhizobium sp. B2-8-1. The sequence continues at coordinate 160,786 of NZ_VFTX01000007.1, read as the reverse complement.
ATCGCCCAGGCGACCGGCTGCTGGTGCAGCGGCAGATAGAGGGCCTCATCATGCGTGATCTTGAAGGCCGCCTTCAGCATATCCACCCGCTTGGCCTCGTCGAGTTCGGTCGATGCCGAACGGGCCAATTGGTCAATCTTGGCGTTGGAAAGCCCGTTGGGGTTGCTGCCGCCATAATTGCCGTCATTGGTCGCCAGCAAGGCTTGCAGCACGCTGTAGCCATCCATCGGCGGTAGCGAGGCCCATCCGAGCATATAGATATCGAGATCGCCCTTATCCATTCGAGGGAAATAGGTCGTCTTGCTTTCGACGTGCACGTCGGCCTCGACGCCGATCTTGGCCCACATCGACGCGATTGCCAGGCAGATCTGTTCGTCGGCGATGTAGCGGTCGTTGGAACAGGCCAGTCCAACCTTGAAGCCGTCGGGATAGCCGGCTTCCGCCAGCATGGATTTCGCCTTCGCGACATCATAGTCCAGCGCTACGTCGATCGACTGATCGTAGCCGGTGACCTGTGGCGCGACCAGTGTGCCGGAGGTGCGCGACTTTCCGCGCATCAAACGCTTCTGGATCGTGTTCAGGTCGACCGCGTGCCAAAGCGCCTGGCGCACTTTCACGTTCAGCAGCGGATTGGGCTTGCCGGGCGCTGCATGAAGCTCCGGCCGGAAGCTGAAGCCGAGAAAGATCTCGCGCAGCGACGGGTTCTCGACAACCTTCAGGCCGGCGGTGTTGGCGACCCGGTCGATGTCCTGCAACGGGACCGGCGCGATCATGTCGAGTTCGCCCGAAAGCAGCGCCGCGACGCGCGTGGCGTTCGAAGCGATCGGGCGGAATTCCACCCCCGTCAGATTGTGCTGCGGCTTGTCCCACCATTCCTTGTTGACGGCGAAGACCGAGCGCGAGTCCGGCTCGTAGCTGACCAGCTTGAACGCGCCGGTGCCATTGGCATGATTGCTGGCGTAGGTGACGACCCCCGTTGAGGCATTGCCGGGCTTGAGGGCATTGTGCTCCTCCATCCATGGCTTGCTCATCATGTAGATGGCGACGAGATCGTTCAGGAGCAGCGGATAGGGTCCGCGCAGGATCAGGTCGACCGTGTAGTCGTCGACCTTCTCGACGCCGGTTACGGCGGAGAGGTTTTCTCGGTTGCGCGCGCCGGGATCGATCTGACGTTGGATGGTGGCGACGACATCGTCGGCATTGAAGGGTTGACCTTCGTGGAACTTGACGCCCTGCCGCAGCTTGAAGCGCCAGCGCGTCGGCGAGACGATCTCCCAGGAGGTCGCAAGCGCAGGCTCGATAGCCATTTCCTTGTTGCGGCGCACCAACCCGTCGAACACCATGTTCTGGACGCTCTGGGTAAAACTGTCGACCTGGGCATTCGGATCGTACGAAATGACGTCGCCGGCCGATGACCAGCGCAGTGTCTGTGCAAGCGAAGGCGCTGTCACCGACATTACCATCGCAAGTCCGGCGAGCAGGACCCTAACGCATTTTCTCATTTTCTTCTCCCATTTGTATACGAAGTTTCCGATCTATTGGATACCATTTATCCCCATTGATATCGTACACACATTGTGCACAATATCAAGGCAGGCATGTTCGATTTCGTTTCTCATGTGCAAAACCGCTCAAGTGACCGTTCCGAAAAGGGATTCCGAATGACCCAGGCCTTGCTGATAGAAAACGGTGTCATCGTCACCATGGATGCGGGGCGCCGGATTTTCTCGAGGGGTCATGTCCTGGTGGAGGATGGCCGGATCGTCACCGCCGGCGACGGCGCGGCCCCCGCCACAGATCAGAAGGTGGCGCGCATCGATGCTTCGGGAATGGTTGTCATGCCGGGTCTCGTCGACACGCACGCGCATGCGGGTCACATGCTGACCAAAGGCCTGGGAGACGATTCCGAAGCCTGGATGACTATCGCGGGGCGTATCTATGCAGAGGCGTCGGATACGGAATTCTGGGCAGCCGAGGCCACATTGTCGGCCCTTGAGCGCATAAAATGCGGAACGACCACCGCTGCCCTGCTGTTTGGCGGCGGGCCGGACATCATGCGCACCGAGGCGCCGGGGGCAGCACGGGCACATCTTGCCGCCATCGCCGAAATGGGAGTGCGCGAGATACTCGCCGTCGGGCCGAACCGGCCGACCTCGTCCCATGTCTATCGGGACCACGCATACGTTCCGTATGTCGAAATCACCATTTCGCCGGAAACCCAGTTGGCAGTGTGCGCGGAAATCATCGATGATTGGGCTGGTCGCGATGGCCGGGTGCGGATTGCGGTCTCTCTCCCGGTATTCACTCGGCGCGAACTTGACGAACAAACGGTATACAATCTGTCCCGCAATGCTCGCGACCTTGCTCGCGCAAAAAACGTGCTGTTCATCCAGGATGGTCATCGCGACGGTTCCATCGCCGCCAATGCGGAACGGCTCGATCTGTTCGACGAGCATTCGCTGCTGGCGCACTGCATCGAACTGACCGAGGCAGACATCGCCGCGCTGAAACGCAGCCACGCCAAGGTGGCGCATAATCCAAGTGCTCTGATGTCGGTTTCGGGCCGTTGTCCGGCGACGGAACTGATGGAAAGGGGTGTCACCGTGTCGCTCGGCACCGACGCGGCGGCGCCCGATCGCTCTTTCGACATGTTCCGCAACATGTTCCAGGCGCACCGCTATCATGCCCGGCACTTCAGGAACGATGCGGTCCTGCCGCCGATGCAATTGCTGGAGATGGCGACCATCGAGGGCGCGCGTGCCCTGTCGATGGAGAACGAAATCGGCTCGCTGGAACCGGGCAAGCGCGCCGACATCATCCTGGTCAACATGCGCCAGCCGCATCTGTGGCCGCCGGCGCACCCCGCGCAGCGGCTGGCACGCTTCGCCAACGGCGCGGATGTTGACACGACGATCGTCGACGGGCGTGTCCTCATGCGTGGACGCCGCCTCGTCGATCACGATGAAGACGCCATTCTGGATCGCGCCGAAGGAGCCTTCCATCTGATGATGAAACGCGCCGGGCTGGCATAGGCCGAGTTCCGGGGCGCAAACAGGGAGACCCAGATGACCGAAGACCTTCTCATTCGCGATGTCAGGCCCTTGGGCGGCGCTGTCACGGACCTCTACATTCGCGACGGTCGGTTCGCGCAAGCAACCAGCGGGAAAGCGGCGCATGAAATCGACGGGCTTGGACAGGTTGCCCTGCCCGGCCTGGTCGAGGCGCACACGCATCTCGATAAGACGCTTGTCGGCATGGACTGGTTTCAGAACCGTGTGGGACCCACGCGCAACGACAGGATCCTGGCCGACAGGAAGGCCAAGCGGGAACTCGGCATCGATGCGCGCAGGCAATCGGCGCGTCAGATCGTGCAGACGCTGGCTTTCGGCGTGACGCATATCCGCAGCCATGTCGATGTGGATACGGAAATCGGCATTACCAACATCGAGGGTGTCGTTGCAACGCGCGAAGCCTTCAAGGGATTGGTCGACGTGCAGGTCGTCGCCTTCCCGCAAAGCGGCATGCTGGGACGCGAAGGCACGCAGGCGCTGATGGAGGACGCATTGAAGGCGGGGGCCGATATTGTCGGCGGCATCGACCCGGCAACGATCGAGCGGGATCCGGTTCGCCACCTGGACGCAATCTTCGCGCTCGCGGATCGATACGGCAAGCCGGTCGACATTCATCTGCACGAACCGGGAGAATTGGGCGCCTTCTGCCTTGAGCTGATCGTCGAACGGACCAAGGCGCTCTCCCTTCAGGGCCGCGTCATGGTGAGCCATGCCTATTGTCTCGGCATGCTGGACACGCATAGGCAGCACACGTTGATCGACGCGCTGGCGGCTGAAGACATCGCCGTCATGACGGTCGGCAGCCCATCCGCGCCGGCGGTTCCGCTGCGCATGATGCGCCAGTCCGGCCTCGTCGTGGCATCCGGTTCCGACGGCATCCAGGGCACCTGGGAGCCATGGGGCAATGGCGACATACTGGAGCGGGCCAAATATCTTGCGCAGCGCAACGGCATGACCAACGATGCCGATCTGGAAGAGACGGCGCGCGTTTGCACCTTTGGCGGCGCGCAAGGTATCGGCCTGACGGATTATGGGCTTTCGCCCGGTTGCCACGGCGATGTCGTGCTGGTTTGCGCGCGGACCCTGGCGGAAGCCGTGGCCCTGACCCCACGGAAGCGCACGGTCATCCGCGGCGGCCGCGTGCTCGTGCGTGACGGTGCGCTGGCCGGAGATCTGCCCGATGTCGCATAGTCGTCGGACGAACCAGCGTGACGACGGACCCGTCCTGCTCACCGCACGATGGGTTGTCGGCCACCGGGACGGGCGCCATGTCCTTCTGGAGAATGGCGAGGTCGTCCATGAGAACGGCAGGATCGTCTTCGTCGGCCATCGCTACGGCGGGCCTGTAAAGCGGCGGATCGATCATGGCAGGGCGCTGATCGGCCCGGGTTTCATCGATCTGGATGCGCTTTCGGACCTGGATACGGGCGTGCTCGGCCTCGATCATCAACCCGGCTGGAAGAAGGGCCGCGTCTGGCCGCGCGACTATGTGGAAGCCGGGCCGGTAGAAATGCTGGCGCGCGAGGAGCTGACGTTTCAAAAACACTATGCCTTCGCGCAACTCATCCGCAACGGCATCACTACTGCATTGCCGATCGCATCGCTGTTTTATCGTGCATGGAACGAGACATCGGACGAATTCGCATCCGCCGCCGAAAGCGCCGCAGAGTTGGGCCTTCGCGTCTATCTCGGGCCTGCCTTTCGCGCCGGCCATTCCGTCATCGAAGCGGATGGCGGCATCGTCGTCGAGGTGGACGAAGAGCGCGGCGCGGAGGGTCTGGACGGGGCCGTTGCCTTTTGCCTGGAGCACGAAGGGGGCTTCGGCGGATTGGTGCGAACCATGCTTGCACCGGACCGTGTCGAGTTCTGGACCGCCGACCTGTTGCGCAGGACCGCCAATGCCGCGCGAGACCTCGGCGTGCCGGTCCGTCTGCATTGCTGCCAGTCTTCATTCGAGATCGAGACAGTGCGTCGCCGGTTCGGCACGACATCCGCCCGCTGGCTCCAGGACATCGGCTTTCTCAGCGAAAGAGCGTTGTTGCCGCATGGCACCCACGCCGACGGCGATGATCTCGAAATCATCGCCGGTTCGGGTGCCACATTGGTGCATTGCCCGCTGGTGATGGCGCGGCATGGCGCGGCGCTCGACAATTTCGCCCGCCTTCGCGGCCAGGGTCTGCGCATCGGCATGGGCACGGACACCTGGCCACCCGACATGGTGCAGAACATGCAGGTCGGCCTGATGCTCGGCCGCGTCATGGCGGGCAATCTGGAGACGCCGAAATCAGCCGATCTCTATGACGCGGCAACGATTGGCGGCGCCGACGCGCTCGGCCGGTCGGACCTGGGACGTTTGCAGGCGGGAGCAGCCGCCGACATCGTCGTGTTCGACCTGTCCGGCAACCATCTGGGACAGGTCCTCGATCCGATCGCCTGCCTGACGACGTCCGCAAGCGGACGCGATGTGCACACGGTCATCATTGACGGGCGCACCGTGATGAGCGCCCGAACCATTCCGGGTTTCGATCTCGATGCAGCCCACCAGCGCGCACAGGCCCAGTTCGAACGGCTTGTCCAGCGTTATCCGCAACGCACCTGGCGACATCCGACGGTCGCCGAGATTTTCCCTCCCAGCTATCGGATGTTCATGGCATGAGGGCTCCAGAAACGACACACAACGATTGGAATAAACCTTGATGGCACGCGAGCCGACGGCATTGGCCCTCGACGCCGGGCCGTTTGCATCTCTAAACTCCGGCTTTGCGGATGCTTTTCTCCTTGTGTGCTTGGATATGAATTTTCAGGATCGGTCATGACAATCAACATTCGCAATAAAAATCCGAAATCCGCCGTATCCAAGTCCGACGCGGTCTATCGCACGTTGAAGCGCGTCATACTCGACCAGGCGCTGACCGCGGGAACAAAGCTGCCTGAGGATTCGATCGGCGAGCGGCTGGGCGTCAGCCGCACCATTGTCAGGCAGGCGCTGGCAAGGCTGAACGGCGAAGGCCTGGTCGAATTGCGCCCGCACAAGGGCGCCTGCGTCGCGCAGCCGAGCCTGGAGGAAGGCCACAATATATTCGAGGTGCGGCGGGCGCTTGAAGCGCTGGTGGTCGACACGCTGATCGGCAAGCTGACGCCGCAAAAGATCAAACAGCTCGAAGCTCATGTCGACGCGGAAGAGATGGCCAAAGCCAACAATGCCGCGTCGTCGATTCAGCTGGCCGGCGAATTTCATGTGCTGCTTGCCTCGCTCACCGGAAACGAACTGTTGCTGCGCTATGTCACGGAACTCGTTTCGCGTTCATCGCTCATCCTGTCGCTCTACGGACGGCCGCATTCGTCCGACTGTGCCGTATCCGAGCATCACGAGATCATTGCCGCCCTGGCCGCGGCTGACCGGAACAAGGCTGCTGCCTTGATGGACCATCATATTGATGCAATCACCACACGTGCACTGCTGAAAGCGAAACCCGAAAATGACTTTCCGGACCTTCTTGCTGCCTATGCGCGGGAGGAAGGGCTATGATTTATTGGATGAATGCCGAAGAGACGAGGAGTGACCCGAAAATGATCAGGACGAAGGTGATGTCAGGTTAAATCCGCCTCCTCATGCGGTCGTGGCGACCAGCACTTCGGTCGGCTGGAACTTCAACACATCGATCAGTCCGATGTCGGAGATGCGCAATTCCGGGATGACGACAAGCGCCAGCAGAGAGTGCTGCATATAGGCATTATTGAGGGCGCAAGCGCGCGTCGATCGACCGGCCGATGGCGTAACCAACGACCTTGCGTGACCAGGCACCAGAATGACCGCGACGTAGACGAAGCCCGCCGCAATCGTCACGTACGTTATGTCGCTCACCAGAGCCGGTTCGGGCCGTCGGGTGTCACGTTCTTCGCCAGGTTCGGGAAGATCGGCAACGCGTGATCGCTGTCCGTAGTGGCGATGAAGCGCCGCCTGATCCTGGGCTGCAGATCGTGCTCGCGCATCAACCGTCTGACCTTCTTATGGTTGATCGCGCGATCCCATCAGCCGGCATCCTTCGGCGATGGAGACACCGCCGGGCCGGTGATCACGGATGTAGTCCCGCTTCTCGGACGTGGTGCGCTTTTCAGAGCCCCCTTTAGAAACTCAATTTCCAAGGCTTGCCGGCCTACCAGCCGCTCCAGCGCTGCGATCCGCGCCTCATAGGTCTGCATCGTGTCGGGCCGCCGCCACGTCTTCGTCGAAGGAGCCGGCCTCGTATTTCTGAACCCAGATGCGGATCAGGTTACGCGGCAGTTCGTGCCGCTTGGCGAGACCATGCAGCGTCTCGCCGGACAGGAACTCCTGCACTACCTGACGTTTGAACTCGATGCTGTGCGTGCGATAAGCCACCATGGGCTTCCATCCTTCGAAAGCCCGGCTTCCAAGTCAATTCTGCTTGTTCATCCTGTCCGGTCCGAGGGGCGCACTCCACACATGGGTCTCATTTAGCCGGTATTTGCACCGTCATGACGCAGAGAAGCTCGAACAGGAGGGTGGCACCGGTTAGCGCGGTGACGCCCGAAGGATCGAGCGGCGGCGAGACTTCGACCAGATCGGCGCCGATGATGTCGACGCCGGCCAGCGCTCGGATCATCTTCTGGGCCTCGCGCGTCGTTATGCCGCCGATCTCCGGGGTGCCAGTGCCGGGGGCAAAAGACGGATCGAGCGCGTCGATGTCGAACGAGACGTAGGTCGGCGCGTCGCCGACGATCGAGCGCGCCTCGGCCATCACCGCGCCCACGCCGCGCTCCATGAATTCCTCGATGAAGATGATCCGGATGCCGGCCTCGCGGGCGAACTCGTAGTTTTCCACATCGGAGATCGCTCCTCGGATGCCGATCTGGACCATGCGCTTGGGATCGAGCAGGCCTTCCTCGACGGCGCGGCGGAACGGCGTGCCGTGATTATAGCGGTTGCCGAAGAACTCGTCATAGGTGTCGGAATGGGCATCGAAGTGAATGAGGCCGGCCGGTTCCTTGGCGATGCCGCGCAGGATGGGCAGCGTGATCAGATGATCGCCGCCGACGACCAGAGACCGGGCGCCGGAGTGGTGGACGTTTTCGAAGAAGGCGCTGATCGTGTCCAGCGAGCCGGGCAGGTCGAGCGGGTTTACAATCACGTCGCCGCAGTCGCCGGCACGCACCTGTTCGAAAGGCGAGACGCCCGTCACATGGTGGACGCGCCGCACCAGGCTGGATTGGTTGCGGATTTCGCGCGGTCCATGGCGCGCGCCCGGCCGGTTGGTGGTGCCGCCGTCGAAGGGGACGCCGATCAGCGCGATGTCGACCTGCTCGGGGGTAGCCATGGGCAGGCGCATGAAGGTTGAAGGGCCGGCAAAACGCGGAACGCTGCCGGAATCGAGTGGCTGGAAATTTGTAATGCTCATGGTCTTGTGTCCTGTTGGCGCATCGGGTCGCTTGACCGCGAGGCGCACTCCGAAGGTGGTGCTATTTCTGTTGAAAGTCGGACCTGTGGGCGTCGCGCCAGGCGTTCTGCTTGCCGGCGCGCTTGGCCGCGAGGCAGAACAGGGCCTCGGCCAGCAGCCGGCCGGCCAGGATGCTGGTGGTGCCGCTGGAAGCATCGAAGTCCGGCGATACCTCCACGAGGTCGAATCCAGCAAAGCCGTCGCGGGCCACTATTCTTACGCCGCGAATGATCTCGCGCGAGGTAAGGCCGCCTGGTTCGGGGCTGTTGGTTGCAGGGGCAAAGGCTGGATCGACGCCGTCGATGTCGAGGCTGATATAGAGGCGCGCGCCGTCGGCGCTGGCGATGGCGCGTGCGCGTTCGGCAACCGTTTCGATGCCGAGGCGCTCGACTTCCTCCATGGAAAACACGGTGATGCCGAGCTTGCGGTAGAGCGGGGTCCATTCGAGCAGGTTGCGGGGGCCGCGCGCGCCGATGACAACGATGCGGCGGGGGGCCACCTTGTCGAGTTCGGCAATGCGCAGCAGGGGCGAGGCGCGGGTGAGGCGGTCGCCGCCGAAGGATTCGCTGAGATCGAGATGGGTGTCGAAGACGATGAGCCCGACCGGGGTGTCGCCGGCATCGGAGACCGCGCGTACCGCCGGATAGCTGATGCCGTGATCGCCGCCGATGGTCAGCGGCACCGCCCCGTTGACCAGCACCGCGGCAAGCCGCGCTTCGAGGCGGGCGTAGCTGGCGGCATTGTCCCCCGGCACTACATCGATGTCGCCGGCATCGGCGACGGTGATATGGGCCAGCATGTCGAGGTCCCAGTCGAAGCTGTAGCTGCCGTAAAGAAGCGAGTATTTGCGGATTTCCTGCGGGGCGCGGCGGGTCGCGCCGCCGCGAAAGGTGGCGATGCCGTCATAGGGCATGCCCACCACCACAGCGTCGGCGGAAAGACCCGCCAGATCGCGCACATAGGGAAATGCCATGAAGGGTGGCACGTCGCCATACATGCGGGGAACACCTGCCGGGCTCAAAGCTTCGCTCATGGTACGGTCCTCCGTCTTGTCGTGTCGATTGTGCCGCTGCCCTACTGGCCGGCGGCGGGCTCGCTCTGGAACAGCATGTTGCGCTGTCTCCAAGTGTCGAGGAATTCACGCAAGCGCGGGCTTTGCGGATCGTTGAAGAGTTTGGCGGGCGGGCCCTGCTCGATCACCTTGCCGCGGTCCATGAAGACGACACGGTCGGCGACCTGGGCGGCAAAGCCCATCTCGTGCGTCACCACCACCATGGTGATGCCCTCGACGGCCAGTTGCTTCATGGTGTCGAGAACCTCGCCGACGAGCTGGGGATCGAGTGCGGAGGTCGGTTCGTCGAACAGGATCACATGCGGCTCCATCGCGACCGCCCGGGCGATGCCGACGCGCTGCTGCTGGCCGCCGGAAAGCTGCGAGGGGTAGCGCTCGGCGAAATCCGCGAGGCCGACCTTGGCCAGCGCACGGCGCCCGCTTTCCTTCGCCTTGGCGGCGGGAGCGCGCTTGGAAAGACGCAATCCCAGCGTCACGTTATCCAGCACTGTCATATGCGGCCATAGGTTGAAGTGCTGGAACACCATGCCGACGTTGCGGCGCACGGAATCGATGTTCTGGTCGCTTTCTCGTACCAGTCCTTCGGCACCGCGCTTGTAGCCGAGCAACCGGCCCTCGATCTCGATCTCGCCGCTCGTATATTCCTCGAGGAAGCTCGCGCAGCGCAGCAACGTGCTCTTGCCCGACCCCGAGGGTCCGATGATGCAGACGACTTCGGAGAGGTTGATGTCGAGCGAGATCCCGGACAGAGCCGCGAATGTGCCGAAATCCTTGGTCAAATTGCGGATCTTAATGACGGGCTCGGTGGTTTCAGTGGCCATCGTTTATTCCCAATTGGTGGTTGAGCGGCCTAGAACCGCACCCGGCGCTCAACATATTTGCCGAGCTGCGCGACTGCCTCGACCAGCAGCCAGTACAGTAGGGCGGCGGCGAGATAAGGTTCAATGACCGCGTAGGTCTCGTTGACGAATTGCGTCGTGTTCTTGGTCAGCTCGGCAACGGTGATGATGGACAGCACCGCGGATTCCTTGATGAGGATGATGATCTGGTTGACCATCGGTGGCGTGATCATGACCAGCATCTGCGGCAGCTTGATATGGCGGATGATCTGCGTGCCTGAGAGCCCGGCCATGCGCGCCGCCTCGATCTGGCCTTTGGAGATCGACTGGAAACCGGAGCGGAAGATTTCGGCGAAATAGGCGGCACCATAGAAGCCGAGGCCGAAAACACCCACCGCTTCGGCACTCAGCCGGAGGCCTATGCTCGGGCCGCCATAATAGAGCACGAACAGCAGGATCAGGATCGGCAGGCCGCGCATGATCTCGATATAGGCCCGAACGGCCCAGCGCAGTGGCGTGAACGGCGTGCTCTCGAGGCAGGCGAGCAACAGGCCGATCGCCAGTCCGAGGGCTGTGGCAAGTGCGCAGATCCAGGCCGTCGTCGCCAGGCCGGCCAGCATCAGTGGTCCGTATTGCACCCATAGGTCGAAGAATTGCGCCATGGCTCAGGCCCTCCGCGCCAGCCGTTGCTCGGCCATGCGGCCGATCAGCGACAGAAGGAAATTGATGACGATATAGATGACGGCGGCGGTGATGTAGATTTCGAACGGGCGATAGGTGGTCGCGACGATCTGCTGGCTTACCCGCATCAGTTCCGTCACAGCGATGACGGAGACCAGCGATGAGTTTTTCAGGATGCTGATGGTCTCATTGACCAGCGACGGGATGACGAGGCGCAATATCTGGGGCACGAGTATATGCTGACGCCCCGCCCATTTGCGTATGCCTACCATGCGCGCCGCCTCCAGTTGCCCTGGTGGAATGGCCAAAAGTCCGCCGCGAAATATCTCGGCCTGGAAGGCGATCGTGTTCAGGGTCAGCGCGAGGATGGCCGCGAGGATGGGCGCTACATTGATGCCGATGAGCGGCAGCAGATAATAGATAATCAGCAACTGCACGAGGATGGGCGTGCCGCGCCACACGCTTTGATAGATGCGCGAAAAGCAGCGCAGCCACGTCTTCTTCGAGGTGACGCCGAAGCACAGGACGAGGCCGAGCGGCATGCCGAGGATGATGGCGACGCCCGACACCAGGATGGTCATGCCCGCGCCCCAGAGCATGATGGGCAGGTTGTTCTGGATGAGGGCGAACATTGCCAAGTCGTCAGACCTTATGGACTTGAGGCCAGGCTTGCAGCCTGTGCGTTTTTAGGCAGGCGAGGCTGGAAAGCCTCACCTTTATCCGGGCGTTGGATGCCGACTCGTCAGCTCTTGGGTTCGGGCAGAGCGTCCGTCGGCAGTTTCATGGTGAAGCCGAACCACTTTTCCTGAAGTTTGGCCATGGTTCCATCGGCGGCGAGCTTGCGGAACTGGTCATCGATGAAGTCGGCAAGCGCCTTGCTGTCGTCGTCCTTGCGGAAGGCCCAGCTGAAATAGGTCGGGTCCCCGAACGTTGTGCGGATGGTTTCGAAGACGTCGCCGCGCTGCGTCTGCAGGTAGAGCAGATTGGGCAGGGAATTCACGACGGCATCCGTGCGCCCGGCAGCGAGATCGGCATAGGCTTCATTGAAGTCGACATAGGTCTGGATGTTGGCGATCGGCGCTAGGCCTTTTGCTTTTAAATTCTCGGAAAAGGCCTCGGTGCCCTTGAGCTGTGCCGAGCCGGCCTGCGTGCCGACATTTTTGCCGCTCAGGTCTTCGGGCGTGTTCAAGGCGGCGTCGCCTTTGCGCTTGACGTAGGAGAACGACGCGTCGGCGATTGGCAGAGACAGCCTGTAGGTATCGTAGCGCTGTTTGTTAACGGTGACGGAGGTTATGATGGCATCGAACTTCTCCGTCTGCAAACCGGGCAGCAAGCCCTGGAACGGCAGGTCGAGCCGGTTCACCTTCACGTCCGGCAGCGCCTTCATGACTTCTTCGAAGAGGTCAACTCCGTAGCCTACGATCTTGCCGTTTTCGACATATTCGAACGGCGGGTAGCGGGCCTCGGACGCGATGGTGATTTCCCCCTTTGCCTTGATCCGATCCAGAAGATCGGCGGCGGTGGCAATGCTCGCCACGGCGAGCGAGAGCGACGCGGCCAACAGCGTCGAAGTGCACAGTTTCAAAGCGGATCGCATAACTTCCTCCAGTTTCGTATGTTCCCGTTTATTATGGATTATTTGGAGTCCGAGGCTTCTGTACGCGCTCAGGAATCTCGCATGCGTGACGAGCCTTAGACCTCCAGGTCGTCAGCCGGCTGCAATGCCGGCCCGATTGTTTGCTTCCCCAGTGGCATGACGGCACGGCACCATCTGGTAGGGCAGCATGGCAGGATTGAATCTTTGATAAACATGGAAGGAATAGACTATACATCGAAGTTGACGATGTAAGGCTGATACCCAACACCGTCTGAGAGGCTCAGGGAGGAGTGTCAGAATGCGTCTGTCGGTTGCCGACATTCGTGCGCTCAGGGTTTTCCGCTCGGTGGTCGAGCATGGCGGATTTACCGGAGCACAGCTTGCTTTGGCGATGAGCCAATCGACGATCAGTTTCCAAATCAACGCGTTGGAGGAACGGCTGGGGTTTTCGCTGTGCCAACGCGGCAGGCGCGGCTTCGAACTGACCGATAGAGGCACCGCGGTCTATGAATATTCCCATTCGCTGACTTCAGCGCTGTCGGCGTTCGAGATGCAACTGGGCGAACTGCGCTCCAAGGCGACGGGTGTGCTGCGCGTCGGGATCGTCGATGCCACCGTTACCGATTCAGCCCTGGGCCTCGATGACGTCATTCATCAGTTTATCAAGAAAGCCAGCGAAGTCGATCTGCGCATCACCATCGGCTCGCCTGAACAGCTTATCGCGGAAACCGCCAAGGGCGGGATCGACTTCGCGATCTCCCCCCGCATCAAATTGCTGCCCGGCTATTCGCAGACCGAGTTCCATTATGAAATCAACTCGCTCTACTGCAGCGAGCGCCACCCGCTGTTTTCCCGCAAGCTGGTGACAAAGGCTGATGTGGAAGCATCGCAGATGGTGGTGCGCCCTTATGCCAACAAGTCGGAATTGCAGCATTTCCCCAACGCGCATGTCGGCGCCTATGCTTCGAATATCGAGGCGCAGGCAATGTATATCCTGAGCGGCCACTTCGTCGGCTATCTGCCGGATCACATGACCGTCACGTTTAGACAGAACAACCGGCTTAAGGCGCTGCTTATTCCCGAGGCGCAGATCCGCTCGCCCTTCGTCATCATCGCGCCAAAGCACAAGAAAGCGTCGCTGTCGCAGAGGATTTTTTTTCAGGAACTGCGCAAAAGGGTGGGGAGTGCCGAAAAATCGGCCGGAAAAGGGCAAGCCGCCGACGCAAAAAACAAGATGCCCAAGGTACGCGGCATGTAAAAACTCCTTTATGCATTGATCCCGAAAAGCGGGAGCCGCTTTTCGGGATCAATGGTCTGGATGCTGGGCTGCGCTTTAAAGGCGCGGCGCCTTGGCGTCGATCCGATAATGCGCTTCGGTTGGAACGCAGCCTTGACCGTTTACCGGAATGAGGTCCTGCGGGCAGGCTGAGAACGCGACGATCAAATCCATTTCCGCGCACATCGACACATAGGAGCCCGGTCCCGCCACCGGTGCCTCGAAGGTGACCGAACCGTCTTCGCCGACGGGAATGTTCATGAACAGGTTGAGCGGCGAAGGGGTTTCGGGTGGCGTCAGCCCGACCGCGCCGAGGGCCGTCGCCAGATTGTCGGTGCAGTTGTCATGGTGCCCGACATGGCCCAACTGCTGGTAGCGATAGCGGTCGCAGGCGGCGATCAGCGTATCGTGCACGCCACCCGACGTGTCCTGTATCAGGGTCAGCATCGGACGCCGCCTGTTGCTGCACAGCGTGTCGCCGTTCTTCGGGTTCACCTTGAGCATGGCTCCACGACTGTGCTCCATCGACATGAATTCCGCGATATCGTCGGCGCAGAAGGCCCAGGTGTCCACCACCTGGGTGCCGTGGGTGTTGATGACGGTGATCACCTGGCCTTGGGCAACGCGCGTCGCCACGCCCTGGCGGGCAGGAATGACGTGAACCTGACCGTTACTTGCGTTTGTTGGCATCGTTGAATTCCTTTCGTTCAGCGTCCGCGCGCTTCGTGTTCGACGAAGATATAGCCGAGAAAGTTCAGGAGTACCTGTGCTGCGAGAAAGCCGGTGATGCCCGAAGGGTCGTAGGCCGGGGCCACCTCGACGAGGTCGATGCCGACGACGTCGCCGCGCTTCACAAGGCCCCGGAGCATTTCCATTACTTCATAATACAGGAAGCCGCCATGGCTAGGCGTGCCAGTGCCCGGCGCAATCGACGGATCGAAACCGTCGATGTCGATCGTCACATAGTAGCGTACGCCTTCCGGAATGGTCGCCAGAACACCTTCGACCCCGAGCTTGCGCGCCTGGCGGACGGAAAGGATCGTCGAGCCGCGTTGGCGCGCATCCTCGTAACCGTCGCGGGCGGTCGAGGAGACGTTGCGGATGCCGATCTGGCTGAGGCCGCTAACATGCGACTGTTCGGCCGCGCGGCGCATCGGATTGCCGTGTCCTTCGCGCACGCCATGACGCACGTCGACAAAGTCGAGATGCGCATCGATCTGCACGATGTGAATGGGGCCATGTTCGCTGAACGCCCTGACGCAGGGAATGTTGATGGCATGGTCGCCGCCCAGAACGACGGGCAGCGCTCCGCGTTCAAGAATCTTGCGGACCGCCATTTCCGTATTCGCGTGGCTGGCCACGGTATCGGTATGCACGATATCTGCGTCGCCTATATCGACGATCCGCACCTTGTCGAGCGGCAGATAGATCTGGTCGTCCTCATGGTCGTAAGCGCCGGCATGACCGAAGGAAAACAGCGTCGAGGCCTCGCGGATGGCGCGGGGGCCGAAACGTGCACCGGAGCGGTACTGGGTCCCCATGTCGAAGGGCACACCCAGCACGGCGACATCCGCGTCGATCTTGTCCCAATCAAGGCAGATCGGCCGTTTACCGAAGGTGCTAAGCCCAACGAAGGGGAGATCGAGCCGCCCACCCTCATACCCGTGTCCAGACATCGAGACTCTCCCTTTCGGATAACCCTCACGCCATCCGGCAGCGACCTTCGATATGAGCCGAAGCGCTTAAGCTGGAGTGAAGCACGACAGGCCTGCGGTCTGTCTGCCTCGTGGCTAGCATGGTCCCGCCACTCCTATCCATCACGAGTATCGGGCGTTCATATCGATTTATCCGGAAATTGGCCGTATTAGGGTTAGAACAAGAGCAGCCCGAAATCGATGGAAGGAAGACTCCCGCTCCGCCGGTGAGCGCTGTCGTTCGAGCTTGCTGTGCCCGAGCAGCACCTGGATGACGCTAATGTCGACATCCTGCTCAAGCAGGTGAGTGGCGAAGCTGTGCCGGAGAGTATGCGGGCTGAGAACGTTCTCACCGCTCCCAAAGCAATATCTCTTGTCAGCCGAGATTTGACGGCCGCGTCTCGCTATTGACGCACAGCTGAAGCAGGCCTACTGGTACATATACCGGACCACTAGACCTCTTCGGATGTAAGGACGGATGGACCTACGAGCGATTCTGACCGACGACGGGAGTGCGCTTGGCGGCGTGCCGAAGCATTCGATGAAGGACTTCGTCGTCCAGAAGATCGCGACATTCATTGCGACCGGCATTCTTGACGTGGGGGACCCGTTGCCAAGCGAGCGTGAACTTGCGGGCGCTTTGTCGGTAAGCCGCGAGACGGTGCGCGGTGCGATCCTAATCCTTTCCACAAAGGGCATCCTTTCCGTCGCCCAAGGCACGCGGACAGTGGTGGCCTCGACGGAAGTCGGGGAACTCGCGGTCCAATCGGCCCGCTATCGCGACATTTCCAGATACAGTCTTGACGACGTGCATGAGGCGCGGTTGCTGATCGAAGATCAGGTGGCGCGGGCCGCGGCTGTCCGGGTTGAAGCCGCGACGCTCGAGACCCTGCAAAAATCGATCGAGGCGCAGGAAGCGGCGATCGACGATCCCGTTCGCTTCCTCATTTGCGATCGCGAATTTCACACGGCCATCTATCGGGCGGGCGGCAATGCCGCGCTGGCGGATATCGCCGCCGATCTCTATTCCTACCTTCTCGACCATCGGCGGCGAGCAGTCGCCCAGCCTTCAAGCATCGCAACGAGCATCGCCGATCACCGTGCCATTCTTGCGGGACTTGAGGCGCGCGATTCCGAGGCGGCCGCAAGGGCCTTCGCGGTCCAAGAAACACGCATCTACACCACGACCAAGCAGCTTTTAACGCAATCCGCTCGAAAGGGATAAGAATAGGGGCGGATTGCCGGGCAACCATGCAGCACAACAGGAGGAGTTCCCATGCTGACAAGACGCCTTTTTGCCACCGCAGCCCTCGCGGGCGTTGTCGCGCTGACCGGCATTGCCGGGACGGCGACCGCCGCTCTCGCCGAATCCAAGGAGTTGGTCTATCTGACTCCAGGCCTTGATCTTGCCTTCTGGCGATACCTCTCCAAGGGCATCGAGAATGTCGCAACCAAGGGAGGCTACACCTATCAGGCGCTGGATTCGGGCAACAATGCCCAGACCCAGCTTAAAAATGCCAAGGACGCGATCGCCCGCGGCGTCGCCGGGATCATCATCTCTCCGACAGACAGTTCAACCGCGCCGGCCGTGCTCGATCTCGCCAAGCAGGCAAACATTCCCGTGGTCATCGCCGACATCGGCACGGACAGCGGCGACTATGTGTCCTTCATCATCTCTGACAATTATCAGGGCGCGAACGGCGTCGGCAAAGCGCTGGCCGAGGCAATGAAGGCCGCCGGCAAGCAGGACGGCAGCGTGGGCATTGTCGGCATCAGCCAGGCCCGCCTCAACGGCCAGGCCCGCACCAAGGGCTTCAAGGACGCGATGACAGAGGCTGGCATCACCAAGGAAGCCGGGCTGCAGCAGATGCAGACCTACACCGCGGACGAAACCTTCAAGTTCACGCAGGATATGACGACCGCGAATCCGGACATGAAGGGCCTCTTCGTCCAGACCGACGGCCCGACGCTGGGCGCCTTGCAGGCAATCAAGGCGGCCCGCCTCACCGGCGACGTGCTGGTCGCCGGTTTCGACGGCGTGCCGGAATTCGTGCCGTTGCTGCAGTCGGGCGAACTGGTCGTTTCGGGCATGCAGCAGCCGTATCTGATGGGCCAGGAATCGGGACGCGCGATGGTCGACCATCTCGGCGGCAAGACTCCCGAAAAGAAAATCCTCGTGCCGATCAAGATCGTGACCAGCAAGAACATCGAGCAGGAGCTTCCAACCATCAAGGAAACGGTCTTCGCCAACGAGATGTAATCGGGGCCTGGCCGACATAGGCCGTCCGGGGGCAACCTCCCCCGGACGCTTTATTCGTACCACTTGGAGTGTGTCCTCGGATGGTAGACAGCAGCAAGATTCCCGAGCCGCTTCTCGTGGCTCGTGGCGTCACCCGCCTGTTTGGGAACGCCTACGCGCTCAGCAACGCGTCGATAGCGCTCTGCCGGTACGAGATCTGCGGATTGCTGGGCGCGAACGGCGCGGGAAAATCGACGCTGTCACGGATCGTTTGCGGACACCTGCCGCCTTCGTCGGGCGAGATACTCTTCAAGGGTGCTCCCTTGACCGTCGGATCCGCGCGCGACGCGCTGCGTTCCGGCATTGCCCTCGTGGCACAGGAAACCAGCCTGGCGCCCGACATGAGCGTGCTGGAGAATATCTTCCTGCCCAGCTACGCGATGCCGGGCCGTCTGTCTTTCAGCCAGTTGCGACACAGGGCGCAGACCATCCTGTCGGAACTTGGCCACGACCACGTACTGCCACTCGACATCGAGGTGCGCCGGCTCTCGGCAGCGCAACGCCAACTCGTCGAAATAGCCAAGGCGCTGGCCCTCAACGCCGATCTTGTCATCTTCGACGAGCCGACGGCCTCCCTCTCGCCGATCGAGGTTGACCGGCTGTTCGAGATCATGGGGCGGCTGAAAAACAGCGGGAAGGCACTCGCCTTCGTGTCGCATCGGCTCGAGGAGGTCTTCGCAGTCACCGATCGCGTCACAATCCTGCGCGAGGGCAAGACCGTGGCCGAAAGCGTGCCCACGGCGGGGCTCACGCAGGCCGACGTCATCCGCCACATGGTGGGACGCGACATCGGAAATGTGTATCGAAAGGCCGTCTCGCGAGTGACCACTAACGAGCAGCCGGTGGCTCTGGAGGTAATTGGGCTCAAAGCCCCGCCTTTCGTGCGTGACGTCTCGTTCACGGTGCGCAGGGGTGAAATTCTCGGCCTCGGCGGGCTTGTCGGAGCTGGACGCTCGGAGAGCGCCGAAGCGATATTCGGACTGCGCCACCGCAGCCGCGGGCGCGTCTTTGTCGGCGGCAAGGAGATTGCCCCCAACAGCCCTATCGCGGCAATCCGCGCCGGTCTCGGAATGGTCGCCGAGGACCGGCGGGCCCAGAACATCGTGCCCGACATGACGGTCGGCGAAAATCTCTTCCTCGCCCAGATGGGCAAGCACAGGGGTTTCGGGCGAGGCCATTCGGCGCGCCGCAAGCAGGCCAGCGAGCTGATTTCGCGTCTCGACCTTCCGACCGACCGCATGGATGCAAACCTTCTGCACTTCTCCGGCGGCATGCAGCAGAAGATCATTATCGCGCGCTGGCTGCTGATCGAGCCCGAAGTGCTCATCCTCGACGAGCCTACGAAAGGCGTCGACATAGGGACACGCCAGGCAATCTACGAACTGCTGCGCGAGGTGGCCGAAAGGGGGATAGCCGTAGTCGTGATCTCCTCGGATTTCCAGGAATTACTGGGGATCTGCGAGCGGGTCGTCGTGGTGAGTGACGGCTATACCATCGCCGACCTGCCCGCCTCGCGACTGAGCGAAGAGAGCCTGACGCTGCTCGCCGCGCCCCGAAGCTCAGCCGAGCGCAACACCGCATTCCTGCGGGATCTCGTCGCCGGCCATGGCGGCACGGCATTCTGGGGGCTGATCGATGACGACCGGTTTGTCTGCCTCGCCCTCGCCGAGGGCACGCCGGATGCAACGATGGGACTCGCGGCCGGGCATGTCTATCTTGCGCACGAGACGGCAATCCCCCTGGCGCTTGGAAGGCGTCAACCCGGCATCGTGACCGAGAATGAGGGCCGCTCTACCTTGCTTGCACCACTGTCCAATCGCCGAGGGCACGATCTGGGATGGATCGGGCTCAGCCTGCCGGCCGACTCCAGGCTGCCGGACGCCGGGGCCCTGTCGGCCCGGATCGCCGGCCTGTTCGATACACCTCAAGACGAAAAGATCGACGCATGAACGCGCCCACACGATCCTTTGCGATGCCTAGATTCGCCAGCACGCTTGAGTTCCGGATGCTCTGCCTCGCCATGGTGCTTGCGGTGATCCTGTCGTTCATCTCGCCGCACTTCTTCACCGAGCGGAACATGTTCAACATACTCGACCAATCGGTGGTGCTTGGCATAGTTGCCGCCGGCATGACCCTGGTGATCCTGACTGGCGGCATCGACCTTTCCGTCGGGTCGGTCGCGGGCGTGACCGGCATCATCCTCGCCCTACTCCTGAAGGAATTCCCCATTCCGGTGGCGATCGCGCTCGCCATAGGTTGCGGCGCCCTGATCGGGCTTTTCTCCGGCGTTCTCATCGCAGTGTTCGGCCTGGCGCCCTTCGTGGTGACGCTCGGGGTCATGGCGATGGGGCGCAGTCTCGCCTACATCGTGTCGGGACAGCGCTCGATTTCGGGACTGCCCATAGGGCTGCAGAATATCGTCTATACGAATCTGTTGGGCATCCCCGCCAACGTCATCTTCCTCATCGCGCTCTACCTCGCCACCTGGGCGTGGCTGACATATTCCAAGGGTGGGCGAACCATCTACGCGGTCGGCTCGAACATCGAAGCCGCCCGGGCGGCCGGCCTTAACACCCTCTTCTACTCGATCTTTCCCTACGTGGCGTCCGGTGCCCTTTCGGCGACGGCGATGACCTTTTCGCTGGCGCAGATCATGTCGGCTGACCCGATCGGGGGGAACCAGCTTGAACTCGACGCCATCGCGGCCGTGGTCATCGGTGGCGCGAGCCTCTACGGCGGACGAGGCACGATATTCGGCACGCTGATGGGGGTTCTGATCATGGTGATGATCCGCAATGGCCTCAACCTGCTCGGCGTCTCGCCGTTCTGGCAGGGGACCGCCATCGGCGCCATCATCATCCTCGCCTTGCTGGCCGAGCGCCTCATCACCTGGAAATCGCGCCGCGTTTGAGACCGGGAGAATCCTATGACACAGTCCGATCCTTCCCGAGCCGTCCGCCTCTACGGCACGGAAGAACTACCGGCAGAGGAGCGGCTACTGAGCGCCGGGCCCCTCAGCGTGCTTTTCGACTGCGCGAACCTGCGCGACTTCCGCATGCATGGCGAAGAGGTGATCCGCGCAATCTCGTTCGTGGTCCGCGACAAGGACTGGGCGACGCTCATTCCGAAGATCACCGACCTGGTCGTCGAAAAGGACGACGATCGCTTTCGTGTGGCCTATCGCGCAAGCGTTGCCAGCAAAGGCGAGACCTTCGGCTATGACGTGGGCATCGCTGGTACCGCGGCAGGCGTTCTGACCTATTCGGCTCGCGGAACCACGCCGACCGGGCTTCTCACGAACCGGACCGGCTTTGTCGTCCTGCATCCCATAGAGGGCATAAGCGGCGCGGCCGCCACGATCACGCACACAAGCGGCGAGAGGGTCGAGACACGGTTTCCTGTGGAGATCGATCCGGTGCAGCCGATGATGGATCTGCGTGAAATCTCGCACCGTACTCCCGGCGGGCTGGAGGTCAGCTGCCTTATGGAGGGCGACGCGTTCGAGATGGAGGACCAGCGGAACTGGACCGACGCCTCCTACAAGACCTATGTTCGTCCCCTCGCTCTGCCCTGGCCATACAGGATCGAGCCCGGCGAGGTCGTCGAACAGAAGATCACCCTGACCGTCAAGGGCTCTCCCAAGGGTCCGTCGCGTCAGGCGGGAGGCATCGCCGCCCTGACGCTCGGCGAGGCGGCGGACGCGATTCCACCTCTCGGCGTCGGATTGCATCCCGATGACGCTTCGGCCGCATTGCGGCATGTCGAGACGCTTGCCCAGCTCGGCGTCGCCCATGTCATCTGCCATTACGATCCGCGGCTCGGCCATGATGCCGAAACGCTGGCGAGGCAGGTCGAGATCGCCATCGCAATGGGCGCCCAACCCTGGCTCGAAGCCGTGGTCGAGCATGCCGACGATGCTGGCGCCGCGGCGGAAATCGACTCCCTGGGCAAGGTGGCCGCGAGGCTCGATCATCGCTTCACGACGGTTCTGGTGTCGCCCGCACCCGATCTTAAATGCACGCTGCCCGGCAGCATCTGGCCGCCAGCGCCGGATGCGGCGAAGCTCTATACGGCCGCGCGCGCGGCCTTCCCCGGATCTCGCATCGGCGGAGGCATGTTCAGCTTCTTCACCGAGCTCAACCGCAAACGTCCCCCGGCCGAGGCGATAGACCTCGTGACATTCACGACGGCGGCGATCTTCCACGCTGGTGACGACCGCTCCTTGATGGAGACGCTCGAATGCCTGCCGCATATTGCCAGGACCGTGCCGGCGATCGCCAAGGGCCGCCCATATTCCGTTGGGCCGTCCGCAATCGGGTTGCGCGACAATCCCTATGGTGAAGCGCCGGTCGCCAATCCCGCCAACATCCGGCAGGCGGTCAATTTCAATGATCCGCGCCAGCGGGGCGTCATGGGAGCGGCCTGGAACCTCGGCTACTTCGCCGCCTTCGCGGAAGGCGGCGCGGCGGCCATCGCGCTCGGCGCCGCGGTCGGCCCGTTCGGCGTCCTCTCCGTGCCGACGTCATTTCCGGAGCCCTGGTTCGAAGGCAAGGGCGAGCTCTATCCTGTCTGGCACATCGTGCGAGGCCTGGCGAAGCTCAAAGGCTACCCGCTCCGTCCGCTGCGATCGTCGGTCCCTGGCGCAGTGCGAGGGATCGCGGCGGTTACCGAAAAAGGCACCGAGCTGTGGTTATGCAACCCCTCGCCCAACGCGCTGGAGGTGCGCCTCCCCGAAGGCTTCGCGCGCGCTGCAATTCTTGAAGCCTCATCTTTCGTCGCGGCATCGCGCCAACCGGATCTGCTCGATCGGCTGACGCATGACGGAACGCAAACCCTGTCGCTCGAAGCCTACGCAGTCGTGCGCGCGCTCAGGCAGGTCTGAAGCGGCATCACAAACCAGTCCCGGAAGAGAACGGAGCATCCATGCATATACTCATCATTGGCGCTGGTGGAATGATCGGCCGCAAACTCGCGGCCGAGCTTTCGCGGACAGCATCGCTTGGAGATCGAAAGATCGACCGGATGACGCTGGCGGACGTGACGAAGCCGCCGGTGCCAACCGGTGACATAGGTTTTGTCGAAGCCATTGCCGCCGATATTTCCGCTCCCGGCGCAGCGCAGGATCTGGCCGCGCGCCGCGCGGATGTGATCTTCCATCTCGCGGCCATCGTGTCCGGCGAAGCGGAACGCGATTTCGAGAAGGGCTATCGCATCAATATGGACGGCACGCGCGCTCTTTTCGAGGCGATCCGGCTGGAAGGAACCCGGCGGAAATATATCCCCAGGCTGGTGTTCACCTCCTCGGTTGCTGTCTATGGCGCGCCTCTGCCCGACCCTATTCCCGACGACTACATCCTTGCCCCGCTGACCAGCTACGGCACCCAGAAGGCGATATCCGAGCTGTTGCTGGCCGACTACTCGCGCCGCGGCTTCCTCGACGGCGTCGGGATACGCCTGCCGACGATCGTCATTCGGCCCGGCACTCCCAACGCGGCAGCCTCGGGCTTCTTCTCCGGCATCCTGCGCGAGCCACTCGCCGGGCAGCGCTCCGTGCTGCCGGTGAAGGAGACCGTCAAGCATTGGCTGGCGAGCCCGCGCTCGGCGGTAGCCTTCCTCATCCATGCCGCGATGCTCGATACATCCGCGCTGGGCGCCCGGCGCACGCTGAACATGCCGGGTGTCGCGGCCACGGTCTCCGACCAGATTGCCGCGCTCCGCCGCGTGGCAGGGGCCGAAGCCGAGGCGTTGATAGACCGCAAGCCGGACGAGGCGATCGAGGCCATTATTGCCGGGTGGCCGAAATCCTTCACGCCCAGGCTGGCCACCAGTCTGGGCTTTGTGGCCGAAAGCACGGTCGACGAACTGATCGCGGTTTACCTGGCGGACGACGCCCCGAAGACCATCCCTTAACCGTTAGGGCATGGTCGCCAAAGTTCCGTGAAAGTTGAAACTGGGAAATTCCGATGCTTCTGGGCTGCATAGGCGATGATTTCACCGGGTCTTCCGACCTGGCCAACACGCTTGCCAAGGGGGGCATGCGCACGGTCCAGTACAACGGCGTTCCCAACACCGCCTCCGACCGCTCGGTTGACGCGGGCGTCGTTGCCCTGAAGACCAGAACGATATCCGCCTCGGAGGCGGTGAAGCAGTCGCTCGCGGCGTTGGAGTGGCTTCGACGCCAAGGCTGCCGCCAATATCTGTTCAAGTACTGCTCGACATTCGACTCGACGCCCGAAGGCAATATCGGTCCCGTGCTGGACGCTCTTGGCGACGCGTTGGGAGCGGCACGCGCGATCGTCTGTCCGGCGTTTCCCGCAACCGGCCGGTCGATCTACCAGGGGCATCTTTTCGTCAACGATCGGCTGTTGAGCGAATCCGGCATGGAGAAGCATCCGCTTACGCCGATGACGGATCCCGATCTGAGACGTTGGCTCGCACGACAGACCAGGCGCGCGATCGGTCATGTCCCCTACAGCGTCGTGGCGGAAGGAAGCGGCCCGATCAGGGATGCTCTGAAGGCGGCATCCGCCAGCGGCTCTCGCTACGTCGTGGTCGACGCCATCCAGGACAAGGACCTTATCGCCATTGGCGAGGCTGCCGAAGCCGATGTTCTGCTCAGCGGCGGTTCGGGAATAGCGCTGGGACTTCCGGCCAACTTTCGTCGGGCCGGGTTGATCGGCACGGCGGCCACGCATTGGAAGGGAATACAGGGGCCAGGGGCCGCGCTTTGCGGTTCGTGCTCGACCATGAGCCGGCGCCAGATTGCCGAGCACCGGAAAAACCATCCGACGCGCATTGTGGAGGTGGATGGGGTCGTGGACGGCACGGCCAATCCTGTTGAATATGCCGAGTGGGCGATCGGCCATCAGCACCACGGCTTGCCACTGGTGTTCTCGTCGGCCGATCCCGAAGCCGTCGCCGCCGCACAGAACCGCTACGGGAAGGAGCGCGTCGCGACGGCGGTTGAAGGTTTTTTCGGCGAACTGGCGCGTCAGCTTTCGGCGCGTGGCGTACGCCGGCTGGTTACGGCGGGCGGCGAGACATCGGGGGCCGTCGTATCAGCGCTCAACATTTCGTCATTCGAGATCGGACCGGAGATCGACCCCGGTGTTCCGGCGTTGAAGGCCCGTGACCCGGATATGGTGCTCGCC
This sequence comes from Mesorhizobium sp. B2-8-1, assembly GCF_006440955.1. NCBI lineage: Bacteria > Pseudomonadati > Pseudomonadota > Alphaproteobacteria > Hyphomicrobiales > Phyllobacteriaceae > Mesorhizobium > Mesorhizobium sp. B2-8-1. The sequence continues at coordinate 135,650 of NZ_VFTX01000007.1, read as the reverse complement.
CTTAAATCGGGCAATTTCGGTTCGGCCGGGTTCTTCGAAAAGGCAGCCGACGTCCTTACGGGAGGCGTTCTACGATGAGCGATGAAACAAGACTCAGGGATCAGATCTGCAGCATCGCTGCGTCCATGTTCGCGCGCGGCCTCACTGCGGGAAGCTCGGGGAACATCTCCGCCCGCCTCGGCGATGGTCGGCTGCTCGTCACGCCGACAGGATCGTCCTTTGGCGCGCTCGACCCCGCCCGCCTGTCGCTCTTCGACGCTGAGGGACGGTTCCTGGACGGCGACAAGCCGACGAAGGAGATGCCGCTGCATCAGGCGTTCTACGAGACACGCGACGCGCGCACCGGAGCGGTCGTCCATCTTCATTCGACCCATTCTGTCGCGGTTTCGCTTCTGCCCGACATCGATCCCGACAGCGTCTTCAAGCCGCTGACGGCCTATTCGATCATGCGGCTGGGAAAGGTGAAACTGCTGCCCTATATCCGGCCCGGCGATCCGGCGATGGGAGACGCCGTGCGCGGACTCGCTGGGAAACGGTCGGCCGTATTGCTGGCCCACCACGGACCCGTCGTCGCCGGCAAGGATCTCGAAGCCGCCGCCTACGCGATGGAGGAACTTGAGGAAACGGCCAAGCTCACGCTTCTCACCCAGGGCTTGCGGCCCAGGATCCTCGCGGCTCCGCAAATTCGCGAGTTGGTGGAACACTTTGACGTGGAGTGGGACGACTGATGCAACTTTCGGCCAATCTGGGATTTCTCTTTCGTGACCTAGCGCTTCCGGATGCGATCCGCTCGGCCAAGCGGCGCGGTTTCGCGGCGGTCGAGATGCATTGGCCGTACGATACCGACGCATCGGTGGTCGCGGCGCTGCTCGCCGAAACCGGTCTTCCGCTGCTTGGCATCAACACGGCCCGGGGGGATGTCGGGGCGGGCGATTTCGGCCTCTCCGCGCTGCCGGGCCGTGAAACGGAAGCGCGCGCGGCTATCGACCAGGCGATTGAATGGGCAGCCGTAACAGGCTGTCGCAACATCCATGTGATGGCAGGAAAGGCAATCGGTGACGAAGCCTTCGCGACGTTCACCGGCAACTTGCGGTACGCTTCGAAGGCGGCGGCACGGCACAACATCGGCATATTGATCGAGCCTCTGAACCCGCGCGATGCGCCGGGCTATCTCCTCTCCGACCTTTCCACCGCATTGCGTGTGATCGATGCGACAGACGGTGCGGTAAAGGTAATGTTCGACTGCTATCACATGCAGATCATTCAAGGCGATTTGCTTAACTCGGTAAGGCAATTTTCCGACAAGATCGGCCATATCCAATTCGCCGCCGTACCGGATCGTAGCGAGCCCGATCACGGCGAGGTGGACTATGGCTGGCTCCTGCGCGCAATCGCGGACGCCGGCTATGATGGCGCATTCGGCGCCGAATATCGCCCCACTACCGATTCCTTTGCTTGGATGAAGCGTTTCGACCACTAAATGTTTGATCCCGGGCTTTGATGGGGAATCCCTGGCCGGCGAGAATTCCCTTGCCGAGGAACTTAGCAGGGGAAGCGGTTCGGTCCGTGTGGGGGACATTGACGCTCGACTACGCGCCGGCAATCGCCATGACTTTGGGCTGGCTGGCCAATGCGAATGCAGCGAATGAGCGCTGCACCCGTTCCAAATCGAGGCCGTCGGCAATGATGACCAGCCGCGATCTGGGTGCGCCTGACCGTCCTTCTTTCACAACAGGTAGAGACATCATGACAAAGCGAACATTTCTCGTCACCGGCGTGTGGGACGCTGCCGCCATCGACACCAGGCGCCGAATATCAGGTTTCGCTTATATGACAAAAATCCCACCACCTTTCGGCAGCGGACGAGCTTGGCGTGAAGGCCATCGCGAAATGGAAGAGCAGCCCGCCTCGAGGCCATTGGCAGGAGGCGGGCGTGAGGATTAAATATTCGCTTGTGCTAATATAAAAATGACGTAACGTAATGTCCGGCATCTTGAGGATGCGCAACCGTGGGGGAGTACGATGAGAGTTGCTATATTTTGCGCGGCTATCACGATCGCTGCGACTGGTGGCACCATTGCCAAGGAAAAGAAAGTGGTGGTCGGTGATGCTGCGGCCCTGTGCTCTACGAAGCATTCGACCAAGAAGCCGGTGAGAGATCTGGACTGCGGTTTGACTGGCACGGCCAAAATGCCGGATGGAGCAACCCCGGAAAAGCCGCGCCTCGGATACGACACCGATCCGTGGATGGTCATTGGCTTTTAAAGCTGGCTGCAGATAGCCGCCAACTTGCGGCGTGGCCGATGGTGGCCAGGTACTTGGAATGACACTCGTATCAAATTCCAGCACGACCAAACGAATTACCGCAATCCACCAGCAATCCCCAATTGCCGTGAGCCCATCGGGCGCTTGGCGAATTGGGATGTGGTTTCGGCACGACTACCTGCCGACGAAGTAGCTATCTGCGTGCCGATTGTCGCTGATTATCTATGGAATTTTTTTACTTTTGTTTTCAGTATGTTGCGTCGCAGATTGACGTATTTTCGGCGGCGTTTAAGCGGGGGTCAGTAATGATCGGGTGGTGGGCCGAACTCGACAATCCTGCCACGATGCATGACAGAGAACCGCTCGCCAAAATGGGCGACGACGGCAACATGGCATGGTGCACCGGCTGCATACGATCTGAGGCGTCACGTTTGCACTCACAAAAAGCTCCATCTCGGCCCTGCGATATTCATGGATGAGGCGTACGTGTGATGGTTGTGGTAAGGGAATGACGCTTTCTTTTCATGGAGATTGCGATGAGGGAGAGAACGATTGAAAGCGGCCTCAGCCCGCAAATGCAGGAGGCCATTCCGATAATTCGACGCGTTTTCAGACAACATGCGCCGAGGCGGCTTGAGCTTGAGCTTACTGCTGGAAAAGAGTGGTATAATCATTCCCGCTGGTCCTGCATCATTCCGGCAATGCGGTTGATATTAGGACGAAAAAGCTGGCGGATCGCGGGACCGGTATGTTGTCAATCCTTTTAGGATACTTTTTGCAGCAGGAACTTAACTCTGAACTTGGCAAGGCCAAGTATTTAGTCCTGGTGAACGATCAAGGGCCTATGTTTCCGCATATTCACGTTCAGTATAATCCAGGGGCCAGAATGAGCACACCTGGGGACTATGACGGCAAGCGACGGCGAGAGGTCTAGCCGCCCAAAGGAACTCATTTGCGTGCTTGGTTGCCTTTTGCACGCTAGCGCGGACAAAAGCCTCGCCGCGCTCTTGCGCCATGCCGTGGAAGGCATCCTTCAATCCACCGCGGGATGCAAAAGCCGTTTGATGCGCCGGTACCATCCGCCCAAATTACTCGAAGAAATAAGTAAAGCCCCCGTCGGAGGCTCCGACGGTCACCTTCGTCATCTTTTCACCGTCAAGCGACCGGTTGAGCACGCCGCGGCTTAATTCCGGCAGAAGCGTGTTGGTTAAGATGGCATCGATCATCCGCCCGCCGGATTCGATTTCCGTGCAGCGTGCCCTGACCAGATCGATGACGCCGTCGCCGATCACCAGTTCCGCGCCACTGGTTGCACGCAGCCGGTGAGCGATCCTGGCGAACTGATGACGGGTGATCGCCTCGATCATCGAATCCGACAGCGGGTAGTAAGGAATGGTTACCACCCGTCCAAGAAACGCCGCCGGAAAAACCTTCAGCAACGGCCGGCGCAAGGCCGTATCCAGATCTTCGAGGCCGGTCCGAACCGTGCCGTTCCTCGTCCGGTCCATGATGACTTCGGAGCCGACGTTCGAGGTGAGCAGGATCAATGTGTTCTTGAAATCGATGCGCCGCCCTTCGCTGTCGTCCATCATGCCCTTGTCGAAAACCTGGAAGAAGATTTCGTGGACGTCCGGATGCGCCTTCTCGACCTCGTCGAGCAGGATCACCGAATAGGGTTTGCGCCGAACCGCCTCTGTCAGGATGCCACCCTTGCCGTAGCCGACATAGCCGGGGGGCGCTCCCTTTAAAGTCGAGACAGTATGCGCCTCCTGAAACTCCGACATGTTGATCGAGATCAGGTTCTGTTCGCCACCATAAAGCGTCTCCGCCAAGGCCAGCGCGGTTTCGGTCTTGCCGACGCCGGAGGGGCCACAAAGCAGGAACACCCCCACCGGCTTTTCCGGCGCGCCGAGCCCGGCGCGGCTGGTCTGCACACGCTTGGCGATCATCTCCATGGCATGCTCTTGGCCAACCACGCGCTCGCACAGAGTGGCCGCGAGCCGGAGGGCTTTTTCGGTCTGGCTCGACAGCATGCGCCCCGTGGGGATGCCGGTCCAGTCCTGGACCACCGCGGCCACGGCATTTCGATCAACCGAGGGCAGGATCAGCGGCGCCTCGCCTTGCGCCTCGGCCAGTTCAGCCATGCGTTCGCGCAACCGGGTAAGATCGGCGACCGGATCAGGTGGAAGTCCATCGGCAACAGCCGTTTTCACTTTGGGATCGGATGCCTTGTCCTTGGGCGTTTGGATCTCAGGCAACTCAGACTCAGAGGCGTTGGCATCCGCTGGCGTTTCCATCGCATCGAGCGGCATACCGTCGCCGCGCAGCCGGGCACGCAATTCGAGTATCTCGGCAACTAAAACTCTTTCGCGGTCCCAACGTTGTTGCGCGGCAGCCAGCGCGACCCCTGTTTCGGCAAGTCCGGTGTCGACCCGTGCCTGCCGTTCGGTCACCTCGATCCCGATCGCCGCCTCACGATCGATGATGCCGTGCTCGACCTCCAGCGCCTGGCGCCGCCGTATGATATCCTCGAGCTCGGCCGGCGTGGCATGCTGCGAGATTGCGACCCGGGCGCAAGCGGTGTCGAGAAGGCTTACCGCCTTGTCGGGTAGTTGCCGCGCCGGGATATAGCGGTGTGACAGGCCCACTGCCGCCTCGATCGCCTCATCCAGTATCTGCACCCGGTGGTGCTGCTCGAGAGCTCCGGCCACCCCGCGCAACATGAGAACGGCCACAGCTTCGGAAGGCTCGTCGATCTTTACCACCTGAAACCGACGGGTCAGCGCCGGGTCTTTTTCTATGTGCTGCTTGTATTCAGCCCAGGTCGTTGCCGCGACGGTACGCAGTTCACCGCGTGCCAGCGCCGGCTTCAGGAGATTGGCCGCGTCGCCGGTTCCAGCAGGGCCGCCTGCGCCGATCAAGGTGTGAGCTTCATCGATAAAAAGGATAACCGGTGTTTCGGACGACTGCACCTCGTCGATTACAGCCTTAAGCCGTTTTTCGAACTCGCCCTTTACGCTTGCCCCGGCCTGCATCAAACCGACATCGAGCATGCGCACGCTGACGCCCTGTAGCATCGGTGGTACATCGCCCTGGGCAATACGCAAGGCGAAGCCCTCGACGACCGCGGTCTTGCCTACCCCGGCTTCGCCCGTCAGGATCGGGTTGTTCTGCCGCCGCCGCATCAGGACATCAACGATCTGCCTGATCTCGGGGTCGCGGCCGACGACGGGATCGATCTTGCCGTCGCGGGCGCGCTGGGTCAGGTCGGTGGCGTATTTCGCCAGCGCCGAATCCCCACCCGGAGCCCGCCGTGGCATCTCCGTTGCGGAGACCGTGGTCGAGGTGCCAGCTTCGAGTGAGCCCTCCATGACATCGGCGAACCGCGCGATCACCGCGTCGGCGTCGATCTCGTCGAATGCGCCGCTGATCTTCGACAGCAGGCCTTCTAGGACCGGGGTCTTCAGGCAAGCGAGCAGAATATGCGCGCTGCGGACTTCCTCGACGCTGAACTCAAGCGTCGCCAAGTTCCAGGCCTCCTGGATGGCATGAAAGATGTGGTCGGAAAATTCCTCGATCGATGTGGCGCCGTATGGCAGCTTGTCCACGGCGCGGGTCATATCGGCCGTGAGCCGGCTGGCATCCACTCCCGCATCGGCGATGATCATTTGCACGTCCGAGCGATCGGAAAGCACCAGTTGCTCGATGAAGTGGACGAGTTCGACGTAAGGGTTGCCGCGCAGCTTGGCGGTGTCCGCGGCTGCCTTGAAGGCGCGCACGCCGACAGGATTGAGCTTGCCAACCAGTTCCTTACGCTTGAAGCTCTGTGACGACCGGCGCTGTTCCATCGAACCTGCTCCTGCAATCTGCCAGTCGACAACCTGCCACATAAGCCGTCGCTTGACAAAGCGCCCGATGGACGGCGTCGCCAAGGCCGTTCGCGGGGCCGTCAGCCTTTGGAAGCCCAGACCACTGGCGGCAGAAGAATTTCGCGCATCCATGTGGTGCATTTTACCGACTGGGTTCGGCAGTCTCGCCAAGCCATCCCATAGCGAATACGCGGTGGTCAGCTTTCGTTAGTTTTTAAGCAGCGGCTTTAATTGGCGTACGGCACGTCAGTGTGGTAACCTTGGGTCAGGTGCCGTTGAGGGCCGGTCGCTGGGGGTCTGTGTGATTGATGTCGCACTTTGGCTTACTCCGCTCGACGGTGAAAATCCGTCAGGGGAGGATTTGCGCAACGACCCGGCCTTCCATGAGCTGGAGCGACTGACGGAACAGCAGAAGAAAGTCGAGTTCCAAGGCAGCAAAAACACTGAAGTCGACGTTCCGATAGACTGGCCTACCGTGCTTACCAGGGCTGAAGAGCTGCGGTCTCACGGCCGGGACCTGCGCCTTCTCGTCATTGTTACGCGTGGACTGGCCAACGAGCATCGGTTGGCCGGCCTGGCTGCCGGCCTGACCCTCATCGCGCAAACCGTCGATCAGCATTGGACGACCATGCATCCGGCCCTGCGGCCCGGTGCCACGCCGCGCGAAGCAGCCTTGCGCCGCATCAATGCGCTTACCGACCTTCAGAACAGCCAGGACGGTCTACTCAAAGATTTGCGGAAAATGACATTCTTTGCGCCGCGCGCCATTGGGCCGATCCTGGGCGCGGATCTGGAGAAGGGTTCGCTTGACGAGCGGGTCATGCTGCAGGAGGCTGCTTCGGGACTGAATGCGGCCGAGAAGGCGAAGCTGGCAAGCGAGCACAGCCAACTGGTGAACCGGGTGCGCAGCGCATGCGCGGCGCTGATTGATCAGGCCGGGCCAGAAATGACGTTGCTCATAGCCGACGCCCGCGCCGCGATCGCCGCTCTCGAGAGCGTCGAAGCCGCCTTTAACTCCCGCCTCGAAGGCGCTGGCGCCACGCTTCCCGAGTTAAAGCGGTTTCTGCAGCGTCTGCTGACGACCCTCGAACGAAACGCGACCGGTGCCACTGCCGCGAACGGCCTCGCAAAGCCGGTCGCGACGCCAGCAGAACCGGCAGCACGTGTTCGCAACGGCGATGGAGCCGATACGATGGCAAGCGTGGCAAGCTACGCAGAATCCGGCGACAGCGGCCTGCCCGACCGGATCTCCTCGCGCGACGATGTCGTCAAATGCCTCGATCTCGTCGTCGCCTTCTATGACAGCACCGAACCGTCCAGCCCGATCCCGCACCTGGCGCGGCGCGTGCGCCGAATGGTGCATATGGATTTCGTTGAACTGATGGAAGATCTCGCCCCGTCGGGACTGAAGGAATTTCGGCTTCTTGCCGGCGTTCCCGATGTCAAGAAGACGGCACAGAAAGATGAAAGGTAAGACACATGCCAGCCGAAAGCAAAGCCAAGGTCATCGAACGAAATCGCGCGCCACGGGTGCAGATCGCCTATGACGTGGAAACCTACGGCAGCCCGACGACGATCGAACTGCCGTTTGTCATGGGCGTGATGGCCGACCTTTCCGGTGCTTCGCAAACCAAGGAAGCGTCAAAGTCGGTTCTGGACCGCTCCTTCGTCGAGACCGACGCGAACCGCTTCCCCAAGTTCATGGAGGCGCTCGGACCCCGCGTCAAAGCGCGGGTGAAGAACACGCTGCCGCAGGCCGAAGGCCAAGAGCGCGACGAGGAACTGGCGCTCGATCTCACCTTCACCAAAATGGGCGATTTCGCCCCCGACAAGATCGCCGAGCAGGTTCCGCAACTGGCCGAGATCCTCAAGATGCGTCGTCAGCTCGAGGAATTGCTGGGCTTCATGGATGGCCGCGTAGACGCCGAAAAGCGTATCGCGCAGTTGCTGAACAACGAGCCACTTCTTGGCAAGATCGCCAGCCAGGCGCTGACTGACGACGACAAGGCGGGAGAATAAACCATGGCCGAACAGCAAAAGACCGCCACCCTCGCCGCCGAGGCTGAAGCCATAGACCTTGGAGAATTCAGTGGACTCCTCGAGAAGGATTTCAAGGTCAAGAAAGACGACAGCGAGAAGCTGCAGCAACTCGTGCGCAATCTCGCGCTCGCAGCGCAGTCCCGTTCCGACACCACAACCATCTCGTCCAATGCCATCAAGTCGATCAAGTCGCTGATCGCCGGTATAGACAAGATGCTGACGGCTCAGGTCAACGAGATCCTGCACGCACCGGAAGTGCGCGAAATGGAAGGCACATGGCGCGGCCTGTGGTACCTCGTCAACAACACCGAGACCGACCAGAAGCTTAAAATCCGGGTGATGAACATCTCCAAGGAGCAGCTGGCCGACACGCTCGAAGACTACGAAGGCCAGATGTGGGATCAGAGTCCGATCTTCAAGAAAGTCTACACAGACGAATATTCGATGCTTGGCGGTGAGCCGATCGGCTGCGTGATCGGCGCCTACGAATTTTCCAACCACCCGCGCGATGTCGGTCTGCTACGCAACATCTCCGGCATCTGCGCTTCTGCGCACACGCCTTTTATCGCGGCCGCCTCGCCTCGACTGTTTCGTATGGATAGCTGGCAGGAATTGCCGAACCCTCAGGATTTGCAGCAGATCGTTTCCAACCCGGCCTATGCCTCCTGGCAGTCGCTGCGCGAAAGCGAGGATGCTCGCTACATCGGGCTGACCATGCCCCGCGTCCTGGCCCGGCTGCCATATGGCACGGACACCGTTCCGGTGAAGGGCTTCACCTTCGAGGAAGAGGTGCAGGGCGATCACAACAAGTATGTCTGGATGAACGCCGCCTTCCCGATGGGCGTCAACATCAACCGCAGCCACAAGCTGTTTGGCTGGGGTACCCAGATCCGCGGCGTCGAGAACGGCGGAACGGTGCTTAATTTGCCGGTGCACAGCTTCCCGACCGATGATGGGTCGATAGCGATGAAATGCCCTACGGAAGTCGCCATTGATGACCGGCGTGAGGCGGAACTCGCCAAGCTTGGCCTGATGCCGATCCTGCACCGGAAGAACACGGATCTTGCGGCTTTCATCGGTGCCCATTCGTTACAGGACGACGAAACGCGCGCCGGCCGACTGGTGGACCCCGATGCGCAGTCTAATGAGCGGCTGAGCGCCAACCTGCCCTACTTGTTCCCGGTTTCGCGCTTTGCGCACTATCTCAAAGCCATAGCGCGAGACAAGGTCGGGTCGTTTAAGGAACGCTCCGACATGCAGATCTGGTTGACCGAGTGGATCAACCGCTACGTGCTGGCCAACCCGGCCTTTGCCGACGACAAGGCGCGCGCCAAGCGCCCGCTCGCCGCCGCCGAGGTCCAAGTGGACAGCGTGGAGGGGCGGCCGGGCTACTACAACGCCCGCTTCTATCTGCGCCCGCATTACCAGTTGGAGGGCATCAATGCCTCGCTTCGACTGGTGTCGGAACTGCCGTCCGTTAAGACTTGATTGCAGCAACAACAATCTTTTTTTTGACAATGGTGGAGAGAGACAATGCCAGTAAAGATTGATGGTTTTCTGAAGGTTCCCGATATCAAGGGCCCCAGCACCCGCGACGGCCACGATGATGAGATCGAAATCCATGGCGTCGACTACAAGATGGTCGCACCCTATGACCCGAATTCGCTCTCACGTCGGGGGCGCGTGTCCATGGGCATGATCAAGTTCATCAAACACTACGACAAATCTTCGCCTTATCTCAAGAAAGCCTTGTTCGAGAACAAGGCCCTCGATGAAGTGGTGTTCTCGGCACGTCGGACGATCGATGGCGAGACTAAGGATTATCTGGTCGTCACCCTCACCGACGCCTCGATCATGGAATACGACATGTCGCAGGCCGAGGATGAGGAAGACCTGATCCAGGAAGAGGTCAGCTTCGCCTACAAGAAGATCAAGTTCGTCTATGACGGCAATGATGAAGCCGAAATGGATGTCTATGTCGGCAAGTGAGGGTGGGCGACCCGACGCTGGCAAGCAGCACAGTACCGGCAGCTTGCGGGCAAAAAGCGAGGCCGTCCAGCCGTCGCTTTGGGATCGCCTCGTCAATGACCTGCCTGGTCTGACCTCGGAGATAGACGGGCTGCGCCATGTCTTGCTCGACGAGCTTGGCGCCGACCGTGTCGACGCCCTCGTTGGCGCCAGCGCGCGGGCCATCGACGCTGATGCCGAACTCACAGCCGAGCAAAAACGGCGTCTGCATCGATTGGCCTTTCAGACCCAGCATCGGGTCGAGATCGAAAGTCGCGGCGTTGTGGTGTCAGCCCGCGTGCTCAGAGAAGCAGTGCGGCGTGACGTCGAGGCGCTCTTCAACACCGAGCGCTTCGAGGCCACGCCGCTCCTGTCCGATCTGGAAAATGAACAGGTATCGGACAACCCACCGTCGCTCGCAGATTTCCCGGAGGTGCGCCGGAGCGTGGTCAATTACGGCGTCCCCTCCTTCTCGGGCAGGTCTTCGCGCGACTTTGATCGCGATGTGCTGGCGCGTGAGATCCGTGCGGTGCTCGCCACCTTCGAGCCCCGCTTCAAGGAAAGCGCAACAAAGGTCACAGTGACGCTTGGCGACAAGACCGCCGGCCTCAAGATCGAGATTGACGGTGTGCTGATCATAACCCCGACACCGGAACGCATGCGCCTGCGCACTACGATCAATCTCGATAACGGCGCGGCGCGGACCGAAATCAGGGACGCCTGAGATGGATCGGGTCTTCGTCGAATATTACGAGGAGGAGTTGACCCACATCCGCGGCCTTGCGGCCGAATTTGCCGATATGCATCCAGCGGTCGCGCGCAACCTTTCCCTCGACACGGTCCCCTGTCCGGACCCCTATGTTGAGCGGCTGCTGGATGGCGTGGCTTTCCTCGCGGCGCGCACCCGGCTAAAGGTCGACGCCGAGCGTTCGCGATTTTCGCGCAGTGTGCTCGACGTTCTTTATCCCGATCTGGTCACCCCGGCGCCGGCAACGGCGATGGCGGTGCTCAAACCAGGCCAGCAGGTCCAGACCATGCTCGACGGCCACGTCGTCAGGCGCAACACCCGGCTGGTTTCCAGCCTGCGGCCCGGCCTTTCGACGCGCTGCACTTTCTCGACCGCGCAAGAGACGACCCTGTGGCCGATAGCAATCACTTCGGTCAGCTATTTTCAGGACCGCAGCGCGTTGGCGGCGGCCGGGATGGCCACGGTCGGCGGTGTGCGCGGCGAGGCGGCGCTCCGCATCACGCTGGCCCCGACCGGAAAAGGCAAGCTCCACGAATTGACGCTCGACCGGCTCGATATTTATTTTGCCGGGCGAACCAAGGCGCCGCTGCTATTCGACGCGATCTTCGGCACTTGCTCAAGCGTTGGCGCACGCGCTGAGGGCAAGAGCAACCCGTTGTCGCCCTTGCCAGCGCCCGAAATGGTTGGCATCAGCGACGACGAAGCCTTGATGCCGCGTACCCGCCCGACATTCGAAGGATATCGCCTCCTGCGAGAATACTTCATAATGCCCGAGCGCTTCCACTATGTGCGGGTTTCGGGGCTACAGCCTGTCGTGCGTCGATGCGACGGAGGGCTTGAGATCGTCTTCCAATTCAGGCGTCCGGTGCCAGAGTTGGCCGATCTGACATCGGCCGACTTCGAACTTTTCGCAACGCCGATCATCAATCTTTTCGAACGTGAGTGCAACGTCGTCGAGATCGATGCGCGTAAGACACGCCAGGTTTTGCATGCAGACCGCACGAGGGCGCGCGACTTTGAAATCTATCGGATCATTCGTGTTGAGGACGCCGACACCGAAGGCAACGACGCCGAAATTCCGGAACTGTTCAGCCTGGGGCAGAACAGCGGCAGTGGGTGGGTCTACTCAACCGAGCGGCGCCCTCGGCGCGCGACCGAAGACGAACGGCGCGACGGTCTAACGCGCACGTCATACACCGGCGACGACGTTTTCCTGGCCGTATCGCGACCGCTCGCAAGCCCGGCGTACCGACCTCTGAAGCGTCTCGACGTCGTAGCACTGTGCACCAATCGTGACCTGCCGATCCTCGATGACAATCCCACATTGACGCTTGAGGCCGGCGACCCGGTCGAAATCGTCAGGCTCCTTGGAGCCCTGCGTCCACCGCAGCCGGCGATCCCCGCAGCACTGCCCACAGGGGCCGAGGGTGAATCGCGCGCCGACGATCTCGCCTGGCGGCTGGTGGCACAGCTCATGCTCAACTTCCTCAGCCTTGCCAAGGAGGGCCGCGGCGTCGATCCGTTGCATGCGCTTCTCGATATCTATGCCGACCGAGGCGATCCCAGCCTTGCTCGCAATGTACATTCGATCATCCGCATCGACTCGCGGCCCGTCGTGGAGCGGCTTCAGATCGATGGGCCGATGTGCTTCGGACGCGGCACCGAGGTGACGTTGCATGTCGATGAATCCATCCTGGCTGGCCAAAGCACTTTGCTGCTTTCGGCTTTGCTGGCGCGGCTGTTCGCCCGATATGCCGGAATAAACGGTTTCGTGCGGACCCGCACGCGGCTGCTGCAGAAGCAGGAGGATGTGCCATGGCCGATGACGCCCGGCAATCGCTCCCTGATCTAGACAAGCCCAGCCCAAACCCCGCTGAAGGTCTGTCCGAAGGGTTCGACTTTTTCGAATTGCTGCGCCGTCTCGAACAGCAAAATGCCGTGTTCGGCCATTCCGGCCGTCCGGACCGTGAGCCGGCAAGGCTTGGCCAGCATGTGCGCCTCGCCTTCTCGGCCAGGGACCTGGTCCATTTCCGCGAAGCCGACAACGGCAAGCCGGCCCGGGTCACGATTGCAAATCTGGGTCTCTTGGGCCCCGAGGGTCCAATGCCGCTGCATCTGACGCGCTGGGTGCTCGACCGGCTGTCGCAGCGGTGGTTCGCCGGGGCCAACGCACAGCTGACCAGCGACACTACTTTCGTCGATTTCGTCAACATTCTGCAGCACCGCATGATCGCCCTTTACTATCGGGCGTGGGCGGATGCGAATCCGGCCGTTCAGGTTGAACGCGCGGTCGGTGGCCGGGTTCGCGCCATGCTTGCGGCCATGGCCGGTATCGGACTTCCCGGCACCCGAAACATCGATCTCGACATGGTGAAGCTTCGCCAGGCGGCTTCGCTCGCCAGCCAGGTCGAGGGCCCGGAACGACTGACACTGTTCCTGGCGGAAGCCTTCAAGGTGCCGGTAAAGATCAAGGAATTCGTCGCCGCCTGGACAATGATACCAGCAGGCCTCCAGACCCGCCTCGCAAAATCCTTTGCTGTGCTCGGTCGGGGGGCGACGATCGGCCCACGCGTTTTCACCCGCCAAAGCAGGATCGAACTGCGGGTCGGCCCTTTGAAGTATGATGATTTCAAGACATTCCTGCCGGGCAGCCAGCGGCTCAAACTGTTCCAGCACGCGGTTCGCGACATGGTCGGAGAATCTCTCGATGTCGATCTGCGTATCGTGCTTGCGCGTGAAGCAGTGCCGCCGCCCCGTATTGGAGCGGTGCAGCTCGGCCGAACCGCCTGGCTTGCGCGACCCGCTGAACGGGGAGATGCTGATGATATGCGGCTGCGCACAATCGTCGGATGGCGGCCGGAAATGGCGGGGGGCGCGGCATGAGTCTGCTGCTAACGCTAGAGCAAGGGCCACGCACCCAGGCGGTGCGGCAAACTCGCCTGGACGAAGGTGAGCTGGTGATCGGCCGCAGCGCCGATGCAGGCTGGCAGATCGATGATCCCGACATGTTCGTTTCACGCGCTCACTGCAAAATCTCTGGCGGGCGAGATGGATATTTCGTCACCGACACATCGAGCAGCGGTTTGTTCATAAACGATTCCGATAGCCCGCTTGGTCCAGGCAAGTCCGCACGCCTTCAAAGCGGCATGCGGCTCAGGCTGGGCGATTACGTCGTCTGTGTCGACCTGCAGATCGCGGCCGCTCAAGCGCCCGCAGTCATCCAGCCGGTACCAGAACGTCTGCCAGCGGCATCGCGGGCGCCGGTAAGCATCGGCCGCGATGACTTCTTTTCCGCCAAGGTCGAAGAAGCGCCGCAACGGCCTCGACCTGCTGATCTGCCGAACCCATTCGAGCAGCCGATCCCAGGGGCGTTCGAGCGCGCGTCTTCCGGCCAGCGCAACTCGCCTGCTTTCGACGACCCGTTCAGCCTCGATCCGGTTTCAACGCCGGTGTCAAAAAGCGCCGCCGCTTATGTTGAGCAGGGCGGGGTGGCCAGCCGGGCGGATCCATTCAGCTTCGACCGGCCCCCCTCTTCCAGCCACGGAGGCGAATCCGCAGCGGGAAAGCTGTCCGACTTCAACGATGATTTTGGTTTCGGACCGGTCTCCTCGCCCAGTTCGACAAATAACTCGGCCTCGACCGGCCAGCGCGAGCGCATTGCCCAACGGCCACCATCCGCCAATCCCTGGGATATTCCCGCGCAACCGGCCGATGTCCTGCCTCCAGCGCGCATGGGTGCTGCTTCCAAACCTGCCCGCCCGCCGGCAAGCGCGCAGCCCGCCGAGATGGCGCTCCGCGCCGCCTTCTTGCGCGGCATGGGCGTCGAGGAAGCCGATTTCCCCGGGCGCGACAGCATCGTGGAAATGGAGAAGTTCGGCCGCGAATACCGGCTGATGATGGAAGGGCTGATGCAGCTTCTGCGCAAGCGGGCCGAGGAGAAAGGAAATGCTCGCGTCGCCCAGACAATGGTCGGTGCCTCCGAAGTCAATCCGCTCAAATTTCTGCCGTCGGTCGACGACGCCATCGTGACGCTGATCGCCGAGCGCAGCCCCGGATTTCTCGCCGGGGAGGCGGCCATCGCCGATGCAGTTCGCGATCTCGCGCAACATCACGTGCGCGCTTGGCGAGGCATACAGGCCGCTTTGCGACGGATGATCGATCGTTTCGATCCCGCAGCGATCGAGGACGAGCTGAAATCGAATTCGGCGATCGGCACCCTGCTTTCGGGCGGGCGCGGCGCCAAGCTGTGGGAGCTCTATCAAAAACGCCATCGCGAAATCGCCGAAAGCGCGGAAAAGAGCTTCCTTGGCGAGATCGGCACCGATTTTCGAGATGCATATGAGGAGGAGTAAGCCATGATCGACCGACGTGAATTGATGATTGCCCTGGGCGCGACCGGGCTGGTTGCAGCGTGCCAGAGCGGTCCGCCAAAGCCGTCGGTGATCACCGTCAACGTGACCGGCGCGGCCGGCATGAATCCGGGGCCAGGTGGCGGCGACCGGCCGGTGACGGTCCTCGTGATGCGGTTAAAAAGCACCGGTAAATTCAATTCCGCCGACTATTTTGCGCTGCAGGGGGATGCCGGCAGCGCACTCGCAGGAGATCTTATCGGTTCCGACCAGATCGCCGTCGGGCCCGGAAAATCCGCATCCAAGACCATCACGGTCGAGCCGGACGCGACGGCTCTGGGCTTCGTTGCACTGATCCGCGAACCTGGCGGCAGGAACTGGCGGACAACCAAGTCGGTGTCGCCGGGATCAAAGTTCACCATCAATGTCACGTTGGGCAGCGGCGGCATCTCCGCCTAGCGGCCAAGGTAAGGGAGCTCAATGCAGAGAGTAGCGGCATGAGCGATGCAAACAGGGTGCTATGGTCCGAAGGACTTTTCCTGCGAACCCAGCATTTCCAGCAGCAGGATCGTTTCTTCGAGGCGACGGTGCGCGGCGCGTTGCAGGCCGGACAACTGCATACGTTCGGCTTTCGACAGCTGACGCTGGACCAGGCATTGCTGGAAGCCGGCCAGATCGCGATCCTGTCGGCCCGGGGCATCTTCCCGGATGGGACACCTTTTTCCATTCCGGATTTGATGGACGCACCGCGACCGCTGCCGGTCACCCCCGAGACGAGCGCAGGGCCGGTGCTGGTCGCCTTGCCGCTGGAGCCTCCCGGTGGTGTCGGCTTCGATCCGGCACACGCCGCCGCCTCTGGAGCGCGATATCATGGGCGGATTGTTTCGGTGCGCGACGCTGTCCAGGGCGGTTCGGATCCTGAAGAAATCGAAATCGCCCGTCCGCAGGCGCTGCTGCTTGCACCTGGCAAGTCGGTTGGTGGCTACACCGCCTTGCCGATAGCCGACCTCAACGGAGTTCGAGCCGATGGCGGCGTCTCTCTGGACGAGAGCTTCCTGCCACCGGCACTGGTTACCGGCGCGGTGGCCTGGTATCGGCAATTGCTTCTGGAAGTTGTCACCGGCCTCGACCAGATCGCCGAGGCGCATGGCAAGATGGTCATGGGCGGGCCTGGGCGCAGCGTCGAAGACCTGTTGATGCTCAACCTCGCCAATGCGGCGCGTCCGCGACTGGCTCACATGCTGGCGCAGGATGTCTTCCATCCGGCCGAGCTTTACCTGGAACTCGCCGGGCTCGCTGGTTCGATGGCAACTTACGGATCGAGCGCGCGGCGGCTGGGCGAGTTGCCCGCTTACGATCACATGGCGCCCGGCCCTGCCTATTCGGCGCTGGCGGATGCGCTGCGCTCGCTCATTCTCAGCCTTCGCTACATCGAGCCGAAATCGCGTGCGCTGCCCGTCATGCGGCACTCGACCAATGTCTGGAAAATTCGCATCGACAACCCAAAGCTGCTGGTGGCCAGCCGCATCGTCATCCGGGTCGGCTCGGAGCTGTCGGAGGATGCCCTGCGCAAGATCTTCGTCAATCAGGCGACCGTCGGCTCGGCCGACGAGTTCGAGGGCCTGTGGAAATCGCGCTTGCCCGGCATTCCGCTAAAACCGCTTCATTCCCAGCCACGCGAAATCCCTTACGACGGCGATCGACTGTGCCTCGAATTGGATCAGAAAAGCGAACACTGGGCCTCGCTGCTCGACGCACCAGGCTTCGTCATCGGTGTTTCGGGCGTGTTGCCAAGCGAGCCGCAGGTGGACTGCTATTCGGTGAACAGGTGAGATCATGAGCCGCGATGATCCTTTCGGACTGTCGGAGGATCGCGAACGCACTCGCATACGATTGAGCGGCGCGCCGATGCCAAGGCCCATGGCGCCACTTTCGCCGGGCGCACTGGTAAAACGCTCTCGCACCCACCCGAACGCGCTTGTCAACGCCTTTGCGCCCTTGCTCGAGTTCGCCCCCGAGCTCGAAAGCGCAATGCCGCCAGACAATCCGGAAGTCTTGCGCACCCGTTTGCTCGAAGAACTGGTTCGGGCACGCGACACGGCTATGTCGACGGGGTCCTCGATGGAGCGAGCCGACCAGGCAGCCTGGGTGGTGGCTGCGTTGCTCGACGATCTGGCCCTGAACACGCCTTGGGGCGGGGCCAGCGCCTGGCCGCGGCAGCCGCTCGTCGTCATGCTGCGCGGCGATGTCGATGCCGGCACGCAATTCTTCACGCGACTCGACGAACTGGAACGACATCCTAACCGGGACCGAGAATTGCTTGAACTGCAGTACCATTGCCTGGCGCTCGGCTTCCGTGGCAAATATCGCGTGCCCGGCCGCTCAGGCGACCGCTCGCTCAATGCGGTTCGCGTGGCGGCGGCCCGCTTCCTGCGCAATGCCGACGCCGAAGGCGCGCCTTTAGCGCCAAACTGGAAAGGTGTCATCGCCTCCGACCAGCCGCAGCGCTTCATCGTGCCGATCTGGGTCATGGCGCTCGGTGCTGCGGTTGCAGCCGCGGCGATCCATATCGGGCTGTCAATGGGACTGAGCAGCCAGGCGGTCGAGCTTTCCGCACTTGTTCGTGCCCTGCCACCGCCTGCCCGCGGCGACATCACCCGCGCGTCGCCCAAAGTCGACGCCCCGCCACCGCAACAAGTGGATTTTGCGCTGTTGCCGGAATTCCAGGCGGGGGCGCCGGCCGAGCTCAAATCTGCTCTCAGCGGCACCGAGAGTGTTTCACTGGCCAAGCTGATCATCCAGGCCTCCAACCCCGAACTATTCCAGTCATCGCGGCCACAACTGACCGATGGTTTCGAACCCTTGATCGGTTCGATCGCCAAGGTGATCCTCGCCAATCAGGAGCTGATCGGAAACATCACGGTGGTCGGCCATACTGACAGCGTTCCTTTGCAAAAGACCAACCCGCTGTCGACCAACCAGCGCCTATCCGAGGCTCGCGCCCGGACGATTGCCGACATGCTGGTTCAAAACGGAGTGCCGCAGGATCGCGTCCATTCGGAGGGCCGGGCAGCCACCGATCCTGTGGCCAGCGACAGCACGCGCGAGGGGCGAGCCTTGAATCGCCGCGTCGAGGTGCTCGTCGAAAAGAGGCTGTGAGATGTTCATCCTGCGCTTCCTCTGGGCGGTCCTGACATCGCGCTGGCTGTGGACGCTGATCGGCCTGACGCTGCTATCCCTGGTTATCTGGATCTTCGGTCCGATCGTCAGGGTTGGTCCCTACGACCCCTTCGCCTCCGAAAATGTGCGCATCGTCATCATCGCGCTGCTGGTCATCTTCTGGCTGGTCTGGCTGATCGTTGCCCAGCGCCGGGCGATCCGCGCCAACCGCATGTTCGTCGCCGAGATTGCCGCGCCAGCGGTGGAAAAGCCGCTCAGCCCAGGCGAAGAGAACGTCGCCGCCGTGGGCGCCAAGTTCGCCGAGGTGATGACCGAACTGAGGCGCCGCAAGCTGGGCGGGCGCAAGTTCCTGCGCGAGATGCCCTGGTATGTGATCGTCGGGCCGCCGGCCACCGGCAAGACCACCGCCTTGCGGCAGTCCGGACTGAATTTTCCGATCGACCTCACAGACGACTTGCAGGGGGTCGGTGGCACGCGCAACTGCGACTGGTTCTTTTCCGAAAACGCGGTTCTAATCGACACCGCCGGCCGCTATGTCCAGCAGGAGAGCCAGCCGGATGTCGACGCGGCCGAATGGCTCGGTTTCCTCGACCTCTTGAAGAAACATCGCGGCCGCCGTGCGCTGAACGGCGTAATCGTCGCGCTTTCGATCGACGTCCTTTCGGAGGGCGACGAGGCCATCAAGGCGCACGGGCGCAAGATCCGCCGCCGGTTGGCCGAGCTCAACGACCGGCTTGAAATCCGCCTGCCGGTCTATCTGATGCTGACCAAGGCCGACCTGATCAAGGGCTTCGAGCCGTTCTTCGGCGGCCTGTCGACCGCCTCGCGCGAACAGGTGTGGGGGACGACCTTCGCGCTGGATGCGCGCGTCGATGGCAAGACCATCGAACGAGAAATCGCGACGCTGGCGACCGAACTCGAGCGGCGCTTGGTGACGCGCCTGGAGGACGAGGACAAACTCGCCGCCCGTGCCGAAATCTTCAGGTTTCCCGCCCAACTGGCAAGCTTGTCCGAACCGATACAGGTGCTGGTCGAAGCCATGTTCGGCGAAAGCCGGTATGAGGAGGCTGCCTGGCTGCGCGGCCTCTACCTGACATCGGCGACGCAGGAAGGAGCGCCTATCGACCGGCTGACCGCCGCGCTGTCTTCCTCCTTCGGTCTTCCGCCGCGGCGCGCCCTGCCCGCATCTCGGGTCGAGAAACGCAGCTTCTTCCTGAAGAACCTTCTCACTGAAGTCATCTTCAAGGAAGCAGGCCTCGGTACATTCGACCCGCTGGCGCAACGCCGCCGCGCCTGGATCTGGCGCGGCGCCGCTGCCGCATGCTCTGCGGCGGCGTTGCTGGCAGGCGGCCTGTTCACCTGGTCCTATTTTGACAACCGCCATGCGATCTCGGCGCAGGCAGGCCAGTTTGAAGCGCTGCAAACACCACTGACCTCCGCTGCCGCAACCCCGGCATCGGTGGAGCAGCCTGTCATGGACGGCGCGCTCGAGGCGATGGACGCGGTCGCAAATGCCCGGACAGCACCGCCGGGCGCTGCCCACGATCTGCTTGGCCCATCGGCCTCGGCGGAACTGGTCAGGGCACAGGCCGACACTTATGACCACGCCCTCCGCAACGTGCTCGAGCCCCGGATGGTGGCCCTGCTCGAGGCGACGATGTGGCGCCAGATCCGCGATCCCGACTTCATGCTCGGTGCGCTCAAGACCTATCGCATGATGACGGGCCTGTCGCAGATGGATCCAGACTACGCCCAGAACTGGTGGGTGAACAGTCTGCCCGAATTCGCGGCCGCGGCGCCATTTCCGACAGCCGACGCCGAAGAGCATCAGCTTGCCGCGATCCGCCGGATGACGGTCGACGAAAGCTACGTCGCGCCGGACCAGGCCCTGGTTGCCGAAGCTCTGAAAACGGTCTGCACGATTTCGTTGCCGGCGCGTGGCTACAAGCAGTTGTTGGCCGATCCGGCAGTGGCCGGGCTGAAGGAGTGGATACCGGCCAATTTCGCCGGCCCAAACGGCGGCAAGGTGTTTGCACGGCGTTCGGGCAAGACACTACGCGTCGGCATTTCGGGCGCTTTCACCTATTCCGGCTTTCACGACGTCATTCTCGACCGCATCGACGATGTCGCCGCCCAGGCGGCGCTCGATCGTGCGGTTTTCGCCGGCGGTTGCTCGGAAAATGCCGAGACATCCGTCTCGGCGCTGTCCGAGGATATTCTGAAGCTCTACTACGACGACTACATCGCGCAATGGGACAGCTTCCTGCGCGACATGAGGCTTGCACCATTGACCGATCTCAATGTCGCCGGCGAAAACCTGAAAGACCTCTCAAGTGCGGATTCAGCGCTGAAGCGGCTGCTTACGGCGGTCGTTCAGGAGACAGAACTGACCCGTTCCGACGAAGCGCCTGCCGACGACAAGGCGGCAGCCAAGGGCACCTCGAAGCTGCTCGGCAAGCTGGGTAAGCTTGGCAAGCTGGCGACATCGGGTGCGAAACTACTTCCCCGCGCCGGATCCGCCAGTGAGGTGGACCTGACCGGCAATCTGGTGGCCGAACATTTCAAACCGCTGAAGAGCACCATCGCAGAGGTCGACGGCCAGCCACCGGCGCTGGATGCTGCCGTTGTCGCACTGACCGCGCTTTCGAACGTCCTGCAAACGGTCACCGCGAACCCCAATCCACAGGATGCCATCAAGAAACAGGGAGGCCTTGCCGAACTGACGGGCGCGGTGGCAAGGCAGGCCCAGATCCTGCCCGATCCCATCAACAGCTGGTTGGGCGGGATAGCCGGCGACACCAGCAATTTGACTCAGAAGGCGGTCACTTCGGAACTCAACGCCATCTGGCGGGCCGACATACTGCCTTTCTGCCAGGCGGCGCTGAACAATCGCTATCCCTTCAGCGAAGCCAGTGCGGTCGACGTCAACGTGCGCGATTTCGCCCGCCTGTTCGGGCCCGCCGGGCTGATCGACGGTTTCATCAACGACCACCTGATCAATTATGTCGACACGACCGGCGAGCCTTGGAAGTGGCGCGCCGATTTCGGCCTCGACCCTTCGGCGCTGGCGGCGTTCGAGCAGGCCAGGCACATCCGCGACGATCTTTTCCCCGGGGGTGCCGGACCGGTGATGAGCTTCACGCTCGAACCGAAGGATCTGTCTCCCAACCTCACGCGCGTCACGCTCAATCTCGATGGCCAGAGCCTCGTCTAC
This sequence comes from Mesorhizobium sp. B2-8-1, assembly GCF_006440955.1. Lineage (NCBI taxonomy): Bacteria > Pseudomonadati > Pseudomonadota > Alphaproteobacteria > Hyphomicrobiales > Phyllobacteriaceae > Mesorhizobium > Mesorhizobium sp. B2-8-1. The sequence goes on along the minus strand of NZ_VFTX01000007.1, from coordinate 113,978 downwards.
TACAACAACGCAACGCGGCCGCAACCGATGACCTGGCCCGGCAAGGACGGCACCGGGGTCATTTCGCTCGCCTTCCAGCCGATCGACGGATCGCCCGAAATCATGCTCAACGAGACCGGCAGCTGGGCGTGGCTGAGGATGTTGCGCAGCGGCCGATTCACCGGAACCTCGCTTTCGGATGTCTACAGTCTGCGCCTGGGCACGAAAGGCATGTACGCCGATTTCGAGCTCAAGGCCGCCAGCGTCGAAAATCCGTACAATCTGGAAATGTTCAAGAAGTTCACATGTCCGCCGCAGATATGATCCTGCCTGGCTTTTACGGCAAAATGCCCGCCACCGGCGATTTCGTGACACGGCGGCTGCCGGGGGAGTTTGTGCGCGTCTGGGACCGCTGGCTGGCGCAGCACATCGTTCCGCTGATCGGCTCCGAATTTTGGCCAAGCCCAAGCACAACCGCGCTGCGCTTCCTGGCAGGCCCGGCTTCCTTCGGCGCATCGGCAGGCATCATTTTGCAGAGTGCCGACAGAGTTGGCAGGCAGTTTCCTTTGAGCGTAGTTGCGCAGCTTGCTGAGGCTCCCGTTCGGCTGGCCGATGCCGAGGCGTGGTTTTCCAGCATCGAACAGGCGGCCTTCGCCGCCCAGCGTGGCGACCTGACGCCCGACGGACTGGATGCCGCGCTGGGCGCCCTGCCCGTGCTGACTGTCGAGCCGGGCGACGAGGTCATCAGCGGCATGGTGATATGGACCACCCGTTCGGATATTTTCGACATCGATCCGCAATCGCCGCAAGCGACGCTGGAACAGATCTTTGCCGCCAGTTGGGAGACTAGCTGATGCAGATATTGCCAAGACAGTTGAAGGCTCGCTGTTTCACCACCGCGTAAGGATGCGTGGTTCAAATGTGGATATTGTCCAACGAGACGCCATTTGCCGCCCAGGAAAGCTGGACGCGTGACGAGCGCGGACATGAGGTCTGGCTGATCGCGATCAAGGCGTCGTTCGAGATCGATCCTGACGGCAAACAGCGGCTCCTGAAGGATCAGACGCCGGTGAATCTGGCACCCGTTCACGGTGCGGATCCGAACGAGCTTCTCGACGAGACGGACCTCAATCTGGAGAAGAAGCATACGGACGTTTTGGTCGAAGGACACGTCTATACGCCCGGCGGGCGTCCAGCCATTGAGAGCGCGGCGCGCATAAAAATCGGCGACGTGGACAAGACCGTCAATGTCGTGGGCGACCGTGTGTTCATGCCGGGCGCGGTGTCGGTGCGGATGAGCCGGGCGGAACCATTCACGAAAATGCCTATCAGCTGGCGCCGGACCTACGGCGGCACGGATATGGAAGCATCGACGCCGAACTGGGACCAGCGCAATCCGGTCGGCACCGGCTTTGCTGTCGATCCACAGCGGCTGATCAGCAAGACCGGACCCAACTTTGAGTATCCAGATGCTCCCTATCGCGACCACAGAAGCGGTAGACCGGCAGGTTTTGGGCCAGTGGCACGACACTGGCAGCCGCGCATAAAGTATGCCGGCACTTATGGTGACGAGTGGGAGAAAACGCGCGACCCGCTTCTGCCCCGCGATTTCAGCCGCATGTATTACCAGTGCGCCCCGGAGGACCAGCAGACCAGGACACCGCTCATCGGCTATGAAGATGTGCGGCTAGGTAACTTCACCGGGAATGGCTTCCTGCAGTTTCTGCTACCGCGCATCACCTTCGACATGACCACCGAGTTCTACAACCGCCCGGATCGCAAAAACGGCGAAGCCGTCATTCACACGCTACGCATCAAGCCCGATCTCAGGCAGTTCTCGATCACCTGGATGTCGACCCTGCCGGTGCCTTATGACGAGGAGCGGCTGAAGATGACCACCATCGAAGTCAGAGCGCGCACGGGCGTTTCCCGGTCCGTGACCGCGACGGGTGTGTGGCTGTCGGAAGACGTCGAATGATGGCAAGGAGCGGCACCATCGTCGTTGTCGGCGTAGGGGCACGCACGCCGCTCGGCTTCGATGCGACGTCCAGTGCGGCGGCGGTGCGCGCCGGCATCTCGGCCATTCAGGACCATCCGTACATGATCGATCGTTTCGGCGAGCGGATGAAGGTTACGCGTGACGCCGGCGTCGATACGAGCCTTGTCGGTACCGCGCGCGCGGTCGAGATCGCGGTTCCCTCTGCATTGGACGCCCTGCGGCCGTTGCTCGGATCGACGCAGCAGGCCTCGGTTGCGCTCACCCTCTCCACGGGCGAGCCTCGCCCGGGTCAGCCGGAGGGCTTCGCGGCGGAGGTAAATGCGAAGCTGCGAAAGCAGCTGGCCGAGCATATCGTCCTGGAGGGTGGCGGATCGACGGCCGGCGGCCATGCGGGCGGGCTGCTTGCCATCTACCACGCCTGCAAATTGCTGCGGGACGGGAGGGCGAAATTCTGCCTGGCTGGCGGCGTCGACACCTATCTGGAGCCGGAAACTCTGGAGTGGCTGGACGAAAACGAACAGCTGCATTCCGAGAACAACATTTATGGCTTTTGCCCTGGCGAGGCGGCTGGGTTCTGCCTGCTTTGCACGATCGGCACGGCAAGAGCCTATGGGCTGCAGCCGCTGCTTGAGATTGTCGCGACATCGACGGCTGGCGAGGAAAACAGGATCAAAACCGAAACAGTCGTGCTTGGCGAAGGGCTTGGCGCGGCGTTCCGTTTCCTGTTCGAGGAGGCGCCTATCGATCCGGTCGACCGGATAATCTGCGACATGAACGGCGAACGCTATCGTGGCAATGAGTACGGGTTCGCCGTGCTGCGCAATTCCGGACGTTTCAAAGATGCGGCCGATTTCGAAACGCCGGCCGATTGCTGGGGCGATGTCGGCGCCGCTTCGGGACCATTGTTCGTCAGTCTTGTCACGGAGGCCGAGGCGCGAGGATATCAGAAGGGGCCGCTGTCTCTGCTCTGGGCGAGTTCCGAGAATGGCGCCCGGGCGGCAGTGCTGCTCGGCGGACCGAGAAGGTCGAGCTGATGCCCAGCCATATCGTCGTCAACGGGCTGGGGCTAACCTACAAGGGAACGATCGGCCTTTCCATCGCGACCATTCCAGACGTCTGTAAAACACCGAGCCCAGGCGGCCCGATCCCGCTGCCCTACCCGAACATCGCCAATCAGGGGACGCTGAAAGACGGCACGACGACGGTTCTCGCCAAAGGCGGCAAGATGATTGCGGTCAAGGGCTCGCAATATGGGATGAGTTCAGGTGACGAGCCCGGCACAGTGGGCGGAGTCAAATCCAACGTGTTCAAGAAGGCCACTGACTGGATCACCTACTCGTTCGACGTAAAGATGGACGGGAAGAATGCCTGCCGCCACACTGATAAGAAGTTTCACAACGACAAAAACACAGTGGACTTGGCCGGCAATGTCGACCCGATGTTCGCAGTCGGCAATGCTGGAGACAATGCGCTGAAGATCGAGTGCAAGGATGCGCCTAAGAGCAGCGACACGAAATACACCACATGCGAAAAGATGGAGATTTGCGCGAAGTGCAAAGCGATAAATGAAGAGTGCGCAAGGACTCGAAACGCGGAGGCGCCACAACGCTCATCGGCGGGCGTCAGAAGACGGACAGACGCACAGCGCGCTACGGCGCGGCTGGATTCACTTGTAACCATTGAAGACCTAAGGGACGACATCAAAAGTGGGAAGGCGAAGGCGGTCCCGCATGACGGACTTACAAAAAAATGCAAAAAGGAGGTTATGGACAAGGTTAACAATGACATGGTCGGTATCGATATCGATCACTCAGTCGATCTGCAGATCGGTGGCCATCCGACTTCGAGCGCCAATTTGAGAGTAATGTCGAGGGGTCCAAACCGAAGCATGGGCTCACAACTCAAAGAGATGGACAACTCGCATACGGGCGTGGCACCAGACTGCTGTGCCGGAGGGAGTTAAAGGCGATGAGCAAGAATTCAAACATCATTTCGCTGGCAGACCGTCTGCTCGAACTAATGCGTGAATACTACCTGTTGGCGGTTGACAGGGAGTATCCTGGAAAACGCGGCGAACCGGCAAGCGAGGAGCAGATAGCGAAAACAGAAAGTATTCTGGGGCGTCAGTTGCCGGCGGACTTTCGGACGTTTCTGTCCAACTACAATGGATGGTCAAGGTTCGAAGGCGCGGGAAAGATCCTGTCCACAGAGGATCATGGCACTCCGTGGGAAGCGGATATCATTGAAAGTTGGACGAGCATTTGGGAATCGGACGACGATGACCCGTTCAAATCAGATCATTTGCTGGTCGTGGCCGGCGACGGGCTTCCCTATTTCATTGTTCTCGTTCCGAACAGGGAAGACCCGAACGGAGATCCAGTCTTTATCGAATATGAGTACATGAAAATAAATGCGACGTTTAAGACGTTTGAAGAGTACTTGACATATAGAATAGAGGTGACGGAGTCATCAATCGACGAGAAACGCAATGGTCGCGAGGAGGATTGATCGATCGTTCAGCTTCCGCCACCACTGCAGAAATCCTTTTACCACGATGGCGTTGAGCCAGCGATTTGCAAGGTTTTGCTCGACCTAACTGTTTACCTGACAGGGCCTAGCGTCGCGGAACTCGATCATCTTGTTGCGGTGTTTCTTTCCCTTGTGCCTAAGGGATCAGTGCGTATGTACAAGCTCGCCGAGCTCGCGGACTGGAGGAGCACGGATCAACCGGAAACGACAGCCAGCGTGAAGGTCGCGATGGCGGCAGGTCGCTGGCTCCCCTACCTGGAGCCGGCGCGGAAGCGCATACGCGAGGGGCGCGGGTTCGAACTCAGGCTATGGGACGGGCGCGGAATCGAAGATCCGGCTGGAAGCTACAGTCTCTCCCTGTACGGAGTGCATTTCCGCGATCGTGAGGTTATGAGTTGCGCGCGCTTTCTGTTCCCCGTCGGCTTCGACGTCGAGAGGATGGTCGAGGCTTCACGCGATATCGCTGCCCGGGTTCGACTCAAGTCAGGCCACGGGGGGCTGACGTTCGCTTACAACCCGACATACAAGGCGGTTGCGTTTGAAGAGATCTATTATCTGGCCCGGCGATTCTGGGGCATCGATGTCGAAGATCTCGAGGCGACGTTGACGGCACGCTCGCCCGGACTAAAGACGGTCAGTTGGATTACAATGCTAGGGGGCGCACTCGACTTACACCCCGAACTGTCGCAGCGGCTGAAGGAATACTCCCAAAAGAGCCGTCTCGATCTTACCGATCATCACTATGGGTCCGTCGTGGTAATCGGATCGCAGCCTGTTGTTGGAGACGTCAATCGGCCGGGCAGCATTCCGAAAGAATATTTCCAGACTTCCCGCATCCTTGAGCCGGCCTTCATTCAGGATCATCCGGATTTTTACACCGACTTTTTTGTTGACCCCAACACGATGAACTGGATCAGGCGTTTCATCGATCCTGCCGGCTGGCGCTGAGATCCAAGTCAAACCGGCCTTAGCTTGGCCCCCCACGCCTTCACTTTGTCCGCGAACGGCACGCGCGCAACATCATCTCCAAAATGCTCTTCGAAGGCCGGCCCGACATGGCTTGGTTCGGTCGTGAACAGATCCGCTTCGCGCGCCTCGGGGAGAAGCTCTAAAAGCGCGGCACCAGCCGCCACCGAAAGCGCCGGGGTACGCATCTGGCGGATCAACCAGCACAGGACGGTCCGGTCGCCGAGCATGCCTGATCCGCGCACGGCGATGGCGGCGGTTTCGGAGTTCTTCAGCAGCCCGCCCATCCAGGCGCGGACGTCCTGTTCCGGTCCGGCCTTGACGACCGCGCGGAGCGCGGCCAGCGCGTCGGGTCCGCCACCGGCTGCGACCTTCCGGAGTTCAGGGCTGGCGATATCGCCCTCGCCGAGTTCCGTCAGCGACCAAGCCGCCCAGAAACGCGGGGGCTCCTCCCGATCGGAGAGCGCGTTCCGCAACTCGTGAGCCAGATCGGCGCGCTTCAATTTGCCGGCAAGCCGCAGGCTGGTAGCCCGAACGCGCGTATCCGGATCGCGCACAAGTCTTGCCAGCATCTGCTTCGGGTCGACGCCATGCCCGAGGCAGGCCGAGATGCCGAGAAATCGCTTGAAAGCATCCGGCGCCCCGATCCAGTCCCGCACCAGTGAGGCGATGGTTACAGGCTTGTGCCACGCCAACGCACCGACTAATCCACGAGCGTCGTCCTGGCTTTGGCGGCCGAACTCGACCGCCTCGGCCACGCGGCGGTCGTCGTTCTGCTCGATCGCCATCCATCCATAGAGGAACAATTCGCCCTTTTCTGGGAAATCCTCATACGCCGCCACTACAAACGGCCAAGCGGCCGGTCCGGCGATACGCAGACCATCCAGGTTGGCTTCCAAGCGCCGGTCGACGCCGGCGACCACATGAAGATCCGGCGGATCATCCTCCATAAGCGTGTCGCGCTGCGCCCAGAAGAATGCGACCTGCTCGGCGTGCTGCCTGACGACATCCGGTACTATTCGCCGCTGCTCCGGCGCGCCTTCTGGTTTCTTTCCGGTTGCCGCCAACATCAGTTGAGATCGATCGAGCCGCCGCGGATGCGATTGGCGGCGCTCGCCTGGCTGGTGACATAGGTGCCCCGAATGGTAATGCGGCCATCTTTTTCCATGAGGATCGTCGCCTTGCCGCAGCGTAGTTCGATGCGCTCTTCCCCAATGATGCGAATGCGCTCGCCGTCGCGCACGACCTGCGGCGCGGCGGTCTTGCGCGCCGGCTCTACGATGCGGCCGACGATCAGCGGTTTGATGGGGTCGCCCTCCTGAAAGAGCAAAGCCACCTCCGAGCCGACCATATCGGACGTCAGTCCGGTCAGGCTGCGCGCGGGCAAGGCTGTCTCTTCCGGGTTGCCGGGGAACACCACCAGCGGCGACGCGGCATCGTCGAAACCGAGAAAGATGCCGATCACCACACCATCAATGCGTTCGCGAACGTCACTCATCGCTGCCCCTTAATTCTCCGCAATCTTCGAGCCCTTCATCGTGATGTCGCTCGACGCCTTGATGCTGATCTTGCCCGACCCCTTGACCGAAATGTCCTTGCCTTCGATTGCGATCGTGCCGTCTTTCTTCATCATGATCTTTGCCGATCCAGTCTGGATCAGGATCTCGTCCCCTGCGTCTATCACCAGCTTCTTGCCTACCTTGATCGAGCTATTCCCGCTAATGCTGATCGCACTATCCTTTGCGACGCTCAGTGAATGCGCCCCTCCAACGCTCGTGGAATCATCGGCCGCGATGCTGGCGCTGCGCGCCGCGCCGACGCTGAAAGTCTGTGCGCTACCGACGGTGACGCTTTGATCGGCGCCAACATTGACGGTTTGCGCCGCCGCAATCGTCCAGCTGTCGCTCGCACCTATGCTGTGGTCCTGCGCTGCCCCAACCGTCACAGACCGTGTCGCGCCGATCGTGTTGGTCTGCGGCCCGCCGACGCTTCTGGTCTCCGATGCTCCGACTGTATCGACACGCGCAGCGCCGACACTCACCGTCTGTACAATCCCCACTGTCTGAGAATGATTGGCGTCGATGTTTTCCGTCGAGTTCGACACGACATGGATGGTTTCGTTGGCCATGACTGTCAGCGAGCGGTTGGCGCCCACTGTCTCGGTGTCGTTCGAGCCGATGTTGGTGGTCTGGTCGACGCCGATCTTGACCGTCTTGTTGTTGCCGACGTCCTCGTCGAGGTTGTGGCCGACGGAGTGTTTGGCGTCGTGGTCAATGCGGTCGGACTGATCGTGCTGGACCAGCTTTGTGCGGTCATGCTTGATCAGAAGGTTGTGATCCTTCTGCGCCTGGAAATTGACCAGTTCGGAGCCGGCCTTATCCTCGAACATCAGTTCGTTGTAGCCGCCACCGCCTTTGGAAGAATCCGACTTCCAGCCCGATTGTGTGGCGTTGCCAGGCAGGCCGTAGGGCGGCATCTGCGAGGCATTGTAGACCCGGCCGGTGATGATCGGCAGGTCCGGGTCGCCTTCGATGAAGTCGACGATGACCTCCTGGCCGATGCGCGGTATCTGGATGAACCCCCAGCCACTGCCGGCCCAACTCTGCGACACCCGTACGAAACAGGAACTGTTCTGGTCCTTCTTGCCGACGCGGTCCCAATGAAACTGGACCTTCACCCGCGCATATTTGTCGGTGAATATCTCCTCGCCGGATGGACCGACCACCGTCGCCGTCTGCGGGCCGCGCATGATCGGTCGTGGCGTGGTCCGCGGCGGGCGATAGGGCAAGGCTGTCGGCGCCACACCGAGGACCACTTTGAAACTCTCGCTTTCGACGTCGGCCTGGGCTCTATAGCCGGGGTCAAACAGCCTGTATTCGGCGCTGACCACCAGATATTCCTGGTTCTGGTCTTCGCGCGGAAAACCGTCCAGCTTGAACGTGCAGCCGGAATACAAGCCGCGCACGGTGCCGGCCGCGGCGATGCGCTGGTGCAAGGCCTGGATCTCCTCGCGCCGGATCGAAGCCAGGCTGTCGCCCCGGCTTACTTCGAGATGCGCGCCCGGCTGGCGGTAGTTCTCACCCGCGGACAGTTTGTGACTGAACGGCTGGGCCGACTTGGCCATGAGGTCGGCGCCCGGCTTCTTGAAATCATAATCGGTGTGGGCATAGGCGCCTGGGCGCACCGAGCTGCCCGGTATCCATTCGGTGATGTATTCGACGTCGCGCCGGGAGCCCTGACCTTCAAAGTTATAGAGCACTTTCTCGTAGCCCGGCGCAGGCTTCAGCTTGCTCATCGCATCGGCCAGGACAAGCGTATGCTTGCCGTCATCGTGCTCGAAGAAATAGAAGATACCTTCGTGCTCCAGCAGCCGCTGCACAAAGTCCAGATCGGTCTCGTCGTATTGCACGCAGTATTCACGCGCCGGATAGGACCCTTGCAGGCGTAGATCGAATTCGGAAATACCGTATTTCTTGAAGACATCCTTGACGATATCGACGACGCTCTTGTTCTGGAAAATATAGCAATCTGTGGTGTTGCCGAGAAACCAGAGCCACGGCCTCATGACGGCCTCGTAGTAGGCTAGCCGGTCCTCCATGCGGGTGAGCCGAAACTCCGACACGATTCCACTGAGCCAGCGCTTTGGATCGGATTCACCTTCGATCGAGACAGGCCCGCCCAGCATCTTCAACGGGTCGATATCGGAGTCTTTGCTCACGAACCCGACCGTGTAGGCAAAGCAACGGCTGATCTCATCGCGTCCGACAAGATGCGTGAAGGTCAGCAAGTCGGAGCCAACCGGTGTGCGGACAACGGTGGCACGTTCATTCGGCATGGGTCGAGCCCCCTCCTGGACGCGGCCGCCAATGTGATGGATTTGAAGTTCCCGCTATATCAACGGTGTCATTAGCGGTGTTACGTTCAGGAACTTTCCAAATCCGCCACGCCAGGCCATGTTTAGCCTACCACATGTTTTCCCGCTGACCAAAGAGGACAGGCGGGCGACAGAATCTTACCCGCCTTCTCGTCGGCTTGAAACGCCGCTGTCCTGTTTTGCCTGCAAGCTGCTAGAATGTTGGAGTATCGATCAACGATCGACGGCGATCTTGGATGTACATCAGTCTGCGGATCAACAATGTCGACGCCCTGCTCGCTGGCACCTCGACCAGCTACGTGGCGCGTGATAGCGGCTTCGAAATCGGGCGCGATGCTTGTGACTGGACCTTGCCCGACCCCGACAAGTTCATCTCGGGTCGGCACTGCGAGGTTCGATACGAGGCGGGCGCGTTCTGGCTGCACGACATCTCGCGCAACGGGACCTTCATCAATGGATCGAGCCAGCGCATGAGCGGCCCGCATCGGTTGGTCGATGGCGACCGGATGCTGATCGGCCGCTATGTCGTCTTGGTATCGGTCGAAGAAGAGCGCGCCACGGCAGACCACCCCAGCCGCGATTCGACACAGCGGGAAACGCCGGTCGCGACAGGCCGGCCGCTGGAATTCGGAGATGGGCCTTTCTTCGAGCCCGCGCAGCAACGGTCCGCACAGCGCATTTCCGCGCCGACATTCTCGTCGCCTGCCCTTCCCTCAACCAGGGACGAGGTGCTGCGGGAGATCGCGATCGCAGCCGGCATTTCGCCGGAATTGCTTCAATCGCGCGACCCCCATGAAGTTGCCGCCGAAATCGGCGCGGTCTTGCGGGACGTGGTCGAGGAGCTGACCCTGCTGCTGAAAGCACGCGCGGCCGCGAAAATGTTGGCCAAAAGCACACAGCGAACGATGATCAGCGCCGCCGACAACAATCCGATGAAGTTCGTTCCAGGAACCGACGACATCCTGGAAATCATGTTCGCCCGGCGCAGGACCGGCTATCTTGATGCCAGGCGCAGCATCGAAGATGCATTCCGCGATCTCAAGACTCACGAGTTTGCCACTTATACCGCGATGCAAACCGCGCTCTCCCGGCTGCTTGACGACCTGTCGCCCGAGGCGATCGGCAGGAAACTCCCGCCTACCTCGTTTACGAAGAAGAAGAGCCAAGCCTGGGACGTCTATGTCGCGACATGGCGGACCATGGAGGAGGCACATGAAAACGGCATGCTTGATATATTCCTGGCCTATTTCAGCGAGGCCTACGCCAAGGCCGGCAAGCAGAAATAGGAGGTCCCAGGAAGGCACGGCCCCGGGAAACGTATGGCCAAAAAGCATATGGCCAAAAATGCATGGCACGGCAGTCGGCGAAGAAAAGTCTCGCTGACGCCCGGCGTCCGGTTCCAATCGACGATTTCTGAGATTACGATCGCATAAGACAGTTCGCCAAGCGGGTAAGACTCATTGAGCTGAGGGTCTGCGGCAAATGTCATGTCACTGCGTGATAGCATCTTCTAGCCATTGCCACGGCCGGCAGCGGCTGCCTTTCCTTTACCTGGCCGGAAACCGTTCTGCGCCCATCTCACCTCATCGCCGGCGCCCCGCCTGCACGGACGATCTGCGATGAGTTCGAAGGACGACCCCTTCGGCCCGGCGGGCAAGACGGTCATTCGCGCAAATCCGCGGAGCAAGCAAAAATCGACGCTAATTCCCGAGCTGCCCGTCGCGGACAGAGGCCAGTCCTCTCCAATCAAGGATTCGACGGTGTTCGATCCAGGCGGCGGGTGGTCGCCAGGCTGGGCATCCGGAACCGTGATTTATCAAGGTGGCCCCGGCGATGTTGGTGCGCCGACAGGCTCTGCTGGGACTGCGCCGAGGACAGGCATCGAGCAGGAAAGCCTATTCAACGCCGGGAGCGGCATCAAATACGCCGCGGCAAACCCCATTCTCGCCGCGGCGGCACCTTTGCTGATGCTGCTCGGACAGTTCAGGCTCTTGCCCGTTGAAAGACAGGCGGCGCCATTGGCGCAACATGTCACGGAGGCGATTGAGAAATTCGACCGGATAGTTAAGAAGTCAGGCGTTGCCGAAGAGGATGCCCGGATTGCGAAATTCGCCCTCTGCGAAACCGCCGACGATCTCATCGGTAACCTGCCGTGGCCCAGGACTGACGCCTGGGCGCCACACGGGATGCTGCGGCAATTCTTTCACCTCGAGCCCACCGGCACCGGCTTCTACGAAGCGCTGAACAAGATCCTGGCCAGTCCCGAAAAACACTACGATCTGCTCGAACTGATGCATGCCTGCCTGTCGCTGGGTTTCGAAGGCCAGTATCGAGGCGTGACGCGACAAGACAACAATCTCGAACGCGTTCGTCGCGACGTCTACGAGACGCTTCGCTATTTCAGGCCGCGTTCCGGTGGAGACATCTCGCCGCATTGGCAGGGCCTAGCGGCGACGATGGCGCAGTCCTCCGCCCGCCTGCCGCTTTGGGTCGTCGCGGCAGCGGCGACCGCGTTGCTGACAGCGGCGTTCTTCGCATTGCGGGTCTTCATCACCAATGAAGGCGAGGCGGTCGCGGGTGAATTGCTGGCGCTCGACCCATCAACACCAGTCGTCATAGAACGCGCCAGCGTGGCGCCGTTGGCTGAGCCGGCGAAAGTCACCCCACCAGCGGCCACCGCGCAGATTGATCGTATTCGTGCGGCATTGGCCAAGGATCTCGAAGGCGGCGGGCTGACCATCGGCACCAAGGGCGACTTCATCGTCGTGGAGATCAACAATCTCCTGCTGTTCCGGTCCGGCAGGGCCGAGGCGAGGCCGGAATTCCAGCCCATTGCCACCGACATCGCCGCGGCTCTGGAACACGAGCCTGGACCAATCCGGATCGTCGGCCACACGGACAATGTGAAACCACGAAAGTCGAGCGCGTTCAAATCCAACTTCGACCTTTCCGTCGCCCGGGCGAAGGCAGTCGAAGTGTTGATGGCAGTGAAATTCACCGATCCCTCGCGACTGACGGTCGAGGGTAAGGGCGAGGACGAGCCAATCGCCGACAATGCGACACCGGATGGCCGCGCCAAGAACCGCCGTGTCGATGTGATGATCCCCAGGGAGGAAACACTGTGAGCACGGCCCGCTGGAACCACCCATGACGCGTTGGCTGTTGCGGATATTCAGCGTGATCGCGCTGGCCGGCTTCGCCGCGGCACTGTGGTTTGCCGGGCCATTGATCCGCTTCGCCGACACCCGGCCGCTCGGACCTGGGTGGCTGCGCGCGACGATCATTGGTGTGATCCTCGCGCTGCTGGCGCTTTTTTACGCGCTGCGTTTCTGGAAAGCGAGGAAGGCGCAAAAAGCGCTTGAAGCCGTCGTTGCGCACAATGACGACCGCGATGACGGTTCTCGGGTGCTCGAAGCGCGGATGAATGAGGCCGTGGCGGCGCTCAAACGGTCGAGCGGCAAGCGCAACTTTCTCTATGAGATCCCCTGGTACGTTGTCATCGGCCCGCCGGGTGCCGGCAAGACGACGGCTCTGGTCAATTCAGGCCTGAATTTTCCGCTTGCCGGTTCGGGGGACGCCCAACCGGTGGCCGGTGTTGGCGGAACACGTGCCTGCGACTGGTGGTTTACCGATCAGGCCGTGCTGATCGACACCGCAGGTCGTTATACGACGCAGGACTCCAATCCCGAGATTGACAAGAAGAGCTGGCTCGCATTCCTGTCACTGCTCAAGAGGTACCGCACCAGACAACCGATAAACGGCGTCATCCTGGCCATCAGCCTTGCCGATGTGATGAGCTTCGATGATCAGCAGCTTGATGCCCACATCGTCGAGATACGCAGCCGCCTGAGAGAAATTCACGAGACGCTGAAGATCCAGTTTCCCGTCTATCTGCTTTTCACCAAGGCCGATCTGGTTTCAGGGTTCACGGATTATTTCGGCGGTTTCGACGAGGCGCGCAGACGCAAGGTATGGGGCACGACATTCCAGACGGCGGAGCGCGATAGGAACATGGCCGCCGCGGCTCCTGCCGAACTCGATGGGCTGGCGGAACGACTGGCGGACGAGATGGCCGACCGCCTCCAGGAAGAGGCTGATCCGGTCACGCGCATCTCCATCTTCGGCTTTCCGGCTCAGTTCGGCGCGCTGAGGGGGCGCATAACCAGTTTTGTCGCCGGTCTATTCGACCCGTCCCGCAGCCAGGTGAACGCCAGCCTGCGTGGACTCTATTTTTCGTCAGGCACGCAAGAGGGAACGCCCATCGATCAGGTGCTGGGCGCAATCGGCCGCAATTTCGGGGGCAATTCCCGCCCGCATCTTTCCGGAACCGGCAAAAGCTTCTTTTTGCATGATCTGCTGACGGACGTCATTTTTGCCGAATCGGGATGGGTTTCGTATGACAAATCAGCTGCGAGGCGGGCGGCGGTGGCCAGATTTGGCGGCCTCGGTACGATAGCGCTGATCGCTGCTGCCGCACTCGGTACGCTCGCTCTGAGCTTCGCGGCCAACCGCTCGCTGATCGCGTCCGCAATGGTTGCTATGGGCCAGTATCGCGCGACGGCGGAAACGCTGCTCAAGGCGGCCACGGTTACCGATGTGGACCTTGAAAACGTCATCGGCCCGCTCGACCAGTTGCGCGACCTGCCGGCCGGGTTCGAAGCCGCTGAGCTAGCGACACCGATCGGGGAGACGTTCGGCCTCAGTCAGCGGGAAAGACTTCTTTCCGCGTCCCGGACCGCTTATCGGAAAGGCCTGGAACGCATGTTGCGCTCGCGCCTGCTGATCCAGGCCGAGCGAACGATCCAAGCCAAGATGGGCGATCCCGCCGCACTCTACGAGCCGTTGAAAATCTACCTCATGCTTGGTGGCAAGGCGCCGAAGGTCGATGACGCGCTGATCGTTTCCTGGATGAAGCAAGATTGGGAACAGAACCGATACCCGGGCGAAAACAACCGCGAGGGACGAGCGCACCTCGAAAAGCACCTGCGCGCCATGCTCGCCTTGGACGACGCCTATGACCCCGTTTTCGAACTGAACCAGCCCCTTGTTGAAGCCGCACAACGCTCTCTCGAGCGCATGAGCCTTGCCGATCGAGCGACCGCTTTGATCAAGTCGGCGATCTACGCGGCGGCGCTGGATGACTTCTCCGTTTCCCAGCAAGGTGGTCCCGAAGCCCAACTGCTGTTCGAACGTATCGATGGCAGCGAGCTGGCGGACCTTCGTGTTCCCGGTCTCTACACCAGTTCCGGCTTCAACAGGTTCTACCTTGCCCAACTCTCGCGCATTGCGCAGATGCTCGTCGACGAGCAGTGGGTTCTCGGTGGTGGCGGAGAGCAAGGCGACATCGATCAGCAATTGCTCAGGCTCGGCCCCGAACTTCTCGATCGCTACGGCAAGGCGTTCGCCGTCGCGTGGAACAGCGTTCTCGACCAGTTGAAATTCAAGGCGATGCTGACAGACAAGCCGCACTACACCGCGCTTTCAGCCGCTGCCTCCCCCAATTCGCCGATAAAGCGGCTGTTTTCGGCGATCGCCAACGAGACGGCGCTGACACGGGACCCAGGTGACGGTCCTGGCGCCGAGACAGAATCCGCGGCTCAAAACCAGCAACGCAGCGCCGCAGAATTAGCCAAGGGCTTAGCCCGTATCGGCATACACATAGCCAACGGCAAATCGCAAATCCGCGCCGGCGCACAGCCCGCTGACGTACAGAACTTGAATCCGGGCGCGAACATTGAAGCGCGATTCAAATCATTCCAGGTCCTGGTGAACGGGCCCGCCGGACATCGCCCGATCGACGCACTAACCCAGAACTTCAGCGACATCTATCAAAGCCTGCGACTGGCCACCGAAGTTCCTTCGCAGGTGGAGCGGCTCAACGGTAATCTGCAGCTACAGATTGCCACCCTTCGCGCCAATGTCTCGCGTCTGCCCAAGCAACTTGGCCGGATGGTCAACACGACGGCAGATGAGTTCGAAGGTAACGTCGCCGAAACCTCGGTGACAAACTTGAACCAGATACTCGACCAGACGGTCACAGCCCCCTGCGAGGCAGCGATCAACGGCCGTTACCCCTTCGACGGGAGCAGCACCGAGGACGTCGCCATGGCCGATTTCGCGAAGCTGTTCGCCCCAGGCGGACTGATGGACCGGTTCTTTGCACAAAATCTGGCCTCGCTGATCGACATGACCGGCCAGGACTGGCGTTGGAAACAGGATACGCGCTTTGGACGCAACTTGTCGAAATCGACCTTGAAGGACTTCCAGTTGGCTGCGGAAATCCGCATTGCCTTTTTTCCATCGGGCGCTTCAGTACCCTCCGTCAGCGTCACATTCACACCCTTCTCGCTGCATGGCGATGCCGACATGGCCGTACTCGATATCGATGGCCAGACCGTTCAGAGCAACCAAACCGGAAATGGGCCGAGCACGGTGACGTGGCCTACCGGTACGGCTATCCCATCCGCGAGCCTCAGCCTGACGCCAGAAATGCCGGGTCGCCAGTCCGCCATCACCTTCGAAGGGCCGTGGGCCTTGAAGCGGCTTCTGAACAAGGCGGCTATCACGGGCAACGAGGGCAGCATGCAGGCCCGTTTCGTGATCGGCGGGCGCGACGTGACCTACACGATCCAGACAGGGTCCGGCACCAACCCCTTCCTGCTCCCTGCTCTTTCCGGATTCACCTGTCCCAAGGCGTTCTGAGATTGAGATGATCCTGGGCAGTAAGCCGCAGAAGCGCAAAACCAGGCACACACATATTTTAGTTTTCGATACTTTAATGTTTGAGCCTGTGGCAAAGTGGCACGAACGCGCCCGAAGGCGCGTCGCGGAGGACGCTGGGTGAAGCGTTTGGTGGCAAATTGAACAATGTCGCCCTTCCCATTGAAAGCTTCGGCGTGAGCCACAGAGGCTGTGTGCGGGAGCTCAATGAAGACAACTACCTGGTCGAGCCCCAGGCTGGCCTGTGGTTGGTCGCCGACGGGATGGGTGGTCACGACGCCGGAGAAGTCGCTTCGGCCAGTATCGTCAATCATCTGGCAACGATCGGGATTGCCAGCTCCGCACCGGATCTTCGGGCGCGCTTCGAAGACAGGCTGAGCAGGGCTAATGCCGAGATCCGCCGCATCTCCCAGTCTCGCGGGATAACGATCGGCTCAACTTTTGCCGCCCTGCTTGCCATAGACGGGCGGTTCGCCTGCCTCTGGGCTGGTGACAGCCGCGTCTATCTGATCCGCGAGGCCTCGATCTCGCAAATATCGAAGGACCATACCGAGGTTCAGGAACTCATCGATAAAGGCATGCTCACCGAAGCCGAAGCGCTCACCTGGCCGCGCCGCAATGTCATCACGCAGGCAGTCGGCGTCAGCGACGAGATTGTCATCGATTTCCAGCAAGGTGAAATCCTGCCGGGGGACATCTTTGTGCTGAGCACCGATGGCCTGACGGCGCATGTCACCGATGCCGAGATCGAGGCTGCGACAGTGTCCGCGACACCTCAGTCGGCGTGTGAAAACCTGCTGGAAACGGTTCTGGCGCGTGGCGGAACAGACAATGTGACCATCGTGCTTGTCAGGGTCGCGGGCGGATACGATAGCCAGTCGCCCCGTCCAGCTGCGTACAAAGCGCGGGGGCGGGGCTGATGAGCGCCGACGACAAGACGCGGATATCGCCAGGCGCGGCCAACACTGCCGTGGGCACGCAACTGAGCGGTATCTACGAACTTGACGAGCGGATCGCATTCGGGGGCATGGGCGAAGTCTACCGGGGCCACAACATCCAGACCGGCGACCATGTCGCGATCAAGATCGTTTTGCCGGAATTCGCGCGCGACCAAACGATCTTGTCCCTGTTTCGCAAAGAGGCAACTATCCTGAACCACCTGTCGCATGACGCGGTGGTGCGTTATCACGTCTTCACGATCGATCCGGGGATCGGTCGTCCCTACCTCGCCATGGAATTCGTCGACGGAGCGTCGTTGTTCGACATCATGCGACGTGGGGCGATGCCGACGGGAGAGGTACGAAAGCTGTGCCATCGCCTCGCTTCCGGTCTAAGCGCCGTGCACCAGGCCGGAGCAATACACCGCGACCTCTCGCCGGATAACATTATTCTGCCGGGGGACCGGGTTGACCGTGCGAAGATCATCGATTTCGGCATCGCACGCTCGGCGACGGTGGGCGGAGAGACCCTGATAGGCGGAAGGTTCGCGGGAAAGTACAACTATGTTTCGCCCGAACAACTCGGGCTCTACAGCGGCGACGTCAGAGAGCAGTCCGACATCTACAGCCTTGGGCTGGTATTGGTTGCCGCCTTGCGCGGCAAGCCGGTCGATATGAGCGGCTCGCAGTTCGAAGTCATCGAAAAGCGCCGGACCGTGCCTAATCTCTCCGATATCGATGACGATTTTCGCGGCATTGTCGAAGCCATGCTTCAACCGGATCCGCGAGACCGGCCCGTCAGCATGGCCGAAATCGCCAGGATGACACGTGACGACAACGAGGAGACAATCCCGCCGACTTCCCTCGCGCCCCGCGCTCGGCCGGGTTTGCCGCCGATAGGGCAAGCCGCTGCTCCAGCCAGCAAGAATGAGGTCGAGCGGCACGACGACGCAGACGCGACGGGTTCAGGTAGGCCGCGCTTCGTCCAGCATGTGCGGCCCGCGCATTTGTCTGGACCGCCGCGCCCGGCCCCCCTCGGCGCTGCACGTACCGCCACAGCCGAGGCGCCTGGCAAATCCACAAGGACCCGAACGATCGCGCTCTGTGCCTTGGCGGCGCTAGCCGTGGCCTCTGGAGGCGGCCTTTATCTGGGCGGCGTCATGACGCCTGCGACGCCGACTGTCGGCAAGACGTCGCTTTCCGCGGCAGAGCCAGCAAAGCCCGCGCCCCAAACGTCACAGCCCGCCGCTACGCAGAATGCGGCGAACGCGCCCGAGCCGCCAAAGGTTGTTCCGCCGGCGCAGCCGGAAACGCAGGCCGGCACACCGCCCGCCGAGGATAAGCCACATGCTGTGGCAGCTCAAAGACTGCCGTCGGCCAAGCCCGTCGACATACCTCTACGAACCGAGGCGCCGCCGAAGCCAATCGCGACGAACGCGCCGCCGCCCGAAAGGGCATCGCCGGCAATCCAGCCCGACACGACGGCCGGCGATAGGCAAAAGCCGACTTCGCCCGCTACGACCGCTCCAACCCCGCCAGAAGCCGAAACGGTCCAAACTCCGCCGCCGGCTGAGACGGAGGTTGTCGAGACCAAAAAGCCCGAACCACGGGCCAGCCCGCCGGCGGCCCCAATCCCGGAACTGAAATCGAATGCAGGTCCAGCGGTGGATGCCAACGCCAACAGCCAGATTTCTGCGTTGCCGACAGGCAAGCAGCCGAACCAACGCGTTGTAGCGTTGAACGTGCCCAAACCAGCGATCCCCCCGGCGGTCGACGATATCGCTCAACGCGTCGCCTGGGTTCGCGCCTTCGGCGGCGGCGACTGTTTCTATGCCGCCGTCACATCTGCTACCGACAAGGCCGCGGCAATCGAAGGATTTGGCACGGCCGTCCAGCCATTCGAACGCATGCTCGGCGATTTCCAGGCAAAATTCCATGTCGAGCCAGACATCAGCGTCCGCCTCATTGAGCCAAGCCAATGCGAGGTAACCAATTTTCTGCGCTTTCTGGGACAGACCGCGGCCGACCAGCCGCAGCTTGTTCTCGACCGAACATCCGTGCCGAACGGTACGCCGATTAGCGGTACATTGGTAACGCGCAGAGGACTCATCTCCAGCGTTCTGCTGATCGACCACAAAGGCATGGTGTTCAATCTCGACGACCGCATCGTCACCGGGTCGGACAAGGCGACCTTCAGGATCCCGATTGGTCTCGGCGCGGCCGATAAGGCTGCTGGAAAGTCCGTGCCGCAGATAATACTGGTGATCACGGGCCCTCGCGACATTCAGTCGGCTGCCTTCTCCGATCCCACGCCAGCTTCGGCGCTGTTGCCCAAAATCATCGAGGAAGTCGAGACCGACGGATCTCGGTTCTCAGCCACTGCCAAGTATTTCCGGCTCGGCGGATAGCGTGGGCCTAGCATGGAACGCCGCCGCTGGTGTTTGACCACTTGGTCTGCCCTGCCCGAAAAGCAGCAGGTCCGGTTCCAGCCCTATCTGCCCCGAGGGCGCGCATGAAACTCGCGATCATTTTGGGCGCTCCCCTCGCCCTGCTGTTGTCCAGCCAAGCGCGAGCCGAGTTCACGGTCTGCAATCAGACACTCGATGTCGTCAATCTCGCCGTCGGCCAGAAGGTCGACAATGCGGACCAGACCGATGGATGGTGGACCATCGGCGCAAACCAATGCGTGAACGTTATCCGGGAGGAACTGACCAACCGCTACGTCTACATCTATGCAACTGACGTGTTTGGTCATGCCATCCTCGCCGGATTGACCGAAATGTGCATCGAACGGCGACGTTTCTCGATCCGCGGCAGTGACGAATGCTGGCAGCGCGGCCACATCACCGCCCGGTTTCTGGAAGTCGACACCCTCGAACAGGTGCGGTGGACCTTCTTCCT
Source organism: Mesorhizobium sp. B2-8-1 (assembly GCF_006440955.1). NCBI lineage: Bacteria > Pseudomonadati > Pseudomonadota > Alphaproteobacteria > Hyphomicrobiales > Phyllobacteriaceae > Mesorhizobium > Mesorhizobium sp. B2-8-1. The sequence continues at coordinate 94,072 of NZ_VFTX01000007.1, read as the reverse complement.
GACCGCAAGCAATCCGTGACACACCATATCGACACGAGCTTCAGACAGAAGAAGCAGGCGCGCGCCGCCCTTCGCAGGCGCACGCTATGTCGTAGATTGATGGTGGGTTTGACCTCGGCTGTGCTGCTTTGCGTGGCCGCCGGTTTTTACCTGACCGCGGACTATTGGTCATTCGGCGACGAAGACGAGGAGTTGCATGCGGTCGAGGGGGCGGACGATGTGCCGGCCGACGCATCCGTCTACGTGCCAGCGCTGATCGATCTGGCGGGGGACCCGATGTGGATCACCCTTGCGCCAGATGCCGGCGCCGCAACCAAAGGCCGAGTGGTCCCGCGTCCGGCAGAACTCGATCAGGCCGACGTTTCTCCCCAGCTCGAAGTCCTGTCAGACGTCATGCTGAGCGCCAGCGAAAAATTCATGACGACGATACCGTCGACGCAGGAGGATTTCGCATTCTTCCAAGCGCAACGAAAAACCGCTGCCGCGCCATCGGGCGATCTGGAGAACGATCTTCAACCCTCGCCTCCCGCCAGGGAACTTGAAGCGGCTTCCGGTCAGAAAGCCGACAGCGACGATCCCGAAGCCGGATGGGGTGAGACGATCGATGCAGGCGATGCAGCCCTGCCGGCATTCCAGAAGACCGAGATCGAGAACAACACGAGCGTCGTAGCCGTCACCAATGAGTACCAGCGATTCGCGGCGACCGAAGACACGTTCGTAAAGGTTCTCAATGATCGCAGTCTGGACAGCGTAGCGTTGGATGCGCACTTCTCCGCGCAGGATGCCAAGCTGGCAGGCGAGGCCCTGAGCGCGCTTTTCCACCGGGACGGCCTGGCAGCGGGTTACGTCGTTGCGATGCGAGGGTTCAGGCCGACGCGCGACACGAGCGCAATGTCCCTGATGCAGGTTTCGATCTACGCCAAGAACCTGTTCGTCGGCACGCTGACGCGCAACGGCGCGGGCGCCTTCGTGTCGGGTGTTGATCCCTGGGTTCGCGAAGATCTGTTCAACTATTCGGGCGCACAGGAAGAAGGTACGCATAAACGACAGTATCGTCTGCTCGACGCCATCTATTCGACGGCAGCCCGCAACAATGTTCCAACCGGCGTGATCGGCGAGGCGATCATGTATCTTTCGAGAGGACAGGATCTGGACGCCTTTGCAAGCGAGGACCAGCGTCTGGTGATGATCTATTCACAGACGCCCAGGGGCAAGGACGAGGGCGCGGGACGGGTTCTGTATGTGGGCGTGCAGGGGAGCGAGAAAAGCCTCGACTGTTTTGTCTTCCAGCAAAGCGACGGCCAGTTTGCGTGTGTTACAGGTGACGATCAGGTACGCTCGCTGACAGTCACCAACGGCATGGTCACGCCGGTGAATGGCGTCATGACCTCCACCTTCGGACCACGAAAGCACCCCATTCTGGGGACCGTGCGCATCCATAAGGGCGTCGATTGGGCGGCACCCGTCGGCACGCCGATCGCAGCCGCCTTCGATGGCGAGATCACCTTCCAGGGCGATGGGGGAAGCTACGGCAATCTGGTCAAGATCTTGCACAAAAACGGTCGCGAGACGCGTTATGCGCACATGCAGAAATTTGCAATCGAAGCCGGCGTCGGCACCAAGGTCAAGGCAGGCGACGTCATCGGCTATATCGGCACCACCGGATTATCGACCGGCCCTCACCTGCATTTCGAGCTTTACCAAAACGGCGAGGCGATCGACCCCTTGGGCACGGTTACCGCGGTCGCATCGAACGATTCCGCGGTCGAAACGCTCACCGAGCGCATCGTTCACGTCGAAAGTGGCGGTAGTGCTCGCGCCAAGAATCCTAATTCTTCCGCGACGGGCGCCGGCCAGTTCATAACCAAGACCTGGATCAGGATGATGAATACCTACCGCCCGGAGCTTGCACGCACGCTGTCGACCGACGACCTACTCGCCCTGCGCTACGACGCCACGATCTCGCGAGAGATGGTGCGCAACCTGGCGCGCGAAGGCGAGGCCTACCTGCGCCAGCGCGGCCACCAAATCACGGCCGGCCGGCTCTATCTCTGTCATTTCCTTGGAATGGAAGGCGCGCATCAGGTTCTGTCGGCATCAGGTTCGGCGCAGCTGAGCGCTGTCCTGGGGTCGGCCGTCATCCAGGCCAACCCGTTCCTCACCGGCAAGACAGCCAGCTACGTGGTGGACTGGGCCGAAAGAAAAATGGGCCAGAAGCTGACTCATCTGGCAACCGACGCCGGGTCACAGACAACGACCACCGAAATCCGTCAGACGTCGCCGGAGTTCGAAAAATACAAACAGGCCATCACTGCTCTCATGGGCTCGATCCCAAATACGCTCTGAGCGTCAGGTCTGGCATGAGTTTCTTGCGCAGAAGGGTTCCCCCTCGGTTTGCCGCGCAGTTTCGACGGTTATTGCGTTTTTATCCGCATTTCCACGCGGCGGTTGGCAGGATCGTACGGGTTGGCGTTGCGAGGGTTCTTCTCGCCCATGCCGACGGCGTTGATGCGCGCGGCCTCGACACCGCTGGCCGTCAGGAAAGCTGCCACCGATTTCGCTCTTCGTTGTGACAGACCTTCGTTGTAGCGCAGCGTGCCCGTCGCATCGGTGTAGCCTTCGACGACGAAGTTGAACGTGCTCAGCCGGTTGTCTTTCAAAGCCTTGGCGAACTCTTCGAGCTCAGCGCGCGCGGTTGCGTCGAGTTGGGCCGAATCCAGCCCGAAATTGATCAGCATGTCGAGGTTGGATCTGCCTTCCTGCTGCCCATTGGTGTTGCTCTTGTTGCACTCCTCTTCGGAACCGACACAAATTCCTCGAGATTTGCCAAGATCGGCTGCGCCGGCAAAAAACTTCACGATGTCTTCTGATTTCCGAGCCGGATCGGCGGAAGCATGGTTCGAGAAAAACACGACCGCCAACACAAAGGCTGAACGACTCCACTGCATAGCGCTCCTCCTGTTTGAGTATCCGATTTTGATCGACCGCGAACATATCAAATTCCAGCGCAATTGTCTGTGGCCAAACGTTGGAGGTGCGATCATCGCGACTGTTTTGGCCGTGGCACGGCTTGAGACTTGACCCGCGCCGTGCCTGAGGCTTGAGTGGCCAAAGTTCCTCGATGAAAGCGCGGCGTTCATGGCCCATGGGCTCCGATTCAAAACGGCACGGGATCTTTTCGCAGCTTGTCCCGCTATCACCAGGGACATGCGCACTCCTCCGACCGAACAGCACTCGATCGCGTTTTGCCGCGACCTCCTCGCCGGGCGCATTCCTGAGGAAGCGATTACATTTTGCGCCTACCTGCTTCCCGAGCGGGCCGCAGTCTGGTGGGCCCACGAATGCCTAAGCCATCTGAGCGACCTCTTCGATGAGACCGATCACCGGTTGCTCGGTCTTGTCCGCGACTGGGTGAGCGAACCCGACAGCCCCCGCCATCGAACAGACGTCAGAGCCGCCGCGGCAAAATCGCCAACAACCCCGGTCGGCTGGATTATCCTAGCTGCGGGATCGCGTGAAGATCGGTCAGCCGTGGCCGCGATGCCGGCACTGGATTTGCAGCATTCTCCTGCTGCCTATGCAATCAATGCCGGAATTCTGGCCGGTCTGGCACGCGTGGCGCTCGTGGACCGTTTCTCGGTGCTGTCGGCGTTCGTCGAAATCGGTATCCAGATGGCCGAGATCGAGGCCCTCCACCAGTCAACGGATGCATCTTAGGGGCACTCGCCCACACGACCGGCACCCACAGAACTGGAGGACGCCCTCCGTCCCGCCTACTTGCAACCCCCTTGAGCCCATTTGGCGAGCGCCACCTTGAAGCGTGTCCCAAGCGGATGCTGCAAGCGCAGAACGGAGACATCGTTGGCGGCGAAATTCTTCGCCTGATCACACAGTCGGGTCTCGTTCCACTCATGGCAGCCGTCGCAGTGCTTGCCCTGCCATACCGAATTGTCGAGGCCCTCCACCGGACTGAAGCGTGGCTCGCCTTTTATGAGCTCCGCAATACTCTTCCCATCGATTTCGGGGTCGCCGAAATCGATCGGAACGTCGAAAAAGATCGGGTCGTCAGAGGCGAGTTTTGGGATTTTCTGACGGAGCACATTGAGTGCGAGTTGGGCGTCATTGGCGGAGCTCGACGGATTAGCAGTGGCATTGCGCGTATCCGAGTCGCCTTGCGGTCCGGGAACGCCCGCCTCACCGACGATCAGCGGTGCGTTGAGATCAACCTTGTGCAGGACGACCTCGGTGGTCAGCGAGACGTTGCTCCAGGGGCGCTGCTTGCTAGCGGTTGCCTTGAACACATCGGCGGTAACACGGTTCATCGCCTCAGTGATGGACACATTTGTCTCGCCAATGTGCGCAAGCAACGCCGAGGTGAACGGCGAATGTTTGCCGGATCCGTCGTAGGCGACCTGATTTGGACTGGTGGCGAACGCGACAAGCGTACCGGCACCGCCATTCTCGATCGAGATTTCCGCAAGGCCGCTTTTTGCTCCCCTGACGCCGGCGGTCTTTGCCAGCACCTCGGCTAGAGGATTGTCGCGACAGGCGTCGAGGAAAATAAGCCTTATGCTGGTCTCGCGAGACATCTGTCGCAGAACGAAATCGACAGGCACCGCCTCGAAGTCGAGCGAAGTCTCGTCCTCCAGGGCGGCATCGATCGGAAGAAGATAGTTGCTGCCTGAAACCTGCAAGCCATGGCCCGCATAGAAGAAAAGCGCGATGTCCGCCCCGCGCACCTGCTTTGCGAACTGCGCTATTGTCGTCTGGGTCTGCAACTTGGTCAGATCGAAGCCGGAAACGACTTCAAAACCAAGATCTTTCAGGCTTTCGGCGATGGCTTTGGCGTCGCGCACCGGATTGGCGAGTGCCGGGGCGTGCAGATATTGGGAGTTGCCAAGTACCAGCGCTGTACGGCGCTCGGCATCGGCTGCCGTCAAAGTGAAAAGCAGCGCAACTGCCGCGAGCCCGATTGCGCGCAGAAGGCTACTGCGACGGGCGATCAGATCGAAACCCACCGGGACAACAGATCCTTCCTCAGTTGACGAGCTTGGTGGCGGAAAACTCGATCCGCCGATTGAGCGCCTTGTTCTTCGGCGTGTCGTTGCCGGCGACTGGGCGTTCCTCGCCGTAGCCGGTCGCCGTAATCTGCGTGCGCGGAATGCCCGCTCCAACAATGGCGTCGGCCACTGCCTGGGCCCTGCGCTCCGATAAGCGCTTGTTCTCTGCAACCGGTCCATCGGCATCGGTGTGTCCGGAAACTTCGACCTTTAGGCCTGGGCATTTGCTGACGACACCGACGACCTCAGCGAGGAGCGGGCGGCTTTGGGCATCGAGCCGCGCGCTCGCGGGGCGAAAATAGATCGCCCCGGTACGGGACAGCACCGCAAACCTGTTGAGGCATTCCTCATCGTTGAAGTTGGTCTTCGTCGCATCGGTGGCGACGGGCCCGACCTCGGTGCTTGCCGCAACGGTCTGGGCGGGGGGCGGCTTGCTTCCGTCGGCCGTGAACACGAAATCGAACGACACCGATGCGGTAGGAACAATGTTGGTCACACTGGCCGCCTGTTGGAGTTTGTCGACATTGGGCAATAGACCGAAGTCTTCCACATGCACCGCGACAGGGGCCTCCGAGGCGACCGACACCATGGTGTCGCTGACCATGGTCACCACGACATTGGCCTCAAGATCCTTGTCGACCCCATGCAGGTTGAGACGGAATGGAAGAACCGCCTTCATACGTCGCTTGGTGGCGAGGTCGGCAAATGCCGCCGGATCCACTTTCGCTGTCAGTTCGGCGGTTGGAAACTTGTAGGTCTCAAAGAAGAGGAACCGCATCCGGACATTGCGCAGGTCGACCCCGGTATCGACTGAGTTGAGGTCAAAGGAGACCTTGGCGTCGCCGGTCGAAGTGAGGCTGCCGGAAATATTCCTGATCTTGTTGGTTTCGACGATCGTGTTCTTCTTGACCGACTGATAGGTGAGGACCGAAGCGGTCGGATCGAGCGCCCAGTTCGTCTGCGCGTTCGCCGTTCCCAGTCCGGGCAAAAACAACACGAACAACGAAACGATCAAGCCAAGCGTCTTCGCGGCGACTCTGCTTCTTGACCGTGCTTTGCGCCAGACTCCGAGAACTTCGAACATGGCTCCCCCTGCCTACGACAACAGAACCCCGTATCGACATCACGACCATGCGGTGTCTCCACAGAGCATAGAGCACTTGCTGCCAATTGGCGAGCATCCCGGTTGGTGTGCTTGGCCAGCCCGCGATCCCGGCATCGCGATACCGCACCTTGCCTGAGTGCGGGGGGATTTGAAGGTCCTGCTATTCCCATCCCAGACACGTCAGGAACTCAGCGCGGGCGCGGATGATCCGCGGATCGAGGAACCGCTAGAAAGCTATCTTAAGTCCGAGCTTGGCGCCAATAGTTGAGCTATCCGACGACGCCTTACCACGGACTTCGCCGTTGACGGTCGTCAACTCCGAGACTTTCAGGTTGAACCCCGCCGATAGCGCCACGGAAAAATCCGCATCGTCGAAGGCGATCGTCCTGGTACCGATCTCGGTCGTGTTCTTGTAACCGAAACGCTGCTGCAATTCGCCACGCGCATAGGGGCTGAACACCATACCGTTGCTCAGCGTGTAATCGCCATAAATGCCAGGCTCGAACTTGATGGCGCCAAATGAAAGCCGGCTCTTGCCGAACTGATTGCCACCGCTGTCAGTGTAGGGATCGCCGCGGAATGAAACACCAAGCAGGCCGCCACGCAGATCGAAACGGGTGCGTTCGCCCAGCGCGAAGATGTGGCCGACAGATCCCGTGACCGCGTAGCCCTCGGTGTCATAGCTGCCGGTGGTGTCAAGCACCCCGTTCATCACGTCGCTTCGGCCGAAGAAACCGGAGGCCGAGACCAGCGCGTAATTGTAGTCCTTGCGCAACAGTGCGTAGCCGCCGAACAGTCCGGCCTTGTTGTTACCTTCCCCTATGGCATCAAATCCCTGGAAGGCCCCGAGATTGACGTCAGTCGAGGCGTAGCCGGCGAATACACCGATGTTCAGGCCATACTCATTGTCGAACTGGAAATGCTTGGCGGCATTGAAGTCCAGGCTGATGGCGGCCGAAAAATCATTGGCATCGAAGCTCGGGCCCGGGCCATTCAAGCCGCCGCCACTGATGTTATAGCCGTCATGCTCGGTATGAGCGAACTGGCCGGAAGCAAAGACCCCGAAGCTCGAAGAAACCGGTACCATTCCAGGTCCGGATGCAGGCGAAAGGTGGAGGTCAGCATCGATCGCGTCGCGATTTATGCCGTAGAGAGCGTCGAGTGCCACCTCGACCGCGCCCGCGTTGGTCGCGCTGGTCGGCGCCGCCGCAATACCGAAACTGGCCGGCGTGGCACGCAGGAACAAGCCGCCATTCGGGCCGTTCACGATCTCATAGCTGAAAAGCGAACCCGGCGTGCCGGAAATGCTTCCGAGACGGAAGGTGCCGGCAACCGGTCCGCTGGCCGAGACGATGATCGGGATATTGGTCACTTGGGCGAATTGGGGGGTGCCCAGCAGATTGATAATAATGGTGCTGGTGCCGGCAGCCGAAAACGCATTGGCAACGAGTTGATCCGACCGTAGCGTCTGTTGGTTGATGTCGAGGCTGATGGTGGCGCTGTTGAGGGCGAGGCCGCCGAGCGTCAACACGTCATCGGCGACACCGTCCATCATGTTGATCAGGGAATTTGTCGCGATGATCGAACCGGGCATAGTGACGTTGCCGTTGATGAACAGCGTTGAACCGTTACCGAGGTTGAGTTGGTTTATGCCCTGCGTGCCACCGCTGAAGCGAAGGGTCGAATGGTCGGCCGAAAAATTGTCGAAGCCGGCAAAGTTCTGGCTCTGCCGCCGGCGGCAAGGTCGGTGTCGACGACTGTGCCGTTGGCACCTGTACCGCTGAATAGCACCCCGTCGCTAAGGATGAGCGGCTCGACGGCGCCGATATGATCGATGGTTAGCGTGTTGGGTCCAAGGCCGGTAATGTCACCCTCGATCGTGCCACCCGACAGATGGATATGTTCGGCGTCGATGCCGCCCTTTATGTCGCCGCCGACGACCGAGACGCTGTCGAAGCCTAGGCCGCCGGTGATGTTGCCGCCTGTCGTGGCGCCTATGGTTCCGCCGTTGATGTTGACGGTGTCGTCGCCGTCATTGCCGAATATGCTGCCGCCGATGCTGGCGTTGCCAGCGACCATTATCGTGTCGTTTCCGGCAGCTCCGTCGAGGTCGAGGTCGACCGCGGCACTGCCGCTGACGCTGACCCGGTCATTGCCAGCCCCGGCATCCAGGGCATCAACTGTGCCTCCCGCAATGATGATGGTGTCATTGCCATCGCCCCCGGAGAGAACGCCGGCGGTCGGCGCGCTGAAAAAAATTCCCTCCTCGGTAGTGAGCATGCCGATCGATAACAGGTCGTCACCTCTGCCGCCGGTCACATTGCCAACCTGTGTACCGTCACCGAATATCACGGCTCTGTCGGCACCATCTCCAAGGTCAATGTCCTGAATACTGCCGCTCTGGATGACGACCAGGTCATCCCCGGCCCCAGTATTGAGATTGGCCGCGACGGTTGGGGCGTACGGAACCCCCAAGAAATCCCCATAGAACATCTCAAACCGGTCGTTGCCGCCGAGGAGTTCGATTGTACCGTCCGCCGGCTGTAAGGAGGTCGACCCTCCCGCAGGCAGGCCGCCTACACCGGGTGTTGTCGCCGCTTTATCGGTCAGGAGGCCGCCAAAAATTCTCACGACGTCGTCGCCATTGCCGTCGTAGTCGTTGACGATGACTTCCGACGAGTTCTCAAACCCGCTAAATCGGGTGGTGAATACGCCATCGACGTCCTGAAAATCCCCGGTCGTCGTGCAGTTCACGGTAACCGATGTCGCCTGGAAGGGAGTGCCGCCGCCGTTTGCAGTAGCGGAGCAGGCCGCCGCGCCAGAGACTTGGAACGTGGACGCCGCCGCTAAGGCGAGCAACGAGACTCCCGTCAATTGATAGGCCTCGCGCGACACTCTCATTCGACCCCACCTTACGAGAAATCGATACCGTCACAAATCAAGGCAATTAAATAGATCAACGATCCATCTCATGGGATCGTTGACTGCTTAACCGGCACTGTACGCGTCGCGTTGCTGGGCGGCAATGGTTTGGCGTTCGTTCTCAGGAGACTATAAGGCTATCTGTGGCGACAAGGACACTATCGTAAACTTAAATGAGCCTGTCAAAAGCAGTGGCCAAACTTCAAAGGCATCTTTAAAGATCAGAATAGGCCGCCGAAACAGTCAGATCTCCCGCATGTGCAATCTTGCGATGGTAGCTTGCCCATATTTCGCCACCACACTGCTCAACCCAGCGGTGACAGAACGAGAAGTCGGTAGGGAGGTCCAGTTCCGGCGTCACAATCTTCGCAAACGGCGTCAGGAAATTCTCGAACTGAGCGGTGTACTTGCTCTTTCTGTAACGAGACCGGTCCATCGTCTCGGGTAACTTCTCGATTATGGCCGTCACGCAGTCGCGGGAGACCAGAAAGATGCCCGTGCCGCATGACGTTACCCGGACAAAGCCTTCTTGCTCTTGCCGAGGTTCGACGACGGTTCCGATGAACTCCAGGCTTTGCGCAAAGGCTTTGTCGAAGGGCAGTGTCGAGAGGGAATGGAGTTTGCGCAGATCGATCCGGCGCCGCGGATACAGGGTGCCGACGACTTGCTTGTCCAGCGCCAGCATCGCCGCGATAAGATCAGGTGAAAAGCCCATGTCACTGTCGATCATCAGAATGTGACTGCAATCCGGTTTATTGTAGTAGAAATTCGTGAGCAGATAGTTCCGCGAAAATGGAATATCCGTGTACTCGATTTCCGACAGCGTGAAGGCGTAGTTGGACAGGCTCTTATGAGTTAAGGCCGCGAACAGGCTGCGAACGAACACGCTTTTGTAGGCTGCTCCATAAACCGGCAGCGCAAGATTGATCTTGGTCGGCATCTTGTCCTCCACAGTCCAATGACTGATCGCATACAAATCCCTTTTCCCTATCTTTGACAGGATTCTTGGTATAAATTTTGGTGACCTTCGCCGGTATGGGGCAGGCGCTCAGGCTGATTGCGGTTGCGTCGTGGTGCGTTGGGAAGTTGCTGGACCAAGATTGAGGCAGGCCGGAGCGAGCGTGCTGACATGACCCACTGCAACGGACTTCTGTTTCGTGTCCCACTGTTTCTCATTTTCCTGCTTCTTGGCTCAGCTGGTGCTCGCGCCGCGGTCGAGCCGACCGCGGCGCCGCAGCCACGCAACCGGCTAGCGATCGTAATCGGGAATTCGAACTATCAAAGCAGCCGACTTGAGCATCTCCCCAATGCCGCAAATGATGCCGCAAAGCTCTCAGAGAGCTTGAAGCGGCTAAATTTTGAGGTCCTGACGGGCACCGATCTTTCGACCCAAGATTTTTCCAGAATCTTTCGAGAAGCTGATGCAAGGCTGCCTACCGTCAGCGCAGTTTTGATTATCTACGCCGGTCATGGCGTGCAGTTGAACGGCGAAAACTACCTGCTCCCGGTCGATACGCCCGATCCTGAAAGCCTGGAAAAACTCACCGCCACGGCCATCAAGCTGAATGATGTGATCGCGCGGTTCGCGCGCCGCGACCGCCAGACGTTCATATTCCTGGACGCGTGCCGCAACAATCCGCGCGGTGCCGGTGCCGGCAATGGTCTGGCGCAAGTTGAAGTCGGTGAAAACACGTTCGTTGCCTTTGCCACCCAGCCAGGCAATGTCACGGCCGATGGCGGCGGCGAAAACAGCCCGTTCACCATTGCGCTGCTGAAGAATCTCGAGATCCCCGGGCTCAGCATTTCGGATATGATGATCCGCGTCCGCAACGAAACCGAAGCGTTGACGGTTGGCCGTCAAGTGCCGTGGGATCAATCGAACCTGCGTGAGCAGTTCTATTTCACGGAGCAACAGGTACTCGATCCGGGACAGTTGAGCGCAAGCCTTTCACGCATCCTTGCGGACCCCGCGGCAAAGAAGAGATTGCAAGTCGAACTTGCCTCCAATGACCTGCAGACCGCCGTGCTAATCGTCGGACAGACGTTGCGGTCGGTCGAGATTCCGGCACCGTCCGCCAGTTCACCGGAGCCGGTTGGCACACAGGTCGCCAATCTGTCTCCGACCGAAAGGGTTGAGGACGCTCGCCAAAGCGTCGTCTCCGGTCTCGAAACGCTCATTGTCGGCGCATCCATGGGCGAGGCGGACAAAGACAAGACAGCCGATCTTGCGCGCAACGTTCAGACCGAACTTCGTCGCTTGGGTTGCTACCGGATGCAGGTCGATGGGGATTGGGGTACGGGTTCAATCCGTGCTCTCACCGATTTTTACAAGAACACCAAGCAAGTCGCAGCGACGACTGAGCCGAGCGTCGGACTGCTGGGCGATCTCTTTTTGCGCTCAGGCAGAATCTGCAAGCAGCCGGTCATCGTGAAGCCCAAGCCGGCTAAAGTAGCCTCGGACGCCGTCACCTCGCGTACTAGTTCCAGCGGCAAGGCTCCGAAACGCTCGCAGGCCGCCCCGAGAGGCCTCGCGCCTCCCCCACCAGATATCAGTGGCGGCATAGGGATTGGTGGTGTGTTTTAGCTGCGGCAACGGTCGCGCCGGTTCCGTTGGGCTCCCAGGTCAGCTGAGGCAAGGAGTTGCAGGAGCCAGGACCGCAGATCTTGGGCGATCTAGGTGGACGCTTTGGCCAGTGAGACAAGCGGCTTCTTTCCACCCGGTACGCCCAGCGGGGCCAAGGGTAGCCAAGGGCGAACAAACGTGCCATCTCCGCGAACCTGCGGCCGATGGAGCACTGGCCTGTTATTGATCGTTGCTGGTTCAATGGTTTGCGAACGTCCTTCCGCTCAGCCCGCATGGTTTTTCGCTTTGCCAAGGAGCAAAATCAGCTACGCGCGAGCGTCTTCTCCGACAATTAACGTGCGGCGGGCAGCTTTTTCGGACACGGAATCGGCCGGCGGAGATGTTCTTAAGAAGCAACCGATCGCTCGATACCGTGAACTAAACAGAAGTCCGACTGAATGCTCTGACCGTGTTCATGATTTTGTCCATTTGATCTTCAACGTGTGCTAATGATTATCAGGTGTGTTGCCGCGTTTCGAAATCCGGCTCCAATACCACGTCGCTGCTCGGGACACTATTGTCGTTGCCGAACAGCAACAGGGGCCAAAGTTCCTCGCATCGTGATTCATGTCAAACCCATTTAACGTTTGCCTTTGGGTAAGCTGAGATCATACATTAGCTGGAGATGATGCATTCCTAAAGTCCTAGTAGCTGAGATCATAGATTCCTAATTATTTGATTTGTGGAGATCGGCACCATGGCTGCGCGCGGAAGCGGGGAAGCTGCGGGCGAGCCCTTCCCGGAAGAGAGCGAACCGGCCGAAGCCTCGCCCGATCTCACCTATTCGATGTCGGCGGGGCTGGTGGCGCGGCTGAAGGCGCTGAATGTTGCGCTCGCGGTCACCTCCTACCAGTCCGGCCTGTTCTATCTCATCGGCCGCAATCCGATGACCGGCGGGCTCAACGTTCACCAGACGCCGATTCTACGGCCGATGGGACTGGCCAGTGCTTCCGACGGGACGCTCATGCTAGTGGCAGGCTTCCATCTCGTACGCTTCGTCAACGCGCTGGAACCGCACCAGCGGGCCAATGAGATCTTTGACGCCTGCTACGTGCCGCGCACAGTACACGTGACCGGGGAACTCGACGCGCATGACGTCGGCATAGGGGCGGCCGGCCGACCCGTATTCGTCAACACGCGCTTCAACTGCCTTGCTGCCCTGTCAGACCGCTATAGCTTCGAGGAAGTGTGGCGGCCGCCTTTCGTCTCGGCGCTAGTCGACGAGGACCGCTGCCACCTGAATGGCCTAGCGATGCACGAGAGCGAACCCGCCTACGTCACGGCTGTCAGCCGCTCAGACACGATCGACGGCTGGCGCGACCGGCGCGCCGACGGCGGCATCGTGATCGATGTCAGGACCAGCATGATCGTGTGCGAGGGACTCTCTATGCCGCATTCGCCCCGGCTCCATCGCGGTGCACTGTGGCTGCTCAACTCTGGCACTGGCGAGCTCGGATGCGTGGAGCTGCCGAAGAATGGCGGCATGGGCCGCTTCGAGCCAGTCGCGTTCTGCCCCGGTTTCCTGCGCGGACTGGCTTTTTGCGGCCGCTACGCTTTCGTCGGTCTCTCCAAGCCGCGCTACAAGCGCTTCGAGGGGCTGGCGCTCGACGCTCGCCTCGCCACGGCCGATTCTGAGCCGTGGTGCGGCATCCAGGTCATCGACCTGGAAAAGGGAAACTGCGTCGACTGGTTCCGGATCGACGGCCAGGTGGCCGAACTCTATGACCTTGCCCTGATCCCAGGATTCGCATGCCCAATGGCGGTGAGCCCGGGCTCAGCCGACGCGGCGACCGTCGTCAGCCATGCGCCGGATGGGGGGCTGCCGCAATTGCCATCGAAGGATTCTTTTGCCGCGGCTGTCGTGCCAGCCCCGGCCACCCAATGACCAAGGCTGCCACGCAGCGGGGGGCGATCATGAGCCAGCCGACGAAACTGGGAAATACTGACAGGCCGGCGCTCAGTCTGCGCGACCGATTGGTGCTTGGTAGCGTGCTCGCGACCAGCGCGTTCTTGGGCGGCTACCGTGGATACGTCCGCCGCGCCTCTGCCTCCTGCACTCTTCTCAACGGCACGTACGCCTGCAGTGGCATTCTCACGGCTGAACAGGCGCTCCCCGACGAACCACAGCCCCTGACAGTGACTACAGTTCCTGGCTTCGGCATCGACACCAGACCCTCCAGCGGCGGGAGCGGCGGCAACGCCTTCACGCTGACCGGCACGGGCGGACTCGCGTTCACCGACAACTATTCATCCACTATTGCTGGCCAACTTTATGGTATCGACGCCAGCAACAATGGGAATGGCGCGCTGTCGATCACGACGACCGGCACAGTTATCGGCACAACAGGCGTCGGCATCAGCGCATTCAACAGCTCGGATGGCACCGATCTGACAATCAAAACGGCCCAGGTAACCGGCGGTACGAGTGGCATAGAGTTTATAAACAACGGGACCGGCATCCTGTCCATCTCGACCACCGGTGCGGTGACGGGGACGAGCGGTAATGGCATCGGCGGCTTCAGTAGTGGCACCGACTTAAGGATCAGCGCGGCGGAGGTGACGGGTGGTTTCGCCGGTGTTCGAGTATACAATTTCGGGAGTGGAGAGCTGTATATCGCCGCCACCGGCACAGTAAAGGGACTTACGTATAATGGCGTTTTCGCTAGCAACAATGGAACCAATCTTACGATAAAAGCTGTGGATGTGACGGGCGGATACTCCGGCATCGTCGCCCTTAACAATGGAAGCGGTGCGCTTTCGATCACTGCCACTGGTGCTGTGAGCGGCGAGGGAAAGGGCGATGGATCTTGCGATTGCAGACCTGGGGCAGACGGCATCTACGCCAACAACGATGGAACCAATCTGACGATCAACGCCGTAGACGTGAGCGGTGCATCCTCCGGTATCGTCGCCCTTAACAATGGAAGCGGCGCGCTCTCTGTTACCACTACCGGCGTGGTGAGCGGCGCGGGTGCTGTAGGGTACCCGTTCATCTCATATGGAAGCGGGGGATACGGCATTGTCGCAATCAACAGCGGAAGCGGCCCTCTGTCGATCAACGCCACCGATTCAGTGACAGGCACGACAAATATCGGGATTCTAGCCGACAACAACTCCGGTACAGATCTCACGATCAGCGCTGTGAACGTGAGCGGTGGCATAGATGCCATCCGCGCTCTCAACGGAGGCACTGGTTCATTGTTGATCACCGCCACTGGCATTGTGACAGGCAATGGCGGCGCGGGCATTTACGCGCGCAACGAATCCGCCGTCACCAGTTCGACGACCACGGTGACGGTGGGAAGCGGCGCGACAGTAAGCGGAACCACGGTCGGCATCGAGCTTGTGTCCGGCACCGGCCTCGCCGCGAGCGCGAATAACGCCGGTTCAATCGCAGGCGCAACGGGTATTCTCGCGAACACGGCGGCCTCGGTCACGATCTCCAACACAGGCTCAATCACCGGCACTGCCGGCACTGCGATTGATCTGACCACGAGTGGCCCCAACACTATCAACCAGATGGGCGGTATAATCAGCGGCAATATCCTGCTTTCGGGAGGCAGGCCGGACGTAGTCAACGTAACGGGCGGCAGGATCACGGGCTCGGTGTTTGGTCTTGGTGGTGGCAACACTTTCAACGTGCGCGGCGGTACACTCGATGGTTCGATCTTCGCAGGCAGCCAGAACGACACAGTGATCATTTCGGGGACCGCAAACATCCAGGGTAATGCCGCGATCGGGCCTGATGCAGTCGGACTTGAAGACGGCGATGACACATTCACGATGACTGGCGGTCACCTCGGCAGCGCCGTGAGCGGCGGCAACGGCAATGACATTTTGAGCGTCGACGGCGGCATAATCGACTCCTTCGTCGCGGGGAATGATGGTGCCGACCAGATCACCGTCTCGGGCGGCTCTATCGGCGGCGATGTCATTGGGGGCAGCGGCATCGACCAGGTCGCGATGTCAGGCGGTTCAATCGCCGGTGATATCGACGCCGAAAGGGTGACTCTGACTGGCGGCGCAATCGGTGGCAATATCACCGGTCTGTCGAGTCTCGTCATCAACGATCCGCTTTCATCAGCGCCAATCAGCCTGCGCGACGGAGTCGTCTTCAGCGGAACCAACGCCGTTGCCTCCATTATCGATACTGACCTCTCTGCGGGCGGCACGAAGACCCAGTTGTTTGAAGGATTCGACAGCGTCACCGTCGACCCGTCGACAATCAAATTCGGCACGGGCATGAACTTTATCAACTTGCTCAATTTGGTGGATGGCTCCACGCTCATCATCAATGGCAACGCCGGTCTGAGCGGTACGGCCAACGTGGTTGGGTCGACCATCACCATGCTCGATGGCGTTGCCGATGACATATTCACGCTTGGCGGTCTTGCGCTCAACAATGCCCAGCTAGGGCTCGATATCAATCAGCAGACGGTCCAGGCGGACAAGATCGTCACTGGCACGTTTTCGGCAATCGGCGCCAACACCATCATCGTCAATCTGCTGGGCACGCCGCAATTCGCCCAGGCGACCGATATCCCGATCATCGTCTCGGCCAGCGGGCCGGTTACCGGGACCTTCAATGTCGTGGGCATTCCCGGCACGCCGGGTTCGCTTTTTACCTATCAGCTCGTAACTGGCCCAGGCGGCTTGTTCCTGCGTGCCACGCCGGCCAATTTCGGCATTGCCGCGGCGCCCACCAGCGCCACCAATGCCGGCGCGGTCGAGGTGGCAATCGACGCTCTCTATGGCATAAACCGCGACGCGCTCGATGCGGACCTTCATCTTTCGCCCGCAACCGGCTCTGGAATGGTGCCGGTTTCGTCTAGCTTCGGCGTCTTTGCCTCCGGCCAGTTCGCTCATACCGAGCATGACGGCTACAACATCAGCGGCGGTGGTTTGAATGGCCTCGGCCCGAGCTTCGATGCCAACGATTTTTCGGCTGCCATCAGCCTGGATTTCAATGCCGCCAAACACTTCCAGTTCGACAATGAGTATGGCCTCAACATCGGCGTTTTCGCCGGCTACGCCTCGACCGATGTCAGCCTCGGAGCGTTCAAAGCATTTGATGCCATCGGCGAAGGCACCAACAAGGCCGGCATGTTCGGCGGCTACGCGCTGTTTCGTAAGGACTACAACTACGCGCTGGTCTCCGCCTCCGGCTTCTTCGGCGCAAGCGAGGTGACGAACGGCGTCCTCGGCACCACTGGCAGCTATGACACCAAGGGCTACGCGGTCACGGGATCGGTCGGCCATATCTTCACTCTGGGCGAGCGTACCCGATTTGACCTGCGTGGCGGACTGCTTGGCGTTTCGTTCCGCGGCGACCCCTATACCGACAGCGGCGGCAACGAGTTCGGCAAGAGCCAGCTTTCCTTTAGCGCAATCAAGTTCGAGCCCGGCATCTATGGCGATTACACACTAAGCAACGGTATGGTGTTCAGCCCCTATGCGCGGGGTGAATTGCAACAGCGTTTCGGCTACAAGAACACGACCGAAATCGGTGCCCGGAAGATCGACTTCGACGATGCGGATTTTTCCGTGGCGATATCCGCGGGGTTCAACCTGAAGATATCGGAGTTGACCACCGTCAACGGCGAAGTCCGTGGCAAAGCGTCGTCCGACAGTTCCACCATCGGCGGCAAGCTCGGAATAAAGATTGCCTTCTAGCTAGTCGCTCATTGGCACCAGGGCGGCTTGTGCTTCGTGCGGCGACCAGTGCCCCAAAGATGCTAAGCTCGGCGATTCCGAGCCCAGCAATGAACATTGTTTTTCCGACGCAAACCGCTACTATAAGCGGCCATCAAACCGGTACTGCCGTTTCATCAATGCTTAGAATTTCGGGAACTCTTCTCAATGGCGGGTCAACCCGTGTGCGGGTTGAGGTTCGTCCCGATTTTGGCGGGGCCATATTCGACACGGTGCTCAACAGCCGAGTCTCGAAACATGGGATCGTGTCTCGCCGCAACGACCCTTGACGGGCTTGTTCGAGAACTGCAGCGGCAATTCCCCACATGTACATACACGTTACTGGCGGAATGCGGACGGTCCGCCGCCAAGCTGAATTGATGGCGGAGCGGCGGCTTTCGAACCGGACGCAGTTCCTGAAGGTATATCGTCAAGCCCAGCATATTAGGGAGATGGACGAATGGGCCTCAACATCCCCGCGCTACTCGATCGCAAACCACCGAGGCGTTCGAACAGACAATACACCGAGCCCGCGGACGAGGGGCTACGGTTAGCAACCATCTGGATGACCGCGCCCGCGATATTCCATCCCATTTGGGAGTCATCACCAGCAAACCGAAGTGCAGCGCGCTGGAAAGTTGGGGTGCGCATGTCGGCCCGGAACCAGATGCAACTCAGGGCCCGCATTGGCACGTCGACTACACCCCACCAATCGGGCGCAGGCCTTAATTGAGGCGCTGCTGGAAGAGCGGCTCAATGCGCTCGCCGTCGCGTAGCGCAGCTCCTGCTGTCGTTGAGCCGAACAACCATAGCCGAGATTAAGTTGCTCATGGGCATTGCCGGGAGGACAGGGCAACCGATACGCTATTTGTGACCGCGAAATCCTGGCGCACCTTGCTCCTCCACGCCGACTGATTCAAACGAAAGGTTCCATTGGTCTCGGCTATCACGAGAACATCAAAAATGATTGGCAGGTTTTGGGGGCTCTCTATCGTAGTCCAAAATGGAAGCGATTCTCCTTAGTTTGATCATCGCCTCATCGATCATTCGCCAGGATTGGTGCCCCTCTACCGCGCTCCTGGCGCTCGCCAGCTCACCTCTTACGATCTGCATGATCTCCTGTGCGGCTTCCTTCTTGTCCATATGCGACTCCTGCGAACTAACGAAGGTGGTCTTGGGCGCTATCATGCCACGACCGAGGGCACGTCGACAAACCTCGTGCCATCAGGCTGGATCGAGTGTGTACCATTAGAGGGCATCCGCTCCGCCTCGCGCCAGGGATACTTTCAGGCGACGCCAAAACTATGGACTTTGGAGATCGTCGGCTCGTCGCCGAGGCCGGCCCCCGGGCAATCCTCTCCCGTGCTTCGGTAGCTCTTCTCGTTACGTCTCACTCGGGCATGCGGGTTGTCCCCGAATTGGACCGGCTCATCATCGAGCGCGGCCGGCCGAGGATGATCGTCAGCGACAATGGCAGCGAGTTTACCTCGAACGCTATCCTCTCCTGGGCGGATCAGAACCGCGTCGAATGGCATTACATTGCGTCCGGCAAGCCGATGCAGAATGGCTTCATCGAGAGCTTCAACGGCCGACTGCGCGATGAACTGCTCAAACGAGACCCGATGGTACCGTTGGCTGGGATCGAACCAGCGACCTCCGGATCCACAATCCGGCGCTCTAACCAGCTGAGCTACAACGGCACGTCTGCCTGAGCGGGATCGGCGGAACATAGTCCCCTCGAGCGCTCTGTCGTTCGGCGATGCGTCCTTACGGGCTTATGGATTTTAATTCAAGGCTTTTGCAAAGCAAAGGTCACTTGCCCACATGGAAGCGGACCTGCGGACAAGAAAAAGGCCGGCGGGAGGAGGTGCCGGCCTTTTCCTGTTACGAGCCAGCGGGAGGAGGTGCTGGCTGGTCACCCCGGAGGCGGAGGGAGGAGGTTCCGCCGACCGGGTATTCGTTGATGGCTGCCATCATACACACGATCATTTCGAAGAAAATGCGACCTTTTGTTACATCTTCTGATCATGCGCAAATATTAGGCGGCCTTGATGTCCTTCATCGCCTTCTCGAAAACGGTCTTGATCGGCTTGGAGACATCCTCGGCCGCCTTGGAGGCGACGGTCTGGAACTCCTTGGCCTGCTCGACGGTCATTTCGACGCGCTTGCGCAGGAACGCGGTCTGCAGCTCCACGACTTCCGACAGCGATTTGGCGCCGATCAGCGCCTCGAGATGCGAAAAGCCCGCTTCGGCATTGGCGCGCAGTGCGGCAACGGTCTTGAGCGACAGGTCGCTGGAAACGGTCTTGGCGGACTCGTATGTGGATTCCAGGGCCTTCTGGGTCTCCTCGGCGCCAGTCTTGAGCTTGGCGTAAGCCTCCTTCGACTGCTCGACGCCCTTCTCGGCGAAAGCGCGGATCTGGTCGGTGGCCTTGGAAGCGTCAAAGCTCGGGAATTCAACGTTTTCGATGGTCTCGGCAGTCTTGGTCCTGGACATTTTCCATCCTTTTCAGCGGTAGCGGCTTTGACGGAAAGCCGTCTCGTTCATGTATGATGGCAATATAAAGGCAATTTTTGTGCATTGCAATATCTTTGTTGCACTGCACCATAGATTCCGTTTCGGCCGTTAACCAAGAGCCGAAATTCAGGCCTATGCACGTTCTGGCTTGTGGACCTTCGCGCCGCCGGCTTTTATTAACAAAGCGTTAACTGCAAAAATGCCCGCTGCATGAGGATTTCGCCAGCGCATGCCGTCCGAATATTCCTTTCTCGACGTCGCCGTGCTCGACGCGGTCCGCCAGCGCTTCGCCGCCGGCGACGCGATCGCGATCCTGTCGGCGAATCTGGAGCAGGTGATCTGGGCCAATGGACCGGGTGCCGCGGTGTTCGGCTATCCCGACATCGAAAGCATCATCGGCGCCGAGGCACGGCTGCCGCTGATCGCCCGCCGCCAGATCATGGCAACCAGTGGATTTCCCGACATCGGCAGCGACCGCACCATCACGGTCAGGCTGGCGACCGGCATGACCAGCCGCGCCATCGGCTTCCTTGCAAGCGCTGTGACGCTGCCCGACGGCGAGAACGCCATCATGCTGGCGGTGCCGGCGACCCAGACCGGCTCGCGCAGTGCGGCCGAAATCGCCGGCAGGGCCATCAGCGGCTTCACGGAAGATGGTCATTTCATCGCCTTCATCGACGCCAGCGGCAATGTCGAAGCGGCATCGGAGAGCTTTTCGCAGCTCGGCATCGAGCCCGCGACGCTGGCCGCGCTGGTGGCCGACGTCGCGAATGAGAGCGACCGCATCGTCAAGCGCCTGGTTCCGGGCGGCGGCACATCCTATCCGGCGGGCCTCGCCCGACTGACGCCTGAGCGACATTTGCTGGTGGTGATCGACGAAAACAGGCTCGACGACCGTGCGCTGGCGGAGGGGACTCCAGCGGCCGAGCGTTCCGAAGGACGTAACCGCTCACAGGCCGTCGCCAAGGATATCTCGGAACCGGCAGCGCGAATCGCTGCCGAAGCGGCCGTGCAGGAACCGGCGGCGGCAGAACCCGGACAACCGGCGGCAAACGGTACGCGGGCACAGCACGACCATTGGTATTTCAATGCCGGCGAGGACGGGAGGCATGCGCGCGGCCCAGCCGCGCCGGACGCCGAAGCTGCACTTTCGCCGGCTGCCGCCGAAGGTCCAGCCGAGGACGCGAAGCACGATGCCCAGGCTCCAGTTGTTCCGGCAGCCCCGGCCGCCAGGACCGTGGACCGCACGGCGGCGCCGCTGCGTTTCGTCTGGCGAACCGACGCCGAGGGCAGGTTCAGCGCGCTGTCGCCGGAATTCGCCGACGTCGTCGGCAAGCCGGCCGCGGACGTCATCGGCAGGCGCTTCAGGGACGTCGCGGCGGCCTTCGGGCTGGATGCGTCCGGCGAGATCGCCGGCCTCCTGGAGCGGCGCGACACCTGGTCCGGCCGTTCCGTGCTGTGGCCGGTCGTCGGCACGGACCTGAAGATCCCCGTCGACCTGGCGGCCCTGCCCGTCTATGGCCGCAGCCGTGCCTTCGAGGGCTTCCGCGGTTTCGGCGTCGCCCGCGCCGGCGACGCCGTCGTCGACCCTGAAGCGATCGGCATGGCGCTGGTGCCCAACAGCGAGGCACCCCCGGCGTCGGAACCGGTCGAACCCGCACCTGAGGAACCGAAGACCGAGGAGTTGAAGCCATCGGACCCGTTCCGGGGCGAGGTGCCGGCGCTGACCATCGTGCCGAAGCCTGAACGCCGCTTTGCCGACAAGGTGATCCGTCTGGCCGAACATCGCCAGCCGGCTAACGACAAGGGTCTGTCGACCCTGGAACGCAGCGCCTTCCGCGAGATCGGCGAGCGGCTGAAGAAGGAAAGCAGCCCGGCCGAGCCGGAGGCTGAAAGACCGGGTCCGGACGATGCCGGGCAACCGGAGGCGGCAACGCCGGCGGGGCCGTCCGAGAAACCAGCGGACGCCCGCAAAAACCTTGCGCCAAAGGGCGAAGCCGCACCGGCTGAGCCGTCCGAAACCGATGTCGATGCCGAGGATGCAGAGGATCTCGCCCGGCTTGATGGCGAACGGCCGGACAAAACGGCTGACGAGGAGCCCGCCGACACGGTGGCCGGAGTGACGGGTTCGCTGCTCGACTATGCCGAGCGGAGCGAGGAACCAGCGCCGATCGCCGACAACAATGACGAGACCCCGGCTTCCGAACCGGCGGCGGCGCGGACGGAACGGGAGAGCGAAGAGCCCGTCGCGGCGGCAGGCGAACCGGCCGTCGCCGGCACCAACGATGACATTGCCGACGACGAGAGCATGACATCGGCCGATTTTCGCGATGCCGAGGACAGTGAGGACTGGGTCGGGGACGAGGAAGCGTCCGCGTCCGATGAGCAGGCCGCGACCGCCGAGGGGGCCGCCGGCACAAGCGACGCGGTGGAGGCTCCGGTCGAGCGGCCACGCCTCAAAGTGCCTCCGCTCAAGCTCGAAGGGTTCGTGCCGTCGGCCTTTGCGGTCGGGGACGAGAGCAAGGCTCCCGACACCTCGCTCCTGAGCAAGCTGCCCGTGCCGCTGCTCATCCATTCCGGGGATGAACTTCATTACGCCAACGAGGAGTTTCTCGTCCTGACAGGCTATGAGACGCTCGATGAACTGGCGGACGCCGGCGGGCTGGGCGCGCTGTTTGCCGATCCCTATGGCCATGACGGCGCCGCCGAGGGCGCGGACCGGGCGTTGCGGCTGAAGACGCATGGCGGGCAGGAATTTCCAATCGAGGCTATCCTGCGTTCGGTGCCGTGGCGCGACGGCAAGGCGCTGATGCTGGTGGTGCGCCGTTCGGGCGAGGATGAGGCACCGGCGGCACTGCATGCGGCCGGCGACGAGCAGACGCAGCCCGATATTTCCGAGCTCAAGGCGCGCATCGCCGAGATGCGCACCATCATCGATACCGCCACCGACGGCGTCGTGCTGATCGGCCGTGACGGCGCGATCCGTTCCATAAGCCGTCCAGCCGAGGCGCTGTTCGGCTTCGATAGCGACGACGTGACCGGCAAGCCGTTCGCCTCGCTGTTTGCCATCGAAAGCCAGCGCGCGGCGCGCGATTATCTCGACGGCCTGTCCGAGCCCGGCGTGGCGAGCGTCCTGAACGACGGCCGCGAAGTCATCGGCCGCGAGGCGCAGGGCCGCTTCATTCCGCTGTTCATGACCATCGGCCGGCTGCCCAACGACAGCGGGTTTTGCGCGGTGGTGCGCGACATCACGCAGTGGAAGAGGGCCGAGGAGGACCTGACCCAGGCGCGTGCGGTGGCCGAGCGCGCCTCCTCGCAGAAGACGGATTTCCTCGCCCGCATCAGCCACGAGATCCGCACGCCGCTCAATGCCATCATCGGCTTTTCCGAACTGATGGTGGACGAGAAATTCGGGCCGGTGGCCAATGACCGCTACCGCGATTACCTGCGCGATATCAACCGATCGGGCAATCATGTGCTCGATCTCGTCAACGACCTTCTCGATATCTCCAAGATCGAGGCCGGCCAGCAGGAAATGGCCTATGAAGCGGTGTCGCTCAACGACACACTGGCCGAGACGGTGGCGATGATGCAGCCGCAGGCCAACCGCGAGCGCGTCATCATTCGCTCCAGCTTCGCGTCGCGACTGCCGGAAGTGGTGGCGGACCTGCGCAGCGTGCGCCAGATTGCCCTCAACATCCTGTCGAACGCCATCCGTTATACCCAGGCCGGCGGCCAGGTGATCGTCTCGACCGCCTATGAGACATCAGGCGATGTCGTCATGCGCGTGCGCGACACCGGCATCGGTATGAGCCAAGCCGAGATCGAGCAGGCGTTGAAGCCCTTCAAACAGATCAATGCATTGAAACGGGGGCGCGGCGACGGCACCGGTCTCGGCCTGCCGTTGACCAAGGCGATGGTTGAAGCGAACCGCGCCCGTTTTATCATCACCTCGACGCCTGGCGAAGGAACCCTGGTCGAGATCGCGTTCCCGTCGACGCGCGTGCTTGCGGAATAGGCAAGCTCCCGTCCATCCAACCGCCTGAAAAAGAAAAGGCGCCCAACAGGACGCCTTGAAAGATGGGATTTGCTGTCACAACGGGGGCTTGAGCGAATTCAGATCCTCCGGGGGCTGAGGAACGGGATTTCTCCCTCAAGTTACGTGCGACTATCGACGCCGGGCCTTAACAAGTCCTTACCAGGTCCCGAAAAAATTTACGAATGTGTACCACTCGTGAAATCTAGGTAAATTCGCGCGGCAGATTTGATTAACCATGCCGGGCGGGGCGGTCACTCGGCCAATTGCGGCAGGTTTCTGAACAGCTCGAGCGCCTCGGGATTGGCGAGCGCCTCCTTGTTCTTGATGGCGCGGCCATGCACGACGTCGCGCACCGCAAGCTCGGTGATCTTGCCCGATTTGGTGCGAGGAATGTCTGACACGGCGATGATCCTGGCCGGCACGTGGCGCGGGCTGGCGCCGGCGCGGATTTTCGCCCGGATGCGCTTCTCCAGATCCTCGTCGAGCTGAACGCCGGCGGCCAGCCGCACGAACAGCACCACGCGCACGTCATTGTCGAAATCCTGACCGATACAGAGCGCCTCCAGGATTTCCGGCATCTGCTCGACCTGATTGTAGATCTCCGCCGTACCAATGCGCACACCACCCGGATTGAGCGTCGCGTCGGAGCGGCCATGGATGATCATGCCGCCATGAGCGGTCCACTCGGCGAAGTCGCCATGGCACCAGACATTGTCGAAACGCTCGAAATAGGCAGCCCGGTATTTCTTGCCCTCGGGGTCGTTCCAGAAGCCGATCGGCATTGCCGGGAACGCCTTGGTGCAGACCAGTTCGCCTTTCTCCTGCCTGACCGGCTTGCCGTCGTCGTCCCAGACGTCGACAGCAAGGCCGAGGCCTGGTCCCTGGATCTCGCCGGTCCATACCGGTTCAGTCGGGACGCCGAGGACGAAGCAGGAAACGATGTCGGTGCCGCCGGAGACCGATGCCAGATGCACATTCTTCTTGATCCCGTCGTAGACGAAGCGGAAATCCTCGGGCGACAGCGGCGAGCCCGTCGAGGAGATGGCGCGCACGGTTGACAGATCATGGCTTTGGATCGGCTTGAGGCCGGCCTTGCGTACCGAATCGATGAATTTCGCCGAGGTGCCGAAGAAGGTCATCTTCTCGGCGTCGGCGAAGTCGAACAGCGCATTGCCGTTGGGGTAGAAGGGCGAGCCGTCATAGAGCAGCAGCGTCGCGCCCGAAGCGAGGCCCGACACCAGCCAGTTCCACATCATCCAGCCGCAGGTGGTGAAGTAGAAGAAGCGGTCGCCGTCGAGCAGGCCTGCGTGCAGGCGATGTTCCTTGAGGTGCTGGATCAGCGTTCCGCCGGCCGAATGGACGATGCATTTGGGGATACCGGTCGTTCCGGACGAGAACAGGATGTAGAGCGGATGCGCGAACGGCAGCCGCTCGAAGGTGACCTGCCTGACCGCGAAGGGCGACAGCGCCTCTTCCATCGCCACGGCCTTATCGATCGTATCAGCGACATCGGCCGAGGTGCCGAGATAGTCAACGACCACCACCTTGCGGACAGTGCCCAGCTTTGCGGCCACCGCCGCGATCTTGTCGGCGACCTCGATCGCCTTGCCGTTGTACCAGTAACCATCGGGGACGATGAAGACGACGGGTTCGATCTGCCCGAACCGGTCGAGAACGCCCTGCTCGCCGAAATCCGGTGAGCAGGACGACCACACCGCGCCGATAGAGGCGGTCGCGAGCATGGCGGCGACCGTTTCCGGCATGTTGGGCATCATCGCAGCGATACGATCGCCCTTCTTGACCTTGAGCGACAGGAAGAGCTGCTGGAAGCGCGAGGTGAGCGCATGCAATTCGTTCCAGGACAGCCGGCGCTCGACCTTGTCCTCGCCGCGAAACACGATCGCCTCTCCTGCTCCGGTCTTCTTCAGGAGGTTCTCGGCGAAATTCACCATCGCGTCGGGAAAGAAGGCCGCTCCCGGCATCTTCTCGCCATCGACGAGCACACGCTCGCTTCCGGCGCTGGCCTTGTCGCCGACGATGCCGCAAAAATCCCAGACCAGGCTCCAGAACGCTTCGCGGTCCGCCACCGACCAACGGTGAAGGTCGGCATAGGAGCTCAGAGGCATGCCGCTTTTTGCAGCGGCGGCCTTCATGAAGGCGGTCAGCGGCGCAGCGTCAATCTGGTCCTGCGTCGGGGTCCAGAGTGGTACTTCGGCAGCCATGATGGGTCCTCCCAGGATCGCCACCGCTTATGCATATTGCGCCACAGCAGAGCAAGATTTTGTTCGGCCGAGGCGTCCAGATGTGCGCAAATGCCATCGCCGGGCCATAAAGACTTGAAATGCCTCGACCCTAAGTCGTAGTGACGACTAGAAGTCGTAGTGACGACTGGAAGTCGTGGTGACGACCGGGTTTACACCCGCCGGACGATTTTTGTCGGAACGAAAGCATACGGGGCGATATGCCATCATCTTTGATCCGACGCGGAACATGGGCGATCGGCGCTGCCGTGATCGTCATCGCGCTGGTGGTCGCCGCCCTGCCGCTGATCGCTTCGACGCGTATCGTGCGCGATCGTATCGCCTGGGAATTGAGTGCCTGGAGCGGTTTCCGGGTTGCCATCGAAGGCTCGCCGCGCATCGAGGTCTGGCCGAACTTCCGGGCGATCCTGACGGATGTGACGCTTTCGAAGTGGACCGACGTCGACGCACCACCGGTCGTCGAGGCCGAACGGGTCGAGGTCGACCTCTCGGCCATGGCGGCGCTGCGCGGCGACGTGGTGTTTTCCACGGCGCGGCTGGTGCGGCCGACGATCAGGGTCCAGCGCACGGCGAGCGGCCTGTTCCTGCCCACCGCTCCGACCGGCGGCCGCATCGCACGCGCCATCGACGTGGCGCGCGGCGTGGTCGGTGCGGACCCCGCCAAACCCGATCTTGACAAGCTACCGGCCGACACTTTCGGCACGGTGGAGTTCAGGGACGGCCGCATGGTGGCGTCCGTCAACGGCAAGGACGAAGAGGTGCTGAGTAGCCTGAGCGGCCAGGCGACATGGGCGGCGATGAACAGCAATGCGACGCTCTCGGCGACCGGCATCTGGCGCGGCGAAAGCGTCGCCGTGGATGCCGGATCGCCGAAGCCGCTGGTGTTGTTTGCCGGCGGCATGGCGCCGCTCACCCTGTCGTTCAAGGCGGCGCCCGCCACCTTCTCCTTCGACGGCACGGCCAGCATGTCCGAAAACGCCTATTTCGACGGCCAGGCCAAGTTTTCAGCGCCCTCGTTGCGGCGTGTGCTCGAATGGTCGCAGGCCGATATCGCGCCGGGCGCCGCGATCGGCTCCGTCAGCATCTCGAGCAAGGTGACCGCGACGGCGGGGCGCGTCAAATTCGAGAACACCGCACTCTCCCTCGACAATAACCCAGGCATGGGTGCGCTGGACCTGTCGCTTGGCGACGCACAGCCGGTGATCTCCGGCACGCTCGCCTTCGACACGCTCGATCTGAGGTCGTTCCTGTCCGCCTTCACGCCGCTCGGGCCGGCAAGCGGGGCAGGTCCGAGCGAAGTCGACACGAATTTCGCCGACCGGGTCAATCTCGACCTCAGGCTGTCGGCGGCGCACGCCACGGCAGGCTCCATCCAGCTTGCCGACGTCGCCGCCACGGCGCAGGTCAAGGATGGCCTGTCCGTTTTCGACATTTCCGATGCCTCGGCCTTTGGCGGCAACATCCAGAGCAGCCTTCGCTTCGACCGCAAGCCCGAGGGCAGCCAGGTCGAGATCCGGCTGCTGGCTTCCGATATCGATGGCGGCGCTTTCGGCACGGCGGCCGGGATGACGCGGCTGGTGCCGGTCGGCACGGGGACCGTGTCCGTCATCCTCAAAGGGCCCGGCAGGACCTGGGACTCGATCTTCGAAACCGCCGACGGCTCGGTTTCGGCGACCTTCGGGCCAGGCGCGCTCAGCAAGTTCAACCTGCCGGCCTTTCTCAAGCATACCGAACAGGGCGGCTTCTTCGCACTTGACGACGTCTCGGACGGGACACTGCCGATCGATGGCGCCGAACTGAAGGCCACCATCTCGAAAGGCGTGGCGAGGCTGGACAAGGCCGAGGCCAATTCGGCGAAGTACAAGATCTGGCTTTCCGGCATCGCCTCCTATGCGGGACGGGGGCTGGCGCTGTCCGGCGGTGTCATCCAGCCGGATCAGGTCGCCACGCAGGCAAACGGCCAGCAAGGCCCCAAGCAATCGTCCTTCTTCGTTGGGGGGACATGGAGCACGCCGTTCATTTCGCCGATCAACCGCGGCGTGTCGGGCGAATAAGCAGTCTTTCGGCCTCTTTGTTCAAAGATGATCTCGACAAACGGAACCGTTTGTCCGCGAAAACCGGTGC
This sequence comes from Mesorhizobium sp. B2-8-1, assembly GCF_006440955.1. Classification (NCBI taxonomy): domain Bacteria; kingdom Pseudomonadati; phylum Pseudomonadota; class Alphaproteobacteria; order Hyphomicrobiales; family Phyllobacteriaceae; genus Mesorhizobium; species Mesorhizobium sp. B2-8-1. The sequence goes on along the minus strand of NZ_VFTX01000007.1, from coordinate 65,729 downwards.
CCACTTTTCGGGATCATGCTCAGCCGCGTTGCGCGGCCTGCTCGTCGCGCTGGCGCTGCACCTCGCGACGCTTGTTGGCAAGCGAAGCGACGATGACGCCGACCGCGACGACCGCGATCAGAATGGTGCAGGCGGCGTTGATCTCCGGCGTCACGCCGAGACGAACCTGGCTGTAGATCTTCATCGGCAGCGTGGTCGCACCCGGCCCCGAGGTGAAGCTGGCGATGACCAGGTCATCGAGCGAGAGCGTGAAGGCAAGCATCCACCCCGACACGATCGCGGGCAGGATGACGGGCAGCGTGATCTGGAAGAATGTCTTGACCGGCGGCGCGCCGAGATCCATCGCCGCCTCCTCGAGCGAGCGGTCGAAAGACACAAGGCGCGACTGCACGACGACGGCGACGAAGCACATCGTCAAGGTGGTGTGTGCGAGTGTGACGGTGAGGAAGCCCCGGTCGAGGCCGACAGCGACGAAGAGCAGCAACAGCGACAGGCCGGTGATGACTTCGGGCATGACCAAAGGCGCGAACACCATGCCGGAGAACAGCACCCTGCCCCGGAAACGCGTGTAGCGTGTCAGTGTCAGCGCCGCCAACGTGCCGAGCACGGTCGCCGCCGTGGCCGAAATGACGCCGACGCGCGCCGTCACCCAGGTGGCGTCCATGAGGCCCTGATTGTGGAACAGCGACACGTACCATTTGGTCGAAAAGCCGCCCCAGACGGTGACCAGCTTGGATTCGTTGAAGGAGAACACGATGAGCAGCACGATCGGCAGATAGAGGAAGGCGAAACCGAGCACGATCGAGGTGATGTTGAAGCGGCTCCAGCTGCTGTTCATTTGTCCTGCTCCTGCGCCTTCGCCTGGGCCTGCTGGAAGATCATGATCGGGACCGTCAGCAACAGCAGCAGGATGACGGCGACAGCTGAAGAGACCGGCCAGTCGCGATTGGCGAAGAACTCGTTCCACAACGTCTTGCCGATCATCAGCGTCTGCGAACCGCCAAGCAGATCGGGAATAACGAATTCGCCGACCGCCGGAATGAACACCAGCAGGCAGCCGGCGATGACGCCGGGCAATGACAGCGGGAACGTGATCTTCCAGAATGCACTGGTCGGCGGACAACCAAGGTCCTTGGCCGCCTCGATCAGCGAATAATCCATTTTTTCCAGCGACGAATAGAGCGGCAGCACCATGAACGGCAGGTAGGAGTAGACGATGCCGATGAAAATCGCCGTATAGGTGTTGAGGATGACCAGCGGCTGGTTGATCAGATGCAGCGACAGAAGCAACTGATTGAGCAGCCCCTCGGGCTTCAGGATGCCGATCCAGGCATAGACCCGGATCAGGAACGAGGTCCAGAACGGCAGGATGACCAGCATCAGCAAGGTCGGGCGGATCGTCGCCGGCGCGCGGGCCATGCCGTAGGCTATGGGATAGCCGACGATCAGCGTCAGAACGGTCGAGATCGCCGCGATGATCAAGCTGGTGACATAGGCGTTGAAGTAGAGCGCGTCCTGCGTCAGCCAGGCATAGTTGTCGAAGTTGAGATCGCGAAAGCCCGCGAAGAAGCCGGAGACGCCATCGCTGAAATCAAGCACCGGCGTATAGGGCGGCATGGCGATCGCCGTCTGCGACAACGAGATCTTGAAGACGATGATGAAGGGGACGAGGAAGAAGAACAGCAGCCAGAGATAGGGAATGAAGATGACGAGACGGTTGACGAAGCCGGCGCCCAGCCGCGCCAGCAACGGTTTTGCCGCGGCCGGTAGGGCGGCGTCGGTGGCGGCGATGTCGGACATGTCAGCCCCCTACCGCGTCAGTACGACGCCGGCATCCGGCCGAAAAGAGACCCAGGCGCGGTCGTTCCAGGTCAGCGGGTCCTCGGTGATGCGCGCCGCGTTCAAGGCGCTTGCCCGCACGAGCTGCCCGTCGTCCAGCCGGACGTGATAGACCGTCATGTCGCCGAGATAGGCGATGTCGTAAACTTCGCCCTCCAGCGCATTGACGCCATCGGCCGGCTTCTTGGACGACACCTTGATCTTCTCCGGCCTGATCGCGAAGACGATATCGGCGCCCGCGGCGGCGGCATTGCCGGCATTCTCGACGAGGATCTGGGCGCCGGTCGCTCCGGTGATGCGCGCCGTCTTGTCCGTCCGTTCGGCAACCTTGCCCTCGAACATGTTCACGTTGCCGACGAAATGCGCGACGAAGCGCGACGCCGGGGCCTCGTAGACTTCCGCCGGCGTCGCGACCTGCATGACCTCGCCCTTGTCCATGATGGCGATACGGTCGGCCATGGTCATGGCCTCTTCCTGGTCGTGGGTGACAACGACGAAGGTGAGGCCGAGTTCCTGCTGAAGGTCCATCAGTTCGAACTGCGTCTCCTCGCGCAGCTTCTTGTCGAGCGCGCCGAGCGGCTCGTCGAGCAGCAGCACCTTCGGCCGCTTGGCGACCGAACGGGCGAGCGCGACACGTTGGCGCTGGCCGCCGGAGAGCTGGTGCGGCTTGCGCTTGGCGAACTGCTCGAGCTTGACCAGCTTGAGCATCTCGGCGACGCGCTTTTCGACGTCTGGCTTGGCCATCCCTTCCTGCTTGAGGCCGAAGGCGATGTTGTTCTCCACCGTCATATGCGGAAACAGGGCATAGGACTGGAACATCATGTTGACCGGCCGGCGATAAGGCGGGATGCCGCGCAGATCCTGGCCGTCGAGCAGGATGCGGCCGGCCGTCGGCTCCTCGAAGCCGGCGAGCATCCTGAGCAGCGTCGATTTTCCGCAACCGGAGGCGCCGAGCAGGGCGAAGAACTCGCGCTCGAATATGGTCAGCGAGAGATTGTTGACGGCGGTGAAGTCGCCGAACTTCTTGGAGACGTTGTCGAACTGAATGTATGGCTTGGCGTTCGGATCGTTCCAAGGCGCGAAATCCCTGCGGATGCTGCCAAGCGATTTCATGTGCCACTCCGCTGCTGTTTTGCCCCATCGAAAAGAAGGAGACCCGGCAGGGTGACTGCCGGGCCTCCTCGGACTGACTACTGACCGGTGACGATTTTGGTCCAGGTGCGCGTAATGACGCGCTGGGTCTTGGGATCGTAGGGCGAGATCGTAAAGAGCTTCTGCAAGGTCGCGGCGTCCGGGTAGACAGCGGGATCCTCCAGAAGCGCCTTGTCGACGAATTGTTGGGAAGCCTTGTTGCCGTTGGCATAGAGCACGGCGTTCGACGATTTGGCGATCACCTCCGGCTTCATCATATAGTTCAGGAACTCATGCGCCTCGGCGACATGCGGCGCATCGGCAGGGATTGCCATCTGGTCGAACCACATTTCGGCGCCTTCCTTCGGCACGGCGTAGCCGATCTCGACGCCCTGCTTGGCCTCCTCGGCGCGGTTGCGCGCCTGGAACACGTCGCCCGACCAGCCAACCGCCAGACAGATATCGCCATTGGCCAGAGCGTTGATGTATTCGGAGGAATGGAACTTCCTGATGTAGGGCCTGATCTTCATCATCAATTCCTCGGCCTTGGCAAAATCGTCCGGCGACGTGGTCTCAGGATTGATGCCGAGATATTTGAAGGCGGTCGGGAAGATGTCGGTCGGCGAATCCAGGACATAGACGCCGCAATCCTTCAGCTTGGCCAGCTTTTCCGGATTGAAGAACACGTCCCAGCTGTCGATCTTGTCGGTGCCGAGCGCTGCCTGCACTTTCTTGATGTTGTAGCCGAGGCCGACCGTGCCCCACATGTAATTGATCGAATATTCATTGCCCGGATCGTATTTGGCGGTCCGTTCCGAAACCGTGTCCCACATGTTGGAGAGGTTCGGCAGTTTCGACTTGTCGAGCTTCTGGAACACGCCGGCCTGGATCTGGCGGGCAAGGAAATTGCCGCTCGGGACGACGACGTCATAGCCGCTGCCGCCGGCAAGCAATTTGGTTTCCAGGATCTCATTGGAATCAAACGTGTCGTAGACCACCTTGATGCCGGTCTGCTTGGTGAAATCGTCGATGACCGAGGGGTCGATATAGTCCGACCAGTTGAAGACATTGACGACGCGGTCCTCGGCGTGGCCGCCGAGCGTAAAGAGCGCCAGAAATGCCGAAGTCGCCGAAAGCCAGAGCGCTTTGCGGATCATGTTATTCTCCTTTGTGAGTGTTCCATCGCCGGCGCGTCGCGGTATCCGCGCGGCCGGGCATTTGCTTCAGACTATTGAGCTTTCCAGGAGGCGACAAGCGCCAATTGCCGCGCCGCCGGCTGTCGCAAGCGATGCTCGCGCGCCACTGTCCTGGGCTGGAAGGAGTCGCCGCATCGTCAGAAGCTTTCGCCGCCGCGCAGGCAGAAATACTGGAATATGATCCGGTCTCGATCGGGTCGCCGGGGAGACTTGGCAAGATAAGCCTGTCTTGTTGTTGCCGTGGTCCCAGCCTGCCCGCGCGGCAGCGAACTTGTCAATGGCAAAGCTAGGGCGCCGCATCAATTCGGCGACGGCACGCCGGTGACCCCTGCCCTGACTGGCCGCGTCTGTCGCTTGAACTCCAGTCCGATATGGACGAGCAGCGCCGTGACCACCACCGCGCCGCCGACGATGGTGCGGCCCGACGGGACCTCGGAGTGGATCAGCCACACCCATATCGGCCCGAGGATCGGCTCAAAGGTGCCTAGCAGCGCGGCAACGGCGGCCGGGATCAGCCGCGCGCCGGTGGCGAAGAAGGCGAGGCCAAGACCCAGATTGACCACCCCGAACACGAAGAGAAAACCCATGTCGATGCCCGATACGGCGAAGGTCGAAGCCTGCGAGGCGGCAAAACCCGCCGCCAGGATCGTGCCGAGGCAGGTCGCCGGCGTCATGCGCACGCTGGAAAAGCGCCGGGTGATGACCGTGGCGATCGAGAACATGACGGCGATCAGCAGCGCCAGCCCGTCGCCCATGGGCGAAACGGCGCCATCCAGCGATTCCGACACCATGATGGCGACACCGGCGATGACGGCGGCAATCGCCAGCCAGGTCGCGACCGCCACTCTTTCGCGAAAGAGCGCCCAGGCAAACAGCGCCGCAAGCAGCGGCACGCCGGCCTGCATCAATAGGATGTTGGCGACGGTGGTGTAGGCAAGCGCCACGACAAAAGAGGTCGACGCGGTGGCGAAGCAGAAGCCCACGGCAAGGCCGGGCAGGCCCATGCCGCGAAACGACCTCAGCATGCCGCGCCAGCCGTCACGCCAGACCATGAAGCAGAGCAGGAAGGCGGCCGCCCACACGGAACGCCAGAACACCACCGTCCAGCTGTCGCCGGCGGTGATGAAGCGGGCGATCGTGCCGCCGAAACTCCACATCAATGCCGACAGGAACACGAGCAGGAAGCCGATGCGCTCCTCCCGCTGCGGGACGGTCGATGAACGAGCGATCGGCGATGATGCTGTGTCGGTCATGGGTACGACTGTCGATGTTTGAGAACGGCACAATGCGCAAGGGACGACAAAAACGTACCTCATTCGCGTAACGCAAAGGCGCGGGCCCGGCGTGATCCAGAGACCGCCGGCGATTGTGGCAAGTCCGCCTTGCGAAGCGTCACTGGAAATCGAAGGCGCTCAGGCCTGTCACCATCTCGTCGAGGCCAAGCGGGCGCGTCACCGGCGGCTCGGCGCGCGTCAGGCAGCCGACGCGCTCGCAAAGCCGGCAGGCGGGCCCGACCGGCGTCGCCGCTACCGCGCCAGCTCCGCCTTTTCCGGCCGTCGGGCCGGGAAGTGCCGCACCGTAGACGATGTCGTCGCGAAAGCCGATGTCGCACCCCAGCAGCAGCGCAGTACGGCGCGGCCGCTCGGAGAACGCGCCTTGCGGCCCTTCCAGCGTGCGGGCGATGCAGAGGAACTCGGCGCCGTCGGGCATTTCCACCGCTTCCACGAAAATCTGGCCGGGCTGGCTGAAGGCGACGTGCACGGGAAGCTTGGGACAAGCGCCACCGAAGCGGCTTTGCGGAAAGCCCAGGCTGCCGGCTTTGCGGAAGCGATTGCCGGCATTGTCGATCTCCAGCATGAAGAACGGCACGGCCGAGGCGCCTTGCCGCTGCAGCGTGGTCAGCCGGTTGGCCGCCTGCTCGAAGGAAACGCCGAAGCGCGAGCGCAGCACGTCGATATCGTAGCGGGCACGAACGGCCGCCGCGTGGAAAGCCTGGTAAGGCATCATCAGCGCATGCGCCGCGTAGCGCCCGAGTTCGAACCGGGCGAGGCGGCGGGCCTCATCTGTGGACAGTTTCAACGCCTGGATCTCGCCGGCTATCGCGACGGTCATGCGGATCAGGCATGCCTCCATCGCCATTTCGCGTAACTGGTCGAACGGCGACAGGCGCTCGGACAGGAACAGGCGCTGCGAATGGCGATCGTAGCGGCGGCGCCAGTTCGGCATGGTGGCGACCGGCAGCACCTTGACGACGATGCCGTATTCGCGCTTCAGCCAGCCCTTCAGCGCAGCAGACAAATCATCGCCGGGATCGAGCACCGAAGTGAATGCTTCCGCCTCTTCCTCGATATGCGCAAAATGGTTCGGCCGACGCTCGAAAATCTCATGCACCTCGTCGATCGGCAGGCGGGCGCTGGAAAGCGCCGTCACCCGCCCCTCGCGCGCAAGAAGCTCGTTGAGATCGGACAGGCGCTCGGCCTGTTCGCGATAGGCACGGAACAGTTTTATCACGGCCGCGGAGGCATTGGGCGCGGCTTCGGCAAGCTCGATCAGTTCCTGGTCTCCCGGCAATTCGCCAGCCAGCAGCGGATCGGCAAACACTTCCCTCAAGGCCGCGACAGAGCCGCCCGCTTCGCCCTGCAGCTCATGCGGATCGACCTTGTAGACGGACGCCAGCTTCAGGATCAACTGCACCGTCAGCGGCCGCTGGTTGCGCTCGATCAGGTTGAGATAGGATGGCGAGATGCCCAGGCCTCCGGCCATTGCCGTCTGGGTCAGGCCCTTGGCGTTACGGATGCGGCGGATACGCGGCCCGGCAAATATCTTCTGGTCGGCCATACGGCTCCTTGACAGGAATTTACATTGCAGTCGCTGCTACGCTTCCATGCGACTTTTTACAATAATCACAAATTTACCTCGCCCGTCTGTCAAACACAATACAGATTTTCCCTTATTCAAGGCCTGATTCTTCGATTTGCATGGCTCTTTTCGCCTCGCACTGTAAATTCCGTCACATCCAAACGCGGCGAGGAATGCCGCCGAGCCGCAAAGAAACAATCCTCCGGAGTAGAGCATGACTGATTTTTACAACCTCGTCCCCTCGGCCCCCGAGGGCCGCTTCGATGGCATCGAACGTCCCTATTCGCCGGAGGATGTGACGCGACTGCGCGGCTCGGTGCAGATCCGCCAGAGCCTGGCGGAAATGGGCGCCAACCGGCTGTGGAAGCTCATCCACGAGGAGGACTTCGTCAACGCGCTCGGCGCCATGTCCGGCAACCAGGCCATGCAGCAGGTGCGCGCCGGGCTGAAGGCGATCTACCTGTCTGGCTGGCAGGTCGCCGCCGACGCCAACACCGCCTCGGCCATGTATCCGGACCAGTCGCTCTACCCGGCCAACGCTGCCCCCGAACTCGTCAAGCGCATCAACCGCACCTTGCAGCGCGCCGACCAGATCGAGACCTCCGAAGGCAAGGGGCTTTCGGTCGATACCTGGTTCGCACCTGTTGTCGCCGATGCCGAAGCCGGCTTCGGTGGGCCGCTCAACGCTTTCGAGATCATGAAGGCGTTCATCGAGGCAGGTGCCGCCGGCGTCCATTACGAGGATCAATTGGCGTCGGAAAAGAAGTGCGGCCATCTCGGCGGCAAGGTCCTGATCCCTACCGCGGCCCACATCCGCAACCTCAATGCCGCACGCCTGGCTGCCGACGTGATGGGCACGCCCACCCTGGTCGTGGCGCGCACGGACGCGGAAGCGGCGAAGCTGCTCACCTCCGACATCGACGAGCGCGACCAGCCCTTCGTCGACTACGACGCCGGCCGCACGGTGGAAGGCTTCTACCAGGTGAGGAACGGTATCGAGCCCTGCATCGCGCGCGCCGTCGCCTACGCTCCCCACGCCGACCTGATCTGGTGCGAAACCTCGAAGCCCGACCTGGCGCAGGCGAGGAGATTTGCCGAGGGCGTGCACAGGCATCACCCCGGCAAGCTGCTGGCCTATAATTGCTCGCCTTCGTTCAACTGGAAGAAGAACCTCGACGACGCCACGATCGCCAGGTTCCAGAAAGAGCTCGGCGCCATGGGCTACAAGTTCCAGTTCATCACGCTGGCCGGTTTCCACCAGCTCAATTACGGCATGTTCGAACTCGCCCGCGGCTACAAGGAGCGGCAGATGGCAGCCTATTCGGAGTTGCAGGAAGCCGAGTTCGCGGCGGAGGCCAACGGCTACACCGCGACCAAGCACCAACGCGAGGTCGGCACCGGCTATTTCGATGCCGTGTCGATGGCGATCACCGGCGGACGGTCATCGACCACGGCCATGCATGAATCGACCGAGCACGCCCAGTTCAAACCGGCTGCGGAATAGCAAACCAGGGATCTCGGCAAACGCCCAAGGGCATACAGCAAGGAGAAGACCAATGGCATCGATAAGCCGCGTCAAGGAACGGGCCGAAGAGCAGTCGACCACGATGAGCATCGACCAGCAAGCGACGATCCGCATGCTGGCCAACGATCTGCACCGGCTCAACCAGTCGGTGATGAAGGCGGTGGAAGCCGGCGTCTCGGTCGAGCTGGTGCGCTCGGCACGACACCATGGCGGCGACGGCAATTGGGGGGACCTGTTGATCCCGGTCATCGTCACGCAGCAAAGCCATGGCTGATCGAAGATCGCGCAGGCCCGCCTCTCACCTGCGCCGTGTATGCGCAGGTGAATTTTATTTTCATGCAACCAAGGAATGGACAGAGCAGTACAGTACTGTTGCTTGAATTGACTGCTGCGGGAATGCTTTCCCCAGCTTTTTATTTCGGCTTGACAGGGACCGCGATCTCACGCCAATTGTCGCCTGATTTCAACTCTGCATTGAAATGGGACGAGTTTCTTGGCTGACTTGGGTGCCCAGTGAAGCGTGACGACGAAAGCGCGAGACATCCGAATCTGGTGAGCCGGGATTCAGCCACGGAGACGATCCGTCAGACCTCGCAGGTGCTCGTTGTCGGCAAGTCGCCGATCAATCGGGTGGTGATTTCCAAGATCGTCGAGCGGTCCGGGCTCAAGCCGATCTCGGAATCACCCGACATGGCGGCGAAGACCTTGCGCTTGCTGGTCCTGGCCGTGATTGTCCTGGACGGCGGCGCCGATAACAGGGACTGCGACACTCTGATGCCCGGCATCGAGATGTTGCGGCGGGCTTCGGGTAAATCGCTCCCGCCCGTGGTACTGCTTTCAACCAAGAACGGCACGCCGGAGAGCCTTGGCCTTTCAAACGTCGTCGACGCGGTGGTGGCCAAACCGATTACGCCCGAGCGCTTGCAGCCGGTGATTGATCGGCTGGTCAACCGCTGAAGGCGGCAAGCAAGCCTATCCGGCGAGGCTTTCGATCAGTTCGGGCAGTTGTCCGAGATCGGAGATCTGCCGGAAGCGCGGTTCGGCAATGGGCGCTTCGACATGTTCAAGCACCCAGGTCAATTCATGCGGCACATGAACGCCCCAGCCGCCGGCCTCGATGGCCGGCACCACATCGGACTTCAGCGAATTGCCGACCATCATGCTCCTGGCCGGGCCGTCGCCATGGCGACTGAAAACGCGCGCATAAGTAGCCGCGTTCTTGTCGCTGACGATCTCGATCGCGTCGAACAGATCGCCGAGGCCGGACCCGGCCAGCTTGCGTTCCTGGTCGAACAAATCACCCTTGGTGATCAGCACGAGGCGATAGGCGCCGGCGAGCCGTTCCACCGTCTCGCGCGCATGCGGCAAGACCTCGATCGGGTGGCTCAGCATCTCGCGGCCGGCGCCGAGGATCTCCGATATGACCGAAGCCGGGACGCGGGCTTGCGTGACCTCGATCGCCGTCTCGATCATCGACAGCGTGAAGCCCTTGATGCCGAAACCGTAGACGGCAAGATTGCGTCTCTCCGCCTCCAGCAGCCGTGCCGAGATATGTTCCTCTTCGCCGTGATCGGCAAGCATGGCGGCAAAGCGCTTCTCGGTCATGCGGAAGAACTGTTCGTTCTGCCACAGCGTATCGTCGGCATCGAAGCCTATGGTGGTCAGTTCGCCGGTCTTCTGCATCGACGCCTTCTCGTGTGTGAACGAGGCTGAACCTAATCTCGCAGCCGCGATTTTCAACCGCAACGGCCAATGCCGGCTGCTCCCCTTCCCTTCGGTCGCCGGGCACAGCTATACTCCTAAATCCGCAACCCAATCTGGTGAATGATGCCGCCTGCAAAAAAGGAAGTCCGTCCGTCGAACCGCGGAGGGCGCGCCCGCACGCCTGCCTTCGTGAAAAACCTGCGTGGTGTGAAGAACTGGAAGGAAGTCAGCGAATGGCTGGAATGGCGCGGCATCGAAGACATCGAATGCATTACACCTGACCAGGCCGGCGTTGCCCGCGGCAAGATGATGCCGTCAAAGAAATTCACCTCCAACACCTCGCTGGCGCTGCCTTCAGCCGTATTCATGACCACCATCTCAGGCGGCTATCCCGAAGACGGCAACGGCTTCCATTATCCGGAGGACGACGGCGACCTCAAGCTCATGCCGGACCTGTCGACGCTGACGGTGGTGCCTTGGGAGGAAGACCCGACGGCGGCCGTCATCTGCGACCTCGTCCACCAGGACGGCCGTTCGGTGGAATTCACGCCGCGCAACGTGTTGAAGCGTGTTCTGGCCGCCTATGACAGGCGCGGGCTGAAACCGGTGGTGGCGCCCGAGATCGAATTCTATCTGGTGCGCAAAAACCCGGATCCGGATTACCCGCTGACGCCGCCCGTCGGCCGTTCGGGGCGGGCGATCGGCGGCGGCGCCGGTTATTCGATCGCCGGCGTCAACGAGTTCGACGAGCTGATCGACGACATCTATCATTTTTCCGAAAGCCAGGGCCTGGAGATCGACACGCTCATCCATGAAGAGGGCGCCGGCCAGCTCGAGATCAATTTGCGCCACGGCGATCCCGTCGAACTCGCCGACCAGGTGTTCATGTTCAAGCGCACTATTCGCGAGGCGGCGCTGAAACACGAAATCTACGCCACCTTCATGGCCAAGCCGATCCAGGGTCAGCCGGGCTCCGCCATGCACATCCATCAGTCGATCATCGACAAGAAGACGGGCAAGAACATCTTCTCGGCCGAGGACGGCTCGGAAACCGAGGACTTCTTCCATTTCATCGGGGGCATGCAGAAGCATGTGCCGAACGCGCTGGTCATGTTTGCGCCCTACGTCAATTCCTACCGCCGGCTGACGCAGTCCGCCTCGGCTCCGGTCAACAACAAATGGGGCTACGATAATCGCACAACGGCATTCCGCGTGCCGCGCTCGGATCCGGCGGCGCGCCGCGTCGAAAACCGCATCCCCTCCTCCGACGCCAATCCCTATCTGGCAATGGCCGCTTCGCTCGCCTGCGGGCTGATCGGCATCACCAACAAGATCAAGGCCGAACCTCCGGTGCTGACCACCGCCAATGCCGACGAGATCGACCTGCCGCGTAGCCTGCTCGAAGCCGTCGACCTGTTCGAGGGCGACGAGGAACTCTGCGCGCTTTTGGGCAAGTCCTTCGCCGCGACCTATGCGGCGATCAAGCGGGCGGAATTCGAGACGTTCATGGAAGTGATCAGTCCTTGGGAGAGGGAGTATTTGTTGCTCAATGTGTAGGGGAGTAGGGGAGTAGGGGAGTAGGGATGAATGGCCGAAAAGACAGGCTCTTACAAGGACTTGCTTGTTTGGCAGCAGGCAATGGATCTTGCTGTGGCAGTTTACAGCTCCACAAAATCATGGCCCAAGGAGGAACTTTATGGATTGACCAGCCAAGTCCGCCGTTCCGCAAGCTCGGTGCCGGCAAATATAGCTGAGGGGTATGGTAGAGAAATTCGAGGATCCTACCAACAGTTTCTTCGCATCGCCCAGGGATCATTGAAGGAGCTGGAAACTCAACTTCTGATCGCTGAGCGGACTGGCATCGCCTCGCAGGCGGCGACAGCGTCGTTGTTGGCCAGCACCGAAAGTGTGGGGAAGCTCTTGCGGCTTTTGATCCGCAAATTGTCCCCGGAATAGCCTCCCCTACTCCCCTACTCCCCTACTCCGTGAGCATCATGCCCTACCAATCCCCGATCTCCCCCGGCCGTTCCTGGTACGAGGACACGGCCGGCCCGCGACCCGAGTATCCGGCGCTGGACGGTGACCGGAGCTGCGACGTCGTTATCGTCGGGGGCGGTTTCACCGGCTTGTCGGCGGCGGTGCATCTGGCCAAGGCGGGCACCAATGTGGTTTTGATCGAGGCGTATCGCTTCGGAGACGGCGCTTCCGGGCGCAATGGCGGCCAGCTCGGCACCGGGCAGCGCGCCTGGGCCGAGGAATTGGAGGCCGAGTACGGGTTTTCCCGCGCCAAGGCACTGTTCGACCTCGCCGAGGAGGCGAAGGCGCATCTGCTCGAATTCGCCGCCGCCAACCAGATCGATATCGACTACATGCCGGGCCAGCTCTCGGTTGCGCACAAGCCGCGCTATGTCGACGACTACAAGGCGCATGCCGAGATCATGGCCAGCCGCTTCTCCTATCCGCACATTTCGTTCATGGACGCGACGGAAACTGCGCAGCGGCTGGGCTCGACAGCCTATTTCGGCGGGACGCGCGACACCGGCACCGGCCATATCCATCCGATGAAACTGGTGATCGGCACGGCGCGGGCGGCGGCACAGGCCGGCGCACGATTGTTCGAAGCGACGCCGTCGACCGGCATTGTTTCGAGCGGCGGCACGGTGAAGGTTTCGACAGCCAGGGGGACGATCACAGCGCAGAAATGCCTGATCGCGGTCAATGCCTATGGCGGCACGCTCGAACCGGTGAGTGCCGCGCACATCATGCCGATCGGCTCGTTCATCGGCGCGACCGTGCCGCTTGGAGCGGATTCGAACGTGCTGCCGGGCGGCGAGGCCGTCGATGATTCCCGCTTCGTCGTGCGCTACTTCCGCAAGTCGAGGGATGGCCGGCTGCTGTTCGGCGGACGCGAGGTCTACGGCGTCAACGACCCCAAGGACATCCATGTCCATATCCGCCGCCAGATCGCGGAACTCTATCCCGCACTGAGGGACGTCGAAATCACGCATGGCTGGGGCGGCTATGTCGGCATCACGGTGCCGAGAAAGCCGTTCGTGCGCGAAGTCATGCCGAATGTGATCTCGGCCGGCGGCTATTCCGGCCACGGCGTCATGCTGTCGAACTTCTTCGGCAAGCTCTATGCCGAAACGGTAGCCGGCAACCGCGACCGGCTAAAGCTGATCGAGGATTTGAAGATTCCGCCGTTCCCCGGTGGCCGGCGCTTGCGCGCGCCGCTGCTTTTCCTGGCGCTCAACTGGTTCGCGTTGCGCGACAGGATTTAACAATTGTTGAGTAATATCATGGGGGCCGCGACATCCAAGCGTTGCAGAATCTTCAGCAATGGCGCACTGATGCCACAATCGCGGGCAAAAAGTGCAATCTCTAGGCGAATATAGACGGGGATTTTCTGCGGGCCCGCCCGCTGTTTGATTTGGGACCGGTGCGACCGACGCACGCATTGCGGTGTTTGATCGAAGAACATCGGCCCCTTATGGAGGTGGCAAGAGTGAGAGAGCCCTTCAGTTTCGGTGCTCCGGAACGTCGGCGCTTTGCCATGCAGTTCGGCTACGACATGCGCCCGTCATTCTGGCAGGAAGTCCGTTCGAACTCGCATCTGGTGATTGCCGCGGTCGGCACGGCCGCGCTGCTCGGCGTGGCCGCGGTGGCACTGTGGCTGGCGTTGCCGGCGAACGAGCGGCAAGCGGTTGCCAATCCAGAGCAAGCCATTCCGGCCGTTCCGGTGAAGACGACGAAGATCGCGCCAGCGGGGATCACGGCGGCCGCGGCGGCGGTGCCGCAAGCGGCGCGAAAGTCCGACCAGGTCTCGCCGACCGTGGCTGTCTCGGAAGCCGCCATTCCGGCGCTCGCGGCGAACGACCCGCGCTGGACCGCGTCCCAATCGAAGACCGCACCGGCTGCTTCCGGCCAGTCGGCGAGCAAGGCCGGGCAGACGCCTGACAAGCCGGCGGCGGCGGCATTCGCGCAACCCGCTGCCGACACCGGCGCCGCCACCGAGCTCGCCAAGGTCGCCGCACCGGCCCCGGCGGCGGGCAGCAGTCCCGATGGCGCGCAGACCGCCGCCATTCCGGCCGCGCAACCACAAGTAGCGTCGCAGCAATCTGCCGCGCAGCATGACGACAGCAAGGCCGAACCGCGCAAAGCGGCCGCGGCTGGCACCGGGCGCATCCTCAGGGCCGTGACTATGCGTAGCGGCCCGAAGAAGAATGCGGCCGCCATCGTCACGGTGCCCGCCAAGACCTCGGTGCAAGTGATGAGCTGCAAGCGTTGGTGCCAGATCGTCTACAACGGCAAGACAGGCTGGGTCTACAAAACCTACATCAAGACCGGCGCCTGACGCACCAGCGCCACGATTAAGGCAGGCACGGCCGAGCCGATCTTTGGCGCAGCGATGACGGTGTGCGTCAGATGCAGCGCCCGCCGTCGACCTCCAGCGCAACGCCAGTAATGAAGACGGCCTCGTCGGATGCCAGCCACAGTGCCGCATTGGCGATGTCGAGCGGGGTCGAAAGCCGACCGAGGGGGATCGAGGCGCGGAATTTCTCGCGGATTTCAGGTGTATCGGCGCCCATGAATTTTTCCAGCATGCCGGTCTCGCCGGCCACCGGACACAGGCAGTTGACGCGGATGTTCTTCGGCGCGAGTTCCACCGCCATCGACTTGGTGGCGGTGATCGCCCAGCCCTTGGAGGCGTTGTACCAGGTGAGGCCGGGCCGAGGGCGCAGGCCAGCGGTGGAGGCCGTGGTCAGGATGACGCCCCCGCCTTGCCGCTCCATGATCGGCACGACGGCAAGGGCAGCATGATAGATGGCCTTCATGTTGACCGATGTGATCAGGTCGAACGTCGCCTCGTCGACTTCGAGCATGTCGCCATTGCGATGGGTGAACCCGGCATTGTTGACCATGATGTCGATACGTCCGAAGGCGCTTTTGGCGGCATGGACCATCTCGTCGAATTCGGAGCGCTGCGAAACGTCGGTCTGGGTCCAGATCGCCGCCTCGCCGATCTCGCCGGCTACGCGTTCGGCGCCCTTGGCATTGAGGTCGGCCACGACGATCCTGGCGCCCTCCTCGGCGAAGCGACGGGCAATGCCCTCGCCGAAACCCGAAGCGGCCCCGGTGACGATGGCGACCTTGTCCTTCAGACGCATGTTTTTCCGCTCCCTGGGTTCATCGCGTGGCTTTTACCGTGGGCTGCCGGCATCATGGCCTGTGCCACGACAGGCAAAGCGCTGATTCTCCCTTAGCTTTCGTCACATTCACGTCCTATGCTGCAACTGCGAAGGCTTGGCGGAGTTGTCGTTTGCCGACAAGCCTTCGCTTGGTGCCAGTGTCAAGCGCACATCTGGACCGACGCAAATATGTAGCGATCGGTCGTCGATGTGACACCATGGCACTGGAAAATTTAAATCGATTAGAATATATCGGCCGCGTACTCGCGACCGGCGTCAAAGCGGATAGACCATGACCAGCCAGATCATCCCCGTCGACCCTTTCGACTTCATCATTTTCGGTGGCACCGGCGACCTGTCGGAACGCAAACTTCTTCCGTCGCTCTACTATCGCCAGCGCGACCATCAATTTTCCGAGCCAACCCGCATCATCGGCACGTCGCGTTCGAAGATGAGTGATGACGAATTTCGGGCTTTCGCCAAGCAGGCTATTTCCGACCACGTCAAGGCGGCCGATATCGATCCCAAGGAGCTCAAAACCTTCCTGGCGCGGCTTTCCTATGTCCCGGCCGATGCCACGAGCGGCGCGGGGTTCGACAGGCTGAAGAAGGCGATCGGCGACAGCGACTGCATCCGCGCCTTCTATCTGGCGGTGGCGCCGGCGCTGTTCGGCGACATCTCGCACAAGCTGAAAGAACACGATCTGATCACGCCGAATTCGCGCATCGTGCTGGAGAAACCGATCGGCCGCGACCTCGCTTCGGCGCAAACGCTCAACGATCTGGTCGGCGACGATTTCCACGAAAGCCAGATCTTCCGCATCGACCATTATCTCGGCAAGGAAACGGTGCAGAACCTGATGGCGCTGCGTTTTGCCAATGCGCTCTACGAGCCGCTGTGGAATTCCGCCCATATCGACCACGTGCAGATCACCGTCGCCGAGACCGTCGGCCTGGAAGATCGTGTCACCTATTACGACAAGGCCGGCGCGCTGCGCGACATGGTGCAGAACCATATGCTGCAACTGCTCTGCCTGGTGGCCATGGAAGCGCCATCGTCGATGGACGCCGACGCCGTGCGTGACGAGAAGCTGAAGGTGCTGCGCGCGCTCAAGCGCATCAACGGCAACGAGGCGCCGAAGCACACGGTGCGTGGACAATACCGCGCCGGCGCTTCCGCAGGCGGGCCGGTGAAAGGCTATGTCGAGGAGCTCGGCAAGGACAGCAACACCGAAACCTTCGTCGCGATCAAGGCCGAGATCGGCAACTGGCGCTGGGCAGGCGTTCCGTTCTACCTCAGGACCGGCAAGCGGCTGGCAACCCGGGTCTCGGAGATCGTCATCGAGTTCAAGCCGATCCCGCATTCGATCTTCGGCGGCGACAGCGCCGGGCCGATCTTCGCCAACCAGCTGGTCATCCGGCTGCAGCCCGACGAAGGCGTCAAACAATTCATCATGATCAAGGACCCGGGTCCGGGCGGCATGCGGCTGCGGCAGATTTCGCTCGACATGAGCTTCGCGCAGTCCTTCGACGGCCGCGCGCCGGACGCTTATGAACGGCTGATCATGGATGTCGTGCGCGGCAACCAGACGCTGTTCATGCGCCGCGACGAGGTCGAGGCCGCGTGGAGGTGGATCGACCCGATCCAGAACGCCTGGGAAAGCGCCAGGCAGGAGGCGCAGGGCTATACGGCGGGCACCTGGGGACCTTCGGCCTCGATAGCGCTGATCGAACGTGACGGGCGGACATGGCACGAGAGCAATTGAACAGCGCCAGCTACAACTGGAATGGCTTTTCCGACCGCGCGGAACTGGCGGCTGCGCTGGCCGGCCGCGTCGCCGACCGGCTGGCAAAGGCAATCGCGGCGCGCGGCACGGCGTTACTGGCCGTTTCCGGCGGCACGACGCCGGCAAAATTCTTTGCTGCCCTGTCGGGAATACCGATCGCCTGGGACAAGGTAACGGTGACGCTGATCGACGAGCGCTTCGTGCCGGCCTCCTCGCCGCGTTCCAATGCCGGACTGGTGGCCGCCAATCTGTTGCAGAACGCGGCTGCGGCGGCACGGTTCGTGCCGCTCTATCACGAAGCCGTCAGCATCGAGGATGCCGCGGCATCGGACAATGCGGCGCTCCAGTCCCTGCCCTGGCCGCTCGACGTCGCCGTGCTCGGCATGGGACCTGACGGCCATACCGCCTCATTCTTTCCCGACGCCGACGATCTGGCGAAATTGCTCGACCCGTCCTCGCACAGGATCGTGCTGCCGGTTCATGCGGCAAGCGCCGGCGAGCCGCGGCTGACCCTGTCGCTGGCGCGCATCGTCGATGCCGGCTTCCTGGCGCTGCACATAGAGGGCGAGGACAAACGCACCGCCTTCGACGGCGCGGTGGCACCCGGTCCGCGAAAGCCGATCCGCGCCGTGCTCGACGCCGCCCCCAGGCCTGTAGAGGTTTTCTGGGCACCCTAACTCTAGACTTATCTGGTCCCGGCAAACGGCGGGAGGATGTTTCCGGGACCTCGCTTGAAAGGACCGAACGCCATGACCGCAAGACGCGATATCGAAGCCATCACGGAGCGCATCCGCCAACGCTCCAAGCCGGGCCGCGAGCGCTATCTCGGCCGCATCGCCAGCGCATCGAACCAGACCGCCAACCGGGCGGTGCTGTCCTGCGGCAATCTTGCCCATGGCTTTGCCGTGTGCAGCCCCTCGGAGAAAGTGGCGCTGGGTGCCGACAAGGTGCCGAACCTCGGTATCATCACCTCCTACAACGACATGCTGTCGGCGCATCAGCCCTTCGAGACATTCCCGGCGCTGATCAAGGAAGCGGCGCGGGAGGCCGGCGGCATCGCCCAGGTTGCCGGCGGCGTGCCGGCGATGTGCGACGGTGTCACCCAGGGGCAGCCGGGCATGGAGCTTTCGCTGTTCTCGCGCGATGTCATCGCCATGGCGGCCGCGATCGGCCTGTCGCACAATATGTTCGACGCCGCCGTTTATCTGGGCGTCTGCGACAAGATCGTGCCCGGGCTGGTGATCGCGGCACTGACCTTCGGCCATCTGCCGGCGGTGTTCATTCCGGCCGGGCCGATGACGACAGGCCTGCCCAACGATGAAAAGGCCAGGGTTCGCCAGCTCTATGCCGAGGGCAAGGCAGGCCGCGCCGAACTGCTGGAAGCCGAGTCGAAGTCCTATCATGGACCGGGGACCTGCACCTTCTACGGCACGGCCAACTCCAACCAGATGTTGATGGAGATCATGGGCCTGCACACGCCAGGCGCTTCCTTCGTCAATCCGGGCACGCCGCTGCGAGATGCCTTGACCCGCGAGGCGACGAAGCGGGCCTTGGCGATCACCGCGCTTGGCAACGCCTATACGCCGGTCGGGCGGATGATCGACGAGCGTTCCATCGTCAACGGCGTGGTTGGCCTGCACGCGACCGGCGGCTCGACCAACCATACCATTCATCTGATCGCCATGGCCGCAGCCGCTGGGATCGCGCTGACCTGGCAGGATATTTCCGACCTCTCGGAAGCGGTGCCGCTCCTGGCGCGCGTCTATCCCAACGGGCTTGCGGATGTGAACCATTTCCATGCCGCCGGCGGGCTCGGCTTCCTCATTCGCGAGCTGCTCGACGAAGGCGTGCTGCATGAAGATGTGCAGACGGTATGGGGCGAAGGCCTGCGGCCCTACGCAGTCGAGGCAAAGCTCGGTGCCGACGGCAGCGTCGTGCGCGAAGCCGCCCCGCGCGCGAGTGGCGACGCGAAGGTCCTGGCGCCGTTCAAGAAAGCCTTTCAGCCGACGGGCGGCCTCAAAGTGCTGGCCGGCAATCTCGGCCATGCCGTCATCAAGACGTCCGCGGTGAAGCCGGAACGGCGCCTCATCGAAGCGCCGGCCAAAGTGTTCGACAGCCAGCAAGGGCTGAACGAAGCCTTCAAGGCCGGCACGCTCACCGGCGACTTCATCGCCGTCATCCGCTTCCAGGGGCCGAAGGCCAACGGCATGCCGGAACTGCACAAGCTGACCACCGTGCTCGGCATCCTGCAGGATCGCGGCCAGCGCGTCGCACTGGTCACGGACGGGCGCATGTCCGGCGCCTCCGGCAAGGTGCCGGCGGCGATCCATGTCACGCCGGAAGCGGTCGAGGACGGCCCGATCGCCAGGATCCACGACGGCGACATCATCCGGCTGGATGCGGATGCCGGCACGCTTGAAGTGCTGGTACCGGCAGCGGAATTCGCGCTGCGTCGGACGGCGGAAGCCGATCTCATCGGCAATGAGTTCGGCTTCGGCCGTGAGCTCTTCGCCGGGTTCCGTCAGCTGGTGGGTCGAGCCGACCATGGGGCCAGCGCGTTTGGAACCGACGCAGCGGAATTCGCACTGCAATGAAAAGGGACGGCTCCTGGCCGCCGTAGCTGAAATGTGGATTACTTGCTTGTCGCGGGGATCGTCGTCAAAGCCGGTTATTTTGTTGCGAAGATTAGGATTTCTGAGATCGGACGTGGCCGAAAGGGCAAAGCACAAGGCTTTCCGTAAATAACTCGCCCCACTGTGCTTCTCGAATGCAACTGCTCTCCGCTGGCGGCGTACGCTAGCTGTTCATGATTCCTCCGAATCACCACAAAATCTCAATTTTTCGTCAGCTCGCCATATGGGCAAATTCGCGAAGCTGCCGAAACTACGACATGCAAGCCGAAACTCCTCGGTG
Organism: Mesorhizobium sp. B2-8-1; assembly: GCF_006440955.1. Classification (NCBI taxonomy): domain Bacteria; kingdom Pseudomonadati; phylum Pseudomonadota; class Alphaproteobacteria; order Hyphomicrobiales; family Phyllobacteriaceae; genus Mesorhizobium; species Mesorhizobium sp. B2-8-1. The sequence continues at coordinate 45,587 of NZ_VFTX01000007.1, read as the reverse complement.
ACGCCAGCTATGCGACGGCCTTCGCCACCATGTCCGGATGCTGACCGATCACGCGCACATAGGCGATAGCGAAATCCGGCGCGGTTGCCCGCGCCTGCTCCCAATCGCGTAGCGTGCCGACCGGAACCCGGAAGCGGCTGGCGAACTCGGACTGCGACAGGCCAAGCCCGGTCCTCGTCTTGCGGATCAGGCGGGCGCGCTGGCCCCGGTCCATCGCCCCAGCCGTCACGTCGAAGTCATCGGCGTCAGCCGGGTCAGCAGGTAGCGAGATATGCTCGTTCTTCACCCTTGTTGCTCCTTCTCACTGAGATGAAGCGGGGCTGTTCACCCCGCCAGACGAAGACGCCGGTGAACAGCTTCTCCCCGACGATGCCGACCACCTTGAACCGTTCCTCGCCGTCGATCTCTCGGATGGAGGGGATAATGAGATGGTTGTCGTCCTCAAAAATCCGATCGCCAAAGGCCAGCGGTAATTTGTGCTTTTCGCGATTCGCCGCATCCTTGGCAGAGTCGAACCTGTCCTGCGTCATGGGCTACAATCATACGGGATTTCCGTATAGATCGCAAATCCCTTTTCACTCGTGAAATGTCGAGGGTTTTAGGAGCGCGACAAACCCACAGAGGAAAGGCGCTTAAACCGCTCGGTATGGTAACTGGAGCCGCTGGGTAAACCTTCGCTCGGCCGGCTAAAGCGCCGGCGATTTCGGGCAGCACATTCATCGCATCTCGGCCATGGTCGAGCTTTCAGCACGGCCGGAATGTCGTAGGTGTCGTTGATTGACTTGACGGTCCGCCAATCGAGACCGGCCTGGTAGGCCGGCTCGTGGGCCGCCCCTTCTGTTGCTGACAACCAAACCCTACTGAACCGTGATCTCGGCCCGTTCGCCAGCCTTGACTGTCACCGGCATCTCCTTGTCATGACCCTCATCCGACATATGCCGGACGACGACATAATCGCCGGCGGGGATCGTCTGCTGCCAGTTGTCGCCGTAGTTGAAGCCGAGCGATTTGCGCTTGCCATCGATGTCCTTTTTCGACGAAAACACCTCAATCGAATAAGCGCCGGGCGCCGATATTGCGAGCACGCCCGCATCGAGCACGACCTTCACGTCCTGGCTGTCGCCGGGCTTGATGCTGAAAGGCTGCTCGACGACGGCGAGATCGAGCGTTGTCACCGCCACATAGTCGTCGGGCGGCAGCCAGAACTTGCTGTCGGCCCCATAGGAGTGCTCGACGCTGTCGCGGCTGCCGTCGATCTTCTTCTTCGCCTTGACGATCTCAAAGCCGATGGCCGAATTGTCGGCCTTCTCGCCGCCAGACGTATAGTAGGCATTGAGCATGGCCTGGCCGACGCCGACCACGACGTCCTTTTCTACGGTCTGCCCGGCGGCGAGCTGGATTGTTTCCGTCACCGTGCCGGCACCGATCTGCACCGTCACCTTCTGTTCGCCCGCCGGCACGATGGCCTGGGTGTCGCCGTAATGGGTGGTGCTGCCACCGGGATAGGCGAAATCGACGCGGGCTTCGCTGCTGATCTCGGCACCCTGGCTGGCATGCGGGTGAATGATCAATGTGCCGGCGTTCAGGATAAAGAGCGGTTTTTGGACCTGGCCGGCCTCGATCTTGACCTTCTGCTCGACCTTGGCTTCGTCGTCGCGCGCGACGACGATATAGTCGCCGGGATCGAGTTTGCCGCTATAGCTGCCATATTCGGTGGTGACGGACTCGCCGCGCGAGCCGTCGGGGTTGGCTTTGTAAATCTCCCAGGCATTGCCGTCGGTGATCGGCTCGCCGCCTTCGGCCATCACCACGGTCGGCTGGAAATTGAAAGCAGGCCTTGCAGGCTCCGGCGCAGGCGCTGGCGCTGGCGCCGGTTCGGTTGCCGGCGCCGGCGCGGGGGGCGGTGACGGCGCCGGTGCGGCGACGGTTTCGACCAAAGCTTGCCGCAGCGCCTTCTCGTCGGACGCCTGGATGTACTTGCCGCCGGTGTTGTCGGCGAGGCAAGCGATCTGCTTGCCTTCGTCGGCCGTAAGGCCAAAGCCGACAACGTCGGCTGTGAAATCGACGCCGGACGATTCGAGTTCCTTGCCAAGCGCGCAAGGATCGCCGCCACAGGTCTCGAGCCCGTCGGTGATGAGAATGACGGTCGCCTTGTCCTCGGTGTATTTCAGCGCTTCGGCCGCCTGCTTGACGGCTGATGTCAGCGGCGTCTTGCCGAGGAATTTCATGCTGTCGGCCGCGGCCGAAATCGCGCTCGCCGAGCCGGCCTGCGGCGGTACGATCAGCTGGATATCCTCGCAACTGCCTTTCTTGCGATGGCCATAGGCCATGAAACCGAGTTCATCGTCGGCGGGAACCGATTGCAGCACGCTTCTCAGCGACTCACGGGCGATTTCCAGCTTGGGCCTGCCGTCGATCTGCGCCCACATCGACCCTGAAGCGTCGAGGATGATGATGAGCTTGTTCGCGGCAAAGCCGAATGTCGTCATCGACAAAAGGAGAAACGCCGCAGCGACGCTCCGTGCAAGTCCCGCCATCAAAATCTCCTGAGTAGCCGCCCCGTCCGCCGGCTGAAGCTATTTGAGCCCACCCTGGGACACAAGCCCGGACGCGGCTCGTCCGCGGCTTAGTAGGTGGTGCGGCGCTCTTCGGAAGGCGGGCGGCCAAACTGCAGCCGGTAGCTCTGGGCAAAATAGGAATGCGAGGTGAAGCCGGTGGCGATCGCCACATCGAGGATCGGCATGTTGGTCTGGCGCAACAATTCGCGCGCCCGCTCCAACCGCAGCCGCATGTAGTAGCGGCCGGGCGTGACGTTGAGGTGGCGCAGGAACAAACGCTCCACCTGACGCACCGAAAGGCCGGCCGATTTGGCGAGCTGCACCGCCGAGAGCGGCTCGTCGAGATGGTCGGCCATCAGCTCGACGATGCGCCTGAGCTTCTCCGACTTGCCGGTGAGATCGCGCTCCGGCCCGACGCGCTGGCGGTCGCCGGCCGAGCGGATGCGCTCGTGCTGGAACTGGTTGGCGACGCCATTGGCGAGGTTCGAGCCGAAGTCGCCGCGCACGATCTCCAGCATCAGGTCGATCGAGGTGGTGCCGCCGGCGCAGGTGTAGCGCTTGCGGTCGATCTCGAAGACGTTGCCAGTGCAGTTGATGTCGGGAAAGCGCTCGACGAAGCCGGCGCGGTTCTCCCAATGGATGGTGCAGCGATAGCCGTCGAGCTGGCCGGCCTCGGCCAGCAAATAGGATCCGACCGACAGCGCGCCGAGCGCATTGCCGCGCCGGCCCCAGCTGCGCAGCGCCGCCAGAACCTTGCTCTTGCCGGGAAACTCCGTGGTCAGCCCGACCGAGACGAAGAGGATGTCGACCGGCGGAAGGTCGGCAACCGCATAGTCGATCTTGAGCGGCAAGCCGTTGGACGCCATCACCGGATCGCCATCGGCCGATACCGTCGTCCAGCCGTAGAAATCGCGGCCGAGCAGCCGGTTCGCCGAACGGAACGTGTCGATCGCGGCGGCCAGCGAGAACATGGAGAACTTGTCGACCAGCAGGAATGCGAATTGCCGGCCGCCTTGAACGGGATCATTCATGACCGGCCGTTCCAAGGGAATAGTTGGGTTCGGCAAAGCTGCTGCTTTCTGGTGGTCAGAAGGAGGGCCGTTTCAACCCGGCCGCAAGGTAGGCGGAGGCTAACGTATTGGCCATCAGCATGGCAATGGTCATCGGCCCGACGCCGCCGGGCACGGGCGTGATGGCGCCGGCGGCCTTCGCCGCTTCGGCATAGGCGACGTCGCCGACGAGGCGGGATTTGCCCTCCCCCTTCTCCGGGGCCGGGATGCGATTGATGCCGACGTCGATGACGGTTGCGCCGGGCTTCACCCAATCGCCCCTGATCATCTCCGGCCGGCCAACGGCGGCGACGAGAATGTCGGCGGTGCGGGCCAGCCCCGGCAGATCCTTCGTGCGGCTGTGCGCGATGGTGACGGTGCAATTGGCGGCGAGCAGGAGATTGGCCATCGGCTTGCCGACGATGTTGGAACGGCCGACGACGACGGCATTGAGGCCCGACAGATCCTTGCCGCGCACGCGCTCGATCAGGAGCATCGAGCCGGCGGGCGTGCAGGGAACGAAAGCGGTGTCGAGTTCGCCGGTGCCGAGCTTGCCGACATTGATGAAATGGAAGCCGTCGACATCCTTCTGCGGCGCGATCGCCTGGATGACCTTGCCGGCGTCGATGTGGGCGGGAAGCGGAAGCTGCACCAGGATGCCGTTGATGGCGGGATCGGCGTTGAGGTCGGCGATGATCTTGAGCAGCGCCTCCTGGGAGGTGTCCGCCGGCAGCGTGTGCTGGACCGAATGAAAGCCGCATTCCTTGGCGGTGCGGGATTTGGAGGCGACGTAGACCTGGCTCGCCGGATCCTCGCCGACGATAACCACGGCGAGGCCGGGCTGGATCTTGCCCTTGGCGACAAGCTCCGCGGTCAAGGTCTTCACCGTCCGCACCACGTCTTCGGCAACGCTTTTGCCGTCAATCACTTCGGCCATATGAATCACCCCTCGATACGTTCCGCCAAACCGGCCGCGTCTGAAAATGCGGCGCTTTGGATCCTTTTCTCAATCGTGTGCCGAAGCCTGCATGACCCGGCCAGCCGGGCTGCGTCTCCGGCAAGACACCGCGCGGCATTTTGACGAAAATTCGAACACGCAATCCCGTCAAAGCGCCGTCCGATGCCGTTTACGCGAAACCGGCCCGCTTTTGTTCGACACAGGAGACTATCTTGTGGCTCAGAAATAGCGGCGGCCGGCGCGGCTCTCGGTAAGCTCGCGAACAGCCTCGCGAAATTCGCGCAGGCTGGCGCGAATTTCCTCGATCGACGCCTGCTCGGCGCCCTTCTCGGCGGCGGCGGGCTGCTCCAGCGGCGCGGCGGGATAGGCCGACGGCTGAGCCGGAGCGGGTGCGGCCGGGTAGGGCATGGGCGCGCCATAGGGCGCCGCGGCCTGGGGATGGCCTGCCGCCGACCGCGTCTGCCAAGGCTGCATGTGCGGATAGACCAAGGGCTGCGCATAGGGATGGGACGAGGCCGGATACATCGCCTGCTGCGGCACCAGGGGCGACCGCAATGGCGGTCCCATGGGCCGCGTATAGCCGGCGTCCGCGTCTGGCTGAAAAGATGGCCGCGGATAGTCTGGAGCTGGCGGGCGATGTCCAAAGGCGGAATCCGGAGCCGGATAGTCGGGAAATGCCGGAGTGCTCGCCGGCCGGCCCTCTTCGGCGACAGCGGCCGATGCAGATGCACCGGGAAACGCATAGTCCTGCGCCTCGGTGCCGGGCTTGCGGGACACGGCTTTGCGCAGCCTCGACATCAGCAAGCCGATCCGGCTTGGACCCTCGGTGGCAGCGGCTCCGGGCTGCGCGGCAAGCGGCGGCACTGATGCTGGTGGCGGCGGCGGTGATTGCGGCGGCGATGCTTGCGGTATCGGCGGCGCCGGCGGAGGCGGCGCCCGGAATGCCTGGTCATCGAGCGGCGCCCGGCGCTCCTCTATCTTGCGGTCACGGCGGGATCGTGACCCGGCGGTCTCACGCAGGCTTTCATAGGCGCCGCGCATGGCGCCGAGACCGACGCCGGAGGCAAAGCCCAGCAGCAGGCCGGCAAGCGCCACCACGGCGCGCGACGGCCCGTTCGGCTCCAGCGGAATGGAGGCGGGCGAGATGACGCTCATATTGGCGGTGTTGATATTCTTCTGCTCGCCGGTCTCCTTGGCGCGCAGAAGATATTGCTCATAGACCGAGCGCTTGGCCGAGGCCTCGCGTTCCAGTTCGCGCATCGAGACAAGGTCGCTGTTGACGTCGCCGCTGCGCACCTTCATCTGCGCCAGGCGGGAAGCAAGGTCCTGTTCGAGCTGGACCGAGCGTTTCAGGTCAACCTGCAGCGACGACGCGATGCGGCTGAGTTCGGCGACGATGCGTTCGCGCGCGCCGGTGAGCTGGGCCTCGAGCGCCTGGCGCTCGGGATGGCGCGGTCCGAGCCGGACCGCTGCCCGATCAGCCTCCTGTTTGAGCGTTGCGTATTGCGAGCGCAGATCGCTCATGGAGTTGGAGTTGATCTCTTCAGGCAAGGTGCCGCTGAGCACCGAATTCACGTTGACCTGACGTGCCGAGGCCGCGCGGGCGTTCAGCTCCAGCGTGCGGGCGCGGGCAACGGAAAGCTGCTCGTTGAGCTTGAGCATCTGGTCGTCGCTGATCAGATGGCCCTGCGCGTCGACAAGATCATGGGTGGCCCTGAAATCCTCGACCTTGCGCTCGGCGGCTTCGACGCCCTTGCGCATCTCGTCGAGTTTCGCCGTCAGTTCGTTGTTGGCCCGGCCGGCAGTGTCGGACTGGATTTCACCCGAAGTCTGCAGGAAAACCTTCGTCATCGTTTCCGCGATGAGCGCCGATTTCTGGGCGTCCTGCGTGGTGACGCCGATGGTGATCACGGAGGTCTTGCCGCCGCGCTCGACCGAAACGCTCTCGGCCAGGTTGACGATGGCAAGGGAAAGGCGGCGGGATTGGTCGACACCGCCCGGTCCGTCCTGGCGCAACAGGATCGAGCGGATCAGCGACATGACGCCCAGGCCGCCATTGCCTTGGCCGTTGAACTCGGGGTCGTCGACCAGGTCGAGCTCCTGGACAACCTTGTTCAACACGGTGCCGGAGGTCAGCAACTTGATCTGGTTCTCGACGTTGACGAGCGCCGCGTCGGGCATGACCACCGCCTGGGTGAGATCGCGATCCGTAAGCTTCAGGTCGCGCGGGTCGACGATCAGTTCGGTGGTGGACTCGTATTTCTTCGGCGTCGACAGGGCAATCGCAACGCCGAGCGCCGCGCCCAGTACCGTCGTGGTGATGATCAGCGCTTTGGACCTGGCGACGCCGCGAACCACCTGCATCGGATCGATCAGGGGCTTCCATTGCTGGCTGTCGGCATCCTCGCCAGGAGATGTTCCCGCTTCGCTCGCGCTCAGCGGTTCGGATGTGCTGCGCGGGGAATCAACGCTCGAGGCGATCTCAGGAACCGTCTCTTCATACGGCATCGCCGAGTCCGAACCGCCGATACCGGCCCCATCGTGCGAACGCGAAATGCCGGCGGACGCCGGAGCCGGCTCGCCGCCCGGCTGCAAGCGTTGCGTTGCGGTGGATGCGGAAGGCGCCGGATTCATCTTCGCCTCGCGCTGCGAACGCGCCAGGCGATGACGTGTGGCGGCATCCTCGCGCCATGACGGATTTGCCCGATCCCCTAGCGAGACCAGCGATGCCTCGTCCTCACCGCGCACGGCTTGGCCAAGCGCCAGCAAGGATCGCTCGCGCCTCCAGTCCTCACGATTTTCCCTGTCGCCCATTGTCGCGGAGCTTACTTTCAGCCGCCAGACAGCGGCAGTCGGCCATTTGTTAAGCCACGCTAAACAAGCATAGAAAACAAAAGGTTAATTTTAGGCGGCCGAAAGCATTGCTTGATGCCGGCTGCTTGGAATTTCAGCAGATGCAGGAAGATTTCAGAAGGGCACGTTAAACTTTGCCGCCTATGCCTTTCCCTGACCTATGACTGAGGCCAGCGACATACCGCAGAGGCGGCCCCTCGCCCGGATCGGCACCTTCGTGGCCGAAAGACGGGGGATGGTTCGCGACTATTTTTCAGCGATCAGCGGCGCCGGCGGGCGGCTGGTGTTTTCACTCGCCTACTTCATCGCCTTGGCCAATACGCTTTCCATCGCCGAGTTCGGCATGTTCGCCACCGCCTCGGCCGCCGGAGTGATGCTGTCGCGGCTTCTGGCCTTCGGCTTCATCTCGGCACTCTACCGCACCGCCACCATCCGCCCCAACCTGATTGGCACCTTCACCGCAGGCTTCCTGCTGCTGGGCATCGTCTCGTTGCCGCTGCTCGCTGCGGCCTCCTACATCGTCTACCTGATCTTCTTTGCCAGCACCGTGCCGCTGCCGGTGTTCGCGGCAATCGTCTTTGCCGAGGCGCTTCTGTGGCGGCCGGTGGAGGTGGCGCTGATCGTCAACAACGGTCTCGGCAAATTCGGCCGTGCCGCCGTGCTGGCGATCCTGGCGACGGCGTTGCGGGCGGCCGGCGCGGTGCTGTTCATGTTCTGGGCGCAACACAGCGTCTGGGTGTGGTCCTGGTTCTATATCGGCGCGAACGCGGCCTCGCTGCTGGTCGCGTTCGGCCTCTTCTATCCGCGCCAGCGGCTGCGGCTGCGCGGCGAGCTCTATCTCAGGCGGCTCGCCGATTCGATCTACGTCGCCGGCGCCGAGGTGTTGTTCTACCTGCAGATGGAGTTCGACAAGCTTCTGGTGCTGGCGATCGGCGGGCCGCACCTGGCCGGCATCTATGCCATCATCATGCGGCTGGTCGACCTGACGGCGATCCCGATCCGCACCTTCTCCATGATGCTGGTGCAGCGCATGATGCGTGCCCCGGAGCTCTTGTCACGGCTGGCGGTCAAGAGCGGCATCGAAGGCGGCGTGTTCGCGGTCTCGACGCTGGCGCTGCTGGTGCTTGCCGTGGTGCTGCATTTCTTCCCCGGGGCGCTCGGCAAGAACGTCTCGGAGGCCGCTCCCCTTGTGGCGCTTGCGATCGGCGTTCCGGGACTGCGCAATCTGGTCGAATACCAGGCGGAGCTTCTGTTCGCGCGCGGCCAGACGCTGGTGCGGGCGATCAATCTCGGCCTGCTCGCCGCTCTCAAGGCGCTGCTGCTGACCTATGTGCTGGTAACCATTGCCGACACATCGAACCTGGTGCTGTCGCTCAACGTCGTCTTCCTGCTGCTCTATCTCGCGTCGATGCTGCTGACCTATTCGGCGCTACGCAAGCCGGCGAAGGCGATCTGATCCTTCATCCGGGCAGTCTTTCCGAGAACCGGTTCGCTTTTCAGGATCAGGATCGGTCGAGCCCGATCAGCCGGCGGATGCGGCCGGTATCGGTGCCGATGAAGGACTGCATGCCGATCGCCACCTGTTCGGGCGCCATGGCGGCAACGAAGCGACGGAATTCATCATCCGACAGCGCCTCACCGGTCCAGTGGACGCGGCAGAATTCTTCCGAGCCATGGAAGTGACCGGCGCCGTCCAGCAGATCGTCGACATAGCGGCCATAGATCATGCATTCGGAGAATTTGCGCGCCGAGCCGACGACCTCGACCCAGTTTCGGCCATGCACCTCCTCGATCCGACTGCACATGGCCAGCACGGTGTCGCGGCGCCAGGCGATCAGCGTCGAAATGTAATCGTGAACCGAATTCCTCGACGGATCGATGCCGAGCGCGGAGCCGGCATTGCGCGACCATGTGCGATGCTCGTCATGACCGTCCTGCGCAAGCACGCCGTCACGGCGGAACAGCCGCGCCTTGCCGTCGCGCCAGAACGCGCCGCAATCGAAGGGCTTCAGGAAGGCGACGTCGGAATCGCAGAAGACCAGGACGTCCTGGCATCCGTGCGCCGCAACTGCAATGCGGCGCAGTTGCTGCACGTGCCAGCCGCGCAGCGGCTGCGTCTTCAGGCTGAGCCAGACGCGCCGCCGGAACAGGCTAAGCGGATCGTCGAAGACATGCAGCCAGCGCGGCAGCAACTCACGTTCGTCGACGACGGATCGGTTGGCGCTCTCCAACCGGCGAAACAATTTAACGTCCCGGGCTTCGACCAGAATGTAATGATGCGCGACGCCCGTGACGTGGCGGTCGAGGGTTTCGCAGAGCAGGCGGCAACGCTCGAAATCCGGCGCATAGCTTGCCGTCACCATGGCTGCCGTCGGCGTTGCCCGAAGCAGTCCGGGTTCGGCGATCGCGCCCGGAACGAACCTCTCGTTCAACGGACGTCTCCGGCTTGGGGCCGGAACAATTTCTGTTTGAGGACCCGCCACAGGAACAAGGGGTTGCCGACCACATAGCGGCGCCAGAGCCGTCCCGGCTCGACCGCCAGGCGAAACAGCCACTCCAGCCTGAGGCGCCGTATCCACAAGGGCGCGCGCGGCACGGCGCCGCTGAGAAAATCCAGCAGCGCGCCGACCGCGACCGGCAGCGTGCAGTGGCGCTCGTCGATGTGCCGTTCGATCCACAATTCCTGGCGCGGCACGCCCATGGCGACCAGCAGCATATCAGGCCGCAGCGCCGCGATGCGTTCGATGATTTCCGGCTCCTGCGCAGCGGAGAAGTAGCCGTCATGGATGACCACGAATCTGTGCTGGACGGCAATCGCCGCGAGCTTCTTCGACGCGGCCTCGGCATTGACGCGCGTCGCGCCGAGCAGCCCCACGGTCAGCGGCCGGGTCACCGACCGCAGAAAGGCCGGTACGAAGTCGGTGCCGTTGAGATTGTCCGGGAACGGCGCGCCATAGAGAAGCTGCGCTGCGAGATCGACGCCGATGCCGTCCGGCAGGATGAGAAAATCGTCGAGCGCCTGGGCGAACACCGGATCGGTGTAGGCGAGATTGGCGTTATGGGCGTTGAGGAAGCTGACCTTGGTGAAGCGTCGTTCCGCGATCAGCCGCGTCAGCAGGGCGATCGCGTCGTCCCAGCGAATGGCGAGCACGGAGATGCCGAAGATCGTCTTCAATGTGTCGGGCCCGAATGCGGCGCGGGCGGCGTGCATGTTCATGCAAACGCCTCCTGCATGACCGGACCGAGCTTCTCCAGGCCAAGCCGGATGGCGGCGTCGAGCGCCTTGAGCTGCCGGCGGTGGAACGCGCTGCCGTCAACGTCGCTTATGTCGGCCGCCGCGGTCTCCAGCGCCTTGGCAAACGCGACCGGATCGTCGGTGACCGCGCAATTGACCGGGCGATGGTCAATGCCGCGCAGCGCGTGGCTGGTGGCGACGGCGGGCAGGCCTAGCTCGAACGTTTCGATCGTCTTCAGCTGCACGCCGCTGCCGGCGGTGCTGATGAGCGGGATGACGGCGCCGCCGCGTATGAAAGCCTGGGCGTCCGGCACGCGTCCGACGAAAGCGACGCCGGGATGCGTCGAGGCGATGTCAGACGGCATGCTGCCGGCGATCCTGATGCGGAAGTCCGGGCGCAGATGCGGTACCACCTTGTCCAGGAACCAGCCGAGCCCGATGCGGTTCGGCTGCCAAGTCCAGGTGCCGATCAGCGCGGCGTCGCACTCAATCTTGCGCCGGCCGTTACGCGCCGGTGGCGTGGCGCCCGTCACCAGCGGCAGCACCGCCGAGCGGTCGTCGGAGGCCACGCCAAGTGCCGAACGGTCTTCCTCGGCCAGCGTGAAGACGAAACGCGCGCGGCGGCACAGACGCTCTTCCACGCTCTCGAGCAGCCTTGCCTCGCGGCGGAACAACAGGCGCTGGAAGATGCCCGGGGCGGCAGCGGCATTTTCCCGCGCCGAAAGATGCTCGACATTGTGGGCGACGAAGATCGAAGGCCGCTCGTCGAAGAGTTTTTCGAAGGCGCCGGCGAACTGCACGGAATTAAGCACATAGCCGTCGAAGGGGCCGGCGCGCTCGATGGCGGCGAGGACTTCGGCATCGGAGACCGCACGCAACTTGGCCGACGCGAAGGTGAGGCCCGAAAGCACCGCCTTGCCCACCCAGGCAAGCTTTTGTAGCGCTGAAGCATTTTCGGTGCGCACGTCGACGGCACCCAGCACGATGGTGTTTTCAGGATCGGCCGCGGCTTTCCCCGGCCAGATGAAGCCGATGACGGTGACGCGCGCGCCGGCGCGCCGCAAGGCAGCGATGATTGCAGCATTGGCGATCTCGTAGCCCGATGCGAGAGCGCCATCGGGCACGATCGATGTGGCGAACAGCAGATGCATCTCACCTATCCTGTGGTGCAGCCGGTAGCAAAGCGCGGTGAACCCTTGATTAAACGCGCGCGCATCGACGGCCCAAAACCCCCGCCTGAAGGGCCACTCCGTGAAAGGTGATTAACGAAACGTTATCGTCGTGGTGCTAACAGAACTCGACCCACCATGCGGCTGACACGGATGATCCCTTTGCAATCGGACGGTTCGGTATCGATCGCGGGACGATCCCCCCGGCTTGACACGGAGGCCGTCGAAGCCGTCGTCACCTTGCCGACCTTCAAGCGGCCGGACCAGGTCCTGCAAACGCTGGCGTCGCTGCGGGCGCAGCAGACCGGCAGGCGCTTTGCCGTCATCGTCATGGAGAATGAGGCCGAGGCGCGTGCCGGCGCCCAGGCGTCGCTGCCGCTGTTCGAGCGCGGCGACATACCGGGCATGGTGATCATCGCGCATCAGCGCGGCAATTGCAGCGCCTACAATGCCGGCTGGCAGACGGCGATCCTGCATTTCCCGAATTTCAGGCACCTGCTGGTCATCGACGATGACGAGATAGCCGATCCGCACTGGCTGGAACGGATGTGCGCGGCGGCCGAGAGCCTTGGCGCCGATGTTGTCGGCGGTCCGCAAGTGCCCGACTTCGCCGATCCCGCCCATGCGCGCTGGGCCAAGCATCCGGTCTTCGCGCCGCCCTACCGCAAGACGGGCCTCGTGCCGGCGCTCTATTCGTCCGGCAATCTCCTGGTCGGGCGCAACGTGCTTACCGCCATGGGGCCGCCGTTCCTCGACCTGAGATTCAATTTCATGGGCGGCGGCGATTCCGACTTCCTGAGCCGGGCGGCGCAGCGCGGCTTCGTGCTTGGCTGGTGCGCCGAGGCCAGGGTGACCGAGACCGTCCCGGCCCGTCGGGTCGAGGCCGACTGGATCCGCGCCCGCAGCCTGCGCAACGGCGTGATCTCGACGCTGGTCGAAAAGAAGAAACGCGCCGGCACCCCGCTGGCCGGCGTCAGGGTGTTGCTGAGGAGCCTGGCCCTGCTTGCCGCCTCGCCATTTCGCGGGGCCGCCAGGCTGGCACGGACAGGATCGCCCGCGGCCGCAATCTACCCTGTCCATGTGGCGCTGGGCCGCGTGCTGGCCGAATTCGGATATGCCAATGAGCAATACCGCCAGCCTGAAAAGAACTGAGCGCGCGCCGCTCAGCGCCGCGTTCACACGCGACGGCGTGGCAACCGCGATCGCGGCGCTGCTGTTCACCGTCATCCTGGTGTCCTTCCGCCCGTTCCAGCCCGCGGGCGCGGAACTCACCGGCGAAGGCGGCGACATCGTCAACCAGCTCGGCTTCGGCTCGCTCGGCGCCGTTTCCATCTTTTCGCTGATGGCTTTCGCCGATCCGCGCATCGTGCGCTCGCTGCTCAGCCCTTCCTGGGTGCTGATGCTGGGCTTCTTCTTTCTGTCGGTGGTGCTGGCGACAGACCCGCCCTCGGCGATGCGCGCCGCCTCCTTCACCATGATCGGCATCCTGACGATGGCGACGATCCTCGTGCTGCCGCGCGACGCGGACGCCTTCTCGAAGGTCATCATCTTCACCGCGGTGGCGGTCATGGGCCTTTCCTATCTCGGCCTCATCGCCTTTCCGCACGAGGCAATGCACACGGCCGATTCGCAGGAACCCGAACATGCCGGCCTGTGGCGCGGCGTCTTCACCCACAAGAACATCGCCGGCCCGGTCATGGCCTGCTTCAGTTTCGCCGGCCTCTATCTCTTCCGGCGCGGGCAGCGGTTCTGGGGCGCCGGAATTTTCTTCGCGGCGATGGTGTTCATGCTGCACACCGGATCCAAGACCACGGCCGGCCTGGTGCCGTTCTCGATCCTGATCGTCATGTTTCCAAGCATCGTCGGCATGCGGCTCGGCACGCCGATCCTGTTCGCGCTGGCGATCGTCGCTACCGCGGTCGGCACGCTGGGCATCGTTTTCCTGCCGCCGGTGAAACAGCTGGCGGCGATCTATTTCCCCGGCCTGACCTATACCGGGCGCACCACGCTCTGGGAGTTCGCCGGCGAGATGCTGGCGAAGAAACCGTGGACCGGCTACGGCTATGAGAGCTTCTGGGGAACGCCGCTGCTGCTCAACCAGGATCAGCCCTTCGACCGGCCGTGGGATATCAGGACTATCGTGCATGGCCATGACGGTTATCTCGATATCGCGGTGCTGATGGGCATTCCGGCCCTTTGCGTGGCGGTCTACACTTTCCTGATCGCCCCTTTGCGCGACTACATGCGCATTCCCTTGCGCAAGGAAAACATCTATCTCGGCGACTTCTTCATGATGGTGGTGCTGTTCGCCGCGCTCAACGCCTTCCTCGAAAGCTTCTTCTTTCATCGCGGCGATCCGGTGTGGCTGTTCTTCGTGCTCGGTGTGCTTGGGCTCAGACAAGTTTCGCTGCGCCCGGTCGCGCTGCGCAACGCCGGTCGTGGCGCGCGATTGGGCCACTCCACCTGACAGGGCTTCCCCGTTGATCCGCGAGCGTTTATGTGAAGCCTTTCCTCGGAGGGCTTTCGATGACGATCAGGCTTGTTCTCGCCGGCTGCGGCAATATGGGTTACGCCATGCTCTCGGGCTGGCTGAAATCCGGCAAGCTTGCACCGTCGGCCGTTTTCGTGGTTGAGCCCAATGCCGACCTGCGCCAGCGCGCGGCCGCACTGGGATGCGGAACGTCTGCCGACCCCACCGATATTCCGGCCGGTGCCGTGCCTGATCTCATCGTCATCGCCGTGAAGCCCCAGGTGATCCGCGACGTCACCGCCGCTTACAAACGTTTCGGCGAAGGGCGCACCACCTTCGTCAGCATTGCCGCGGGCACGCCGGTCGCCACCTTCGAGGAAATCCTGGGCGACCGCGCGCCTGTTGTGCGCTGCATGCCCAACACGCCTGCTTCCATTGGCAAGGGCATGATGGTGGTGTTTTCCAATCCGCTGGTTTCCGACGACACCAAGCGTTTCGTCGCCGACCTCTTGTCGGCCAGCGGCGAAGTGGCCACCATCGACGAGGAGGGACTGATGGATGCGGTGACCGCCGTGTCGGGATCGGGGCCGGCCTATATCTTCCATTTCATCGAAGCGCTGACCGTCGCCGCCGAGAAGGCGGGCCTGCCGGCGGCGACCGCCAGGCTGCTCGCCATGCAGACCGTCTATGGTGCCGCCTCCCTCGCCGCCGAAAGCGGCGAGGAGCCGGGCCTGCTGCGCCAGCAGGTGACCAGCCCGAACGGCACGACGGCGGCGGCGCTTGGTGTGCTGATGGGCGAGGACCGGTTGACCAATCTCCTCACGCAAGCGGTGGAAGCGGCGCGGCTGCGGTCGATCGAACTGGGGAAGTAGAGCAGACTCCCTAGGCCAGATCGGTATGCGAGAAGTCGTTGCCTTTGTAGAGCAGAGCAGAGCCACGACTCTTTGCGCATGCATAGGACAGGCAATCGGCCAGGTTGAGTTGGGCGGGATGCCCGCGTCCTTTTCCATAGTCTGAAAAAGCTTGGACCGCGAGCTTGGCGTCGCCGGCGTCGATCGGAACGATTTCGATTTCGGACTCGCGCAGAAAAGCCTCTATCGCCACTTCAGCGACAAGCGGCTCAACGGCCAGCATAGTTGAAAGCCGCATAGCCGCTTCGAGCACCACCAACGCGGAAGTAATTTTGCGAGGTGCTACCGCGATGCGGTTGCTCCACTCGCCAGCATCTCCCTCTCCCGAAAGAATTGCGACGACCACCGAGGTGTCGACAAACATCAAGAGTGGCCCCACATCTCATCGATCTCATCCTTGTCTACGGGCCGGCCGCCATGACCAGCTCTGGCTTTGAGTTCATCAGCGATGGCAGCCAGCCGCTGCGCCAACGGAGCGCGTCCACTTTCCCGTTTCAGTTCAGACTCAAGAGCTTCGATCACCGCCTCGGTCATCGAAATCTTGCGTTTGGCGGCGAGCCGCTGTGCCAGCTCACGTGCACGCGGGTCCCTGATCTGGAGGTTCATTGGTCGATCCTCAGCGTCATCTGCCATTACAATATAGTGCATCTGTCATGACAGCGCCACAACGGGCTTATTTTTCGTACAGCATCTCATCCTGCAGCCGGCGCAGAGCGAACAGTCTCGTCGCCCGGTCGGGTGCGGCGTTGTCGGCCGTCAACAGCTCGCCTTTCCTCACCGGTTTCAGCACCTTGCCGCCCTCGAGTAGGCCGACCGGCACGGCACGCCGGGCGCGAGCGTCTTCGACGGTCATCGTCCAGGAGCGATAGCAGGTCTCGCCGATCGCATCGAAGGTTTCGCCGGCGAGCAGATCCCGCTTGGCGACGGCGCATACCTCGGCGACCGGCCTTGGCAGCGGCACCATGTCGGGCTTGCCGAAGAGCACGATGCGGGCTGCGGTCAGCGGGACTTCCAGCGAGGTCAAATGGTAGGGCCGGAACAGGCTGTAATAGGGACCGTGGCCGATATGCAGGTCGTCCATGCGCTCGACGATGCGCGGGTGGGTCGCCTCGACGATGACGAAGACACCGGGTGCGACACCCTTGCCGACCGTGTAGTCGACAACGCCCTTTTTCGTGAGCAGCCCGCCATGCTCGCGCGGAATGAGCACCTTGACGAGGTCGTCGCGGTCGGCCTTCGGGCCGTGCATGCCGGGCACATCGGGCACCAGCCCGGTGGCGTTGGCGATGGCGCACATCTCGACCATGGTTTTCGAACCGTCGACGAACTCGACCAGCATGCGCGGGTTCATGTTGCGGCGGATCGCTTCCTCGCGATAGTCGTCGGGCACGGCATCGTGGTTAAGCGGGTTGTTCTTGCCCTTGCCGGCCGAGACGATGGTCAGGCCCAGTGCGGAGGCGAACTCGATCAGCTCCATGCAGCTCGAGGGCTCGTCTCCGGCGCCGACCGAATAGACGACGCCGAGGCGATCTGCCTGCTGCTTGAGATAGCAGCCGATGGTGACGTCGGCCTCGACATTCATCATCACCAGATGCTTGCCATGCTGCATCGCCATCAGGTCGAAGTCGGCGGCGACGCCGGGCTTGCCGGTGGCGTCGATGACGACGTCGATCAGCGGATTGGTGACCAGCATCTCGTTGGAGGTGATGGCGATCTTTCCCGACTCGATCGCCGCGGTGACTTTCGAAGTGGTATCGGCTTCGACGGCCATCGCTTCGTCACCATAGGCGATGCGGATCGCTTCGCGTGCCGTGTGCGGACGTCTTGTCGAGACCGCGCAGACCGAAATGCCGGGCATCAGCATGCCTTGCGTGACCAGATCGGTGCCCATTTCGCCCGAACCGATGACGCCGATGCGTACCGGGCGGCCCTCGGCGGCACGGCTGGCGAGATCGCGGGCGAGCCCGGTCAAGGCGACATTGGTCATGCGGAGATGTCCACAGCTTCCTGGTTCGCGTCGGATTAGCAGGGAATAGCTCCTCCTTGCCAACGAAACTGGCCTCGGCCCGTCAATTTCCCATGAAATCGCGCAGGACAGATGCGCTCGCCACGGTTCGGTTGGCCCAAAGACTGGGCTCCGAACTCGGCGACAAAGACCTGACGACTGCCAGTCCGCTGTGCCGGCGGTTTCTCCTGATAGGAATTTTTTCTTGACTGGGTGAGGGCAACTATGCTACATATTTGCCCATGGTGCTGAGTTGCGCCAAGGGCCCGCCGCACAGGCGGGTTTTTCCGTTCAATGGTCCGTCAAGAGCGCACAGGCGAAGGCTCCGTCAGCCCGGATGCCTTGGGTTCAAAGACTTGCCAATTGACATTGCCTTGAACTGCCTCAATAAAACATTCGTTCGCCAGCGGAGGCAAATGTTCATCCCGCATCACCGAGCGGGACGCATTCCGCCTCGCGGGCAGAACGGGGAGTGCCTTTGCGCCGAGGTTGGCGGCAAAGGCGTTGGAGGTCAACGGAGCATCATTTCGAACCCGGGGGTCGGGCTCGGTGCTCCAGGGGAGGACAAATGGATACTATTCTTGCGGGCCTCAAAGGGGCCATCGACACGCTCGGCGCAACAGTGCTGCTGCCGATCGTCATTTTCATCATAGCCGTCGTTCTGGGCGCAAAGGTCAGCAAGGCTTTTCGCGCCGCGGTCACCATCGGCGTCGCCTTCATCGGCATCAATCTCGTGCTTGGCCTGATGTTCACGTCGATCGGCGACGTCGCCAAGGCCATCGTCACCAACACCGGCATTCATCGCGACATCATCGATGTCGGCTGGCCGTCGGCGGCCGCCATCGCCTTCGGCTCGTCGGTCGGCCTGTGGGTCATCCCCGTCGGCATCCTGGTCAACATCGTGCTGTTGCTGACGCGCATGACGCGCACGCTCAATGTCGACGTCTGGAACTTCTGGCACTTCGCCTTTGTCGGCTCGCTGGTCGTGGCGGCGACCGACAATCTGGCCTACGGCATCGCCATCGCGGCGTTGGTCGCGGCGCTGTCGCTGCTGTTCGCCGACTGGTCGGCGCGCGCGGTGCAGCAGTTCTATGGCGTGCCCGGCATTTCGGTGCCGCACCTGGCCTCCGCGCAGATCCTGCCGATCGCCATCATCCTGAACTGGATCATGGACCGTATTCCCGGCATCAACCGCATCAACATCAACACCGAGACCATCGAGCGCCGGTTCGGCGTGTTCGGCGAACCTGTCGTGCTCGGCTTGATCATCGGTCTCGTGCTCGGTGCCATCGCCTTCTACAATGCGGGCGATCTCGGCACGGTGCTCGCCAAGGTGCTTGGCACCGGCATGACCCTGGCAGCCGTCATGCTGCTTTTGCCGCGCATGGTGAAGATCCTGATGGAGGGCCTGATCCCGGTCTCCGACGCGGCGCAGGAATTCGTGCGCAAGCGCACCGGCGACCGCGAGCTTCTGGTCGGCCTGGACTCCGCCATCCTGATCGGGCATCCCGCCGCGATCTCGTCGTCGCTGATCCTGGTGCCTATCGCGATCATCCTGTCGGTGATCCTGCCGGGCAACCGCGTCATCCTGTTCGCCGACCTGGCGGTCATTCCCTTCATCGTCGCCATGACCGCCCCTCTGGTCAAAGGCAATGTGTTCCGCATGGTGGTGATCGGCACGGTGACGCTGGCGATCGGTTTCTACGTCGCCAACGCGCTGGCGCCGCTGTTCACAAGTGCGGCCGTCGCGTCGGGCTTCAAGCTGCCGGCAGACGCGCTGCAGATCACCTCGGTCGTCGACGGCTTCCTGTGGGTGCCCTATGTGATCATCGAGGCGATCCAGGGACTTGGCCTTGCCGGCATCGTCGTGATCGCCGTGGTCATCGCGGCATTGTTCGTCCTCTATCGCCGCAACACGCTCGGCTGGGAACGGGCAGCGGGCGCCGAGGACGAGCCGGCCGAAGGCACGGCCTGAGCCTCATCACGCCTGACGTTTGAAATGATCGTGCGCCCTCCCCGGGCGCATGATTTTATCGACGGAGCAAAAACATGTCTGACGGACTCATGCAGCTTCTGGACCCCGAAGCGATCGTGCTCGGATCCGATGCCTCGACCAATGAGCAGATCATCCGCATCCTGGCCGGCCGGCTCGAGACGCTCGGCTATGTCAGAAGTTCCTACGCCGACGCGGTCGTGCGCCGCGAGTTGACCATCCCGACAGGACTGCCGCTGGAGCGCGCCGACAATGTCGCGGTGCCGCACACCGATCCCGAACATGTCCTGAAGCCCGGGATCGCTTTGGGCACATTGAAGCACCCCGTCGTCTTCGCCAACATGGAAGACCCCGACGAGAAGCTGCCGGTCGGCTTCGTCTTCCTGCTTGCCATCAATGACAAGGACAAGCAGATTGAAGCGCTGCAGGCCGTTATGGCCACCATCCAGAATCCAGATGCATTGGACGGCCTGAGGTCGGCCACGACGCTAGACGACGTTCGGGCCGTGCTCGGCTGAACAAGGAGAAGCAAGAGATGTCCAGACAGAAAACAATTCTCTTTGCCTGCGGCACGGGCATAGCCACCTCAACCGCGGTCAACGTCGCCGTCACCGAGGCGATGAAGCAGCGCGGCCTGACCTTCAACGCCCAGCAGGCCAAGGCGACCGAAGTGCCGGGGCTGGCCGACAGCGTCGACTTCATCGTCGCCACGACGCCGATCTCGGCTTCGGTGACCAAGCCGGTCATCAAGGGCCTCGCCTTCCTCACCGGCATCGGCAAGGACAAGGTGCTCGACGAGATCGAGGCGCAACTGCGCAAGTAGGCCGCGGCACGCGCTCGGTTTCAGGTCACCCTGACGTAGCTCGTCATGCC
This sequence comes from Mesorhizobium sp. B2-8-1, assembly GCF_006440955.1. Taxonomy (NCBI): domain Bacteria; kingdom Pseudomonadati; phylum Pseudomonadota; class Alphaproteobacteria; order Hyphomicrobiales; family Phyllobacteriaceae; genus Mesorhizobium; species Mesorhizobium sp. B2-8-1. The sequence goes on along the minus strand of NZ_VFTX01000007.1, from coordinate 25,513 downwards.
CGACTTCTGATGCTCGATGATGTGGCAGTGCAGCAGCCAGTCGCCGGGGTTGTCGGCGACGAAGCCGAGGCTCACCTTCTCGTTGGGCTGAATGAGATAGGTGTCTGAAATCAGCGGCTGCACGGGCCGAGTCGAGGATGACAGCACTTTGAAGCTCATGCCGTGCAAATGCATCGGATGCGATTGCGGCGTCAGGTTCTCCATGTCGATGACATAGCTCCTGCCAAGCTTCAATTCGGCCAGCGGCGCGGTCGGATCCGGCGTGTCACCCGGCCACGGCACCTTGTTGATGGCCCAGAAACTGTAGCCGAGCGAACCGCATATGCCGTCGCTCGCAATGTTCTCGGCCGTAGCGCTGAGCGCCAGCGAAATATGCTGGGCAGCGGAGAGATCGACCTCCGCCACCGGATTGGCCTCCAGCGGCGCGACATCACGAATGTCGCGCTTCAGCGAGCTGCCAGCCGCACGCAAGGTAGCCAGCACCTTGGGCTTGGTGCCCCTGACGTCCCGCAGGCTCACGACCGCGCCCTCCGCGTCAGGCATGCGGATGGCGAGTTCCATGCGCTGTCCCGGGCCAAGCAGCAAGGCATCGGGCGAAAAACGCTGCGGCACCGGATTGCCATCCAGCGCGATCACCGTCGCCTCCGCGCCGTCGACGCGAAAGGCATGGATGCGCGTCACGTCGGTGATGGCGACGCGCAGCCGCACCAGCCCGCCGGCTGGCGCGTCATAGTGCGGCTGGTCGAGCCAGTTGGCCGTGCGCACCGTGCCATAGGTGCCGGTTCTCGCGGCATCCCGCGGCCGGAACTGATCGATGAACTGGCCATCGTCGCCGAGGCGCCAGTCGCGCAGATTCAGGACGATTTCGGCATCGAATTTCGGATCACCGGGATTTTCGACCACGATGACGCCGGTCAGGCCGTGCCCCATCTGCTCCAGCGTGTTGCAATGCGGGTGGTACCAGAAGGTGCCGGCATCGGGCGGCGTGAAGGCGTAGTCGAAATGATCGCCGCTATAGACATAGGGCTGGACCAGGAACGGAACGCCGTCCATCCTGTTGGGGACCCGAACGCCGTGCCAATGGATCGTCGTCGGGTCGTCGATGGCGTTGACGAGCCGGGCGGCGAAGGGCTCGCCCTTTTTCATCCTCAGCACAGGCGGCATCCCGGCGCTGCCATAGGTCAGCACGTCCCGGGTCGGACCGATCTCCACCAGCCTGGCCTGGATCTTGGCCGTCCGCAGTACCACCGGCTCGGGCGTGGCGGCGGCCCAGCCGCCAAGCCTCCCCATCGCGACGAGCCCGCCCGCACCGGCAAACGCTGCCGATTTCAGAAGTCGACGGCGTGTGATCAAGGTCATGCTGCGCTCCAGCGGGAAAGCCCTCGGAATCGCCGACTTGAATCACGATCGGGCGACCAGCGCAAATCCCGATATCGGCATTTGCGTTCCGATGAAGCCGCAACCAGCGCCGTCTGCGCGGACGGCGCTTCGCCCTGCGACTCTGATCGGGACGACGGCCGCGCCAGATCATGCTTCAAGGCACTGACCGGAGCGGACTCGCCCGGGTCGCCAATGCCGATGTTTTCAACCGTCCGATCGGGCGGGTGGGGGGCGGAAGGGCGCCAAGCGGTCGCCCGCTATGGGCAGGCGCTCGTCGCGGAGGAAAGCAAGCAGGCCGATTTGCTCCCGCCATGAAAGCGCGACGAGAACCAACCTTGCGCGAAATCTCGGATTCAGGTGCCCGATGCGCCTTTTTTTTGCCCATTCGTGCCGCAAGGGCTTAAGAATGGGATGGATGGCGCTGAAAATGTCGGGCAGTCTGGTGCTGCGAGAGAGGATTGAACTCTCGACCTCTCCCTTACCAAGGGAGTGCTCTACCACTGAGCTACCGCAGCCGCTGATGGCGGGGCTTCTGCCATATCGAACCGGCAAGCGCAAGGCCAAGTGCAAAGCATCTGTGAAAGCCTTTGCCGGATACGTTTTGATGACATGGCCGCGCCACAATGTTGGTTATGCCTGAATAGCGGGCTGGCCGGCCGCCGGCTAGGACGGGACGATGAACGACAAGACAATTCCACCGAAAAAGGGCGGCACCGGCCGCAAGGACCGCCTGGCCGAGCAGCTGCGCGCGAATCTGCTGAAACGCAAGGCGCAGTCGCGCTCGCGGCGCGCCGGCGACGCTGACAAACAGCGCACCGGCGACGCCGGCAAGCGGCCGGACGGGGTCGGCGCGGCGAAGGAAATACAAAAAGATTAACTCAAATCCGCCACTCTTGGGTCGGGTGCCAGGAAATCCTATTTCTTGAACCAGCTTGGCCGATGGTCTAGACGGGCCGATACTCAAACGATTGAAACCGGCTTTCAGGGCCGAGGGGATAGTCTTCATGGATCGCATCAGAATTGTCGGCGGCAACAAGCTCGCCGGAAGCATTCCGATCTCGGGCGCGAAAAACGCCGCCCTGCCGCTGATGATCGCGTCGCTTCTGACAGACGACACGCTGACGCTCGAAAACGTGCCGCATCTGGCCGATGTCGAGCAGCTGATCCGCATCCTGGGCAATCACGGCGTCGATTATTCGGTCAACGGACGCCGCGAAAAGCAGAATGAAGGCTATTCGCGCACCATCAATTTTTCCGCCCGCAACATCGTCGACACGACGGCCCCCTACGAGCTGGTGTCGAAGATGCGCGCTTCGTTCTGGGTCATCGGCCCGCTGCTGGCCCGCATGGGCGAGGCCAAGGTGTCGCTTCCGGGCGGTTGCGCCATCGGCACGCGGCCGGTCGACCTGTTCCTGGAAGGCCTGCAGGCGCTGGGCGCCGACATCGACGTCGACACCGGCTACGTTATCGCCAAGACCAGGAACGGCCGCCTCGTCGGCAACCGTTACGTCTTTCCGAAAGTGTCGGTCGGCGCCACCCATGTGCTGATGATGGCGGCGTCGCTCGCCAAGGGCGAGACGGTGCTTGAGAACGCCGCCTGCGAGCCCGAGATCGTCAACCTCGCCGAATGCCTCAATGCCATGGGCGCCAGGATTTCCGGCGCCGGCACGCCAACCATCACCATCGACGGCGTCGAGGCGCTGTCGGGCGCGCGCGTGCGCGTCATCCCGGACCGGATCGAGACCGGAACCTATGCCATGGCCGTCGCCATGACCGGCGGCGACGTCGTGCTCGAGGGCGCGCGTCCCGATTTGCTACAGACCGCGCTGGACGTGATCTCGCAGACGGGCGCCGAGATCACGCCGACCAATTCCGGCATCCGCGTCAAGCGCAACGGCAACGGCATTTCACCGGTCGACGTGACGACGGCGCCCTTCCCGGCCTTCCCCACCGATCTGCAGGCGCAGTTCATGGGCCTGATGACCATGGCCAAGGGCAAGTCGCGCATCACCGAGACGATCTTCGAAAACCGCTTCATGCATGTGCAGGAACTCGCGCGCCTGGGCGCCCACATCACACTTTCGGGCCAGACGGCGATCGTCGACGGCGTGCCGAAATTGAAGGGCGCGCCTGTCATGGCGACCGACCTTCGCGCTTCCGTTTCGCTGGTCATCGCCGGCCTTGCGGCCGAAGGCGAAACCACGGTCAACCGCGTTTATCATCTCGACCGCGGCTTCGAGCGGCTGGAGGAAAAGCTGTCCAATTGCGGCGCCGTGATCGAACGGATCTCGGCTTAGACCGATCCCCGCCCGCCTCACGGCTGCGCGGACCGGAACGACCTCCGGATTCCTGCTTGAGCATGATCTTTTCCGAAAAGCGGTTTCCACTTTTCGGGATCATGCTCTAACAGAAGGCTGAACAGTCAATTTTCAGGTGCGAAATCCGCATGACCGGCCTTAAGCTTATCGCCCTCGACGACCAGGACCTGAGCATCGTCTCCGCCCATGTCCAGGACGCCGTGATGAAAGTCTCGGACCTTGAATACCTTCCCGCGGCCAAGCGTTTCGTGCTGACCATGAACCGTTTCGTCTGGGAGGCCAAATCGGGCTTCTTTCGCCAGCACAACGAACGGCGCCAGGCCGTGCTGCATTTCGATCGGGTTCTGGGCGCCAAGACCAGCGGCATAGCCCGCGACAAGCCGGCCGAAGTGCTGTCGCTGCTGGCGATCAGCTTCATCGAGATCAGCAAGCCGGCCGGCATAGTCGAGCTGATCTTTTCGGGAGGCGGCGCGATCATGCTCGATGTCGAATGCATCGAGGCCCGCCTTGCCGATGTCGGCGGCGCGTGGGAAGCCACGTCGCGTCCCGTGCACAGGGCTTGAGCGATGGCCATCACGCTTCGTCAGTCCGACGCCGATTTCGAACAGCGTTTCGCCGCTTTCCTCACCACCAAGAGGGAAGTGTCGGCCGATGTCGACGCGGCCGTGCGCCAGATCATCGCGCGCGTGCGCGCCGACGGCGACGCCGCCCTCGTCGATTTTACCAGACGCTTCGACCGGGCCGACCTCAGGGAACTTGGCATTGCCGTGTCGAAGGACGAGATCGCCCGCGCCTATGCCGCTTGCGACCACCAGACGATCGAGGCGCTCGAATTCGCGCGCGACCGCATCCGCGCCTATCACGAGCGGCAGCGGCCGAAGGACGACCGCTTTACCGATGCCGCGGGCGTCGAGCTCGGCTGGCGCTGGACCGCGGTCGAGGCGGTCGGGCTTTACGTGCCGGGCGGCACTGCGAGCTATCCCAGTTCGGTGCTGATGAACGCCATCCCGGCCAAGGTCGCCGGCGTGGAGCGCATCGTCATGGTGGTGCCGGCACCCGGCGGCGTCATCAATCCGCTTGTGCTGGTGGCGGCCGACCTTGCCGGCGTGCCGGAAATCTATCGCATCGGCGGCGCCCAGGCGATCGCTGCCCTGGCCTATGGCACCGAGACGATCAAGCCGGTCGCCAAGATTGTCGGCCCTGGCAATGCCTATGTCGCGGCGGCCAAGCGCCAGGTGTTCGGCACCGTCGGCATCGACATGATCGCCGGCCCCTCGGAAGTGCTGGTCGTGGCCGACGGCGACAATGATCCCGACTGGATCGCCGCCGATCTCCTGGCCCAGGCCGAACATGACGCGTCGGCGCAGTCGATCCTGATCACCGACGATCCGGCCTTTGGCAAGGCGGTGGAGGAGGCGGTCGAACGGCAGCTGCCAAACCTGCCACGGGCGGAGACGGCAGCGGCGAGTTGGCGCGATTTCGGCGCGGTGATCGAGGTTGCGGCGATCGAGGCAGCGCTGCCGCTGGTCGACCGTATCGCGGCCGAGCATGTCGAACTGGCAATCGACGATGCCGAGGGCTTCCTGTCGCGGATGCACAATGCCGGTGCCGTGTTTCTCGGCCGCCATACGCCGGAAGCCATCGGCGACTATGTCGGTGGTTCCAACCACGTGCTGCCGACGGCGCGCTCGGCGCGTTTCTCGTCAGGCCTTTCGGTACTCGATTTCGTCAAGCGCACCTCGATCCTGAAGCTCGGGCCCGAGCAATTGCGCGCGCTGGCGCCCGCCGCGATCGCGCTGGCCAAGGCGGAAGGGCTCGACGCGCATGGACGCTCCGTCGCTATCCGGCTGAACATGTAGGCGCCATGTCGGGCTCCGATCAAACCCGGGCGAGGCTGATCGATGTCGAACTCGATGAATCGATCGGCCGTTCGACGCCCGACGTCGAGCACGAACGCGCGGTGGCGATCTTCGACCTGATCGAGGAGAACAGTTTTCAACCGGTCAATGACAGCGGCGCCGGCCCCTACCGGCTGAAGCTGTCGCTGGCCGAGTCCCGCCTGGTTTTCGCCGTGACGCGCGACGACGGTTCCGCCGTGGTGACCCATATCCTGTCGCTGACGCCGCTCAGGCGCATCGTCAAGGACTACTACATGATCTGCGAAAGCTATTACGACGCCATTCGCTCCTCGACGCCGAGCCATATCGAGGCGATCGACATGGGTCGCCGCGGCCTGCACAACGAGGGTTCGCAGACGTTGATGGACCGGCTCGCCGGCAAGATCGACATCGATTTCGACACGGCGCGCCGGCTGTTCACGCTGGTCTGCGTGCTCCATTGGCGGGGTTAACCCCTGACCGCCGGCGCGCAGCCCCGTTCGATCCTGTTCCTGTGCGGCATGAATGCCGTGCGCTCGCCGATGGCCGAACTGTTGGCGCGGCGCATGCTGCCGGCCAGCACCTTCGTCGCCTCGGCGGGCGTGCGCAGCGGCGAGCGTGACCCGTTCGTCGATGCCGTGCTTGCCGAGGAAGGCCTGTCGCTGGGCGAGCGCCACCCAAGGACGATGGACGAGCTGGAAGACGACTATTTCGATCTCATCGTCACGCTCGCGCCGGAGGCGCACCATGCCGCGCTGGAGCTCACCCGCTCGCTCGCCGTCGAGGTCGAATACTGGCCGACGCCGGATCCTACCGGCGCCAGCGGCACGCGCGAGCAGATCATCGCGGCCTATCGCGATGTGCGTGAACGGCTGAAGTTGCGCATAGGCCGACGTTTTTTGCTTCCGGAAGCAAAAAACGCGACGGATTAAGCGTGTTCACAAGCCGACGATTATCATATAGGTTCCGCCGAATTTCCGGCTAGAGTCGGATGCGGTTGGGTCTCTTCGACCTGACAGCTTCCGACTCTAGATCAAAGAAGTAGAGCATGATGTCGTCCGAAAACCGCCTCATACTTTTCGGCATCATGCTCTAAACGCCGGGAAACCATCCAAGCAAAGGTATCGAATGCCGAAGGAAGAAGTCCTCGAGTTTCCGGGTGTCGTCACGGAACTGCTGCCCAACGCCATGTTCCGAGTGAAACTCGAAAACGAACACGAAATCATAGCCCATACGGCCGGCCGCATGCGCAAGAACCGTATCCGCGTGCTGACCGGCGACAAGGTCCTGGTCGAGATGACGCCCTACGACCTGACCAAGGGCCGCATCACCTATCGTTTCAAGTAAGATCAAGGCCGACTGGTCCGCGATGAGCATTTTGCTGAAGCTGGTGCTTGCCTCGGGTTCGCCGCGCCGCATTGAACTCCTGCAGCAGGCCGGCATCGAACCGGACCGCATATTGCCTGCCGACATCGACGAGACGCCGCTGCGTGCCGAGCATCCGCGCTCGCTGGCCAAAAGGCTGTCGAAGGAAAAGGCCGAAAAGGCATTCGCCTCGCTGAAGTCGGAAACCGACTACGCGCCGGCCTTGGTGCTGGCCGCCGACACGGTGGTCGCTGTCGGGCGGCGCATCCTGCCCAAGGCCGAGACGCTCGACGATGCCGCCAACTGCCTCGGATTGCTGTCGGGGCGTTCGCACCGGGTCTATTCCGGCATCTGCCTGATCACGCCCGGCGGCAAACTGCGCCAGCGGCTGGTCGAGACGCGGGTGCGGTTCAAGCGGCTGCCGCGCGAGGAGATCGACGCCTATGTCGCGTCGGGAGAATGGCGCGGCAAGGCCGGCGGCTATGCCGTACAGGGGCTTGCGGGCGCTTTCGTCGTCAAGCTGGTCGGCTCCTACACCAATGTCGTCGGCTTGCCGCTTTACGAGACCGTAGCGTTGCTTTCGGGCGAAGGCTTCAAGGTCCATCAAAACTGGTCCTCGGCGCGGCCATGAGCGCGGACGACAAGGTGACGCCGCTGCGGCCAAAGCGCCCCTGCCCCGAATGCGGCAAGCCTTCGGCGCGCGAGACCTACCCGTTCTGCTCCAAGCGCTGCAAGGACATCGACCTCAACCGCTGGCTGAAGGGCGCCTATGTCATCAAAGCCCGCGACGACGAGGAAGAACCCGACGCCGACGAGCCAAAATAAGCTAAGAGCGACGCTTGGTCAGGCGGCTTGGATCTTGCGGCTCACGCGTGCCCAGGCCGGCAGCCAGTCGCCGTGAGCGGCAAGAAGCTCGTCCACCAGTGACCATATCTGGTCGAGATCGAGCTCGGCTGCCGTGTGCGGATCCATCATCGCCGCATGGTAGATGTGTTCCCGGTTCTCGCTCGTCAGCGCCCGCACCGTCAGTTCCTGCACGTTGATGTTGGTGCGGATCAGCGCCGTCAATTGCGGCGGCAGGTCGCCGATGTAAGTCGGCTGGATGCCGGAGGCGTCGACCAGGCACGGCACCTCGGCGGCGCACTCGCGGGGCAGCGGGGTGATGCAGCCATTGTTGCGAACATTGCCGTAGATCACCGACGGCTCGCCGGTCCAGACCGAATTCATGATCGAGGAGGCATATTCCTTCGATTGCTCGACCTCGATGCGCTCGGCCGAACGATAGGCTTCCGCCTGCCCCTGCCAACGCTCGATCTGCTCGATGCAGCGCTTGGGATATTCATCCAGCGGGATACCGTATTTCTCGATCAGGTCGGGACGGCCGCTCTTGATGAAATAGGGCGTGTATTCGGCGAAATGCTCCGAGCTTTCGGTGACGAAATAACCGAGCCGGGTCAGCATCTCGTAACGCACCTTGTTGGGGCAGCGCGGATTCCAGCCGGGCTTGGGCGCACGCCCTTCGCGATAGGCGCGCAGGAGATCCGGGTAGAGGTCGCGGTAGGAGCCGTCGGCCTGGCGGTGCTCGAACTTCAGGTAGAAGGCCATGTGGTTGATGCCGGCGGAGCGATAGCGGATGTCCTCGTAGGGAAGATCGAGATCGTGCGCCAGTTCCATCGCGGTGCCCTGCACCGAGTGGCAGAGGCCGACCTGCCTGATCTCTGGATATCTCTCCGAGATCGCCCAGGTGTTGATCGCCATCGGATTGACGTATTGCAGCATGATCGCATCGGGGCAGACGGCGAGCATGTCCTCGCAGATCTTCCACAGATGCGGCACGGTCCTCAAGCCTCGCATGATGCCGCCGACGCCGAGCGTGTCGGCTATGGTCTGGCGCAGGCCATATTTCTTCGGCACTTCAAAGTCGGTGACGGTGCAGGGCTCGTAGCCGCCGATCTGGAAGGCGACGACGACGAAATCGGCGCCGGCCAGCGCCTTGCGCTGGTCGGAATAGGTCTCCGCTTTCGCCTTCACGCCGAGCGACGCAATCAGCTTGTTGACGACGACGGCACTCTCTTCCAGCCGCTGCGGATCGATGTCCATCAGCGCGATCGTCGCGCCCGAAAGCGCCGGCCGCTGCAGCACGTCACCGACGATGTTCTTCATGAACACGGTCGAGCCGGCGCCGATGAAAGTGATCCTGGGATGTCTTGCCACGCTAAACCTCCGGCATGTGTTCAGGCCACGTCGAAAGCGGCCCGGACGAGCCGTTCGGTGTAGGCGGTCTTGGGATTGGTGAGGACCTCGTCGACAGGTCCCTGTTCGACGATCTTGCCGTGCTGCATGACGATGACGCGGTGGCACAGAGCGCGAACCACCTTGAGATCGTGCGAGATGAAGAGATAACTCAGGCCGCGCTCGTCCTGCAGCCTGCGCAAGAGATCGATGATCTGCGCCTGGACGGAGAGGTCCAGCGCCGATGTCGGCTCGTCGAGCAGGATGAATTCCGGTTCCAACGCGATGGCTCGGGCGATGGCGACGCGCTGCCGCTGTCCGCCGGAGAACTCGTGCGGAAATCGCGAAAGGATGTCGCCCGGCATGCCGGCGCTGACCAGCGCCTCGCGCACCCGCTCGACCCGCTCGCGCCGCGTCGCTCCGATGCCGTTGACGATCAGCCCTTCCTCGATGATCTGCCCGATCGTCATGCGCGGGTTGAGCGAGGAGAACGGATCCTGGAAGACGACCTGCATGCGCGATCGCAGCGGCCGCATCTCGGCCCGTGACAGCCCATGGATCGGCTGGCCGTCGAAACGGATCTCGCCGCGCTTGGCATCGATCAACCTGAGCAGGCACTGGCCGAATGTGGTCTTGCCGGAGCCGGATTCGCCGACCAGTCCCAGTGTTTCGTGGCGGCAAAGCTTGAGATCGAGATCGTCGACGGCGACCAGCTCGCGCCAGTCGGGTTTGAGGAAGGTGCCGTGACGCAGCATGAAGCAGACGCGCACCCCGTTCGCTTCGAGGATGGTGCCGGAGCCCTCCGGCAGCGGTTGTGGCCGCCCGCGCGGTTCGGAGGCGAGCAGTCGTTGCGTATAGGGATGCTGGGGATCGGAGAACAGACGTTCGGTGACGTTATGCTCCCGCATCTCGCCATGCTGCATGACATAGACGTAGTCGGAGAATTTGCGCACGACCGTGAGGTCATGGGTGATCAGGATCACCGCCATGCGCAGCTCTTTCTGCAGATTGCGGATCAGGTTCAGGATCTGTGCCTGGACGGTGACGTCGAGCGCCGTCGTCGGTTCGTCGGCGATCAGCACGTCGGGATCGTTGGCCAGCGCCATGGCGATCATCACGCGCTGGCGCTGGCCGCCCGAGAGCTGATGCGGATATTGCTTGAGCCGCGCGACGGGATCCGGGATCTGGACATGCTGCAGGAGTTCGAGCGCCCGTGCCCAGGCTTGCCGCCGGCCGACCTTGCGATGAACCCTGATCGCCTCGACGATCTGGCTGCCGATCGTATAGATCGGATTGAGCGAGCTCATCGGCTCCTGGAAGATCATCGAGATGCGGTTGCCGCGCAGCTTGCGCCGGGCGCTTTCGGGGAACTTCAGGATGTTCTGCCCATCATAACAGACGGTCGATCTCGGTGAAACGGTGGCGCGCCGGGACAGCAATCCCATGACGGTGCGCGCCGTCACCGATTTGCCGGAACCGGATTCGCCGACGATGGCGATCGTCTCGCCGCGATAGAGCTGGAACGAGACGTCCTTGACCGCCTCGACGGTGCCGTGCTCGACCTTGAAGGCGACCTCGATGTTGCGGGCATCGATCACGGGTTCTCCCTGGCGTCCGTCATGGTCGTGCCGGACGGAAGGTGCGAAGGGTTCGGCGAGCGCGAGCGTCATCCCAGCCACCTCAATAAGGATCGACGGCGTCGCGCAGGCCGTCGCCCAGCGCGTTGAAGGCAAAGACGGTGACCAGCACGAAGCCGACCGGCGACAGGATCCACGGATAGGTGCCTATGACGGAGTAGGTCGCGGTGTCCTGCAGCATCAGCCCCCAGGAGATCAGTGGCGGCTTCACCGCAAAGCCGAGAAAACCGAGGAAGGATTCGAGCAGCACAACGGTCGGGATCGCCAACGTCACCGCGACGATCACATGGCTCATCACATTGGGGAAAATGTGCTGCATGATGATGCGCCGGTCGGTGGCGCCCACCGCCATGGCGGCGCGTACGTATTCAATGCGCGCAAGCGCCAGCGTCTTGCCGCGCACCTCGCGCGACATCTGCGCCCAGCCCAGCGCCGACATGACGATGATGACGAAGGCGAGGAAGACGTTGGTGGGCGCGGTGACCGGGATCAGCGTCGTCAGCGCCAGATAGAGCGGCAGCTGCGGGAAGGCCAGCACGAGTTCGACGAAGCGCTGCATCCAGACATCGAACCGACCGCCGAAATAGCCGGAAGCCATGCCGACCGTAGTGCCGATGACGGTGATGATGAAGACCACCGTCAGCGCGATCATCAGCGAGACGCGCGAGCCATGGATGGCGCGCGAGAGCACGTCGCGTCCGAACTTGTCGGTGCCGAGGAAATGCACCGGCTGGCCGTCCATCGAACCGAAGAAATGCCGGTTCGCCGCAATGAGCCCGAAGAGCCTGTAGGGCGCGCCCTCGACGAAAAGGCCGAGCAATCTTGGATGATCATAGTCGGGACCGACGATGGGCTGAAAGGTGACCGGATCGAGATCCGCCGAATCCGCCAGCGCATAGACCCTGGGCCGGGCGACGAAATCGCCGTCCCTGTCGTGGAAAGCAGGCAGTTGCGGCGGCGCGAAGGCGACATCGGTCACCTTCGGGTCCATCGGCGCCAGGAACTCGGCGAATACCGCCATGAGGATCAGCAGCACGACGAGCCAGAACCCCGCCATGCCGGTCCAGGAGCGCTTCAGCCGGCGCCAGACGAGCGCGGTGTAGCTCTCGTTGCCGTGCGCGGGTCTCTCGACGGGTCCTTCAGCCGGCAGCGGCGGTGGCGATGTATCGCGGGCCAACATCTAGCTCTCCCCGAACTGGCGCACGCGCGGATCGAGCAGGACCAGCAACATGTCGGCGATGATGTTGCCGACGATCAGCGTCGCCGACAGCACCATCATGAAAGTGGCGGTGACATAGACGTCGCCGACCGCCATCGAGCCGACGATCGCCGGGCCGACGGTCGGCAGCGCGAAGATGATCGCCGTCTCGATTTCGCCGGTCAGCATGTAAGGCAGCACCACGCCCTGATACATGACCAGCGGATGCAGCGCATTGGGCACGGCGTGTCGCATGACGACGGCGCTGCCGGTCAACCCCTTGGCCTTGGCCGTCTCGACATATTGGGCGTTCAGCGTGTCGAGCAGATTACCGCGCATGACGCGCATGTTGTAGGCGAGCCCGCCGAAGGTGGCGATCGCAACCACCGGCCAGACATGCTTGACCAGATCGAGGAACTTGGCCCACGACCATGGCGCGCCGCCATATTGCGGCGAGAAGAAGCTGCCTATCTCCGAGACGTTGAACTGGAAGACCAGGAGATAGACGATGATCAGCGCCATCAGGAAGCGCGGCACCGTCATGCCGAGGAAGGAGATGGCCGAAAGTGTCGAGTCGATCCAGGTGTATTGCCGGGTCGCCGCCCATATGCCGAAGGTGATGCCGAGCACCGAGGCGAGCAGATGGCACACAAGCGCCAGGATGAGGGTGCGCGGCAGGCGCTCGCCCACAACGTCGGCCACCGGCTTGTTGTAGTAGAGGCTGTAGCCGAAATCGCCGCGGGTGACGATGCCGCCGATCCAGTTGAGATACTGGACGGGCAGCGGCTTATCGAGGCCATGTTCGATCCGGTAGGCGTTGGCCTGCGCGTCGGCTTCGGCGAAGGAGGCGCCTCCCTGGTTGATCAGCTGCGAGCGGATGTAGTCGGCATAATCGCCGGGCGGTGCCTGGATGATGGCGAAGGTGACGAGGCTCAGTATGGCAAGGACCGGGATTGCCGACGCTATGCGCATGAGCAGAAATCGCAGCATGGACGGTCCGCTTCCTCGTCTTGCCGATCGCGTCCTTTTGGTGCGTTCGGAGGTTGCCTTTGTCCGGCCGCGCCAGCGGCGCGGCCGGAGGTCTCAGTCAGGGGAGGTAAACTTACATCGGGCCCTTGTCTCCAGGCTTGCCGGGCAGCTCTTCCGGGAACAATTCGTATTTCGCCTGCTTGTCGGCCGCCACGAAGACCCGCTCGCGGATGATCGAATCCTCTGCCCAGTTGAACATGTAGATCGGCGTGCCCCTTGGAACGTTGGAGAAGCGCTTATTGACGATCAGCGCACCGGGATATTCCGTCAGGCCGACATTGTAGACGTGCTCCGTCGAAATCTTCTGGAAGTCTCTCATCAGGGCGGCGCGCTGGTCATTGTCCTCAGACGTGACAAATTTGTTGACGATGTCGACGAGATCCTTCTCGAAAGGCATCAGGTCGACCTCGCCGCTTTCAGGTGCGCGGTGATCCCAGCTGGTCTTGGGGCCGACGGGAGCGAGCTGCACGGTGTTCTGCACGATGGAGGTCAACTCCTGGTCGTTGCGCCGGATCAGCCAGTCGAAGCGCCCGGAATATTGCGAGGCATCGCGCTGCGTGCCGTTGAGACCGTTGAGCACGATCCGCAGCCCGAGCTTCTCCATCTGGGCGACAACGCCTTCGGCGAGGCTCTTGTCGGTGCCGTAGTCATTGTTGACCAGCATGACGATCTCGACATTCTTGCCGCCGGCCGTGCCGGCCGGGAAGTTCACGAAACCGTCGCCATCGGTATCCTTGAGTCCGGCCTTGGCGAGTTCGGCCTTGGCGCCCTCGAGGTCGAAGGGATAGTAGACCGTCGACTTGCGGTCATAGAAGCTGGTGCCGGAGGACAAGCCGCCGGGGTAGATGGCGGTGAACGGCCCCTTGACCAGGGAGTTGCCCAGCGCCTTGCGGTCGAGCGCCATGGTAACGGCCTTGCGGAAATCCTCATTGCGGTTCAGCTCGCGAATCGCCTGACCGCGCTCGTCCGGGTTGCCCCAGCCATTAGCGGAAAAATTGAGGCGCAGATTATAGCCGATCAGCCGTGGACCGAACGCCAGGCGTGCAGGCGCATTCGCCTCCGCGGCCCGCTTCAGCGAGGCGACGAAGTTCTCCGGCTGCTCCAGATTGGAGAAATCGCCCGAGCCGGCCACCGCCTGGACATCGCGGTCGGCCCAGGTGGACAGCTTGTAATGTAATTCGTTGAGGTAGGGCAGCTGATTGCCCTTCTCATCGACCTTCCAATAATAGGGATTGCGGCGCATGACGATGATGTCGTCTGGCCGGTATTCAACCGGCACCCAGGCGCCCATGACCGGCATGTTCATATATTCCGGCGGGAAGGCGTTCTTGAACTGGTCGTAGGTGTTCTTCGAATATTTCGGATGCTGCGGCTTCGATATGTGCGCGGGGCCAGGACAGAAAGTGCCGTAGGCCATCGCGTAGAGATACTGTTTCGGGAAGGCTTCCTTGAAGGTCCACTCGACGGTGTAGTCGTCGACCTTCTTGAGCGTGGTGCCGACGCCGAACGTTTCCTGGGTGGCACCATTGAGCGGCGAGACATTGGGATCGACGACCTCGTCGTCCCAGTAGAACATGACGTCGTCTGAGTTGAAGGGCGCGCCGTCGGACCATTTGGCACCCTCGACGAGGTGCATGGTGAGCTTGTGGCCATCCGCCGACCAGTCCCAGCTTTTGGCGAGGTTGGGCAGCGGTTCGGTGTCCTTGGCCTCGACCTGGAACAGCGGCGCGGTGCGCGTCAGGCATTCGGACAGGCCGATATCGATGCCGCCCCATCCCTGCGTCTGACCGGCGCCGTAGTTCCAGCCTTCCGGCCGCCCGCCGATAACGTGGCGCATTGTATCGCCGTAGACGCCGATGCCATCAGGCATGTTGCCCGTCTTGAAAACCAAGGGCTCCTTCGGCAGCCTGTCTTTCACCGGCGGCAGCTTGCCGGCCTTGACGTATTTCTCGGTCACCCAGTCCGGCTCGTGATAGTCGGGCAGCGCCTTGAACTCCAGGATGGAGTCGCGCGGCACATAAGTGATCTTGCCTTCGGCCGGAAACGCCGCCGGTACCGGCGGGACCGTCGGCTCGGAGGCGAAAGCGTTAAGCGCCGGGACGGAAACGCCCAGCGCCAGTCCCGCGACCATGCCAATGCTGCGTAGGTTCCTCATTGTCTCCTCCCTCGTGTTCGGACGTTTTGTTTTGCTGCTGCTCGTCTTCTGCCCGGACGGCGACCGCGGCGGACCTGTCTCCCGCAGGCCCGTCGCCGCCACCTGGGTTTTCAGCCGGCCTGCTTCAGCGCGGCCTTTTCGGCGCGCAACTCCTCGATCGAGCGGACGCTGCGCCAAGCGGCGCCCGCCCATTCGCGGGTCTTGACCCTGGATTTCGACAACCTCTCTTTTGCCGCCGGAACCGCATGCGCAAATTGCGGCAGCCAGGCCGCTTGGGCGACGACCATTTCGTCGACCATCTGCCAGACCTCCTCCGGTGTCGATACCGCACCAACCAGCGGGTCATGCAGCACGGCAAGCTTGAGCAGGTCGATGTCGCCGGATATGGCGGCATGCACCGACATGCGCTGGACATTGATCGAGGATATGCAGGTCGCGGCACATGCTTCCGGCAAGGTGATGCCGGCCGCCATGTTGATGCCGAAGCGGTCGACGAAGCCGGGCGATTCGACGATGGCGTCCTGCGGCAAATTGGTGATGACACCGTCATTCTTGACGTTGAAGTGGCCGCGATAGACGCGGTTGGTCTCCAGCGCCTCCAAGATGTGGCTGGCATGCTCGTTGGAGCGTTTTGACGGATCGATCGGCTTCGACGCCGCTTCGAGGAATTGCGGATATTCCGTCTCGAACCAGTTGCGGGTCTCGGTGGAATAACGGAGATAGCCGCCCGTCTCGCCATGGATCCAGTCGGACATGTCGATCCAGCGGGTGATCTCGTCCGGGCGCTTGCGGTACCAGGGAAGATACTCGGACAAATGGCCGTTGCTTTCGGTCGAATAAACGCCGAAGCGCTTCAACACGTCTATGCGCAGTTTCTCCTGCCTGGAATAGACCGGATGCGCCTCGAAGGCGGCGACCAGCTCGTCCTTGCCGATTTCGCGACCGTTCAGGCGCAACTCGATGAACCAGGTCTGGTGGTTTATGCCGGAACAGACATAGTCGAGCTCCCGAGGCGACTTCGCGCCCAGCACCTCGGCGATCTGCTCGGCGCCGTGCTGGACGCCGTGGCACAGCCCGACCGTGTCGACCTTGCCGTACTCGATCGCCGCCCAGGTGTTCATCGCCATCGGGTTGGCATAGTTGAGGAATTTCGCATCGGTCTCGGCGACCTCGCGTATATCCTTGCAGAAATCGAGGATCACCGGGATGTTGCGCTGGCCATAGAGGATGCCGCCGGCGCAGATCGTGTCGCCGACGCATTGGTCGATGCCGTATTTCAAGGGGATCCTGATATCGTCGGCATAGGCTTCGAGGCCACCGACCCGCACACAGCTGATGACATAACGAGCGCCCTCGAGCGCCTTGCGGCGGTCTGTCGTCGCCGTCACCTTGGTCGGCAATTTGTTGGCCTCGACGATCCGGTCGAGGATCGCCTTGATCATCTGGAGATTGTGCTCGCTGACATCGGTCAGCGCGAATTCGATACCCTTGAATTCCGGCACGCACAGTATGTCGGTGAACAGTTTCTTGGTGAAGCCGACGCTGCCGGCGCCGATAATAGCGATTTTGAAACTCATCACCTTCACCTCGATCCGATCGGATGCTAGGCAAGGAGCAGCAAGGGAGGATATGGCCACACGCCAAGGCGCGCGTGCCAATCGAGCCGAATTCCGGCTTTTCTCCTCCCGCCCGCTCCTCGACCGCGGGTTCTTCACGTTCTTCGGGGATGGATTATGCGCTTATTCGCGAGCGCGGCCAGAGAAGGATTATGCTTTCAAGGGTAATTTTGTGCTGCGGGATCTGATCGCCAACGGACAGTCGATGCGCACGATCTCGCTGCCGCGCGGTCGCCAGCGCCTGCATGCCATGCCGACGAGCACCGGCTACGAAGTGCGCGAAGGCGAAATCTATGATTGGGACGGGCGCAAGCGCGGCCAGACGCCATTCACCGTGCTCCAGCACACGATCAACGGAAGCGGCCGGCTTCGCTATGAGAACCGCGACTATCGCCTGCAGCAGAACGACACGCTGCTGGTGCTGGTGCCGCACAACCACCGCTACTGGCTGGCCAAGGACGAGCGCTGGGAATATTTCTGGATCTCGATGAATGGCGAGGAGGCGCTGCGCATCCACAAATCGATCCTCGACGTCTCGGGTCCGGTGTTCCGGCTGCAGCCGGAGACGATCGATCATCTCGCCGATTGCAGCCTGCGTCTCATCAACGGGGCCGCTGCGCCGGGGGCGGCTTCAGCGATCGCCTATGAGGCGGCGATGGCGCTCTACGACGATGTCTTCGGCTCGCACGCCTTTGCGGAGAAGCAGAGCGCCATGCAGCCGGTCATCGACCACATCAACGCCAATCTCGACAGGCCGCTGCCGGTAGCGGACCTCGTCCAGATCAGCGGCCTCAGCCGGGCGCACTTCTCGCGCTGCTTCGCCGAGAGCGAAGGCATCCCGCCCGCGGAGTTCGTACTGCAGCAGCGGCTGCAACGCGCCGCCAAGCTTTTGACCAAGGCTGACTTCCTGCCCGTGAAGGAAGTCGCCATCCTGTGCGGCTTCGAGGACGCGAACTATTTCTCGAAGGTCTTCCGCCGCTGTTACGGCATTAGCCCGGGCCAGTTCCGCACCACCGGCATGTATGCCAGCATGAGGGTTCCGGCCAGGCGCGACATCAGGGTGTCCGACGACGAGACCTGACCCCGTCGCCGTCCAGCGCAGCCTTGCATGACATGCACTACGCCGCTTGCCGGCTGCCGCCGTCCAGCCATTGGAGATCGGCAGGTGAAAGCGCGATGTCGAGGGCGCGCAAGCTGTCGTCCAGTTCGCCCAGCGTGCGCGGGCCGATCAACGGCACCGATGGGAAAGGCTGGTTGAGCACATAGGCGAGCGCAATATGGATCGGGCTCTTGCCCAGCCGCGCGGCAAGTTCGATCGCCCGGTCGCGGCGGCCGAAATTGCGCTCCGAGTACCAGACCCGCACCAGTTCTTCATTGTCGCGCCGGTCGCGCCCGGCGCGTTCGGTGAAGAAGCCGCGCCCTTGGCTCGACCAGGCGAAATTCGGCATCTGCCGGGCGGTCAGCCAGGCCTTCCAGTCATCGGTGGAGGAGGTCACGCAACCGGCCCAGATCGGCTCCAGCATTTCAGCCAGCGAGAAGTTGTTGGAGAGCGCGCCGGGCTTTTGCTTGCCGGTGCGCTCGGCATAGGCGATCGCCTCGTCCATGCGCTGCATCGTCCAGTTCGAGCCGCCGAACGGGCCACGGATGCGGCCTGCCTTGACCTCGCGGTCCATCGCATCGACGAATTCTCCGACGGGCACGTCCGGATTGTCGCGATGCATGAAATAGATATCGACATGGTCGGTCTGCAGGCGGTCGAGCGACTGGTCGAGCTGCTTGCCGATCACGTCGGGATAGCAGAGCGGGGAATGCGCACCCTTGGCGATGACCACCGATTGCTCGCGCACGCCACGGTTCTTCAGCCATTGTCCAAGCAGCGTCTCGGTGTAGCCGCCACCATAGACATAGCCGGTGTCGAACAGATTGCCGCCTGCCTCGAAGAAGGCATCGAGCAGGATCGACCCCGAGGAGAAGGTGCGGAAGTCCTCGAAACCGAGCGCCACGACCGAGGCCGGCTTCGACAGGCCCGGAATGCCGCGCTTGGCGATCGCCGTGCCGCCGGGGCGCAAAGGCCGGCCGGAGATGGTGTTGGTGCGCAGCGGGGCCTTTTCGATCTCGTATTCCAGCCCCACGGCCGCGCGCCATCTGTCGAGCACGCGCAGTGTGCCGAGGCTGTCGGCCCAGGCCATGCCCGGCCAGGCGAATTCCTGCCGCCCGGAGAGGATGGCGTCGCCGGCGGCGTCGACCTCGAAGGAATACACGTGACGCTTTTCGTTCACGCTGATGGTTTCGCGCACGCCGTCCGCGCCGATCACATCGATCCGGCCGAGGCCGACATCGCGGTCGCCGCCGGCGAACCAGAAATCCGGCACTTCGATGCGGCCCCTGGTGCCGAAAATCCTGAGCACATTGTCCTGGTTGAGGGAGATGCTGCAGGAGACCTCGGCGACGATGCCGCCCGGGAAATGCAGCAGCGCGGAGGCCCATTCGTCGACGCCGGACTGGCCAAGATGGGCAACGCCGGTCACCTTGTCCGGCTCGAGGAACGGCTTGCCGGCCGCGGCGCCGGCAATCAGCCGCGCCATCGAGACGGGATAGCCGCCGACGTCCAGGATGCCGCCGCCGGCGAGGTCGTTGGCATAAAGCCGGTGCTGCGGCATGAAATCAGGCATGGCAAAACCGAAGCTCGACTTGATCATCCTGATCTCGCCGATGACGCCGGATTTGATCAGTTCCACCAGCTTCAGCGTCTGCGGGTGCAGCCGGTACATGAAGGCCTCGCCGAGAAAGGTGCCGGCCTTGCGCGCCGCATGCATCATGGCGTCGGCCTCGAAGGCGGTCAGCGCCAGCGGCTTTTCGCACAGCACATGCTTTCCCGCGTCCGCCGCCCGGATCGCCCATTGCGCGTGGCCCGGGTGCGGGACCGAAATGTAGATCGCGTCGATTTCCGCGTCAGTGAGCAACGCTTCGTAGCCCTCGAGAATGCGCGCGCCGGGAAAGCTCTGCGCCAAACTCGGCTTGCCCGGATCGCGCGCACCGATGGCGACCAGCTTTCCGTTGCGGGAGCCGGCGACGCCGCCGGCGAAGGCCTTGGCGATGCTGCCCGGGCCGAGAATGCCCCAGCGGATGGGCGTGGTTGCAGTCATTGTCATTCTCCTTGCGGGATGGGAAAGGGCAGCCGATCAGCGCAGCCGCAGCCCTTTTTCGTCGAACAGGTAGGATTTGCGGATGGATACGATGATCTCTGATGTCTCGGGGACCTTGGCCGCGTCGCGCTGGATCACCACGTCCTCCCCATTGGCCGTTCTGGCGTAGAGAAAGCTCGTACCGCCCAGGTGCTCGACCACATCGATGGTGACGGCAAGATCGGCGTCGCCTTCTCCGGCGCTGCCAAAATGTTCGGGTCGCACGCCAACGATGACCTTGCTGCCGATTGCGGACGCGGCGCCCTTCAACGGCTGCGTGATGCGGGTCTTCTCCTGGCCAGCGAGTTCCACCACGACCCCGCGCGCATCGCAGCCGACGACGCGGCCCTCGATGAAATTCATCTTCGGCGAGCCGACGAAACCGGCCACGAACTGATTGTCGGGATTGTCATAAAGATCGAGCGGGCGGCCGATCTGCTCGACATGGCCGCCGCGCAGCACGACGATCCGGTCGGCGAGCGTCATCGCCTCGGTCTGGTCGTGCGTGACATAGATCATGGTGGTGCCGAGCTCCTTGTGCAGGCGCGAGATCTCGACCCGCATCTGGACGCGCAGTTCGGCGTCGAGGTTGGACAGCGGCTCGTCGAACAGGAACACCTGCGGCTCGCGCACGATGGCGCGGCCGATGGCAACGCGCTGGCGCTGGCCGCCGGAGAGTTTCTTCGGACGGCGCTCCATCAATTCGCTGATGCGCAGGATCTCGGCCGCCCGTTTCACCCTGCGGTCGGTGTCGGCCTTCGGATTGCCGGTCATACGCAGGCCGAAGGAGAGATTCTGCTCCACGTTCATATGCGGATAGAGCGCGTAGGACTGGAACACCATGGCTATGCCGCGGTCGGCCGGCTCGACATCGTTGACCACCTTGCCGCCGATGGCGATCTCGCCATCGCTGATATCCTCCAGCCCGGCGATCATCCTGAGCAGCGTGGACTTGCCGCAGCCAGACGGACCGACGAACACGACGAACTCGCCATCCCTGATGTCGATGTTGGCGCCATGGACGACCTCGAAAACGCCGAAGCGCTTGACGACATTCGTGAGCGTGACGGTTGCCATGCCTACCCTTACTTGACCGCGCCGGCGGCGATGCCGGCAATGAAATGGCGTTGCAGCAGCACGAACACGATCAGCATCGGCACCGTCAGCATTACCGCGCCCGCCATGATGCCGCCCCACGACACTTTGGTGAGGCCGATCAGCGTGCCGAGCGCCACCGGTGCGGTCATCGCGCCGGGCTGGCTGTTGATCAAAAGCGGCCAGAGATAATTGTTCCAGGACGCCAGGAACAGGATGATGCAAAGGGCGGCCAGCATCGGCCGCGCCAGCGGCAGCGCGATGAAGACGAAGATGCGCCACTCCTTCACGCCTTCGACGCGGGCGGCATCGAACAGGTCATCGGGCATCATGGAAAAGCTCTGGCGCATGAACAGCACGCCCAGCGAATTGAACAGCGGCGGCACGATCAGCGCCACCCAGGTATTGGCGAGCGTGAAATCGCGCGCCACCATGATGAATTGCGGGATCAGCACCACCGCATAGGGAAGCGTGATGGTGCCCAGGATGATGGCGACGACCAAGCCCTTGCCGACGAACCGGTAACGCGCCAGCGCCCAGCCGGCCATCGACGTCAGCAGCACCGACAGAAAAGTGTAGGTGACCGCCACCGAGACGGAGATGAAAATCGCGCCGACAAAGTCGGTGTCGCGCTGCAGGTTGTTGAAATTGTCCACGAAATTGCCGTGCGGCAGCAACTCGATGCCGGGGCTGAAGATGCCGTTGTCCGGCATGGTCGAGAACACGACCATCATCCATAGCGGAAACAGCCAGATCAGCGCCAGTGGCGTGAGGAAAAGATGCAGCAAGAGGCTGCGCTTCAGCCTGGCCGAGGCGAGCGAGCTCATTTCGGTTCCCTCGTCAGCCACAGTTGCACCAGCGTGATGGCGATCGCCAGCCCCGCCATGGTGTAGGCGACGGCCGAGGCATAGCCGAAATTGAGCGACCGGAAGCCCTGGCGATAGAGCAGCAGGCCGAGCGTCTCGGTGCCGCCGCCCGGTCCGCCGCGTTCGGTGATCAGGAACGGCTCGGTGAACAGCTGCATGGTGCCGATGATCGACAGCACGGTGCAGAACACGATGACCGGCTTCAACAGCGGCAAGGTGATGAAGAAGAACTGCTTGAGCTTGCTGACCCGGTCGAGCGTCGCCGCCTCGTAGACGTCCTCGGGGATGGACTGCATGCCGGCCAGAAGGATGATGGCGTTGTAGCCGGCCCAGCGCCAGGTGACCGCGATCATGATCAGCGCCATGGCCGGCGTGACATTGGAGAACCAGTCGATCTTGGGCAGCCCAACGCTGTTCAGGAGCTTGTTGATGATGCCGAAATCGAGGTTGAACATCAGCCGGAACACCGCGGAATAGGCGACCTCGCCGACCACCACGGGAGCGAAGAAGGCGAAGCGGTAAAGTCCCCTCGCCTTCAGGAGCGGCGAATTCAAAAGCACGGCCATCACCATGGCCAGCGCGATCATCACCGGCACCTGGATGACGAGGATGAGCAGTGTGTTCTTCAGCGCATTGAAGAAGGCCGGATCGCCGATCAGCCGGCCCCAGTTGAAGCCAGGCGCAAAGCGCCAGGGCACGGTGCGCGTCGCCTGGAACGAGATCAGGAACGAAGAGATGATCGGCCATACCCAGAAGACGGAGAAGATCAGCAAATAGGGCGCGAGGAAACGATAGGCCGTGGCGTTGCGGTTGCGCATCGTGCTCCTCCTCCTCTCGTCGGCGTTTCAAGCTGTGGTCCCGCGCGCAGCGGCAACCGGTTAGTCGGGACATGCGACATTTCACACGTCCCGCGAGGAAGCCCCGCGGGCCGAGGTCGGGTCCGGGCGGCGCATGCCCGCCCGGACCCCGTCTGGGAGGTTATGACTTGACCGGCAGTCCGGTCGCCGCCGCGATCTGGCCGGCGGCATCGTCGAGTGCCGCCTTGGCATCGGGATAGCCGCCGGCGAGATATTTGGTCTGCACCGCGCGCATGATGATTTCGGCATCGCTCTGGAACTGCGTGCCGCGGCTGGGGACGATCTTGGGCAGAGTGGCGAGGATGTCCTTCCACACCGCCTGGCCGCCCCAATAGGGCAGGCCTTCAGAGACGTAGGGGTCGTTCAGCGCCGACACCAGCGAGGGAACGAGGCCGAACTCCTTCAGCATGGTGATCTGGCCCTCATTGGTTTCGAGCGTGTATTTCAGGTACTCGTAAGCCGCTTCCTTGTTCTTCGACCCCGAAGTGATGGCCAGCGACGAGCCGCCGAGATTGGCGGCGCGTGGCCCGTCGGCGGTAAGGCTCGGCATCAGGTAGACGCCCCATTTGCCGTTTTCGCCGGCCGATTCGGTGCGGATTGTGCCTTCATACCAGCCGCCATAGACCTGGGTGGCGACGGTGCCGGCGGTGTTGTTGGTGATCTTTGTGCCCCAGTCGGCCGACGAGATGACGCCGGCGTCCTTCATCTCCTTGATCTTGGCCAGCGTATCGATGCATTTCGGCTGGTTCACCGTGATCGACTGGCCATCCTCGGAGAAATAGCCGCAGCCCTGTTCATTGGAGATCATGCGGAAGAATTCGGTGTCGCCGTTGAAGTCGGCGTTGGTCATGGTGACGCCGGGATTGGCGGCCTGGATCTTCTTGCCGGCGGCAATGAAATCGTCCCAGGTCTTGATCGACGCCGGATCGACGCCGGCCTTTTGGTAGAAGTCGCGGCGGTAGAAGGCGGCGACCGGGCCGGAATCCCACGGCATCGCATAGGCCTTGTCGCCGACCTCGAGCTCGGTGCGCTTGAAATCGGGGAATTTCGCCTGGTCCTCGGCGCTGTAGCCCAGCGTGTGCAGGTCGACAAAGCAATCGGGAAATTGGCTCCAGTAATTCTCGGCCTCGCCGTTCTCGATGGTGACGACGTCAGGCAGGCCGACGCCACCGGCGGCGCATCCGGCGATCGATTTGTCATAGGTCGGCTGGTTGCCGAGATCCTGGACGGTGACCTTGATGTCAGGATGCAGCTTGTTGAACCCGGCAATCGTCGCCTTCAGCGACGAGGCGGCGATGTTCCAGCTCCAGATGGTGATTTCGCCCGATTGCGCGAAGGCCGGGGCTGAGCCCAAGGCAAGCGCGAGCGCGGCGCAGGACAGTGTGATGCGCATTGAAATCCTCCCATTTCATTTGCTCTCTCTGCGAGCCGGGCTAGACTATGCGGCGCGGAAGGCTTGTCCCCGACAAAGGGAATACGAAATTGGCGGAAAGTAAGATGCCGGACCGGCCGTTTTACCAGCCTGGCGCCAGCAGCGTGGAAGGAATGCCGCTGCTGTTGCAGATGTTCCACACCGCACCCCTGGTGATGCTCAAGCCGCATTGGCATGCGCAGGTCGAGGTAAACTTCATCGTGCGCGGCAGCGTGCATTACCGCATGAACGACCACGAAATCTCGCTTTCGGCCGGTGAGATGTGCCTGTTCTGGGGCGGACTGCCGCACCAGATGGACGATTTGAGCGACGACGCCATCTATGCCGGCGCGCATCTGCCGCTGGTGCATTTCTTCCGGCTGCATCTGCCGGCTGACATACGTCACCGGCTGATGACGGGTGCCACGCTGGTGACCAGCGCCACCGATCAGTCCGACAACGATAATTTCGACCGCTGGAACCGCTACGCCCGCTCCGGCGACCCGGCCAGGGCGGAGCACGCCGTCAACGAACTGTTGCTGCGGCTGGAGCGGGTACGGTTCGAGCCCTACAGGCTGGTGCCGGAAAATGCGGCCGGACAGGAAGCGGGCAGTCCGTTCGACCAGCAGTCGTCGCGCAATGTCGGGCGCATGTGCGATTTCATCGCCGAGAACTTCCTCTACGACATCGATTGCATGAACATAGCGGCGGCCGCCGACCTCCATCCCAAATACGCCATGAGCATCTTCAAGAAATCGACCGGCATGACACTCAACGAGTATGTCAACCTGTTGCGGCTGAGCTATGCGCAGGCGCTGCTCATGCACCAGGACGCCAATGTGCTCAGGGTCGCGATGGATTCGGGCTTCGGTTCGCTCAGCGCCTTCAACAAGTCGTTCCGGAAGCTCGCCGGCATGACACCTACGGATTTTCGCAAGGGATTGGCGGGCGCCAGATAGCGGCGGCGTGGCGCGGAAACCAGCGCATCGGGCGGCACTTCTTTTCCTGCCGGAAATCCACATCTGGGCGCTGGACAGGCCGGATTCCCATGCTATAACCCACGCGCTTTCAAGGGACGCCCACGGCGCTTCCATGAAATCCGGAGCGCGAGTTTTCGTTAGCCGGAACAGGCCCAGATAGCTCAGTTGGTAGAGCAGCGGACTGAAAATCCGCGTGTCGGTGGTTCGAATCCGCCTCTGGGCACCATTTCCCCCTGGTCCGTTCCGGACACATAGGTTACGGTTTATACCGGAGACATGGGTAACACTTTTGGCCCGAAGGGGTTTTGGAGT
>NZ_VFTX01000006.1:0-416123 GCF_006440955.1 Mesorhizobium sp. B2-8-1 | reverse complement strand
GCTCTTCCATGACGTTACACTCCTTCCAAGGCACCTTGCTCTCCTTGCAAAGGGCCGAAAGTGTAACCCATCTATCCGGAATGAACTGTCACCCATCTCTCGGGAAGGGCACCAGAAATGTCTTTAAACCCAAGCACTGCAAGGGTTTCCGCCTCCCAGAGGTACACTGCGGGGTACACTGGGCTATGACGATCGGCGTGAACCACATTCAGAAGCGCGGCAAGGCCGGATGGGGCTACAGGCGCAAAATCCCTGGAGAACTTTGGACCATTTTGGGCACGCGAGAACACCTCGTGCCCGCTTGGTGCCACTTACCAGGAGGCGCTAAAGAAATACCCTGCGGTTCATGTAGGGGCCGAGAAGTTTTTTGTCCGACGCGGTCAAGCGCGCGAACGGCCCCGACAGAGTGGGATCAGTTCCGCGACGAAATAGCCGCTGCTTGCAAAACGGGATTTGGCGAGGTCATCGAAGCGGCGCGATTCTATGTCGAATTCGGCGTGCCTGAAGGTCACGTCGCCTTCCACGCAGCGGCTCGATACACCGATCCGTTCCGCTCAATGTTGTCGAGCAAGCCGTCTCTCGAAGAAACCAAAGCCGATAGTGATCAATGCCGCCAGCAGGAAATATCCTAGCGCGGCGGCGAACAGAGGCTCGTAGACCCGAAATGTCTGCGCGCGAACGAGGTTCGCCGCGCCCATCAGTTCGAAGACCGTGATCGTCGACGCCAGTGCGGTCCCCTTCAAAAGCAGGATGTTCTGGCCGCCGATCGCCGGCAAAGCCAACCTGAAAGCCTGCGGGAGAAGGACGGAAATCATGATCCGTGTTTTCGACAGGCCAAGCGATTGGCCGGCCTCACGCTGCCCTTCTGGAATGGCCTGTATCGCCCCTCTCCAAATCTCGCCACAGTAGGCCGCGGTGTTCAGGGAAAGGGTAAAAAACGCATAGAAGTCCGCGCCTCGCAAAATGGGCCAGAGCGGGCTGTAGCGGATCGAGGGGATCCCCGAGAGAATTTGGCCGATACCGAAGTAGCAGAGGTAAAGCTGGACCAGGAGCGGGGTCCCCCGGAACGCGAGGATAAACGCAACCGCAGGATATCGCAGCCATTTCCTGTTGGATAACCGGGCCAGTGCAACCGGGATAGCAAGCAAATTGCCGACCACCGCACAGCCGAGGAACAGGATTATGGTGACCTGGGCGCCGGCCAGAAGCTGATTGGCGAGGTAGGCTCCAAACTCAGTCACGCTAGCCCCGCCTCCCGCCACGGACGGTGGCTGTTTCGAGGGCATGGAAAAGCATCGCCGATATGCCCGACATGGCGAGGAACACGAACGCGATCGCGCAATAGAACATGAAGTAATCGCGCGTCGCGCCGGCAGCCATCTTGCCGGCGAGAACGAGCTCGGTAAAACCGATCAGGCTGACCAGTGAGCTTTCCTTCAAGACGACCAGCCACAAATTGCCAAGCCCCGGCAAGGCCAGGGGAACCATTTGCGGCACGGTCACCAGGAAGAAGGTCTGGCGCCGTGTCAGACCGAGTGAATAGGCTGCCTCGACCTGACCTCGCGGGATGGCCACGATCGCGCCGCGCAGGACCTCCGTGCTGTAGCCGCCTTGAACGATCCCAAGCGACAGCGTCGCGGCGACAAACCCATTGACCTGGAATTCGGAAGTCAGTCCCGCCAGGCTCACGGCCCAGCGCAACGCGTCCGTCGCGGTATAGTAGACGAGAAATATGATGAGAATGTCCGGTACGGACCGGATGATTGTCGTATAGGCAACGGCTGCGGAGACCGCCACGCGGTTCTTCGAGATCTTGGCCACCGCACCCATGAGGCCGAGGGTCAGGCCCACGAGATAGGCGCTGATCGAAATTCCAAGGCTCAGGCAAGCGCCAAGAAGCAATTCGTCGCCCCAGCCCTTGTCCCCGAAGCTGAGCAGGGTTGCCCAAGACACGGTCGAGTTCATACAGCGCGTTCCAGTTCAATGAAGATGGCGACGGCCGCCCCGGGCCGGCCGTCCCCCGGGCCTGAACCAGATGATCAATCGCCGTAAATGTTGAAATCGAAATAGCGCTTGGTGATCGTCTCGTACTCGCCGCTGGCGCGCACCGCCTTGAGTGCTGCATTGAGGCGGTCCCTCAGAGCGGTGTCTTCCTTGCGCAGGCCGCCGCCGTCGCCGTATCCAAACATTTTCTCATGCGGCAGCGTCACCTTGATTTCATAAGCTTGGCCCTCCGGCTTCTTCAAGAAATCCTGGATCTGGATGCCTGCCGCAGCCATGAGATCCACGCGTCCGGCCTGGATGTCCGCGATTTCGTCATCGAGTGTTGGATAGATCTTCACTTCGGCAATGCCGTTGAACTTATCCTGCATGTAGGTCGCCTGCAGGCTGGCACTCTGTGCCGCGACCGCAATCCCCTTGAATGTCTCCGGCTTGGTCACGTCGAACTGCCGCGTATCCGCCTTGGCGCCGACAAGCACGTTGGGCGAATAGTAGTACTTGTCGGTGAAATCGATCACCTCCTTGCGCTTGTCCGTGATCGACATCGAGCTCCAGATGACGTCGAACTTCTTGGCCAACAGCGCGGGAATGATGCCGTCCCAGGCGATATCGACGATCTCACATTTCGCCTTCATCTCTTTGCAAACGGCATTCATCAGGTCGATTTCCCAGCCCTGCCAGGTGCCGCTGGCATCCTTGACGGAGAAAGGCGGGTATGGCTCCGCGGCGACACCGAAACGGATGACATCGTCGGCCGCCGACGATGAATTGGCGGCGCCAAATACCGCCACGATCAGTGACAAGGCGAGTGCAAGCTTTTTCATGATTGTTCCCCTTTTTGTTTATGTGGATTTGTATCTTCCGCAATGATGATGCTGGTAGCCGGGCATCTGCCGATCTTTCGACGTCGGCCCGTGGCCAGCCGGCAGCATCGAGCATCGTGGACTGGTTCGGATGTCGGCGATGCGAACTTGGCCATTCGGCTCAGTCGACCTTCTTTCAGGGCGGTGTTTGAAAACGCTAACAGTTCAAATGATCTCGATCTAATGCCCCCTGCCGTGCGGTTCATCACCAATAGTTATGACGATAGCCCCTTCGAGTGACGCAGTCCGGCGACCGGCAAACGATCGGCGCTCATTGATCGGCGCGTGCGAGGACAGGGCTGAATTGAACGGTTCACGACGCCGCCATTGATCGCGCCTATGAGTTTTCAGCGATAGTCCCGCGCCCACGGGAATAAGCTCGCGACTGTCCACCAAATTTCTGATGTGGCATCGTCGGCTGGTTCCGGGATGGCCGGCCGCAATGCGGTCGGTCCGGTGCGTTCGCTCTAAGGTCGTCATATGAATAGCAGCCCTTGCCGGTCCATCGAGGAGATGAGCGAAAAGATCGCTGCCGGCCTGTCGCCCGTGGAAATCATGGAGGGTTGCCTCGATCGCATCCAGGAACTGAATGAACACATCAAGGCGATGATTTTCGTGGCCGAAGCTGATGCCCTGGACGCCGCGCTTCAGGCCACACGCGAAATCAGATCCGGTCACAGGCGCGGCCCGCTGCATGGCGTGCCGATCGCGGTCAAAGACGTTATCGACGTCAAGGATTGGCCGACAACGGCTGGCTCCCGGTTGTTTCGGGATCACGTCGCGACGGAAACGGCAACATGCATTGCCAATCTTCAGGCGGCCGGCGCCATCATCATCGGCAAGACGAACCTGCACGAACTGTGCGTCGGCGGCCACGACAATCCTTGGCACGGCAAGGTCGCCAACCCGCTTGATCCGGACCGTGGGACAGGTGGCACGAGCAGCGGGTCGGCCGCAGCGGTCGCGGCCGGTTTTTGCCTGGCAGCGGTTGGCACGGACAGCGGCGGGTCAAACCGATCCCCGGCTGCTGCAACCGGCTTGTTCGGTTACAAGCCGACGAATGATCTGATCGCCGTGCAGGGCGTCATGAGCATAGCGCCTTCGCTGGACTGCGTCGGCGTTCTTGCACGCTCGGTCAGGGACGTTCGCCTGATGACCGAGGCGCTTGCCGGAAAACGGCTCGCCCCGTCGGCAAGCGGGGGCAGCAAAACGACAACGGGCATCACGATCGGCATCTGCCCCGAACTGCTTGGCGCTCACGTCGACACGTCAGTCGATATCGCGTTGGCTACCATGCTCGATCGTCCTGAAGTGCGCACGGTCGAGATCACCTTCGACGACAGGGAGGCGTTCGTTGCCGCGGGACTGACAATCCTCCAATGTGAGTTCGCGCGAATCTACCGCAATGCAATCGAGCAGAAGCCGGACATGGTCGGCGACGCGGTTCACTCATTCCTGCAGGGCGGCATTCGCATCCATGCCGGCGCCTATGATAGCGCCATCGAAATCCGTAACGGCGTGCGAGGCCGGTTTCTGGAGAAAATCGCGGGCCTGGACGCTTTTGCCATTCCTACGGCGCCTGGATCGGCGCCGCGGCTTTCCGACGAACTTACCGAGGTGGATGGGGAAATGGTGCCGTGGGGACTGGCCGGCGGCCGCTTCCGCCGCTGGGCAAATATGCTTGGCATGCCGGCGTTGGCTATTCCTTTGCCGGTTCCTGACGGGCTTCCGGTGTCGGTGCAACTGGCCGCAGGTCCGGGTCAGGACGCCGGTTTGCTCGATCTCGCCGAAATGTTGACAAGCAACTGAAATCAGTTCCGCCAAATCGCTGAAAGTTCATAACCTCCAGGAATAAACTTCCTTCGCGCGCCTCTTGGAACATCCGACCCTTCCCATTAATCTTGGCGTTCGCAGCTCGCTGTTTCGGCACAGCGATCAGCTGCCTGGCAAGGTAAGCGGGCATGAAATTTGGCGAAAAGGACACCGTCACGAAGGAGGCAGAGTTTACGCCTCGCGAGATCGAGGTCTTCGCTTCGGTCATGCTGCATGGAACAACCACCAAGGCGGCCGACGCACTTGACATCACGCAGCCGGCTGTCAGCAAGATGCTCCAGCAACTCAGCGAGAAGGCGGATTTCCAGCTGTTCAGGAAAAGCCGGCAGCGGCTGATCCCCACTCCTGAAGCGCACATGCTCTATGCCGAGGTGAAGCGCGTTTTCGAGTCCGCGCGCGGCATCTCGCGCGCCGCGAGGGAAATACGCGAGTTGCGAAGTGGCAGGCTGAACATCTGCGCGCTCCCGGCCTTCGGGTCCACGCTGCTGCCGTCCATCATCACGAGCTTCTCAAAACAGCATCCATCCGTGTCGATTTCCCTGGATATCCGCAGCTCCGCCACGGTGGTGCAGCGGGCGAGCCGCAATCAGCTCGACATCGGAATAGGCGTAACGGCATCGGACGAGAATTCTTCAATCGTCAGGCGAGCGCTGACAGCGACCCCACCGGTTTGCGTTATGCCGGCGGGTCACCGTCTGGCCGAGCTCGACGTGGTGCAGGCGGAAGATCTCGACGGTCTCGACTTCATCTCGATGGGCTCCGCTGATCCGATGCGGCAGCAGCTCGATGCCTTGTGCGAAGAACGCGGAGTGGGACGTCTGTTGAAGATAGAGGCCAGCCTGTCCAGTGCGTGCATCGCCCTTGTCGCGTCCGGGGCGGGCGTGAGCGTCGTCGACAGGCTTTCGGCGTGGCTGGCACGCGACCTGCCGATCGAGATCAGGGATTTCCGGCCACGTCTCGATCTGAACCTCAGCGTCTACCGGCCTTGGGGTGTCATTGCATCGACCGCGGCGGACGCCTTCACCGAGCATCTCATCCAGACGACGCGAAGCTTTATGAACGGCGTAGAGGCAGGAATCACCGCCCTGGGTCCTCGCCGCCAGGCCGACAGAACTGTTTTCATTCACCGCTGAAAGCCTCTAGCGGAGCGGCAGGCATTCGAACAGGCGGCCGATATCGGCTTCGTCATTGTAGACATGCGGCGACACGCGCATCTTCGTGCCGCGCAGCGTGACGTGCACGTCAGCCCGCTTCAGCTCTTGTGCCGCATTCGGCGCGAGACGGCCCCCTATGTCGAGGATCGCGATATGGGGCGTTGGGTGTCGCGGACGCGCGACCGGCAGCCCTCTGCTTTCCGCCTGCGCCCAGACAAGCTCATTAAGGTGACGCAGGCGCTCAAACACGCGCCCGACGGTCCAGCCGCGGATGAGCTTCATTGCGGCGATTGCGATGGGCAGGACCGCGAAATCGGAGCGTTCCCCCATGTCGAACCGCCGCGCGCCGGGAAGAAACTCGGCCACGGCCACCTTGTAGAAGTCCGATTTGTCCCCGCCCATCCGGTTCCATGAATGATGCTCCAGAGTGCGCCCCTCTGTGTGCCAACGCCGGTCGGCGTAAAGGAATGCGAGGCGATATGGCCCCAGAAGGAACTTGTAGGTGGCAAAGACGAGAAAGTCCGGTCGGACGCGCCGGACATCGAAGGGTATCGCGCCAACCCACTGGGTTCCGTCAACGACAAGACTGGCGCCCGCTGCCCGTGTGGCGGCGGCCACCGCCTCCAGGTCGATCGCCACGCCCTCGAACCAATGCACCAGCGTCCCCGCAACGACCGCGATGGGACGGCTCGAGTCTTGGATTGCCGATACGATCGCGCTGGTCCAGTCGCCGTCGGCTGGTTGCGGGACGATATCAACGCAGGCGCCGGCGCGTTGCGCGAGGTCATACCAGACATATCTGTGCGAGGTGTGTTCGTTCTCCATCAGAAGGATGGCCGAACCTGCCGCAACCAAAACGTTGGCGGCTGCGATAGCCATGCCATAGCTGGTGGCGGCCACAATGGCGATCTCATCGGCATCGGCGCCCACCATTGATGCGGCGAGCTGCCGCGCCTCTTCCACCTCGTCGTAATAAGAGGCGATGGTCATTTTCCAGGGTTCGGCTTTCACCCTGACGCCGGCCTCGCCGGCCGCGACGGCGGCGGTCGGGATCGGAGACATGTATGCGACATCCAGATAAGCTGTCTCGCGGGGAATGGAGAAGAGATCTCGTTGGCAGCTCAGCATGGCATCACAACCTGAAATCAATTGAGGTGCCGAGTCCGGCGTTGCGGGCGGAGATATAGACAAGATTGGCAAGCTCGATGTCTTGCGCGGGAACGCCGAGAGACCGGAAAAGCGTGATCTGATCGTCGCCAGTGCGGCCGGGTTTCGCACCTGCCAGCACGTCGCCGACCTCGCCACGGATATGATCGACGCCGATCACGCCGGTTTCAATCGCCTCGATCAGTTCTCCCGCGGCCGTCAGCGCCATAGGCAGGTAGTCGACCCAGATCTGCGCTCTGCGCACACAGTCGAGGTCGAGCTCGCGGCATGAAGCGACGCTCGCCCCGACCGCATTGATATGGACACCAGGCGGAAGCCATTCGCCGCACAGCACCGGCTTTTCGGAAGATGTCGTGGTGCAGATGATGTCGGCCTCGCGAACGGCCTCGCCAGGGTCGCGATGTGCCTTCGCCTGGAATCCGGCGGCTGACTGCTCCTCGGTGAAGTGCTGCGCCTTTGCAAAGTCGCGACCCCAAACATGGATCGCATGGATCGGCCGGACGTCCGCAATAGCCGCGACATGCCGGCGCGCTTGCTCGCCATATCCGAACAGTGTCAGCGTGGTGCTGTCTTCGCGCGAAAGTGCCCTGGTCGCGACAGCACTGGCCGCCGCGGTCCGCCAAGCCGTAAGCTCTCCCCCGTCGATCAAGGCTACAGGCCGTCCATGATCCTTGTCGAACAGGAAGACACCGCCGCGATGAGACGCGAACCCATGCGCGAAATTGTCAGGAAACACGGAAAGCACCTTCGCCCCGAACAGCGGCCGGTCATCCAGCGCAGCATACATAAGCGACAGACAACTCCCGGCCGCACCCGGCAGCTCAAGTGTGCGCCTGATCTGCTGGCGCGCCATGCCGCTCGATGTTTTGCGCAGTGCGGCCTCGGTCGCTTCAAGAGCCAGGGATAGGCTCAAAATGTCCCGGATCGCGTTCTTGTCGATCAGGAGGAATTCCGGCTCGCCACTCACCGTGCAGTCTCTTCCATTCCGCGATCCCCGATGCGCCGATAAGCGTAGCATTGCTCTCGCAAACGGTTGCGCCCGAATTTGATAACTTCGCACGAGAAGTTGCCCGTGCGGGCTAATGGGCCGACCTGGGCAGCCGCAGATGGCTGGGACATTGGTTCATAACTTTTGGCCATGAACGGCAGCGACCAGTTCAATTGACCGCAGTTGGCACCCATTGCAATGTTTTCAGGCAACCGAGGATGTTGTGCGGGGTTGCAAACACATCGCAGGCGCCGATCGAATTAAGAAGAGCGGCGTCAGCAGTACTGTCAAGAACTCCAGCAACATCTCTCAACGATATAGCGGCATTTGCATCGATTCGTCTTTCAGAGATTACTCGTATCGGATGACGTCATTAGCTCGGGAATTTTTGGAGGTCATCTTTATGCGTGTCGTGGTCATCGGTTCCGGTATCGTCGGCAGTTCCGCCGCCTATGAATGCGCCAAGGCGGGAGCAAGCGTCGTCGTGCTGGAGGCCGGACGGATAGCAGGCGGCACGTCGGCGGTAAGCTTTGCCTGGACAAATGCGACGACCAAGCAGCCCCGGCCGTATTTCGATCTGAACGTCTCGGGAATGCGCGCCCATCTTGAACTCAAGCGCGACTTCGGCGTCGCTCCCTGGTTCACCCAGACCGGCAGTTTCGATTGGCGAACAGTGCCGGAGTCGATGGACGATTATTTCGAGAACTTCAGGCAGATGAAGGAATGGGGCTACGGCGTCGAGTGGATCGAGAAGAAGCGCGTCGCCGAGATGGAGCCCGATATCGATGTCTCTGCCTTCGGTGATTGTCCAATCTCCTACTATCCGGAAGAAGGCTGGGTCGATCCGGTGCTCTACTCGGCCTGGCTTTTGCGGGCGGCGAAGGAGCGCTGGGGAGCACAGGTCAAACTCGGTTCCCGCGTGACCGAGATCGAGACCGAAAGCGGGCGCGTACGGGCAGTTCGGACGGCGAACGGAGACCGACACCCTGCGGATGCCGTCGTGAGCTGCACCGGCGGCTGGTCTAGTGAGAGGCTCGGCGATGCCCAGGGTATTCCACTTTCCTCGACCATAGGCGTGCTCGCCTTCACCCCGCCGGTGGCCTTGACGCTCCGCAGCCAGCTGCATGCCGACGATCTGGATATCCGTCCCGACGGAGCGGGCCGCATCATGATCCATAAGGTCTCGGTGGACATGACCCTGGAGAAGCCGGAGGTGCTCAGCCCTGCCGGGAACGAGGCGGCGACGCTCCTGGATGCGGCGACCAAGGTCCTGCCTTCGCTCCGCGACGCAGGTGTGGAAGCCATTCGCACGACGGTCCGGCCGTTCCCGGAGGACGGCTACACCTGTGCCGGCGCCATGCCGGATATCGTCGGCCACTACATGGCCGTAACGCACAGTGGTGTGACCATTGGCCCGCAATTGGGCAAGGTGGTCGCCGACGAAGTCGTGCGCGGCAAAATCCATGACGAAATGGAAACGTTTCGTCCGCAACGCTTCTTCCAGGCCCACGCCCAGCGCTCCGCTGTCGCGCACGTCTGATCCCGCTCAGCAGACCGCTGGATTGCGTACGGCGGCCTGCTTTTGACCAACGCAACCAGGGGCCTCCGCCATGGGGAACATCGAACGATTCGACAAGAACGAACGGCTTAGCCGTATCGTCGTTCACAACGGCACGGCCTATCTCTCGGGCTTGACGGCCGATGACAAGAAAACCGGCACGTCTGACCAGACGAAGGAGATATTGGAAAAGGCGGATCGCCTTCTGGCGAGCGTCGGTTCGGATAGATCGAAGCTGCTGTTCGCGCAGATCTGGTTGAGGGATGTCGAAGACTTCGACGCGATGAACAAGGCTTGGGTCACATGGCTCGACGGCGTGGAGCCCCCGGCACGCGCCACGGTCGGGGCGAGCTTCGCCTTGCCCGAGATCCGTGTCGAGATCCAGCTTACCGCAGCGATTTGACACGTCGCCCGCCACGTCCAGGCCAGCGAGTCCAATCAGATTCGTCAGGGACATGCTTGCGCACCGGCCTTCGCGGCGCGATAGATGCGGCGGTTTGGGGAGGAATCATGCGAAAAGTCCTGGCATCGGCATTGCTGCTGGCGGCTGCGGCGTTCGCGACCGGCGCTCATGCGCTGGACAGCAGCGGCACACCCGTCGTCGTGACACCCCTCGCCTCGCGCACGACCACCGCTTCCGGCCAGCCGATCACGCTGCCGCAGAAGAACGTGCAGGTGCTGGTGTCGACCTACGACATAGCGCCGGGCGCGACCTTGCCGGTGCACAAGCATCCGTTCCCGCGCTACGCCTATGTCGAGGCCGGCACGTTGAAGGTCACCAATGTCGAGACCGGCAACAGCAACACCTACAAGACTGGCGATTTCATCATCGAGATGATCGGGCAGTGGCATCAGGCCACCAATATCGGTGAAGGCCCGGTCAAGCTGCTGGTGATCGACCAGGTCGAGGAAGGCACCAAGAACACGGTTTTGCGCCAGTAAGCCACCGCTGCTCCGGCTCCTCGAACTGTCTCGCCACGGGAGCGCGCCGCGTTAAGTGTTGGCCCAGCTCTTCACATCCGGTTCCGCACGACCGGGCTGACGATGCTATGCCGGTTGCCCGCCTTACCGGCGGAACCGGATTCCCCCCGTTGGGTTTTTCGCGAAATCCCTTTGCTTGGTGAATGCCTTTTCCTGGAGCAAACTCCCTGCCGGGGCTCAAGGAGCAGAAATGAGAGCACGAACAGCGACGGTCGGCGATCTGGAAGACGTGTTTCGCCATTTGTCCAAGCGCATGTCCGACGAATACATCGCCGCCGGCAAGGACAGCAAGGTCGCCTACGACAATCTGATGATGAACCTGAAGGAGGGCCGCGCCCATGCCCTTGTCGACAACGACGGGACCGTAGCGATCGTCGCCTGGCACGAGCATGGCGACGCCGCGGACACGCTGTTCGCCGCGCGCGAGGGCTTTTTCAGGGCCGCGACCGTGCGTTTCTGCAGGCGGCATATCAGGCAGATCCAGGCGCTCGCCGGCAATCTCCCTATTCACTCCCGCAGCTGGCTCACGGGACCGGAAATCGCAAAATGGTTTCGCACCATCGGCTATGTCGAACGCGGCGAGGAAAATGGCGCCAAACTGTTCGAATTGCCGCCGGCCGCGACCCGGCCGGGCTAGGCAAGCAGGTTTGGTGCACCGCGAGTCCAGCCGCCATTGCACCGTGGCACGGCTCGCCTTCGCGCGGCCTTAGCCCCAGGCGCCG
Source organism: Mesorhizobium sp. B2-8-1 (assembly GCF_006440955.1). Taxonomy (NCBI): domain Bacteria; kingdom Pseudomonadati; phylum Pseudomonadota; class Alphaproteobacteria; order Hyphomicrobiales; family Phyllobacteriaceae; genus Mesorhizobium; species Mesorhizobium sp. B2-8-1. The sequence continues at coordinate 404,856 of NZ_VFTX01000006.1, read as the reverse complement.
ACCATTTGGCGTGTCGTGGCGTTCAGCCGATTGAAGGCGTTGATCACGGCGATCTGGATGACGAGCCCGGCAAGCGCCTTTTCGTCATAGTGCCGGGCGGCCTCGTCCCATACCTCGTCCGTCACGGCATCCGTTCTGTCGGCCAGCCTTGTGCCGGCTTCGGCAAGGGCAAGCGCGGCGCGTTCGGCATCGGTGAAGTACGGCGTCTCCCGCCAGGCCGACAAGGCAAAGATGCGTTCGTCCTTCTCGCCAGCCTTCTTGAGTTCGCGCGCATGCATGTCGACGCAGACCGAGCAGCCATTGATCTGGCTGGCGCGCAGATGGACGAGCTTGCGCGTCACATAGGGCAAATCGGCCGCCTCGGTCGACTTGTCCAGCGCCAGCAGCGCCTGCAGGGCGCCGGGGATGAGCATCACGGGGTTCTTGAGCCTGGCTTCCATGGTGTTTCTCCGTTTGAAAAGTTTGGTCACGGCGCGGTTTGCCATGCCCGGGAGCGGCGCATCCGGGAGACTTGTTGTGGTTCGCCGGCCATGGCGACCGGTTGGTCGAGGAGAGTCGGCGCTCAGCCTTGCTTCGCAGCCACCTGCTCAAGTCGCTCAAGAATACGCGGCCAGCCGCTTCCCATGCCGACATATCCACGCTCGTCGGCCGGCCGGAACCCCGAGTGCTCCATCCGCACCCGGGTCGCCGCGCCCTCAGGCGTGAGCGACCAGGTCACCACGGTTTTCAGTCCGCTGTCGGATTCGCTTCCGTCGCCCCAGCTATAGGCAAGCAGGCGTGGCGCCTCGACTTTCAGCACGACGCAGTTCGTCACCCCGGACCAGCCCGGTACCGGTGAAGCGCGGAACGTGAAGCGATGCCCCTCTTGCGGCGCGAAGTCATTCTGCATGAGCCATTCTGCGACGAGTTCGGGCACTGTCAGCGCACGCCATATCTTCTCCGCCGAATGCGGAATCAGCCGTTCAACGACGATCGATTTGGTCTGTGTCATGCCGTGCTCCTCTTAGTCGTCGTCGAGCCACCGCTCGCGATCAATAACTCGATGGCTATGGGTTAACTCATAACCATGTAGTTATAAGACTGTCAAGCAGGGAAATGCCCCCTGGTCCAATGCGCCGTGCCGTTCCTGCTATCGCGCCCGCCGCGCGGGTGCTACGGGCTTCTCACAACATCATGGACAGGATCACACCTTGACTGAAGAAGCCCGCCCGCCGCTGATCGAAATCTGTGTCGAGGGCATTGATGGCCTTCTGGCCGCACAGGCCGGCGGCGCCGACAGGGTCGAACTGTGCGCCAGCCTCGTCGAAGGCGGCATCACGCCGAGCTTGGGAACCGTGCGCGCCGCGCTCGACCAGGCGATTGTGCCGTTCCATGTCATGGTGCGGCCGCGTGGCGGCGATTTTCTCTACAGCGAAACCGAGTACCGTTCGATGCTGGCCGACGTAGCCGCCCTGCGCGACCTCGGCGTGCCCGGCGTGGTGTTCGGCTGCCTCACCGCCGAAGGCACCATCGACGAGCGCCGCATGAGCGAACTGACGGAGGCCGCCGGCGGCCTTAACGTCACGTGTCACCGCGCTTTCGACATGACGCGCGACCCGGCCGAGGCGTTGGAAGCGCTGATCCGCTGCAAGGTCGGCCGCGTGCTGACCAGCGGCCAACGCGACACGGCGATGGAGGGCCTGTCGCTGCTGGCGGACCTGGTGCGACAGGGGGGCGACCGCATCGTCATTCTCGGCTGCGGCGGGCTCGATCTCGGCAACATTGCCGAGGTGCGGCAAAGGACCGGACTGTCCGAAATGCATTTCGCCGTCCTTAAGGACGTGCCCAGCGCCATGCGCTACCGCAATCCCAAGGTCGGCATGGGTGGCTCCGATCTCGACCGCGAGTATCGCAATACGCTCACCGATACGCCGCTTGTGGCAGCGACGATCGCGGCGGCCAAGGCATGACCGCTCTCTCCCCGATCAGCCGTGTCTCGCAAAGCGACGAAGCGGCCATACTCGCGCTCAACAACGAGCATGCCGCCGAATTGTCCTGGCTTGAGCCCGAGCGCCTGTCCTTCCTGCTTGGCGAGGCGTTCTATGCGCGCCGCATCGGCGCGCTCGAAGCCTTCATCATGACCTTCGATCAGGGGGCCCGGTACGACAGTCCGAATTTTCTCTGGTTTCGCGAACGCTACGAGCGCTTCGTCTATGTCGATCGCGTCGTGGTGGCCGCGCAAGCTCGTGGCCGCGGCCATGCCCGCCTGCTCTACCAGGACCTGTTCGAGCACGCCACGCGCGCCGGCCACGCACTGGTCACATGCGAGGTCAATGCCGACCCGCCCAACCCGGCTTCGGACGCCTTCCATGCCGCGCTCGGCTTCACCGAGGTCGGCGACGCGGTGATCCACGGCGGCAAGAAGGCGGTGCGCTACTACGTCAGGCGGATCATCGCCTGAGCGCTGCTCCTTTCCAGGTCTCTGCCGCTACTGGAACAACGCCGCTGCACTGACCAGCGTCGTCCAGAACCCCCACAACAGCGGGATGCCGACCAGCAGCCAGGCAAGGACCAATTTGACAGAATTGCTGTTGTCTTGCGCCATGATCACTCTCCTTACGCTGCAGCCGGTTCGGCCTTCATGTGGAACCGTGCATCCACCGGCCGCATCATCAGGTTGAGCAGGAAACCGACGACGAGCAGGCCGGCCATGATGTACATGGTGACCGTGTAGGCATCGGCCTTCGCTACTCCTGCATCGATCTGGTACTGCCTGATGTAGTTGACCAGGACCGGCCCCAGCACGCCCGCCACCGACCACGCCGTCAGCAGGCGGCCATGGATGGCACCGACATACCGCACGCCGAAGACATCGCGCAGATAGGCCGGAATGGTGGAAAAGCCGCCGCCATACATGCTCAAGATGACGCCATAGAACAGCACGAACAGGAACACGTTGCCCGACTGGCCCGTCCACGGCACCACCGCATAAAGGATCACGCCCAGCACGAAGAAGACCGCGTAGGTCGTCTTGCGGCCGATATAGTCGCTGGTCGACGCCCAGAAGAAGCGGCCGAGCATGTTGAAGATCGATAGCAGGCCGACGAAGCCGGCGGCGGCGGCCGGCGTGATGCGTCCCGGGAACATCTCCTGGCTCATGGCGGAGGCTTGGCCGAGGACGCCGATGCCGGCCGTCACGTTGAGGCACAGCACGCCCCACAACAGCCAGAACTGCGGTGTCTTCAACGCGTCGTCGAGATGGACGTTGGCGGTTGTCACCATCGTGTTTTGTGTCGTCGGCGGCGTCCAGCCGGCCGGACGCCAGCCATCGGGCGGCACCCTGACGATGACAGCGCCGATCAGCATGAAGATGAAGTAGACAATGCCCAGCACGATGAAGGTTTCGGCGACACCGATATGCTGCGGGGTCGAAAACAGCTTCAGCAGATAGACCGAAAGCGGCGAAGCGATGAAGGCTCCGCCGCCAAACCCCATGATCGCCATGCCGGTCGCCATGCCCGGCCGGTCGGGAAACCAGGTGATCAGCGTCTTGACCGGCGAGATGTAGCCGAGCCCGAGGCCGATGCCGCCCAGGACGCCGTAGCCGAGATAGATGATCCACAGTTGATGCAAGGTGACGCCGAGCGCCGACACGATGAAACCGCCACCGAAACAGCAGGCGGCCGCGACCATCGCCTTGCGCGGGCCGACGCGATCCAGCCAACCGCCGCCGAAGGCTGCCGCGAGGCCAAGAAACAGGATCGCGATCGAAAAAATCCAGCCGAGTCCGGTCAGCTTCCAGTCGTCGGGCGCCGAATCGGTGATACCGATCAGTTTCGACATCGGCAGGTTAAAGACGCTGAACGCGTAGGCCTGACCGATGCAAAGATGAATGCACAACGCCGCCGGCGGCACCATCCATCTGCTGAAACCGGGCTCGGCGATCGTGCGCGAGCGGTCGAGCCAGCCGCCAGCGTTTTCCCTGGTCGTTGCCATTCCATCCTCCCATGCAATGCTCCGATTCGTATAAACTAGGCGGAGCACGGGGCGGGACAACAAGGAATAGCTGCCATAATACCAATGTCTAAGGACATTGGGCTATCCGGCAAGCAGATCGCCAGGTCACCCCTGGCTATATTAGGACGAACTTACCAAACAAGCTGCCGGACAGGCGGCATCGAGCGAGGCTGACCTTGGCCGCTAGGCAACGCAAGGGAGGGACACTGCGGCGTCACTCACCAGTTGCGGTTCAGCCACTCACGCGACGGCCGCTCGATGACATAATAGCTGCAGAGCGCGCAGGTAAAGACCCCAGCCAGCATCAGCCATGGGTCGCTGCCTCGCTCATAGACGAATTTGTAGAATGGCTGCTGCCACAGATAGAGCGAATAGGACCATAGACCCAGCGTCGCCATAGGCCAGGACGACAGCAGTCCAGAAAACAATCTCGTGCTGAAATCGAGAGCGTTGACGGCAAGCGCCAGGAGCGGCACGGCGACCAGATAGTGGATCGGGGTTGGTACCGGGTCCATGAACAGAAGCACCGCCGCGATGGCCGCCGCCACCGCCACATAAGGGCCCTTCAACAGGGCCGGCAGCTTGCCTTCGGTCTTCAGCAGGCAGATGGCGGCCGACAGCAGGATCGACGCAATATGCACGTCGGTGCGCCAGTATGTGGTCTCGTAGTCCATGTGCAGGAACCAGTACGAAACCGCACCGTTTGCCATGGCCAGCACCGCCAGCACCAGGAGCAGCGGGATGACGCGGCTACGGCTTGCGACAAGTGCGCTGATCGCTGCCAGGATGATGTAGGCATGCTCTTCGACACAGAGCGACCAGATGTGGTCGAGCGCGCCGGCGCGGTTCACGAGAATTCCGGCATAGTTGTAGGTGAATGTCAGCGCCGTCAGCGCCGCCTTCCATTTGAAGGCGACGAACGTGCCCGACAGCGCAATCATCGAAACGATCACGAACACCAGCAGCGCGGGATAGATGCGGGAGAAGCGGCGCTTGAAGAATTTCTTCAGCGGGTAGCGCTCGACGAACAGGATCTCGGCCATCAGCCGGCCGCTGAGCACGAAGAAGAATTCGACGCCCAGTACGCCGAGATTGATCCCTGCAACGGGAAAGAAATGGCCAATGAGCACCAGCGCGATCGAAAGCCCGCGCCAGCCGTCGAGATAGGCCAGTCTTGTCCTGCCGGATCTGTCGGCGACGGATCTTGGCGGCACAACATGCGTCGCGGAGATGTCGGTCATGCCGCTCCCTTCGCATTGAAACATGCGAATAGGGTCGCAGGTCGTGATGAACACTCCGAACCCGGCTCGCGTTTGATCGCCGGCATAGTGCAGTGCAATATCGCTTTGTGCAAGTGCGAGATTGCCACAATGCGCCCGTCTGCGGAAAAGGGGCGAGAAGTCCCTCTCCTGCCTGACAGGAGCAGGAAGGAATCAGGCGTTGGCGGCGGCCACCGCGCGCTTGGCCATGACCGCGACCAGATTGGCACGGTAGTCGGCGGAAGCGTGGATATCGCTCATCAGCTTGGTCGCCGGCACCTTGACGCCGTCGAGCGCCGAAGCCACGAAGTCCTTCGCGAGCGCGGCCTCGATCTCCTTCGAGCGGAAGACGCCATCGTCGCCGGCCCCGGTCACGGCCACCCTGACGCCGTCCTCACCCTTGGCCACGAACACGCCGACAATGGCGTAGCGGGAGGCCGGATTGCGGAATTTTTTATAGGCTGCCTTTGCCGGTGCGGTGAAGGTGACGGCCGTGAGGATTTCGCCGTCCTCCAGCGCCGTCTCGAACAGGCCTGTGAAGAACTTGTCGGCCGCGATCTGGCGCGTGTTGGTAATGATGGTGGCATTTAGCGCCAGCATTGCCGCTGGATAATCGGCCGCAGGGTCGTTGTTGGCGATCGAGCCGCCGATCGTGCCCCTATAGCGCACTGCCGGATCGCCGATCAGCGATGCCAGATGCGCGAGCGCCGGGCAGGCCTGTTTCAACCTGTCGTCGCTGGCAACATCGAAATGCGTGGTGGCGGCGCCGATCGTGACTGCCCTGCCGGACACTGTCACGCCTTGCAATTCCTTGATCCGCGACAGGTCGACGACATCGGAGGGGGCCGCCAGCCGCGTCTTCATGGCCGGGATCAGGGTCATGCCGCCCGACAGCAACTTGGCGTCGCCGCCCGTGACGAGCTTCGCGGCATCGGCGACTGAGGCGGCGCGGTGGTAATTGACTGCGTACATTTGGAGGCTCTCCCTGGTGAAGAGTGGATAGTCAGTAGTCAGTAGTGATTAGTGAGTAGGCATTGGTCGGTAATGTGGTGAATAGCGGGTGATCAATTGCCGCGGCAACCGCGTTTTTGTTCACTACTCACTACTCACTATTCACTACTCACTCTCCTTTTTTCAGTGCTTCGCCGTCGCACGGATCGCGGCCCACACCGTAGACGGCGAAGCCGGCATGGCGATATCCGCGATTCCTATGGCGTCGGTGATGGCGTTGATCACCGCCGGCGGCGAGCCGATAGCGCCGGCCTCGCCGCAGCCCTTGATGCCGAGCGGATTGCCCGGACACGGCGTGTTCGAGGTCGAGACCTTGAACGAAGGCAGGTCATCCGCGCGCGGCATGGTGTAGTCCATGTAGCTCGCTGTCAGAAGCTGGCCGTCGGCATCATAGTGGGCGCCTTCGAGCAGTGCCTGGCCGATGCCCTGCGCGATGCCGCCATGCACCTGGCCCTCGACGATCATCGGGTTGATGATGTTGCCGAAATCGTCGGCCGCGACGAACTGGATAATCTCGGTCGTTCCGGTCTCCGGATCGATCTCGACCTCGCAGATGTAGCAGCCGGCCGGAAAGGTGAAATTGGACGGGTCGTAAAACGCCGTCTCCTTCAATCCCGGCTCCATGCCACCGGGCAAATTATGAGCGGTATAGGCCGCCAGCGCCATCTGGAACCACGGCACGTTTTTGTCGGTGCCGGCGACCTTCAGCGCGCCGTTCTCGATGACGATGTCGCCCTCGTCGGCCTCGAGCAGGTGCGCCGCGATCTTCTTGGCCTTGGCCTCGACCTTGTCCAGCGCCTTGGCAATCGCCGACATTCCGACCGCGCCCGAGCGCGAGCCGTAGGTACCCATACCCATCTGCACCTTGTCAGTGTCGCCATGGACGATCGAGACGCTGTCGATCGGCACCCCAAACCGTTCGTTGACCAGTTGCGCGAAGGTCGTCTCATGGCCCTGGCCATGGCTGTGCGAGCCGGTCAGCACCTCGATGGTGCCGGCGGCATTGACGCGCACCTCGGCCGATTCCCAAAGGCCGACGCCCGCGCCGAGCGAGCCCACCGCGGCCGACGGCGCCAGGCCGCATGCTTCGATGTAGCAGCTCATGCCGATGCCGCGCAGCTTGCCGTTCCTGGCGGCCTCCGCCTTGCGCCCGGCAAAGCCGGCATAGTCGGCGGCCTCCATGGCCGCGTCGAGCGAGGCGCCATAGTCACCGGCGTCATAGTTCATGATGACCGGCGTCTGGTGCGGAAACGTGGTGATGAAGTTGGTTCGCCGAAGCTCCGCCGGCGACACGCCGAGTTCCCGCGCCGCGGTCTCCATCGTGCGCTCGATGAGATAGGTGGCTTCCGGCCGCCCTGCCCCGCGATAGGCATCGACGGGTGCCGTGTTGGTATAGACCGTTCGGACATTGGCGTGGATCGCCGGGATATTGTATTGACCCGACAGCAGCGTCGCGTAGAGATAGGTCGGCACGCAGGACGAGAACAACGACATGTAGGCGCCGAGATTGGCCAACGTGTCGACCTTGAGGCCGGTGATCCTGTTGTTCTTGTCGAAGGCCATTTCCACTGTCGAGACATGGTCGCGGCCATGCGCGTCGGAAAGGAAACTTTCGGTGCGGTCGGCTACCCATTTCACCGGCACGCCGGTTTTCTTGGACGCCCACAGGCAGACGATTTCTTCTGGATAGATGTAGATCTTGGAGCCGAAACCGCCGCCGACATCGGGCGCGATGACGCGCAATTTGTTTTCCGGCGCAATGTTGTAGAAGGCGCTCATCACCAGCCGGGCGACATGCGGGTTTTGCGAGGTCGTCCAGCAGGTATAGTGGTCTTCCGCTCTGTCATAGTGGCCCAGCGCTGCCCGCGGCTCCATGGCGTTGGGCACCAGCCGGTTGTTGACGATTTTCATGCGGGTGACGTGGGAAGCCGCGGTGATCGCCGCGTCGGTCGCCTTGGCGTCGCCGATCTCCCAGTCGAAGATCAGGTTGTTTTCGGCTTCCGGATGGAGTTGCGGAGCGCCCTTTTCGAGCGCCTTCGTCGCATCCACCACCGCCTCGAGTTCATTGTAGGTGATCTCGACCGCTTCGGCGGCGTCGCGCGCCTGGCCCTTGGTATCGGCGACCACGACGACGACCGCATCGCCGACATAGCGAACCTTGTCGACCGCCAGCGGCGACCAGGCTCCCATCTTCATCGGGGAGCCGTCCTTGGAATGGATCATCCAGCCACAGATGAGATTGCCGATGCCATCGGCCTTCAGCTCCTTGCCGGTCAGCACGCCGATAACACCCGGCATGGCTTGAGCTTTGTCGACGTCGATCTTCACGATCTGGGCATGCGCGTGCGGGCTGCGCACGAAGGCCGCATGCTTCATGCCGGGCACCACCATGTCGTCGACATAGCGGCCGGCACCAGTGATGAACCGCTTGTCTTCCTTGCGCGCCACGCGAGCGCCAACACCTTCAATGCCCATCAGAAATTCCTCCCGAAATAGTGAGTAGGAAGTAGTGAGTGGTGGAGATCGGCGCCGGTTCGTACCGACTACTCACTACTCAACTTTTCTCACGCCGCTTGCCTGACCTTGCCGCTCATCCCCTCCGATGCGGCGAGGATCGCCTTGACGATGTTGTGGTAGCCGGTGCAGCGGCAGATGTTGCCCTCGAGCTCTGCGCGCACCGTCGCTTCGTCGAGGCCCTCGGGGTGGCGCTTGATCATGTCGGTCGCCGTCATGATCATGCCCGGCGTGCAGAAGCCGCATTGCAGTCCGTGATGCTCCTTGAACGCCGTCTGCACGGGATGCAGGTCGGCACCATTGGCAAGCCCCTCGATCGTCACCACGCTCGATCCGGACGCCTGCACCGCGAGCATCGTGCAGGATTTCACCGCCTTGCCGTCGACATGGACGACGCAGGCGCCGCATTGCGAGGTGTCGCAACCGACATGGGTACCGGTGAGACCGAGATTCTCCCGCAAGAAGTGAACCAGCAGCGTCCGGTCCTCGGCCGCACCGCGGACCTGTTTTCCGTTCACCATCAACGAAACGTCCGACATGAATCCTCCCTGGGTATCACCTTGGTCATCACGCTGCCGACGCGGTGTTGGCTTCGGCCATGCGTTATTCGTACACCGCACAAGCCGTAAAAAACAGCGCAGCGCAAAGCCGGATCATTGTACTTTCGGCCATGGCAGGGCGAAACACGCATTGCCCTCGCCCCATTGCCAAAATGCCGATTGGCGGCAACAATGGCTTTCGACGTTGGCGCGCAAGAAGCACATAAACAGCCGCGCACAGGCAGCGTCGGAGGAAATGCGGGAGAACGTCGCTGACCGTTTCACGGACGCGCTACGCATGCGGTTTGTCGGCGCTGACCACGGACGAGCCCGACCCGGACGTCTTCGCACGCGCGGTGGCGGCGGAGGCGGCCGCCATCGAGGCCGGCTTCGCCCTGTTGTTCTTTTCCCAGCGCCTTGTCGAGGCCGGCGCCCTTTCGCGCGCAATCGCGGCCCATGCGCCGGCGCTACACTACGCCGGCTGCTCGACCGCCGGCGAAATCACGCCGCAGGGCCTCGAGGAGGGCCATATCCTCGCCATGCTGCTCCCTTCGGCGTCGTTTACCGCGGTCAGCACCACGGTCGACAACCTGTCGTCATCGGGCTTGGACAGGGTCACTGGTGATGTCGAGGATCTGCGACGCACGCTGCATGGGCGCATCGGCGGCGAGCGGGCTGGGAACACCTTCGCGCTCTGTTTCATCGACGGACTGTCCTATGCCGAGGAAGCTGTGAGTTCAGCCATCCATTGGGGCCTCGACGACATTCCGCTGCTCGGCGGTTCCGCCGGTGACGACCTGAAATTCGAGACGACGAGCCTGATCTCCAACGGCAAGGTCACCTCCGACAGCGCCATCATCGTGCTGGTCGCCACGGAAATCCCTTTCCATGTCTTCAAGACCGACAATTTCGTTCCCACCGACGAAAAGCTGGTGGTCACCGCGTCCGATCCCGATCACCGCATCGTGCGCGAGTTCAATGCCACCAATGCGGCCGAGGAATATGCCGCTTCGGTCGGCATCGTCGCGCAGACGCTGACACCGCTGAGCTTCGCCTCGCATCCGGTGGTGGTGAAGGTAGGCGGTGAATATTACTGCCGCTCCATCCAGAAGATGCATGCGGACGGCTCGCTGTCGTTCTTCTGCGCCATCGACGATGGTGTCGTGCTGTCGATCGCCCAACCCAAGGACATGGTGGAATCGACCCGCGCGGCTCTGCTCGACGTCGAGGCGAGGCTTGGCGGCATCGACATGATCATCGGCTTCGACTGTGTCCTGCGCCGGCTGGATGCGCGCAACCGCCAGGTCTTTCGCGAGATTTCCGAACTCTACCGGGTCAACAACGTCATCGGCTTCGGCACCTATGGCGAACAATACCGGTCGATGCATCTCAACCAGACCTTCACCGGCATCGCCTTCGGCGAGCGCCCGGCCGCCGAGTGAGCGCTGCCGTGCCCCTCAAGGACATAGACGATCCCGACAGGCTGAAGAAGATCAACGCTGCGCTGGTCAGCCGCGTCGAGCGCTCGATGGACCAGCAAGGCAACGCCTTCTCGCTGTTCCAGACCGCGATCTCACTGGAAAGCAGGGTACGCGCCCGCACCGAGGAACTGCACTCGACCTTGCGGCGGCTGGAACAATCGAACATCGACCTCAGCGCCGCCAAGGAAAATGCCGAGCAGGCGAACCTGTCCAAGACCCGCTTTCTCGCGGCGGCCAGCCACGACGTGCTGCAGCCGTTGAATGCGGCGCATCTGTCCGTCTCCGCCCTTGCCGAAGTGCAGACCAGCGACGAGGGCCGGAAACTGGTACGGCAGGTCGAGCGCTCGCTGGAGACGATGGAGGACCTGCTGCGCACGCTGCTCGACATCTCCAAGCTCGATGCGGGTGTGGTCCAGCCCGACATTGGCGACGTCAGCCTGGAGGCGCTGTTCTCGTCGCTGCGGTCGGATTTCCAGCCTGTGGCCGAACTGAAGGGCCTGTCGCTGAAATTCCGCGCCGTCAACGCCGTGGTTCGCTCCGATCGCACGCTGCTGCGCCGCATCCTGCAGAACATCCTCTCCAATGCGCTGGGCTACACCCGCTCGGGCGGTGTCCTTGTCGGCACCAGGCACCGCGGCGATGCCATCCGCATCGATGTCGCCGACACCGGCTGCGGCATTCCCGACGACCAGCGCGAGGCGGTGTTCGAGGAATTTCATCGCGGCATCATGCCTGCCAATGCCGAACTCGCCGGCGGCGGCCTCGGCCTTGGGCTGGCCATCGTGCGGCGCATCGCCGGCGCGCTCGGCCATCCCGTGACGTTTTCCTCGAAGGTCGGTCGCGGCACGATTTTTCACATCGATGTCCCCGTCGGCATCGGTGCCACGGCGGACGCCGTCGCCAGCGCTGCAAGCCTGGAGCGGCCGCGCGGCTACGGCTTGTTCGGCACCAAGGTTCTGCTGGTCGAGAACGATGTCGAGGTGCTGCAGGCGATGACCTCGTTGCTCGAACGCTGGCAATGCCTGGTGCGCGCCGCGACCTCGACCGACGACGCGCTCGACATGCTCGGCGACACGGACTGGGTGCCCGACATCGTCATAGCCGACCAGCATCTCGACGGCGGCGATCTCGGCACCGCCACCATATCGAAGGTCCGCCGCTATCTCGGCCGCGCGGTGCCGGCGCTGATCGTCACCGCCGACAGTTCCGAAGCCGTCGCCAAGGCGGCGCGGGCCGGCGGCATCGAGTTGATGCGCAAGCCGCTCAAGCCCGCGCAACTAAGGGCGCTGCTGGCACATCTGCTGGCTTAGACCTGCCCCTCAAAACCCCGCCTGATCCCTGAAAAGCTCCGCATTATCAAGCTTCGAAACCTCGATCACCGCTTGCGTGCGGCTGTAGACGTTGAGCTTGCGCAGGATCTCCGAAACGTGCGCCTTGACCGTGGTCTCGCCCACTTGCAGCTCATAGGCGATCTGCTTGTTGAGCAGGCCCTGGCGCAGCATCTGCAACACGCGCAACTGCTGCGGCGTCAATGTCGAAAGGCGCTGCACCATGTCGGCGCGGTCGGTGCTGTCGGCGTCGGGCGGGCGGCCCTCATAACTTTCCGGAACATAGATGGCGCCTTCCATAACCGAGCGTATAGCGTTGGCCAGATCGCTCTTGCGCGCCGATTTCGGGATGAAGCCGGCAGCACCGTAGGACAGCGCCTCGGAGATGATCTTGGGCTCCTCGTAACCGGACACGATGACCACGGGCAGGCGCGGATAGCGGGTCCGAAGCTGCAGCAACCCCTCGAAGCCGTGCACCCCGGGCATGCTGAGATCGAGCAGGGCAAGGTCGAACGGCTTTGTCCCGGCCAGCAGGTCGAGTGCCTCGGCGATCGAGCGCGCCTCCACCGTGTCGACCTCGGGATAGGCCATCTGCACGGCGCTGTGCAGCGCCTCGCGAAACAGCGGATGATCGTCGATGATCAGGAACCGGGCGCTGTCAGTGGCTGCTGTCATGTGGCTCGTTTCGGTTTGCCGGCCGCAGCATAATCCCGCGACCATGGCCGACTTATTGGCAAATAGTCTATCCCAACGGAGGATGCATCGCCGCGAAAGTGATGGAAACTCCGGATTCCTTATACGGGCCGGCAAGCCAATGCTTTATGAAAAGCGACGCCTTGCCCGACCCCTTAATTCGGCCGAAGGTGCCCGCGACCCCGACATCCAACAGCAGAGACAGACCATGACCGCCTTTGTCCTCCCCGCTCCGCCAACGCCCTCGGTCGCGGTGGCCGGCTCGAACGAACGATTTGCGGTGCGCCGCATCTTTTGCGTCGGGCGGAACTACGCCGCGCATATCAGGGAGTTCGGCAATGACGAGCGCGATCCACCCTTCTTCTTCACCAAGCCCGCCGATGCGGTGGCAGACTCCGGCGCTACGATCCCCTACCCGCCGCTGACGACCAACCTGCACCATGAGATCGAACTGGTGGTCGCGATCGGCAAGTCGGGCTTCCGCATCCCGCGCGCCCAGGCGCTGGATCATGTCTGGGGCTATGCCGTCGGCATCGACCTCACCCGCCGCGATCTCCAGGACGAAGCCAAGAAAGCGGCGCGGCCATGGGACTGGTCGAAGGCTTTCGACCGCTCCGCGCCGTGCGGTCCTCTGGTTCCCGCGCAAAAATCCGGCCATCCGAACCAGGGCCGTATCTGGCTGGCTGTCGACGGCAAGATCCGGCAGGACGCCGACCTCGCCGAGTTGATCTGGCCGATCTCCGACATCGTCTCGATCTGCAGCGAAGGCATGGAATTGCAGCCAGGCGACCTCATCTTCACCGGCACGCCGGCCGGCGTCGGCGCGGTCAACCCCGGGGAGACGATGACCGGCGGCGTCGACGGCATCGGCACGATCGAAGTGACCATCGGCCAACCAAATCGGTGAATGCATGAGCGACATCGTCCTTCACAACTACTACCGCTCCTCCACCTCCTACAGGGTGCGGATTGCGCTGGAGATGAAGGGGCTGACCTATGACTACGTGCCGCATCACCTGCGCCATGGCGAGCATCTCGAACCGGCCTATCTCGCGGTCAACCCGCAGGGCCTGGTGCCGGCGCTGATCCTGGGCGACGGCACCCTGCTGACGCAATCGCTGGCGATCATCGAATTTCTCGACGAGACGACGCCCGAACCGCCTCTGCTGCCGAAGGACGCAGTTGGGCGCGCCCGCGTCAGGATGCTGGCGCAGATGATTGCCTGCGATATCCATCCGGTGAATAATTTGCGTATCCTGACCGCGCTGCGAACCCTGTTCGGCGCCGGCGACGAGGATGTCGCCAACTGGTTCCGGCACTGGGTCAAAGAGGGTTTCAAGCCACTCGAAGACCTGTTGATGGCTTCGCCCGAGACCGGCACCTTCTGCCACGGCGACACGCCGGGGCTGGCCGATATCTGCCTGGCGGCACAAGTCACCAGCAATGCCCGTTTCGGCGTCGATATGGCGCCCTACCCGACGATCTCGCGCATCAATGCCGCTTGCATGGCCCTGCCGGCCTTCCAGAACGCCGCGCCGCAAAACCAGATCGATGCCGAGTAACCTTCATTCGGCGACGCGCAGCGTCGCCATCGGCGTATGCCCAAACGGCCGACTTGTCTGGCGGAATCGATTTCCGCTTGACCGGCCAGGGAATCGGCTATCGTTTCCCGAAGTGCGCGCAAGGTGGAGTTGCCGATGAAAGCCGTCGTCTTCGAAAAATTCGGCGAGGCGCCGACGATCCAGACCGTTCCCGATCCGAAGCCGGCGCCGGACGGCGTCGTCATCAAGGTCGAGGCGACAGGCCTGTGCCGCAGCGATTGGCACGGCTGGATGGGCCATGACGCCGATATCCGCTTGCCGCATGTCCCCGGTCACGAGCTGGCCGGCGTCGTGGTAGCCGCCGGCAAGCAGGTGACCCGCTGGAAGGCTGGCGAGCGCGTCACCGTCCCGTTCGCCGTCGGCTGCGGCCATTGTTTCGAATGCACGTCCGGCAATCACCAGGTCTGCGAGCACCAGTCCCAGCCGGGCTTCAACGCCTGGGGCTCGTTCGCCGAATATGTCGCCATCGAGCACGCCGACACCAACCTCGTGCGCCTGCCCGACGAGATGGAATTCGCCACTGCCGCCAGCCTCGGCTGTCGCTTCGTCACCTCGTTCCGCGCCATCGTCGACCAGGGCCGGGTGAGGCCGGGCGAATGGGTGGCGGTGCATGGCTGCGGCGGCGTCGGCCTGTCGGCGATCATGATCGCCAGCGCCATGGGTGCCAATGTCATCGCCATCGACCTCACCGAAGAGAAGCTGGACTTTGCCAGGAAGATCGGCGCGGTGGCGACCATCAACGCGGCGACGACCCCGAACGTCGTCAAGGCGGTCAAGCAGATCACCAATGGCGGCGTGCATATGTCCATGGATGCACTCGGTCATCCCACGACCTCGTTCAATTCGATCGCCAATCTGCGCCGGCGCGGCCGCCATGTGCAGGTCGGCCTGATGCTGGGCGATCACGCCCGCCCGCAGGTTCCGATGGACAAGGTGATCGCGTTCGAGCTCGAAATCCTCGGCAGCCACGGCATGCAGGCCTACCGCTACCCCGCGATGATGGAGATGATCCGCACCGGCAAGCTGAAACCCGAGCTTCTGGTCGGCAAGAAGATCAGCCTTGAGGAAGCGCCGGCTGCACTGATGGCGATGGGCGGCTTCGAAGGCATCGGCATCGGTGTGGTGACGAAGTTTTAGCCAGCGGCGCCGGTTGCGGGCCGTGGCAAATCCCGCCTGGCAAACTTTTTGGCGCCGAATACGCACAGCACCACGCCGAGCGTGATGACGACCATCAGGGGGCTGACCTGTTCATGCAGCAGGGACGCCGCCAGGGCGAGGCCAAAGAAGGGCTGCAGCAGTTGCAACTGCCCCACGGCGGCGATGCCGCCTTGCGCGAGGCCGCGATACCAGAACACGAAGCCGATCAGCATGCTGAACAGCGAGACATAGGCAAGCCCGATCCATGCATTGGTCCCGACCGTGGCGAAGGACGGTGGCAAGGTGACCAGGGTCACCACCAGCATGACCGGCAGTGACAGCACCAGCGCCCAGCAGATCACCTGCCAACCGCCCAGCCTGCGCGACAGCGCGGCGCCTTCTGCGTAGCCCAGGCCGCAAACGACGATTGCGGCGAGCATCAGTGCATCGCCAACCGGCGAGGCCGTCACGCCTTGCGCAAGGGCAAACCCGCCCACCAGCGCGCTGCCGAGGCATGAGAACAGCCAGAAGGCCGGTCTCGGCCTCTCGCCCCCGCGCAGCACGCCGAAGATCGCGGTCGCCAGCGGCAGCAGGCCGACGAAGATGATGGAATGAGCAGAGGTGACATGCTTCAGCGCCAAGGCTGTCAGCAAGGGAAAGCCGACCACCACACCCAACGCGACGATGACAAGCGACATCAGGTCATGACGCTCCGGGCGCTTCTCGCGGAAGACGAGCAGCAGCGCGAGGCCAAGCAAAGCTGCTATCACCGCGCGCGCCGACGTCAGGAATGTCGGATCGAGATCCATCACCGCCACGCGCGTTGCCGGCAAGGAGCCGCTGAAAATCAACACGCCGATGAATCCGCTCACCCAGCCGCTCGTCGTCTTGTCCATTGCAGGCACTCCATCCGTTGCGCCCTCTATCGGGCCCATACCCATGGCGTCACCAGAGACAATGCAGTACAATTCAACAAAACTGTAATGGTTTGCCGGAAGGTACAGATGAACGTATCAGCGAGATTCGACAACAGCGGAACCCTTGTCGAAGGCGTCATGTCCACCATCCGCCAGCGAATTGCCGCGCGCAGCCTCACGCCCGGCGCCCGATTGCCCTCGATCCGCGCCTTCGCCAAATCCATGCAGGTTTCCAAATCGACAGTGGTCGAGGCCTATGAGCGACTGGCGGCGGAAGGCGCGATCCGTTCCCGGCCAGGCTCCGGCTTCTATGCCGCCGGATCGCTGGCGCCGCTGTCGCTGGCCGAGATCGGCCCCCGACTCGATCGCGCCGTCGATCCGCTCTGGGTTTCGCGGCAGTCGCTGGAAGCGGGCGATGAGATGCTGAAGCCCGGCTGCGGCTGGCTGCCCGCCTCGTGGATGCCGCAGGCAGCGCTACGTCGCGCGCTGCGCAACGTGGCGCGCGCCGATGATGTGGCCCTTGCCGACTACGGCACGCCGCTCGGGCTGCCGCCGCTGCGCCAATTGCTGGCGCGGCGCATGGCCACGCATGGCATCGAGGCTTCCCCCGAACAGGTCATGCTGACGGAATCGGGCACGCAGGCCATCGACCTCCTGTGCCGGTTCCTGCTCGAACCCGGCGATACAGTGCTGGTCGACGATCCCTGCTATTTCAATTTCCACGCACTGTTGCGTGCCCATCAGGCCAAGGTCGTCAGCGTCCCCTATACGCCATCGGGACCGGATATCGACTTGTTCGCGCAGGCGCTGGCCGAGCATCGGCCGCGCCTCTACATCACCAACTCCGCCATCCACAACCCGACCGGCGCGATCCTGTCGCCGGTCACCGCGCACCGGCTGCTCAAGCTCGCCGATCAATCGGACCTGACCATCGTCGAGGACGACATCTTCGCCGATTTCGAACACACTCCTGCCCCGAGGCTTGCGGCTTTCGACGGTCTCGAACGTGTCGTCCATATCGGCAGTTTCTCCAAGACGCTTTCGGCCTCGATACGCTGCGGGTTCATCGCCGCGCCCCGTGACTGGATGGAAGGGCTGGCCGACCTCAAGATCGCCACCACTTTCGGCGGCGGGCGGCTCGCGGCCGAATTGGTGCTGACCCTGCTCAGGGATGGCAGCTATCGCAAGCATATGGACCTGCTGCGCGCCCGGCTCTCACGTGCCATGATCGAGACAAGCGCTCGGCTGAAGGCGATCGGGATCACGCCCTGGATCGAGCAGCCTGCCGGTCTGTTCCTCTGGTGCAGCCTGCCGGATGCAGTGGACGCAGCCGAGACTGCCCGCCGCGCGCTTGCGGCCAATGTCGTGCTGGCGCCCGGGAACGCGTTCAGCCTGTCGCGATCAGCCAGCCGATTCCTGCGCTTCAACGTTGCGCAATGCGAAGACGAGCGGATTTTCAAGGTGCTGGAGGCAGCCATGCCGCGTTGACGGCCGGGGCGCGGCTTGCGCGATCAGGACTTCACGCAAATCTCGCGCACACAACTCCGCAGCCAGCGCTGCGCCGGATCGGCATCGAGCCGCGGATGCCAGAGCATGGAAATGGTGACCGCCGGAATGTCGACCGGCAGGGAAAAAGTCTGCATGCCGGCGCGCGCGCCTTGCGTATGCCGCTCGGGCACGCTGGCGATCAGTTCCGAGGCGCGCGCCATCGCGAGCGCGGCCGAAAAACCGGAAGTCATGCACACGACCATTCGTTGCAATCCGAGCCGGCTCAAGGCCTCGTCGATCGGCCCCCTTTCGCGGCCCCGCCGCGAAACATTGATGTGGCGGCCGGCCGCATAGCGTTCCGGCGTCATCGCGCCCTGGCCGAGCGGATGGCCACTGCGCACCGCGCAGACGAAACGGTCGCGAAAAAGCGCCTGGATGCGCACCTCCGGCCCGGTCTCGCCGGCCACACCTACTTCCAGGTCGATCGCCGCTTCGCGCAGTGACGCCATGTCCTTGTCCGACTTCGGCGCGAAACGCAGCCGCACGCCCGGCGCATCGGCCTGGATGCGGGCGATCAGGCGCGGCCCGAACTCCTCGACGAAGCTTTCATTGGTGCGCAGCGTGAAGGTCCTCTCCAGGCCCGGCAGATCAAGCAGCCTCGCCGGGCGCAGCAGCGTTTCCGCATCCTGAACCACACGACCGACCTGCTGGCGCAGTTCCTGCGCGCGTGGCGTTGGAACCAGACCGCGACCGGCCCGCACCAGCAGCGGATCTCCCGTCGCCGCGCGCAGGCGCGCCAGCGTGCGGCTCATCGCCGAGGGGCTGAGCCGTAATCGCGTCGCCGCACGCGCCACGCTGCCTTCGTCCAGCAGGACATCGAGGGCGACGAGCAGGTTGAGATCGGGCGGCGACATGGTTCGATCCTAGCACGAAATCCGCTGATGTGGCGTGCAACGCACGAATAGAATGCAAATGCTGCGCGTTCCGCCACATCATACAAACGATTAGATCTTCGAAGCTTCGACCTGAAGCCGACAAAGGGAGATCGCCGTGGCAGTCACTGAGCAACATCGCAACGAGCACGCATCGGTCGCACAGAAAATCCCATCGGCTGGATGGGCGCTGGCGAGCCTGTCGCTGGCCACGCTGCTGTCGTCGCTCGGCACCAGCATCGCCAGCGTCGGCCTTCCCGCGCTGATGCAGGCATTCGATGCCTCGTTCCAACAGGTGCAATGGGTCGTGATTGCCTATCTGCTCGCCATCACCATCCTGATCGTCAGTGCCGGGCGCCTCGCCGACATGCTCGGGCGGCGGCCGCTGCTGCTTTTCGGCATCGCGCTGTTCACATCGGCGTCGGTGCTCTGCGGCCTCTCGCCGGCTTTGTGGCTGCTGATCGCGGCGCGGGCGGTGCAAGGGCTTGGCGCGGCGCTGATGATGGCGCTGACATTGGCCCTTGTCGCCGAGACGGTGAGCAAGGCCAGGACCGGCAGCGCCATGGGCCTGCTCGGCGCCATGTCGGCCATCGGCACCACGCTCGGCCCCTCCATGGGCGGCCTGCTGATCGCCGCTCTCGGCTGGCGTTCGATTTTCCTGGTCAACGTGCCGCTCGGCATCCTGACCTTTGCAATGGCCTGGCGTGCTTTGCCTACCGGCAACCGGACGGTGCGGACCGGCCAAGCCGGCTTCGATGGTTTGGGCACGGGCCTGCTGGCCCTGGCATTGGCGGCTTACGCATTGGCGATGACACTGGGTAGAGGCAGTTTCGGGCTCATCAACATCGGCCTGCTGGTCGCGGCTGGCATCGGCATCTTCCTGTTCGCCACGGCGCAAAGGATGGCCAAAAACCCATTGGTCGAGCTTTCCGCCTTCCGTGATCTCTCGCTGAGCGCCAGCCTGGCCATGAATCTGATCGTCGCCACCGTGATGATGGCTACCTTGGTGGTTGCGCCGTTCTATCTCTCGCGCGGGCTCGGACTGGACGCGGCAAACGTCGGACTGGTGCTCTCGACAGGCCCGCTGGTTTCGGCGCTGTCGGCGTTGCTCGCTGGACGCCTTGCCGATCGCTTCGGAGCCAAAAGGATGATGGTCGCGGGCCTGCTCGGCCTTGCCACGGGCACGTTCCTCCTGTCCCTGGCGATAACGACACTCGGCATCGCCAGCTATGTCGTCCCCATCACCGTGACCTGCTTCGGTTATGCCCTGTTCCAGACAGCGAACAACGCCGCCGTCATGCGCAGCGTCGGCGCCGGTCAACGCGGCGTCATCTCCGGCCTGCTCAATCTGTCGCGCAACCTTGGCCTCATTACGGGCGCCTCCGTCATGGGCGCCATATTCGCCGCCGCATCGGCCGGAGGACGTGAAGCCGGCGGCCAAGGCATGCTGACGTCAGCGGCGGCGGCCAGCGGAATGCAGGTGACCTTCCAGACGGCAACGGCACTGGCGGTGGCGGCGCTGGCGCTCAGCCTTTTGCCGAGCCGGCGGGCGGAGAATGCCTGACGAAGATCAATTCAGGGGGCTTGGGCGAATGCCGCTCAGGCCCCTGCCCGCTTGCGGCGCTCATAGAGCATGACCAGCGTCTCGGCCGTCAGCGCCGGCTTTTCCTCGCCCTCGATCTCGACGGTGTTGGCGGCCTTCATCAGGTATTGGCCCGGCCCCCTGTCCTCCATGGACAGCAGCGTGGTGCGCAGCCGGATGCGTGCGCCCACCTTGACCGGCGCCAGGAAACGCACCTTGTCGAAGCCGTAGTTGAAGGCGGCCTGCGTGTTCTCGGGCACGATTCCCATGCCGAGCGCCAGCGCGCCGATGATCGACAGCGTCAGATAGCCATGGGCGATCGTCGTGCGGAACGGGCTTTGCCGCCGCGCCCGTTCGGGGTCGACATGGATCCATTGATGATCGCCGGTGCATTCGGCGAACTGGTTGATACGGTTCTGGTCGACTGTCGTCCATTCCGAGACGCCAAGCTCCTGCCCGGACATCGTCCTCAACTGCTCGTAGGTCGGCGGCGTCTTAGGCCGTATTTCGGTCATTCCTGTTTTCCCGATAGCTTCCAACGCTTCCGGACCACGAACCGGCGGCCTCTGTCAATTCGCCCTGCATGATTCGGTCCCCTTGGGATCGATGCGAATCCTGGCATCACTCTACGTCAAGCCGTGTTCGCCCGGCCTTGGCATTTGAGGGTACCCATGGTGTAAAGGCATAGCGGCCGATGAAAGAGCATCCGAACAAACTTCGCCTGGCGCAGGGTTGGCAGGCAACCGGTCTTTGTCACGCAAGCTACTTCTTCTCGTAGCCGGCGCGGATTTCCTCCATCGCCTCCTTGATGCGCATGCGCAGGATGTCGACCGATTCGGTGCCGGATTTCCTGACCAGCTCGGCCACTTCGCTGGCATTCTTCAACGTAGTCTCGAAGGATTTCCTGGCGAACTCAGTCTGTTTGGCCATCAGGTCCTGCGGCGTGCCGGGCGCTCTGTAGCCTTGCGTCATGTCGGCAATTTCGCGCAGCGTGTCCTGCAGCATCTCGCGTTGCCTGGAGAACAGCGACGACGCGCCGGCGGCACTTGCCCGCGCCGATTTCTCCAGCGCTTCAAGGTTCTTGCGGTGGTGCGCGAGGATCGCCTCGACATCGACATTGGGCAGTTTCAGGTCACGGCCGAACCGGCCGAACATGTCCGTGAAGGAATCGGAATCCGGTTGTTTGGCCATGCTCATCTGCTCCCCTGTTGCCGCGACTGCTGATGCCCGTCCATGAGAATAGGGCATGGCGTGCGCCCGTCAATTGACGAGAAACAGCCGCTCAGCTGTGTAAAGCGCGATGCCAGCCAGACCGCCGATGATCATGCCGTTGAAGCGGATATATTGCAGGTCCCGGCCGATATTCATCTCGATCAACCGCGTCAGCTGCGCCAGGTCCCAGCGCTTGACCTGGTCGGCGATGAATTTCGATACGCCGCTCTTCTGGCTCTCGACGAAAGAGGACAGCGCCACCACGAATCCCTGGTTCATGTCGGCCCTGATCTTGGCGTCTCCGGCCAGATGCCGGCCGACCTCGACGAACATGTTGGCAAGATGCGCGCGGATGATCGATCGCGGCGCCTTGGCATCCTGCTCGATGAACAGGCTGAGGCTTTCCCACATGTCGCCGGCCAGCGCCTTGACTTCCGGCCTGGCGAGGAAATCGCGCTTCAGCTTCTCGGCGCGCCTTGCATATTGCTTCGACGTTCTCAGCCGCTCGACGAAGCCCTGTGCGAAACGATCGAATTCTGCGCGCATCGGGTGCTCGGGATCGGCTCTCACCTCGTCGAGCAGCGAACCGGCCGAGGCGACGATCTTCTTCAGGAGATAGGCGTCGGCCCTGAACAGGTTGAACAGCGACGGCAGTTCCTCGCGGATCTTTTCGCGCATGGTCGTCAGCGCCTGTTCATCGTTGAGGAACCGGCCGATCACCTTGATGAACTCATCGAAAAGCCTCTGGTGACGGCGATCGTCGGTCAGGGCCGAGAGCAATTCGGCCGCCAACGGCGCCAGCGGCACTTTTTCGATCTGCTCCAGCATCCGGCTGGTGACGAAGCCGCGCAGCCCCGATTGCTCGACGGCGGCAAGCGTCTGCGGAACCAGGCGCACGACGAAACGCGACAGGCCCGCGGCACGTTCGGAATCGGCCAGCCAGTCGGCGACGAGCGCCGAGAAATCGACCTCGGCCAACTTTTCGCGCACCGGCTCGGGGGCAAGGAAATTGGCTTCGATGAAACGGCCGAGACTATCGGCGATACGGTTCTGGTTCTCGGGAATGATCGCGGTGTGCGGGATCGGCAGACCGAGAGGCCGCTTGAACAGCGCGACCACCGCATACCAGTCGGCCAGGCCGCCAATGGTCGCCGCCTCGGCAAAGGCGGCGACGAAGCCGAGCCAGGGATAGGTGCTCTCGAAGGACTTGGCCAGAGCGAACACGGCGACGCAAAGCGCAAGTGCCGCCGTGGCGACGAATTTGGTCCGCCGCAGCATTGTAAGCTTGGCATGCGCGTCGGCATCGTATCCGCCGGAAGCCAGGGCCGTGGCTGATTGTGACATGTCAGAGCCGCTCCTCGTCGATCTCTGATCTATTTAGAGCATTCCAGGAAAGGTGTGTAACGCTGTTCTCTGGAAAAGCGCCTGGCGCTTTCCCCAGGGAATTGCGTGAAAACAAAGAGTTAGGGCGGTCGGCCATTCTGCCAATCACTGGACCGCTCTGGTGTTTCGCCCGAGAAAATGCGCGTGACAGCCGATTCGGCCCGCGTCTTGCCGCCTTGCGCACACAAAGTTGACGGGAATATTCAGCTATTAGGCGAAGCTAGTCTGGAATTATTCCAAGGTATAGGCCATATTCCGCCGAGGCCAGTGTGGCGAATCCGAAAGCTCGGAGCAAAGCCGCACCAGCAAAGTTCAAAATCTGGCGTGATCGCAGCTCGCCGGCGCTTTGTGAGGACAAGATGCGACTTACCCGCCAGACCAATTACGCCATGCGCATCCTGATGTATTGCGCGGCCAATACCGATCGGCTGAGCCGCATCCCCGAGATCGCCGCCGCCTATTCGGTGTCGGAGCTTTTCCTGTTCAAGATCCTCCAGCCACTGGTCGAGAATGGCCTTGTCGAGACGGTGCGTGGCCGCAATGGCGGCGTCAGGCTTGGCCGTGCCGCGGAATCGATCAACCTGTTCGACGTCGTGCGCGTGACGGAGGAAAGCTTCGCCATGGCCGAGTGCTTCGAGAACGACGCCGCGGAATGCCCTCTGGTCGACAGTTGCGCGCTGAATTCCGCGTTGCGCGAGGCGCTCAACGCCTTCTTCGCGGTCCTTGCCCGCTATACGATCGCCGATCTCGTGGCGGCGCGTCCGAACGTGCGCAACCTGCTCGGCATTGACCTGCTGGAGCGCCGCGCACCGGCGGCCTGATCCGGTTTGCCGCAGGCTGGACCTGCGGCGAACGTCCAGAATCTAGGCCGCTGCCAGAATCTAGGCCGCTGATTGAGGCAGCACGAACGGCATATTGCCGGCTGGCAGGACTCCAACCTTTAAGCGGCAACCGAATACCCTTTCGATCAGATCGTCGCTCAGCACATCCTGCGGCGAACCGGTGGCGGCAAGCCGGCCGCGGTGCATGACGAAAATCCGGTCGGCATACATCGCCGTCAGGTTGAGGTCGTGCAGGATGGCAACCACGCCGCCGCCCCTTCTGGCGAAGTCGCGGGCAATGTTCATGATGATCAGCTGGTGCTTGATGTCGAGGCTGGACACCGGCTCGTCCAGGAACAGATAGCGCGGCTTGCCGTCGAGCACCGGCGCCCAGATTTGGCACAGCACGCGGGCGAGTTGAACGCGCTGCTGCTCGCCGCCGGAAAGCTCCTGATAGAAGCGGCCGGCGAAACCGTCGAGGTCGACACGCGCCAGCGCCCGTTCCGGCAGGCGTTCGTCCTCGCCCGGCAGCACACCCGAGCAGCCTCCGACAAGGCCGAGCCTGACAATCTCGCGCACAGTAAAGGGAAACGACAAGGTCGTCGCCTGCGGCAGCACCGCGCGCAGCGTCGCCGCCTCGACTGGCGTTATCGTCGAGAGCTCGCGGCCGTTGATGGCAATCCGGCCGGTATGCGCGAGTTCCCCCGACAGCGCCTTGAGGAAGGTCGTCTTGCCCGACCCATTGGGGCCGACAATGGCCGAAATCTCACCCGGCCTGACCTCGAAATCGACGCCGGCGACAATGCCTTTCCTGCCGATCGCCACCGAAACATCGCGCGCTTCGATCATGAAACACCCCTACAGGTCGATGACGCCGCGCTTGCGCAGCAGGATCCAGAGGAAGAACGGCGCTCCGGCGATCGCCGTGACGATGCCGATCGGCAGTTCGGCGGGCGCCACGATGGTGCGCGCGACCGCGTCCGCCAAAAGCAGCAGCGAGGCGCCGAGCAGCGCCGAGGCCGGCAGCAGATAGCGATTGTCGGGGCCGATCAGCAGGCGCAGCAGATGCGGCACCACGATGCCGATGAAACCGATGCCGCCGCTGACGGCGACGGAGGCGCCGACCGCCGCCGAGACGCCGACGATGGCCGTGTACTTAAGCCGCTGCACCGGAATGCCGAGATGGCCGGCGGTCGCCTCGCCCAGCGCCAGCGCATTAAGGCCGCGAGCCAGGAACGGCATCGCCGCCAGCGAAAGCACGATGACCGGGCCGACAGAGCCGATCTTCTGCCATGTCGCACCGGCCAGCGAGCCGAGTTGCCAGAAGGTCAGGTCGCGCAGTTGCCGGTCGTCGGCCATGAAGATCAGGATACCGGTCAGCGCCATGGCAAGTGCGGCCAGCGCCAGGCCGGCAAGCAGCATGGTGGCGACGGATGTGCGGCCCTGCCGCGTCGCGACCTTGTAGAGCAGCAACGTCACCGACAAACCACCGCCGAAGGCCGCCAGAGGAAGGATCAGCGCGCCGAGCGAGGCGGTCACCGGCGACAGCACGGTCGTGCCGAGCACGATGACGGCCACCGCGCCGAGGCTGGAGCCCGCCGAAACACCGATAAGGCCGGGGTCGGCAAGCGGATTGCGGAACAGCCCCTGCATGACCGCGCCGGAGACCGCGAGCGCGGCCCCGATCAGCACGCCGAGCACGACGCGCGGCAGCCTTATGTCATAGACGATGAGGCGATCTCGCGCGCTCATCGCCACGTCGCCAGGCGCTGCGCCGAACAGCCAGTCGCCGACCACCTTGACGGCGGACGCATCCGAGGCGCCGGAGGTCAGCGACAGCAATACCGCTGCCGCAAGCATGACGCAGGCGAGCGCGATGACCAGACGGGCGCGCCCGGAACGGTCACCGGCGCTGGCCATCTTCCTCTCCGCCGGCCCGGCGATCGACTGGTCGACCATGCCGCTCAGTCCGTAATCTGCGTGCCATAGAGCGCGACGGCAAGGTCGTGGACGGCGTCGGCCGTACGCGGTCCGAAGCCGAGCAGATACCCG
This sequence comes from Mesorhizobium sp. B2-8-1, assembly GCF_006440955.1. Lineage (NCBI taxonomy): Bacteria > Pseudomonadati > Pseudomonadota > Alphaproteobacteria > Hyphomicrobiales > Phyllobacteriaceae > Mesorhizobium > Mesorhizobium sp. B2-8-1. Next base: position 378,910 of record NZ_VFTX01000006.1, on the reverse strand, counting down.
CCGTCGATGCGGATCAGCTTGCGCGCGGTTCCGGCCGGCGTCGAGGCGATCGATGCGTTGCCGAACAGTTCATCGTCCGATACCGGCGGCCCGGCATTGCTCATCATCAGGATCGCGTCCGGCCTGGCGGTGACAACAGCCTCGTCAGACAGTTGCTTGTAGCCGGAGAAGCCTTCGATCGCGTTGACGCCGCCGGCCAGCTTGATGATGCCGTTGGCAGCGGTATCGCTGCCGGCCGCCATGATCTTGCCGCCCTGCATCGACAGCACGAACAGAACGCGCTTGCGCTCCTCGATCGAGGCCGTCTGCTTTTCCGCCGCCTGCAGCTTGGCATCGATCTCCCTGGCCAGCGCTTCGGCCTTGGCGTCGGCGCCGAGCGCCTTGCCGACCACGCGGACCTTTTCGAGGATGCCCTCACGGTCGTACCGGTCAGGCACTTCGATGAAGGGGATGCTCGTCTTCTTCAGCACATCGAGCGCCTCCTTGGGGCCGCTACCGTGCAGCGCCAGCATGCCCGAAGGGTTTACCGACAGCACACCCTCCGGTGACAGCTGGCGCATGTAGCCGACATCTGGCAGGTCGAGAGCTGCTTTCGGATAGCGGCTGGTGGAATCGCGCGCCACAAGATGCTTTTCCTCGCCGAGCGCATAGACGATCTCGGTGATCGAGCCGCCGATGGACGCGATCCTGGCGGGATCGGCGAAGACGGAGACACCGTCGCCGGCGTCGGCCGGCTGCAGCGCGCCGAAAGCAAGGGAAAAGCTGAGCATCGGGCCAAGCATCGATCCGCGCACAGCCGTCAATCCGGTGAGAAGACCCATCGTTGTTTCCTCAGGCTGCGGTCGGGCTTGGAATGCGCGGCAGGTTCTCGGCCAGGAAGCGCCAGTCGTCGCGCTCGCCCTCTCCTTCATGGCGCTTACCGAAGAACTGGATGATCATGTTGCCGTCGGCGTCGTAGACCTCCAGCGACGTGACATGGCCGTCCTTGGTCGGCTTGCGCACGGCCCAGACTTCATGGATGTGGTCGGTGCGCAGGTGCAGATGGAAGGTCTCGTCCAGCACATTGATCCACGGCCCCATTGGCTTGACCGACTTGACCGGACCGGAATGGATTTGGATACAGCCACGGTTTCCCACAAAGCACATGATCGGCATCTCGCCCTCGGCGGCACGATTGAACATGGCTCTCACCGCATCATTGTCGAGCAGCCATGCATAGTCCTGGCCCACCATGCGCACTGCCTGGCGGCGGCTGAGCTTCAACGTCTTCAGCATGCCGAAGAACTGATGCACGTCGGTCAGCCGGCTCCAGCGATCGCGCAGATCGTCGAGATTCGCGGTCGTTGTCACCGCCTCGCCTTCGTTCTCGGCGGCTGGCCCCGAAATGGCGACCAGTGGCTCCTGGTTCGGCGATTCCAGCGAAGCGACCAGTTTCTGATAGGCATAGAGGTTTGACCCCGGCCGCAGATGCACCTTGTGCACCGCCTCGCCCGCCGCGTCGAAGAATTGCAGGCTGCGGCGGATGTCGTCGCCGTCGCGTTTTTCCACGGCAAAGCCGTGCGCCCATATTTTCGGGAAAATGCGCAGGTCGATGTTCTCGCCCAGCACCATGGCATTGTGATTGCCGGTGACGACCTTGTCGTAGGCGCCGATCTTTTCATGCACGGCGCTTTCGTTGCGGGTGAGCGCCATCACCTCGCCGACGGCTTCGAGGCCGGTCAGAAGATCGTTGACGCGTGGCTCGACGCGAACGACACCGTCGCCGCAATGCGCGGCCACCAACTCAGCCTCCGAAATGCCAAGCTGTGCGGCCAGATCGCGCTCGCGCGTTTTCGGATTATCCGTCCGCGCCCGCCGGATTTCGTGCGGGGTGGGTTTTACGCGCTGGTCCATTGTCCTGCTGCCTTGCGCTTACTTGTTGAGGATGAGCTTGCCCTGACGGGTGATCTTGAGCCGGTAGAGCGCGCCGTGATGCTCGATGCCGATCTCGTGCTCACCTTGGAACAGCGTGTTGCTCGACAGCGTCCGCACCGCCAGCGGAACGCCGTCGAAGCGGGCGGAGGCATCGTCGGAACGGCGGATGCGATAGCGGAAGTCGTTGGGATTGTGCGTGTTCATGTGGATCGGTCCCTTTCCTGTGCCGGGCGTCTGGCTAGGCGTTTTGCGTAATCCGATTCATTCTTGACTTGAATAATCATGTTTACTAGTCAGTGCAATACCGGATTAAATTAGTCAAGATTTAAGACGCGAATACGATCACAAATGCCAGCCAGCCCCAGGCCAGCCCGCATCGAACCTGGAAACTTTGGAGTTGGGGCACATGGGGTTAGCGATTTGGGAACGGCGCGGCTGGTCGGGGCCGAACGGTGCAGCGGCTTTGCTGGCGGGCGTGGCGGCGATTGCCTTGTTCGTGCCACCTGCCAACGCTCAGCAATCAGCACAGGCGGCGGGAGAGCAGGCCGATCAATCGAAGCAGGCTGAGCAGGAAAAGCCGGCGCCAGCGGGCGCAACACTGCTCGACAAGGTTCTGGTCATTAGCCGCACCGGAGAAACGGCCATCCAATCGCTGGCCTCGGCCAGCCATATCGACCAGGAACAGCTCGATCGCCGCATGGCGACGACGCCGAACGAAATGCTGTTCGGCGTGCCCGGCGTCGCGGCGCAGGCCGATGCCAGGCGCGTCAGCACCAGCGTCAATATCCGCGGCCTGCAGGATTTCGGCCGCGTCGCGATCATCGTCGACGGCGCGCGGCAGAACTTCCAGCGTTCCGACCATGGCACCCAATCGACCTTCTACGTCGACCCCGAGCTTATCAAATCCGTCGACGTCATCCGTGGTCCGGTCGCCAACACCTATGGTTCGGGCGCGATAGGCGGCGTGGTCTTCTTCGACACCAAGGACGCCCAGGACATCCTCAAGCCGGACGAGACATGGGCTGGTTCCGTCACCGGACGCTACGAGAGCAACGGCAAGGGCTGGACCACCAGCGCATCCGGCGCCTATCGCTTTAACGACAATTTGGATGCGCTGGGCAATATCGTCTACCGCAATTATGACGACTACAAGGATGGCGACGGCGACACCGTCAAGGGCACCGGCTTCGACGTGCTGAGCGGATTGCTAAAGACCACGATCCGCCCGAGCGACAATAGCGAACTGAAGCTCGGCTGGGTCGGTTCGAGCGACGGCTGGAACGAGATCAGCGGCGGCATGCCGGTCAATGACGTCGACCTGAAATCGAACACCTTCACGGCTCGCTACAATGTCACGGACGAAGACAGGAGCTGGCTCGACCTCCACGTCAACACCTCCTACAACAAGACCAATCTCGACCTGACCGGCCTTGTTCCGCAGCGCCGCTTCGATCCCGTCACCGGCCTTCCCGTGATGTTGCCGGCAGGTTCGACGTCGACCTTCGATGTCGGCACAGCCGCCATCGACATCTGGAACACGTCGCGATTCGAGACAGGCGGCCTCGCGCATGAACTGACCTATGGCGGCGACTGGGTGAATGACGACGTCGAGACTGGCGGCACGGCAGGCGGCGACAGCTTCTACACGCCTTCCGGCAAGCGCAACGTTTCTGGCGCCTACGTCCAGGACAAGCTCAGCTGGGATTGGCTCGAAGTCATTGCCGGGCTGCGCTATGACAATTACAGCCTCGAGGACGACACGCACGAAACGTCGGGCGACCGCCTGTCGCCGCGCGTCACCGTCGGCGTCTCGCCTTTCGAAAGCGCCGGCCTTGCCGGCCTGCAATTCTACGGCACCTACGCGGAGGGCTACCGGTCGCCTTCGCTGACCGAAACCCTGATCAGCGGCAACCATCCGGCGGGCGTCAGCTTCCCGTTCCTGCCCAATCCCAATTTGAAGCCCGAAACCGGCAAGACCGTCGAATTCGGTGTCAATTACAAGCAGAACGACGTTCTCGAGTCCGGCGACGCGTTTCGGCTGAAGGCAGCCTATTTCAACAACGACGTCGACGATTATATTGACGGCGTTACGCTGTCGGCCTTCGATCCGACCAGCGGCTGCCCCTTCGGGCCGGGCATTCCGATCTGCTTCCAGTACCAGAACTTCGCCAAGGCAAAGATCAACGGCTTCGAGATGGAAGGCGTTTATGATGCAGCATGGGGCTACGCCGGACTTTCCGCCTCCATCATCAATGGTCACACCATATCCTACGAAGGCGATCGGGCGGACCTTGCCACGATACCGTCCGCGCAGGTCACCGTGCAGCTCGGCCTGCGCTTCCTCGAGGACAAACTCACTGTCGGCGGCGAGGTGCAGTACAATGGCAAGCCCAAGGGTAACCTGATCGCCGAGGACTATACGCTGGTCAACGCTTTCGCCAGCTACCAGGCGACCGACAATCTGAAGGTTGATTTCCGCGCCGACAATCTGTTCGATGTCAAATACGCCAATCCGTTGAACGGCAGCACCACGGTCGCGGTCTATGAACCGGGCATAACGCTGAAGCTGGCGGCAACGATGCGATTTGGAGGATGATGATGACGAACTTGACGGCATCCCTTCGTCTGCTGACCTCGGCGCTGGCGATGTCGCTTGCAGCGGTTCCGGCGTGGGCACAAGAGTCCGCGCCGGCGCCTGCTCTTGCCCTCGAACTCAATGGCGCGCAACCGTCTGAAAAGGGCTGCCGCCTGACCTTCGTGGTCACCAACAATCTCGGCGCCGACCTTTCCAGGGCGGCGTTCGAGATCGCGCTGTTCAACGACGCCGGCGTCGTCGACCGCCTGACCGTGCTCGATTTCAAGGACTTGCCGGCCGGCAAGACGAAGGTGACGCGCTTCGATCTCGCTGGCACCAACTGCGCCAAGGTCAGCCGCGTGCTGATCAACAGCGCGACCGAATGCGTCGGCACCGGCGTCGAGCCGAACACCTGCATGCGAAAACTCAAGACAGATGCCAAGACCGGCATCGCCTTCGGGGTCTGAGCACGGCGTGGGGCCGCACGCGGCATCCTGCGGCACCACCCGTCTAAGTCCAGGAAATCGAAAGGAACTCCATGTACATCGCCATGAACCGCTTCAAGGTGCAGAACGGCTCGGAAGCCGATTTCGAGGCCGTGTGGAAAAACCGTGATTCCAGCCTTGCGGAAATGAAGGGCTTCCGGGAGTTCCATCTGCTGCGCGGCCCAGTCAACGAGACCGAAGGCTATACGCTGTTTGCCTCGCACACGGTCTGGGCAAGCCACGACGATTTCATCGCCTGGACCAAGTCGGAGAACTTTCGCGCCGCCCACAGGAACGTCGGCACGACGAAGGTCCACTATCTCGGCCATCCCCAGTTCGAGGGTTTTTCGGTCGTCGAGGGCGCCTGAAGCAACCTCGCCAGCCGGATAAGGGTCCTCACGCCGCCGCAAGCAGGCTGGCATTGCCGCCCGCGGCGGTCGTGTCGACGCAAACGGCCCGCTCATGCGCGTAAGCCGCCGGATTGAGCACCTCGCTGACCAGCGGCACGATCGGCCCTGAGCGTTCGGCGATCATTTTGCGCACGATGCGCGCCGCCTCCGGCGTCCCCGAGAAGGCGACGACGTCGACGCGTAACGAACGCGCCTCAACCGGATCGGGGCGGCCGTCGATCGCCGCCAGCGGCAGGCCCTTGCCGGTCAGCGCCGAAAGCGCCGCCGGCGCGCCTGGCGCCACCGCCAGCACCGCATTGCCGGCGGCGAGCGCCTGGATCGTCTGCGCAAACAGCGTGTCGCCGTCCGGTCCCAAGCACAGCACCCGGCCGCGCGGCGCCAATGACAGTGTATTGGCCTCGCCGGTCGGCCCGGGCAGGTCGACCTGGCCGAAATCGATTGCGGCGGCGGCACCGATCGCCGCGGCACCTTTGCCGCGCAAATGCTTGCGCAGGATGGCGATGCGGTCCGGCCGCGTCGACCAGCCGCCAAGCGCGGGATCGGGCAGATTGTCGGCGAGTTCGGTCGCCGTCACCTTGTGGCCGTCGCCAACAGGCGTGCCTGCCTCCGGTCCCTTGCGAAAGCGCCGGAGATAATGCGGTCCGCCGGCTTTGGGCCCGGTCCCGGACAGCCCCTCGCCGCCGAATGGCTGCGAGCCGACGACCGCGCCGATCTGGTTGCGGTTGACATAGATGTTGCCGGCATGGATCCCGTCGACGAAATGCTGCACGCGACCCTCGATGCGGGTGTGCAGACCGAACGTCAGGCCGTAGCCCTTGCGGTTGATGGCGGCGATCACCGCGTCAATCTCATCGGCGTCGAAACTGGCGACATGGAGCACCGGCCCGAACACTTCGCGCTCCATCTCCTCGATACCCTTGACCCGAAACACATGCGGCGCGACGAAGCGGCCATCCCTGGGTGCTTCGAGCTTGGCGATCAGCCGTCCCTGCAAACCCATCGTCGTGCAGTAATCGCGGATCGAACCCTGCGCCTCGTCGTCGATGACGGGACCGACATCCGTCGAGATAGCCCAGGGATCGCCGACCTTGAGCGCCTCCATGGCGCCCTTCAGCATCTCCAGCATCTTCTTCTCGACATCCTTCTGCACATAGAGGACGCGCAGCGCCGAACAGCGCTGGCCCGCACTCTGGAAGGCGGAGGCGAGGATATCGCGCACCGCCTGCTCAGGCAGCGCGGTGGAATCGACGATCATGGCATTCAGCCCGCCCGTCTCGGCGATCAGCATGGCATCGGGCGCGGCTGTCTCGGCCAGTTGCTTCTCGATCAGCTTGGCGACCTCGGTCGAGCCGGTGAAGCAGACGCCGGCAATGCGCGGATCTGATGTCAGTGGCCCGCCGACCGAGGGGCCATCGCCCGGCAGAAGCTGGATGACGTCTTCCGGCACGCCGGCCTCGCGCAGCATTTCGACGGCTCGGAAAGCGATCAGCGGCGTCTGTTCGGCGGGCTTTGCAATTACCGAATTGCCGGTGACGAGCGCTGCGGCGATCTGGCCGGTGAAGATGGCGAGGGGGAAATTCCACGGCGAGATGCAGACAATGACGCCGCGCGCCTCGGTGCCCGCTTCGGCATTGGCCGCCTCGGCCGCGTAATAGCGCAGGAAATCCACCGCTTCGCGCACTTCGGCGACGCCGTCGGCCAGCGATTTGCCGGCCTCGCGGGTGGCCAGCGCGAAGAATTCGACGGCATTGGCCTCGTAGAGATCGGCGGCGCGATTGAGGATGGCCGCGCGCTCGGCAACCGGACGCTTTGCCCAGGCTGGCTGCGCTTCGACGGCGATGCGCACGGCGGTTGCCGCCTGCTTGGCGGTGGCTTCGCTGACCATGCCCACCACTTCCGAAGGCCTGGCGGGATTGACGACCGGGCGTTGCTCGCCATAGCCGGCCGCGCGCGTGATCGGCTTGGCGTGCCAGCGGTTAGGGCCCGCGAAGGCTGTCCTCTCCTTGTCGATCGCTGCCAACGTCACCGGATCGGTGATGTCGAACCCTTTCGAGTTGCGGCGGCTTGCACCGAAGATGACGGCAGGCCGGGGGATCGCGGGATTGGCGGCGGGGCCTTGGCTCTCGACCGCTTCTAGCGGGTCGCGCGCGATGTCTTCGGGCTCGACATCCTCGTCGGTAAGCTGGTGGACGAAAGATGAATTGGCGCCGTTCTCCAGCAGCCGGCGCACCAGATAGGCGAGCAGGTCGGAATGCGCGCCGACAGGCGCGTAGATGCGGCAGCGCGTGCCTTCGGCCTTGCGCACCGTCTCGTGCAACGCCTCGCCCATCCCGTGCAGGCGCTGGAACTCGAAGCTCTCACGGTTCTTCGTCATCGACAGGATGGCGGCGACAGTGTGGGCATTGTGGGTGGCGAATTGCGGATAGATGCGATCGGTCATCGACAAAAGCTTTCTCGCGCAAGCGAGATAAGAAACGTCGGTGTTGACCTTGCGGGTGAAGACGGGGTAGCCGGCGAGCCCCAGCGTCTGCGCCCGCTTGATCTCGGTATCCCAATAGGCACCCTTGACCAGCCGCACCATGATGGTGCGATCGCATTTCGTGGCAAGCGCATAGAGCCAGTCGATGACGAAGGCAGCGCGCGGACCATAGGCCTGGACGACGACGCCAAAGCCGTTCCAGCCTGCAAGCTCCGGCTCGGCAAGCACGCGCTCGATGACGTCGAGCGAGAGGTCGAGGCGATCGGCCTCCTCGGCATCGATATTGAGGCCCATGCGCGAATGGCGCGCCGCGAGCGCCAGCGAAAGGAGCCGCTCGGCCATGACAGGCAGCATCTCTTCCTTCTGCGCTTCCTCGTAGCGCGGATGCAGCGCCGAGAGCTTCACCGAGATGCCGTGGTTGTGGCGGATATCAGGCCCGTTTGAACCGGCATCGAGTGACGAGATGGCGTCTGCATAGGCCTTGTGGTAGCGCAGCGCATCGGCCTCGGTGCGGGCCGCCTCGCCCAGCATGTCGAAGGAATAGAGATAACCCTTCTGCGTCATCGGCCGGCCGCGCTTCACGGCTTCGGCGATGGTGCGGCCGAGCACGAACTGCTCGCCCATCTCGCGCATCGCCGCCGCCACCGCCTTGCGGATGACGGGCTCGCCGAGCCTGCGCACCATGGCGCGCAGCGTGCCTTCGATGCCGCCCTCGCCTTCGTCGAGCACGCGGCCGGTCAGCATCAGCGCCCAGGTCGAGGCGTTGACGAAGATGGAGCTCGAGCCGCCCGAATGCGCCGACCAGTCGTGCGGCGCGATCTTGTCGGCGATGAGGTCGTCCATGGTCTCGGTATCGGGCACGCGCAGCAGCGCCTCGGCCAGGCACATCAGGGCCACGCCTTCCTTGGTGGAGAGGCCATAGGCGGACAGGAAAACCTCCATCAGCCGCGGATCGGACGAGCCGCGCACCGCCCGCACCAGATCGGCGGCATGAGCCGAGATCGCCCGGCGGTCCTCCGCCGAGAGGCCGCTCGCCTCGGCCAGCGCCTTCACGGCCTGATCCTCGTCGGGCAGATAGTTGGCGCGGATTTGCTGGCGGATGGCGTCGAGCGCTGGCATGGCGGGTCCTACGGGCAAGCACAAGGGAGCGGGCCGGCGGTCACCGGACCGAATGGCGCAAGCTAGCACAAGTCCCGATTTTCAGGCGGTCTGAAGAAATCGACATTGCAGTTCGATCGATCTATCATATCACCGCAAACTACCCGAAGAAGGCTGCATTTTCGATGAGGGAAGACCAATTGGACCGCATCGACAGGAACATCCTGTCGGCGCTGGCAAGCGCCGGCAGGCTTTCCATGTCGGAGCTCGCCGCCAAGGTCGGCCTGTCCAAGACGCCGGTGCAGGCGCGGGTGAAGCGGCTGGAGAAGGACGGCTATATCAGGGGCTACCAGGCGATTATCGACCGCGAGCGCATGGGCGAAGGCCATGTCGCCTTCGTCCAGGTGAAACTGTCCGACACCCGTTCGGCCGCACTCGATGCCTTCAACCGTGCCGTACAGGCCGTGCCCGAGATCGAGCAGTGCCACATGATGGCGTCGAGCTTCGACTACCTCTTGAAGGTGCGGACCCGGGACATCGCCGCCTACCGCCGCGTGCTCGGCGAACGCATCTCCGCCTTGCCCCATGTCGCCCAGACCTCGACCTTCGTGGCGATGGAGACTGTGAAGGATCGATAATTCACTCCGCCAAGGTCTTCAAAAACGCCACCAGCGCCGCGCGCTCGCGGTCCGACAGCTCAAGCGGATGAATTTCGGATGTACCCTCAACGCTGGGGGCTGCCTTCGCGTAGTGCGCCACCACTTCGTCGAGCGACGCAAACTGACCGGCGTGCATGTAGGGCGGCCGCGTGGCCGCGCCGCGCAGCGAAGGCGTCTTGTAGGCGCGCACCAATTCCGGCGCATCCTTGACCATGAACCGCAATTCGCCGCAGGCGCCGACATCGCCATCGCGATAGGCGCCGAAGCAGTTGAACGGGTCGGCCTGAACTTGGCGTACCGCGTCGACGCGGCCGCGATCCGGCGGCAGCCCGTTGACCGGCGGCACGCCGGTGTTGTGGAACCCATTGTCGGTGAAGCGCGGCCCATTGTGGCAGGTCACGCAATTGGCCTTGCCGATGAACAGTTTCAGGCCGAGGATTTCCTCCTGGGAGAAGGCGGCGTCGCCTTTCGGCTCGGCGCCGGTCGCCAGGTCCAGCGCGAACCGGTCGAAGCGGGCCTGCGGCGGCTCGATCGAGCGTTCGAAGGCAGCGATTGCCTTGCCGATGTTGGCGAACACCCGGTTTATCGCGTCACGCTGCTGGTCGCTCATGGCGCTCCATGCAGCCTTCTCGGCATCGCTGCCGAGCGGACTGGCATTGGCTGGTATGTCGGACAGATCGGGCAGCGGGCCGAAGATGCGCTCATAGCGGTCGCCGAAGCGCGCCTTGATGTAATGCGCATAGGCGGCACGGTTTCCCGCCTGCTCCAGCGGGTTCTCCAGCGGCGTGAGCGCCTGCGCCCACAGGCTGTCGCGCCGTCCGTCCCAGAAAAACCAGGGATCGCGCGCGATGCCGGCGAGCGGCATGGTACGCCGGTTCGTGCGGCCGACGCCAACCGCCTGCGGCAAGCCGTCCTGAAACTGCCGGTCGATCTTGTGGCAGGTCGAGCAGGACACCGTGCCGTCGCGGCTCATGCTGGCGTCGAAGAACAGCGTCGAGCCAAGGGCAGCGGCGGCCGGGACATCGGCGAACCGGTTGGTGGTGTCGGGTTTCAGGGCCGGCAGCCTCGACAGCGCCAGCGAGGCGATGGTCTTCTTCTCGGCATCGGAAAAGTCCGGCTTGCCGCAGCCGGCAAGGACGGCCATCGCCATCAAGACGAAAAAGCGCGCAAGACGCCTCATCTGCGGCTCACAGCACGACGTTGAAGACGACCGTATCCGACCCAGCCGTCGCGGAGATGGCAAAATGCAGCTGCCACCAGCCGCTCATGGTGAATTTCACGCCTTCGATGCGATAGCGCCCGTCGCCGAGATAGTCCGTCGCTTGCGGGCTGGTCGGCAGGCCGTGGCGGTGCTGCGGCATGCCTCCCGATACCGCGATCGCGGCCCCTTCCACCGGCGTCCCGGCTATCGTCTTCAAGGTCAACAGCCAGGCTTCCAGTTCGCCTTGACGGACGACGCCGCGTTCCGGCGCGAAGCTCGCCATGAACAATCCGTTCTCGGTCTTTTTGGTTCGGGAGATATCCGGGCCGGCAACCTGCGCGGTTCGCGGTGCGGTCAGATAGACCACTGCCAGGATGCCAGCCAGCAAGGCTGCCAGACCAAGACCCGCCAAAAGATAACGCCATATCGAAGCCAAGCCGGTTCCTCTTCAGGGGATAACGTTTTGCCGCACCGATCGCATCCCGCCAAACCTGTTGGAATCGCAGGTGACGGAAAAAACCGCCCTTGCCAAGCATGGCGCTCTACTCTCCAAAAAGCTACAGCAGCATCGTAACAGGGGAATGGATCATGATCGGCAAAGGTGTCGCCTCGATCGGCGAATGCATGATCGAGCTTTCGGGCCAAACGGGTTCGAACTGGCGCATGGGATTTGCCGGCGATACGTTCAACACGCTGTGGGCCCTGCATGCGCTGAGTGGAAGGCCAGCGACCTACGTCTCGGCTTTCGGAGACGATCCTTTCTCGCAAGATCAGATCGGCTTCTTCGCGGACAATGGCATCGGCATTGGCGAAAGCCCTGTTATCCCGGGCGCGCGGCCCGGCCTCTATGCCATCACGCTGACCGGCGCGGAACGCTCCTTCACCTATTGGCGCGGCGATGCGGCTGCCAGGCAGCTTGCCTCCAATCCGGCTGCGTTGGCAAAAAGCCTTGAAAAGCAGGCGCTTGTCTACTTTTCCGGAATCACTTTGGGAATTCTGGACTCCGCTGCGCGCGCCACGTTGCTATCGGCCGTGGCCGAGGCGCGATCCGCGGGGTCGCTGATCGCCTTCGATCCCAACTACCGGCCACGGCTGTGGCGCGATCGCGAGGAGGCGCAAGCCGCGATCCTGGAGGCGCTCGCCGTCACCGACATCGCATTGCCGACTTTCCCGGACGAGCAGATGCTGTTCGGCGATGAAGCGCCACAGGCAACGGCTGGGCGGCTCGGGCAACTGGTCGGCGAAGTCGTGGTCAAGAACGGTGAACAGCCGGCGCTGATCGTCGAGAACGGGACGCTGCGGGACGTTCAGGCGATCCATGTGGCCACGCCCGTCGACACCACGGGCGCGGGCGATTCCTTCAACGGCGGCTATCTCGCCGCGCGTCTCGCCGGACACACCCCTGCGGAGGCTACAAAGCGCGCGCACCGTGTCGCGGCCAGCGTGGTGCAGGTTCGCGGCGCATTGGCGCCATTCGAGACGTTGCGTGCGGCATTCGAAACGGATTGAGGGTCAGGGCAGCCGGAACCGATATTCCGTCACGTGATGGTAGATCGCACCCGGCCACAGTGTCGCCTGCGGGAAATAGGGCCGGTTCGGTGCGTCCGGCCATATTTGCGGCTCCAGGCAAAAACCACAGAAAGCTTTGTGGTTTCGCCCTTCCAGCCCCGTGCGCGGCGTCACATACTGGCCGGTATAGAGCTGGACGCCGGGCTCCGTGGTCCACAGTTCCATCTCGACGCCGGAGCTCGCTCCTTGCACCCACGCCGCCTGCTTGAGCGGCCCACGCGCCGAGGCGAGGCAGAAATTCTGGTCGTAGGCAAGCTGCTCGCCTTCGGTCTCCATGCGCAGCGGCCGCGCCTGGCGGAAATCGAAGGGCGTGCCGTCGACAGGCTTCACCGTGCCCGTCGGAATCATTTCGCCATCCACCGGCAGATAGGCGCCGGCATTGAGCATCATCCGGTGATCGAGGATGTCGCCCGTCCCGCCATCATCGAGGTTGAAGTAGGAATGCTGCGTGAGATTGCACAGCGTCGGCTCCTCGCACGTCGCTGATATCTCGACGCTGAGCGTACCGGGGATCTTCAGCCGGTAGGTGCAGGTGACGTCGAGTGCCCCGGGAAAGCCCATCGTGCCGTCGGGATCGTGCAGCGTCAGCGTGACGAAGTCCCGCCCGTGCAGCGAAACCGTCCACGGCCGATGGAAAAAGCCTTGCGAGCCTCCATGCAGCGTGTGCTTGTCGAGAAAATTGCGCTCGGTCTGGTAGCGCTTGCCGGCGATGGTGAAGCGGCCGTCGCGGATGCGGTTGGCATAGCGGCCGACGACCGCGCCGAAGAAAGCCGTGTCGGTTTCATAGGATGATAGATTATCATAGCCGAGCACGAGAGGCGCATCGTGGCCGGCCAGGCGCAGGTCCTGGATGATCGCGCCGAGCCCAAGGATATTGGCGCTAAGTCCGCCGCCTCTGATGGTGAAGCGGCGAATCGGGTCGCCCGCCTGGGTGGTGCCGAAAACCTCGCCGTCCTTCATTGCCATGCCCGCAAACGTCAGTTGATCCAGACGGCCCGTTTCGTAGCCGGGGCAGGCAGATCACAGGCCTGCCTGTCCCGGCGACAGTCTATCAGAGGCCGAGGCCGCCGATGCAGACATATTTGGTGTCGAGGTAATCCTCGATACCCTGATGTCCGCCTTCCTTGCCGAGCCCGGACTCCTTGACGCCGCCGAACGGTGCTTCCGGCGTGGTGATCAGGCCTTCATTGACGCCGACCATGCCATATTTCAGCCCTTCCATGACGCGGAAGGCGCGGCCGAGATCGCCGGTGTAGAAATAGCAGGCGAGGCCGAATTCGGTGTCATTGGCAAGCGCAATCGCTTCTTCCTCGGTCTCGAACCTGAAGACGGGCGCCACCGGCCCGAATATCTCTTCCTTCATGAAGCGCATCTTGGGCGTTGCATCGGCGATGACGGTCGGCTGGAAGAACGAGCCGCCGAGCGCATGGCGCTTGCCGCCGGCGACGACCTTGCCGCCCTTCGAAGTCGCATCGGCGATCAGTTCCTCGACCTTCTCGACCGCCTTCTCGTCGATCAGCGGCCCCTGCTGCACGCCCTCCTCCAGGCCGGAGCCAACCTTCAGCTTGTCGCTGGCGGCAGCCAGCTTCTCGACGAACCGGTCATAGACGCCGGCCTGGACAAGGAAGCGGTTCGTACAGACGCAGGTCTGGCCCGAATTGCGATACTTGGCCGTGATCGCACCGGCGACGGCGCGGTCGATGTCGGCGTCGTCGAAGACGATGAACGGCGCATTGCCGCCGAGCTCCATCGACACCTTCTTCACGGTGACAGACGACTTCTGGATCAGGATCTTGCCGACCTCGGTCGAGCCGGTAAAAGTGATCTTCTTGACCAGCGGATTGGCGCAGATCTCATCGCCGATCTCGCCGGCCGCACCGGTCAGGATGTTGATTACGCCCTTGGGGAAGCCGACTTCCTCGGCCAGCGCGCCCCAGGCGAGACCGGAGTAAGGCGTCTGCGAGGCTGGCTTCACCACGGCGGTGCAACCCGCGGCGAGTGCCGGGCCGAGCTTGCGGGCCAGCATCGAGGACGGGAAATTCCACGGCGTGATGGCGGCGATGACGCCGACCGGTTCCTTGGTCACCAGGATGCGGCGGTCCGCCCACGGCGACGGCACGACATCGCCATAGGTGCGGCGGCCCTCCTCGGCGAACCACAGGATGTAGGAGGCGGCCGAGCCGATCTCGCCCTTCGATTCGAACAGCGACTTGCCCTGTTCAATGGTCAGGAGCTCCGCCAGAACGTCCTGATTGTCCATCATGGCATCGTGCAGCTTGCGCAGCAGCTTCGAGCGCTCGAGCGCGGTGGTCTTGCGCCAGGTCTTGAAAGCTTCGTCGGCGGCTTCGATGGCGCGGCGGGTCTCGACCTTGCCTGCCTTGGGCACGGTGCCGATCTTGAGGCCGGTTGCCGGATTGGTGACGTCGACCGTCTGGCCGCTGTCGGCCTGCACCCATTCGCCGTTGATGAGATTGGCCTGGCGCATGAAATGGCTGGTTTTCTGAAGCATGGTCTAGCCTCCGTTCGGCGCTCACGGGCCGCTATCTGGATGTCTTCGATTAGCGCACCGTGCGCTGGGGCCATTGCTCTTAACCTAGGGAAAGCCCCGCAAGCAATCGCAAGATGGCATATAGGGGTTATGCCAGTGCAAGGCGAGAGCCGAGGTTTGATTTCACCGCTGAGACATCGCGTCGAACGGACTCACGCCGAGCGGCTCAGACCCTGGTCTTATTCATGTCAGCCGAAGACGTGCACGCTCACCGCCAGCCAGAAAGCAGTGGTGACGACCGCGCTCGCGGTCGCGATGGTCATCTGGTTCGAAGCCAGCGCCTGGCCTGTGTTGAACTGCACGGCAATGAGATAGGAATTGATGCCGGATGGGAGCGCCGCCACCACGACCGCTACCTTGGCGGTCAAGGGCGGCAGGCCGAGCAACCAGACGAAGATCAGAACCAGCGCCGGCATCAGGAACAGCTTCAGTGTTGATAGCGCCAGCGCCGGGCGGACATTGCCTGATATGCCGAAGCGGCGCAGGCTGAGCCCCATGGCGAACAGCGCCACCGGCCCGGCGGTGCCGGCCAGCGCGTCCACCAGCCGCATGACCAGTTCGGGCAGCGGGATGCCGCTGAAGCGCCATGCGAGACCCAAAAGAATGCCGATGATCAGCGGATTGATGAACAGCCGCCTCAGGAAGTTGCGGACGACGCGCACGGGATGCACATGCTCGCCGCCGCCGCGGCCGAACATCTCGAACAGCACGATCGAAGCCATCATCATGACAGGCAGATGCACGGAAACCAGAAGCGACAGCACCTCGAATCCGTCCCGCCCGAATATGCCGAGAATGAACGGCGCGCCGAGCAGGACAACATTGGAATAGGCCGACGACACGCCGCCGACGACACCGGCGCGTTCGTCGCGTCCGAATATCCGCGTGGTAACGACATGGCCGGCGGCCCAGGTGATTGCCACCGCCGCGAAATAGGCCCCCCATAGCGACCACGGTGCCACCCCGTGGAAATCGGCATTCACCATCGTCTGGAACAACAGCAGCGGCATCGCAACGCTGACCGCGAAATCGGATATCCCCTCGCCGCTCGCCGGCTTCATATAACCGGTGAACCCGGCGAGGTAGCCGAGCGCCACGAGGCTGAAGACGAAAAGGACGGTTTCGGTAAGCGGAGACATTTTTCCAGGGATAGGCGAGCCAAGGTCGCGGTGCAATCGCGCCCGAATTTCTTCGACCCCGAATTTGTTCTGCCAAGCGGGGCATCGCCGAAGGCGGCTGGACTTTTCCCATCCCGCTCACGACCGGAAGACCGATCTGGTGAAGCAGCGGATGACGAAGGAGAAGTGAGACCGCGGAGACCGCAGGCCTTTCGCTTGTCTTTGTACCTGCTTTCCGATCCCTATATGCGGGTGGCCGGTGCCCGGCTCCTGGAAGGATTACGATGATCCGATTTGCCTTGGCGTTGTTCCTGTTTGGCGTTCCGGCTGCAGCGCATGCGACGGATGCCGGCTGGGCGCTGCTGCGCGATGGCGGCCATGTCGTGCTTTTGCGCCATGCCATGGTCACCGGCACCACCGATCCCGCCAATTTTGATATCGACAGCTGCGCCACCCAGGTCAATCTGTCCGCACGCGGCAAGCAGCAGTCGAGCAAGATCGGCGCCTTGCTTGCCGCCCGCGCCGCGCCGATCGAGCGCGTGCTGTCCAGCCGCTATTGCCGCTGCCTCGACACCGCGCGCATCGCCTTCGAGACCGAGCCGGAGCCTTTCGCGCCGCTCGACCTGCTGAAGGGCGACGCGGCGCAAAAGGCGGCCCAGATCGCCGCGATCATGAAGGAAATCCGCGCCTATTCCGGCTCTGACAACCTGGTCATGGTCACTCATCTGGAAAATATCGCTGCGTTGACCGGCGTCTCGCCGCGCGAGGGCGAAGCCGTTGTCGTCGAGCCGCAGGGCGACGGTCTGCGTGTGCTCGGCCGGGTTACGTTCTAAATCGGGGCCGACCGGCGCATCCGCGAGCAGCCACGCGTCGATGAGGACTTGCGACAGAGGTAATGTTGCCAAAATACCACCCAAAAAAGATGCCGCGCTAGGGCCGCGACAATGAGGCCAACATCATCCGCGGTCGCCAGCCATGGAGGGGCCGCCGGGTTGACCGGCGGCCCGTCTTGCGTTTCTTGGGCACGCTACCCATCTGCGCCCGGCGTATCAGGCCTTTTCCTGCCGGGAAAAACCGATTAGACAGCGCCCAAACAAGATGCGGACAGATTCCGCCCGCAACCGAAGGAAAAGCCCTTGTCCACCACGTTCGACAAAGTCGCCAAGATCATTGCCGACACCAGCGAGATCGATATCGACACCATCACGCCCGAGAGCCACACGATCGACGATCTCGGCATCGACAGCCTCGATTTCCTCGACATCGTCTTCGCCATCGACAAGGAATTCGGCATCAAGGTGCCGCTGGAAAAGTGGACCCAGGAAGTCAATGACGGCAAGGCCTCGACGGACGATTACTTTGTCATGAAGAACCTGTGCGCCAAGATCGACGCACTGGTCGCCGCCAAGACCGCCTGATCCGTACCCGATCATCCATGAGCCCCCGCGACGTCGTCATCACCGGCATTGGCCTTGTCTCCTCGTTGGGAGAAGGCCCCGATGAACACTGGCGCAAGCTCACTCAGCCGGGTCAGAAGCCGGTGCTCGAAGCCGAGCGTTTCGCGCCCTACACCGTCCATCCGCTGCCGGAGATCGACTGGAACCTGCAGATCGCCAAGCGCGGCGACCAGCGCCAGATGGAAACCTGGCAAAGGCTCGGCACCTATGCCGCGGGTCTTGCGCTGGACGATGCCGGCATCAAGGGCAATGACGAGCTCTGCACGACCATGGACATGGTCGTGGCCGCCGGCGGCGGCGAGCGCGACGAAGCGGTCGATGCCGCCATCCTGGCCGCCTCGGAAAGCCGCAACGACCGTGACGTGCTGCTCAACGAGAAGCTCACCACCGAACTGCGCCCCACCCTGTTCCTGGCACAGCTTTCCAATCTGCTCGCCGGCAACATCTCCATCGTCCACAAGGTGACGGGATCGTCCAGGACCTTCATGGGCGAGGAAGGCGCCGGCGTAGCCGCCGTCGAGACGGCTGCCGCGCGCATTCGTTCCGGCCAGTCGACGCATATACTGGTGGGCGGCGCTTTCCAGACCGAACATTCCGATATGTTGCTCGGCTATGAGCTTGCCGGCTACCTGCATCGCGGCGCCTGGAAGCCCGTCTGGCAGCGGCAAGGCGCCGAAGGTGGCGGCGTGGTGTCGGGATCCGGCGGCGCTTTCCTGGTGCTGGAGCAGCGCGAACACGCGGCAAGCCGGGGGCGCAAGATCTATGCCGAGCTCGGCCCGGTCGTCTCCGGCCGTGCCAGGCGGCGGCAGGGCGAGCTCGATTCCGAGATCGCCGCGCTGCTCAAGAAGACCGCCGTGCCGAATGGCGGCTTGCTGACCATGTCTGGCGCCTCAGGCGCTCACGCGGCTACCTCCGCCGAGAAGTCGGCATTCGACGCCAATCCCGCGATCGCGGCGCGTGGCTTCGCGACGCTGACCGGCCACATGAAGGAAGCGCAGTTTCCCTTCGCCGTGGCGCTGGCGGCGCTCGCCGTCGACCGTAAGGCCGCCTACCCCGTTTTCGATGCCGCTGCCGAGAAACCGTTCGAAGGCATTCCAAGAAGCGTCCTTGCAACGGCGATCGGCTACCACCAATTCGAGGGCATGGCGCTGGTCAACGCCGCATAGAGCGGCCAGCCACATACAACGACAAAGGTTAGGGCTTCCGGATGGCCAATCTCAGAGATCACATGGGCAGGCCGATCGTTGCCGTCACAGGCATCGGCGTGGTTACTTCCCTTGGAGCCGGCAAATCAGACAACTGGACGGCGCTGACCTCGGGCAGATCGGGCATCCACCCGATCACCCGCTTCCCTGTCGACCACCTCAACACCCGCATTTCCGGCATGGTCGATTTCCTTGCGTCGAGCTCGAAGGGCGCCAGCCCCCTCACATACGAACTGGCGGAGACGGCCGCGCAGGAAGCCGTTGCCGAAGCCGGCCTCAATTCCAGCGACTTCGGCGGACCGCTGTTTCTGGCCTCGCCGCCGGTCGAACTCGACTGGCATGAGCGGTTCGCGCTCTATAATTCCGACAAGCACGACGCCGGTGCCGAAAGGCTGCTTCGGGTGGCGCGCGGCTTGAAGGAGCTCGATACATTCGAGACCACGCAGTTCGGGTCGATCGCCGACCGGCTCGCCGACCGTTTCGGCACGCGCGGCCTGCCGATCACGCTGTCGACCGCTTGCGCCTCCGGTGCAACGGCCATCCAGCTTGGGGTCGAGGCAATCCGCAGAGGCGAATGCGACCGGGCGCTGTCGATCGGCGCGGACGGCTCGGCGACCGCCGAGGCGCTGATCCGTTTTTCGCTGCTGTCGGCGCTTTCGACCCACAACGACATCCCGGAAAAGGCTTCTAAGCCCTTCTCCAAGGACCGCGACGGCTTCGTGCTGGCCGAAGGTTCCGGCGCTCTGGTGCTGGAATCGCTGGAGGCAGCGCTCGCCCGTGGAGCAAGCGTTCTGGGCATTCTGCGCGGCTGCGGCGAAAAGGCGGACGATTTCCACCGCACCCGCTCCAAGCCGGATGGTTCGCCGGCCATCGCGGCGGTGCGCGCCGCCCTCGCCGATGCCGGCCTGGGCGAGGACGAGATCGACTATGTCAACGCGCACGGCACCTCGACGCCGGAAAATGACAAGATGGAGCACCTGTCGCTGTCGACGGTGTTCGGCGAACGGATCGGCTCGATGCCGATCTCGTCCAACAAGTCGATGATCGGCCATACGCTGTCCGCCGCCGGCGCGGTGGAAGCGGCATTTTCCCTGATGACAATGCGCGAAGGCGTCATTCCGCCGACCATCAACTACGACAATCCCGATCCGGCGATCGTGCTCGATGTCGTGCCCAACAAGAAGCGCAATGCGCAGGTTGGCACCGTGCTTTCGAACTCCTTCGGCTTTGGCGGCCAGAACACTTGCCTTGTCATGGCGCGGGAACCGGTCTAAGCGAGCCACTTCCGCTAGAACAGAACCGACAGGCTCCATGCGCGCACTGCAACTTATCGAGGACCGCCGTCTTGAAACGGTGGACCTGCCGCCCCCGCCGCCGCCCGCGCTCGGCGAGGTGACGCTGCGCATCAAGGCAGTGGCGCTGAACCACATTGACGTCTGGGGCTGGCGCGGCATGGCTTTCGCCAAGCGCAAGCTGCCGCTGGTCGTCGGCGCGGAAGCCTCCGGCGAGGTCGAGACCGTCGGTCCCGGCGTTTCCGGCCTGCTGCCGGGACAGTTGGTCTCGATCTACGGCGCGCGCACCTGCGGCCTTTGCCGTGCCTGCCGCGAAGGCCGCGACAATCTTTGCGAACACGTCTCGGGCGTACATGGCTTCCACCTCGACGGCTTCGCGCAGGAGAAGATCAACCTGCCGGCGCGCCTGCTGGTCCCCGCCCCTCCAGACGTGAGCGAGATCGGCGCGGCTGTCGCCCCCGTCACTTTCGGCACCGTCGAACACATGCTGTTCGACAATGCCAGGCTCGAGCCCGGCGAGACGATCCTTGTCCACGCCGGCGGATCCGGCATCGGCTCGGCCGCCATCCAGCTGGCGAAGCGGATGGGCTGCACGGTCATCACCACGGTCGGCTCGAACGACAAGATAGACAAGGCCAAGGCGCTCGGCGCCGATCATGTCATCAACTACCGTGACGACCGGTTCGAGGGCGTCGTGCGCAAGCTGACCAAGAAGAAGGGCGTCGACGTCGTCTTCGAACATGTCGGCGCCGACACTTTTGCCGGCTCGATGCTGTGCCTGAAGCGCGGTGGCCGGCTCGTCACCTGCGGCTCGACGTCCGGCGTGTCGGCGCAGGTCAATCTGATGCAGCTCTTCCAGCAGCAGTTGAAGCTGCTCGGCTCCTTCGGCTGCCGCATGGAGAACATGGCCAACGCCATGCAGAAGATGGCGGCGGGACAGGTCGCACCCGTCATCGATACCGAAGTCGGCTTCGACGACATCGACGCCGCGCTGAAGCGCATGGAAGGCCGCGACGTCTTTGGCAAGATCATCCTACGCGTCGTCTAGGCCCTGACTTCTGTGTTGAAGAAGCTTCGCCGCGACCTGATGTTCCGCTACGGCCGGCAATTGCGCCGGTTCGAGCACTGGCTGGTCGCGCGCATTGCGATGATCATCATCTCGGTGCTGCGCCTGCTGCCCCCCGACAGCGCGCTGAATTTCGCCGACCGCGTCGCCCGCCGCATCGGTCCATGGGTCGGACGCCATAATGTGGCCGTCGAGAATCTGCGCAAGGCCTATCCGCACAAGAGCGAAGCCGAGATCCAGGCCATCGCCTCCGACATGTGGGGCAACATGGCGCGTCTCGCCGCCGAATACATCTTTCTCGACGCCTTGTTCGACTACGATCCAGCCGCCACCAGTCCCGGCCGTGTCGAGGTCAGGGGAGTAGACCATTTCGTCGAGATCGCGGCCGAAAAGAAGCCGCACATCGTCTTCACCGGACATCTCGGCAATTTTGAATTGCTGCCGGTGGCGGCGGCTACTTTCGGCATGAATATCACCGCGCTGTTTCGCCCGCCCAACAATCCTTACCTGGCTGACTACATCCTCTCGACGCGCCGCGCGACCATGGGATCGTTGCTGCCCTCGATGGCGGGCGCTTCGTTCGCGCTCGCCTCGGTATTGGAAAACGGCGGCAATATCGGGGTCCTCGTCGACCAGAAGTTCACGGGCGGCCTGGAAACGACATTCTTCGGCCGCCCCTGCCAGAGCAATCGCGTGCTCGGCACACTTGCCCGTCATTATGATTGCGACGTCTACCCGGCGCGCTGCGTCAGGCTGCCGGGCAACCGCTTCAGGCTCGAGATAGAAGAGAAGCTGACATTGCCCCGCACCGCCGATGGCAGTGTCGACGTGCGCGCCACCACCCAGCTTCTCAACGACGTGGTCGAGCGCTGGGTGCGCGAGGATCCCGGCCAGTGGATGTGGTTCCACAAGAGATGGGACATCAGCCGCAAGCGACGCAAGGCAAAGACCCGAAGCGCCTAGCCTGAATCCGTCCGATGCGCCTCCGCCACAAGCCGGCTTAGCAGTCAGTTCCTCACGACGATGCGCGTGTTGCCGAAGCCGACTTCTCGCACCATCGAGTAGAAAGCCGCCGCATTGGCCGTATGCAGCCGCACGCAGCCATGCGACGCCGGTCGGCCGAGCTGCCTCACCGCGCCCGTTCCGTGGATGGCATAGCCGCCGTGGAAGAACACGGAATAAGGCATCGGCGACATGTCGTATTTGCGCGAATACCACATCCGGGCCGTTCGCTGCGGCCGGTAGGAGCCGCGCGGTGTGAAGTAGCCGGACCGAGCCGTGGACACGCTCCACCGGTAAACCTCCTGGCCGTACCTGACCGTCATCGTCTGCGATGACACGTCTATATTTGCAATGAGGCTGGCTGCCCAGCTCTGCACCGAAGCACCCCACAGCATCGTGACAAGTGCTGCTGCCATGAGAACTGTCTTTTTCATGCGATCAAACCCCTTTGATTGCCCCTTGCCTGCCTTCACGTCGTTTTTCATCTCTTTAATGACAGGTGAACGGCATAACATATACCCTTGACCAATTCGCCAATCCAAAGCAGCGAATTTGAACGAATTCCCGCAAGAGTTGCCGTAACGACACGCCGCAACGGCCTAATTGCCAGCGGACTTGCAAAACGACGCCGATCGCTGCTCAACTCGGGCCATGAACGAGCGACTCTTCCAAGCGATCGATGACCGGCGTGACGATCTCGTCGCGCTGACCGCCGAGCTGATCCGCTTTCCCACCATCAACCCGCCCGGCGAAGCGTACCGGCCATGCGCCGAATTTCTTGGCGCGCGGCTGAAGAAGAGCGGCTTTCAGACCGAGTTCATCCGTGCCGAGGGCACGCCCGGCGACACCGACCGCTACCCGCGCGTCAACGTCGTCGCTCGCTTCGATGGGCGCTCGCCTGGCGCCTGCGTCCATTTCAACTCGCATATCGATGTCGTCGAGGCCGGCGACGGCTGGACCGTCGATCCCTTCGCCGGCATCGTCAGGGACGGCAAGGTCTACGGCCGCGGCGCCTGCGACATGAAGGGCGGCCTGGCTTCCTCGATCATCGCGGCCGAAGCCTTCATGGAGGTATTTCCCGATTTTCCCGGCGCTATCGAGATATCAGGCACGGTCGACGAGGAATCCGGCGGCTTCGGCGGTGTCGCGCATCTGGCGAGGCTCGGCTATTTCTCGAAACCCAGGGTCGACCACGTCATCATTCCCGAACCGCTGAACAAGGACCGCATCTGCCTTGGCCATCGCGGCGTCTGGTGGGCCGAGATCGAGACCAAGGGCGAGATCGCGCATGGCTCGATGCCGTTCCTCGGCGACAATGCGGTGCGCCATATGGGCGCCGTGCTGCAGGCATTCGAGGACGAATTGTTCCCCGCGCTTGACCGCAAGATGACGCTCATGCCGGTCGTGCCCGAAGGGGCGAAGCGTTCCACCATGAACATCAACTCCATCCATGGCGGCCAGACCGAGGATTTCCGGCCCGGCCTGCCCTCGCCCAACGTGCCCGATTCCTGCCGGCTGACCATCGACCGCCGCTTCCTGCTCGAAGAGGATCTCGCCACGGTCAAGGGCGAGGTGACCGGCATTCTCGAGCGGCTGAAGCGTGATCGGCAAAAGTTCGACTACGAGATCCGTGACCTGATGGAGGTGCTGCCGCTGATGACCGAACGCGACGCTCCCGTCGTCAAGGCAATCGCGCAAGGCATCCACGCGATCTTCGATCGCGAGCCCGACTACGTCATTTCACCGGGCACCTACGACCAGAAGCACATTGCCCGCATCGGCCATGTCTATGATTGCATCGCCTATGGCCCGGGCATTCTCGATCTCGCCCACCGGCCGGACGAATGGGTCGGGATCTCGGATATGGTGGAATCGGCCAAGGTGATGGCGTTCGGGCTCAACATGCTGCTGCGCGGCGCCCGATAGCGCCGCACGGGCAAGAGCCAACGATCGATGCGGCCGTCCGGAGAAAAACATTCCCCGCTACGCCGCCGCGCGGCACGAAACGCAATTTACTCCCGTGCGAAATCACGCTTCTATTCGCCCGGTTTGAGCGCATGTTTGACCACACGGGGAGTAGCACCATGAAATTGTGGAAAACCATCCTGGCCGCCGCCGTCCTGGCGCTGGCCGTCGGCACTCCCGCGCTGGCGGCGCGAACCGATCTGGTCATTGGCATCCCGCTCGAACCGCCACATCTCGATCCGACCGCCGGCGCGGCCGCGGCAATCGACGAGGTTCTCTACGCCAACGTGTTCGAAGGCTTGACCCGCATCGGGCCAAATGGCGAGGTCCTGCCGGATTTGGCTGAAAGCTGGACCATCTCCGACGACGGCAAGACCTACACATTCAAGCTGCACACCGGCGTGAAATTCCACGATGGCGCCGGCTTCAGCGCCGACGACGTGAAATTCTCGCTCGACCGCGCCCGCGCCGACAATTCGGTCAATGCGCAAAAAGCCCTGTTCGCAGCCATCGATACGGTCGACGTGGTCGACCCGGCAACGGTCAAGGTGACGTTGAAGAACCCGCAGGGATCCTTCCTCTACAATATGGGCTGGGGCGATGCTGTCATCGTCTCGCCGAAATCCGCTGACGCCAACAAGGAAAAGCCGGTCGGGACCGGCCCGTTCAAATTCCAGAGCTGGGCCAAGGGATCCTCGATCAAACTGGTGAAATCCGACAGCTATTGGGGCACGCCGGCTTACCTCGACAAGGTCGAGTTCCGCATCGTGCCCGATGCCGCTGCTAGCGTACCGGCATTGCTTTCCGGCGATATCCAGGCGTTCCCATTCTTCGATCCCGACAGTCTCGCGCAGGTCAAGGACGATCCGCGTTTCAAGGTGGTGATCGGTTCGACCGAAGGCGAAACCATCCTGTCGATCAACAACAAGAAGCCGCCCTTCGACAAATTGCTGGTCAGGCAGGCGATCTCCTACGCGCTCGATCGCAAGGCGATCATCGACGGTGCCTCGGCCGGCCTCGGCCTGCCGATCGGCTCGCATATGTCGCCGGCCAACAAGGACTACGTCGACCTCACCGGCCGCTATCCGCACGATGTCGCCAAGGCCAAGGAACTCTTGAAGGAAGCAGGCCTGGAGAATGGCTTCAAGGCGACGCTGAAGCTTCCGCCTCCCACCTATGCCAGGCTCGGCGGCGAGATCATCGCCTCGCAGCTCCGTGACGTCGGCATCAACCTCGAGATCATCCCGGTCGAATGGGCGCAGTGGCTGGACCAGGTGTTCACCAAGAAGGACTACGACCTGACCATCGTCTCCCATACCGAGCCCAACGACATCGGTATCTATGCGCGTAAGGATTATTACTTCAATTACGACAATCCGGCCTTCGACAAGGTGATCGCCGATCTGGACGTCACCTCCGATGAAGCCAAGCGCAAGGAATTGCTGGGGCAGGCACAGAAGATCTTGGCCGACGACGCCGTGGTCGGCTTCCTCTACGAACTGCCCAAGGTCGGCGTCTGGGACGCCAAGCTGCAGGGCCTGTGGGAAAACGCGCCGATCCAGTCCAATGATCTCACCAAGGTGAAGTGGAACGAGTGAAGCCGTTGGCCAAGAGGCGACGCTTGCGCTCCGCACCCCCCTCTGCCCTGCCGGGCTGCCTGACCCGAGCCGCAGGACGATCGCTTCAGGTTTGCGCCGCCCCTCATCGCCCTGCCGGGCACTTCTCCCCGTATAGTGACGGGGAGAAGGGGGCTGGCCGCAACCTCGGCACCCTTTCTGCAACGCTGAAGATTGGCGAAATCCTTTGCGAAGGCGTCCTTCTCCCCGTCTCTATACGGGGAGAAGATGCCGGCAGGCAGATGAGGGGCAGCGCCGATTTCGACTGTTGGCCGATCAAGCGATGACCGCCTACCTCCTCAGGCGTCTCGCGATCGCCGCCGCCACGTTGGCGCTGGCCTCCATGGTCGTCTTCGCGGTGCTGGAGATCCTGCCCGGCGACCCGGCGCGGCTGATGCTGGGCATGAATGCCAGCGCCGACCAGGTTGAGCTGCTGCGCAACCAGATGGGCCTCGACGCGCCCTTGCCCTGGCGCTACCTGCACTGGGCCGGCGGCCTGCTCTGCCTGGATTTCGGCCGCTCCTACACCTATTCGGTGCCGGTCATCGACCTCGTGCGCGAGCGTCTCGTCGTCTCACTGCCGCTGGCGCTGATTGCGCTCGCCCTATCCACCCTCATCGCCATCCCGGTCGGCCTGTTTTCAGCGAACCATCGCGGGCGGATGGGTGACACAGCGGCGATGGGCGCCGCGCAGCTCGGCGTCGCCATTCCCAATTTCTGGTTCGCGCTGATGCTGATCTATCTCTTCGCCGTCTGGTTGCGGCTGGTTCCGGCCGGCGGCTTTCCTGGCTGGGGGGCTGGTGCCTGGCCGGCGCTGAAATCGCTGCTGCTGCCGGCTGTGGCGCTCGCGCTGCCGCAGGCCGCGATCCTGGCACGCGTTACCCGTTCGGCGCTGATCGAGGTGCTGAACGAGGACTATATCCGCACCGCCCGCGCCAAGGGCCTGCCTTACCGCGTGGTCTTGTGGCGGCACGCGCTGCGCAACGCCATGATCCCGGTGCTGACCATTCTTGGCCTGCAATTCGCCTTCCTGCTCGCCGGCACCATCATCATCGAGAACGTCTTCTACCTGCCCGGCCTCGGCCGGCTGGTGTTCCAGGCGATCACCCAGCGCGACCTGATCGTCGTGGAAAGCGTCGTCATGCTGCTGGTCGCCGCGGTCATCGCCGTCAACCTCGTCGTCGACCTCTCTTATGCCGTCGTCGATCCGCGCCTCCGAAGCCGGCAATGATGTTGCATCCGGACATCCCCGAAGAGACGCTGGGCGGCAT
Source organism: Mesorhizobium sp. B2-8-1 (assembly GCF_006440955.1). Classification (NCBI taxonomy): domain Bacteria; kingdom Pseudomonadati; phylum Pseudomonadota; class Alphaproteobacteria; order Hyphomicrobiales; family Phyllobacteriaceae; genus Mesorhizobium; species Mesorhizobium sp. B2-8-1. The sequence goes on along the minus strand of NZ_VFTX01000006.1, from coordinate 351,980 downwards.
CCTCGTCAAGGCGTTCGGCAACCGCTCGTTTCTTGCCGGCTTCGTCGTCACATTGTTTGTGGCGGCGGTGGCGATCCTCTCCTATCTCTGGACGCCCTATGACGTGACCCGGCTGGTGATATCCGACAAGACGCTGGCGCCGTCCTGGGCGCACTGGTTCGGCACCGACCATTTCGGCCGCGACATCCTGTCGATGATCATGGTCGGCGCCCGCAATTCGATCGCGGTGGCGCTGGTCGCGGTCGGCATCGGCATGGGCGTCGGCGTGCCGCTCGGTGCTTTCGCCGCGGCGCGCGGCGGCCTCGTCGACGAGGCCTTGATGCGCATTAACGATCTGGTCTTCGCCTTCCCTGCGCTTTTGTCGGCCATCATGATCACCGCCATCTTCGGCCCCGGCGCCGTTAATGCCATCATCGCCATCGGCATCTTCAACATCCCTGTCTTTGCTCGCGTCGCCCGCGCCGGCGCCTTGGCGATCTGGCCGCGCGAATTCATCCTCGCCGCCCGCGCCGCGGGCAAGGGCAAGGCGCTGATCACCATCGAACATGTGCTGCCCAACATCGCCACCTTGCTCCTGGTGCAAGGCACTATCCAGTTCGCGCTCGGCATATTGGCCGAGGCCGGGCTTTCCTATCTGGGCCTTGGCGCCCAACCGCCAATGCCGAGCTGGGGCCGCATGCTGTTCGACGCCCAGACCCGCATGGTGGTGGCGCCCTGGATGGCGATCTTTCCCGGCATGGCGATCGTGATCACCGTGCTTGGGCTGAACCTTTTGGGCGACGGCATCGCCGACATCCTCGATCCGAAATCGCGGCGGCAACGATGAGCCTGCTGGAAATCGACAATCTGTCGCTGGCGATCGGCGACACGCCGATCCTCCGGAGCATCGAGTTCTCCATCGCGCCCGGCGAGGTAATGGGGCTGGTCGGCGAATCCGGCTCCGGCAAATCGATGACGGCTCTGAGCGTCATGCGGCTCTTGCCATATGCCGCGCGTGCCAGCGGGCGCATCACCTTCGACGGCATCGACATCCTCGCGGCAAGCGAGGATCAGATGTGCGCCCTGCGCGGCGACGATATCGGCATGGTGTTCCAGGAGCCGATGACCGCGCTGAACCCGCTCAAGACCATCGGCGAGCAGGTCGCCGAAGGTATACGCTGGCATGCCAAGGCGAGCCGCGCCGAGGCGGAAGAGCGGGCGCGAAAAACGCTCGACCGGGTTGGCTTGCCGTCGGCAAAATTCCCGCTGTCGCGCTATCCGCACGAACTGTCCGGCGGCCAGCGCCAGCGCGTCGTCATTGCCATGGCCTGCGCGCTGAAGCCGAAGCTGCTGATCGCCGACGAGCCGACCACGGCGCTCGACGTGGTGCTGCAGGCACAAATCCTCACCCTCTTGCGCGACCTTGTCGCGGAGAGCGGCATGGGCCTGCTCCTGATCTCGCATGACCTCGCCGTGGTCACCGAGATGGCGGATCGCATCACCATTCTTCGTCGGGGCGAAGTCATGGAAGCCGGCGATACGGCCCGCACGCTCTCTGAACAGCTCCACCCCTATACCCGCCAGTTGGCGCTGGCCTCGATGCACGTGCCGGCCCGCGCCCGGCCGCATGGCGCCTCGGCAGCCCGGCCCTTGCTCGAGGTGGAGGGCGTGACGCGCGACTATCCAGGCCGGCGCACCTCGCTGTTCCGGCGCGCGCCTGATATCCGCGCCGTCGACGGCGTGTCGCTGTCGATGGCGCCGGGCCAATCGGTGGCGCTGGTCGGCCGCTCCGGCTGCGGCAAGTCCACCTTGGCGCGCATGATCCTGGCGCTGGACCGGCCGAGTTCGGGGACCATCCGCTTTCGCGGCGAGCCCCTCACCGGCAAGAGCGAGGCGGACCTGAAGCCGGCGCGGCGCGACATGCAGGTGGTGTTCCAGGACCCCTATGGCTCGTTCGATCCGCGCCAGAAGGTCGAGAAACTGGTCGCCGAGCCGCTGCACGTGCTGGACAGGAAACCGGGGCGCGCCGAGCGCCGCGAGATGGTGGCGCAGGCGCTGCACGAGGTCGGCCTCGACCAGCACGACATGGAAAAGTATCCGCACGAATTTTCCGGCGGCCAGCGCCAGCGCCTGTCGATCGCCCGCGCCATCATCACCCGCCCAAAACTGGTCGTCGCCGACGAGCCGGTTTCGGCGCTCGATGTTTCGATCCGCGCTCAGATCCTCGACCTGTTCGCCGAGCTCAACCAGAAACTCGGCATCGCCTATCTCTTCATCACCCACGACCTCACCGTCGCCCGCGCCATAACGGACGAAGTGCTGGTCATGCATGACGGCCAGATCGTCGAGCGTGGCCGGACGAGCGAGGTGCTGGATCACCCGCAATCCGAGGCGGCCAAGGCGCTTGTCGCCGCAGCGCCGGACCTGCACAGGGCAATTGCACGCCGTATGCAGGAGCAGGGGTGAGCGATCGGTTCGCGAAGCGAATCCGCCGTGTGAGTGAAAGGCCGCAAATGCCGGAGGCTGCCGTAGACAGCCGGCCCGGCTGGGATCCCATCAACCTACTGCTCAGATTTCACCACGTCGACCGGGCTGATGTCGAGCAGGTCGAGCGTGCGGCGCAGCAGGCGCACCTCGGTCTCGGCCAATTGCGCGTCCGCCTTGGCGATCTCGGCCATATGCTGCGCCAGTTGCTTGCGCCGCTCGACATCGAGGTCGCGGAACAGCGCGATGGCCTGTGAGCCATTGGTTTCGTAGCCGAATTCGTTGAGATATTCGATGACGGCGTCGATGCTGGTTTCCGGAATGCCGAAGGCATCCTTGCAGATGCGCCGGAAGGCAACCATCTCGCTCTCGCTGACCGTTCCGTCAGCCAGGATCATGCGGAACAGCATCAGAAGTTCCGCCGACAACACGGGGTCGTCCGCCACCTTGCGCACCCCGGGGTCGCCATCGAAGATCGAGCGTATCTGGTCGAGCAGTTCGAATGCCATCGGGAGCCCCTTTGCCGATTCCTCTAATCCATGTAGCCCAAAAAAGCGCAGCGGTTTTGGGATAATGACAGCACAACGCGAAATCCAGGCGCGACGCGCTTGGATAGAAGTAGCGTGAAATCGGTCTTGCGCAAACGGGGTGTTCGTGATCGAAGCCGGAGCATCTCTGGCTTGATTTCTCCCTGATGATCGACTTCACCTTAGAATCCGTCGCCATGCTCGCCTTCGCCGGTTTTGCCGCGGGCTTTGTCGACTCGATTGCCGGCGGCGGTGGGCTGATCACTATTCCCGCACTGCTGCTGGCCGGCTTCTCGCCGGTCGAGGCGCTGGGAACCAACAAGCTGCAGGGCATGTTCGGCTCGGGATCTGCGACCATCCACTATGCCGCGAAAGGCCATGTCGACCTTCGCCGGCAACTGCCTTCTGCGCTGCTGGCGCTTGCCGGCGGTGCCGTCGGCGCCTTGCTGGCAACGGTCGTGCCCGGCGATCTGCTGCGGGCGCTTCTGCCGCTGGTGCTGATCGCCATCGCGCTCTATTTCGCCCTGAAGCCCAACATGACCGACGTTGACCGCGCCGAACGTATGACGCCCTTCCTGTTCGGGATAACGCTGGTGCCGGCCATCGGCTTTTACGACGGCCTGTTCGGGCCGGGTGCCGGGTCCTTCTACATGCTGGCCTTCGTCGCGCTTGCCGGCTACGGCGTACTCAAGGCGACGGCCCACACCAAGCTGCTCAACTTCGCCTCCAACATCGGCGGCTTCGTCGTCTTCGCCGCGGTCGGTGTCATCTCCTGGAAGATCGGCCTGATGATGGGCGTCGCCCAGTTCCTCGGCGCCCGCCTCGGCGCCAGCCTGGCCATGCGCATCGGCGCCAGGCTGATCAAGCCGCTGCTTGTCATCGTCTGCGTCGCTCTGGCGGCGAAGCTCCTAGCCGACCCGGCGAACCCGCTGCGCGTCCTGATTGGTGTGTGACCCGCGCGCCTGATGGAATGCCGCTGTTCGAATCATGTCGAGGAGAGGACCCGCACATGAATCTCAGCGCACCTACCGAGATTGTTTTCATCATCTCCCTTGTCATCGCCCTCATCGGCATTCTCGCCGCCCTCGGCCTTCTTTCGTTCATCCCACTCGCATCGGTGTGGATCGTGCTCATTGCTTACCTCGTGCTTGCCGGCGGCTGCCTGATGCGCGGCGCCTGACATTCAAATCTCAGGCAATTCGGAGCGCCCGGCCGAGCCGGGCGCTTTTGATTCGGGTCCGGGCTCTGCTAGAGTCCTGTCGATGCCAATCGAGATGCCATGTCAGGAGGAACAGGACCGGTCAGTCCCCGGGCGGTTCGAGATGCGGCGGCGCCTTCCCAGCCCTGCCCTCGCGGGCATTGTGTCAGACATTTGCGGTTATCGCGAAACGGCGCCCGGCCATTACCGCAATGTCGAATATGCCTCCCTTACCGTGCCTCTGGTCATCAGCTTCGCCGAACCTTTCGCCATGGCCTTGGCAAGCCACCCGGCGACAATGATCGCTTCGCCAGTTTCGCCGCCGGCCTCTATGCCGGACCCGTGATGATCGAATCCTTCGGCGGCGCCTGCTGCGTCCAGGTCAATTTCACCCCGCTTGGCGCACGCCGATTCTTTGGCCAGCCGATGAGCGGGTTGACCGACCGCATGGTCAGCCTGGACGATGTGCTCGGCATCGAAGGCGTCGCCTTGCGCGAGCGGCTTGGCAACGCGGCGGACTGGAGCAAACGTTTTGCCCTTGTCGAGATGTTCGTCGCCGCCCGGCTGGCCGATGCGCCGGAAACGCAGGCCGGGGTTGCCTGGGCCTATGACAGGATCCTCGCCTCCGGCGGCCGCGTGCGCGTCTCCTCGCTGGCCGACAGGCTGGGCTGGAGCCGCAAGCATCTGGCGGGGAAATTCGCGGACGCGACCGGCATCGGCCCGAAAACGCTGTCGCGCATCGTCCGCTTCAACCGCGCGCTTGGCCTGTCGAGGCAGCAAGCTGGCGATCGGGCCGACATCGCGGCCGATTGCGGCTATGCCGACCAGGCGCATCTGGTGCGTGAGTTCCGCGTCCTTGCCGGCGAGACACCGACCGCGATCGAGGGTTCGGCACAGGCCTGAAGTCCCGGGTAACATTTCTTCAAGACGCCGGAACGGCTGTCGCTCAGACTGGGTTCATCGATGAGCTCGAATGAAGGAAGTTGCCATGCCCGCTGAAGCCCCCCGCCTCTACCCCGCCTTGCGTTACAGGAACGCCGCAAAAATGATCGACTGGCTGTGCGAAGCCTTCGGCTTCAGCATCCGTGCTCGCTACGGCGAAGGCGATGTCGTGCACCATGCCGAACTGGTCTTCGGCTCCTCGATGATCATGCTCGGCAGCGCGCGCGACGACGACTACGGCAAAATGGTTGGCGAACCCGGCACAGGCGGCGGCAAGTCAATCTACATCACCGTCGACGACGCAGACGCCGCCTACGCCAAAGCGAAGAAGGCAGGCGCCACGATCCTCCAGGAATTGACCGACCGCGACTATGGCAGTCGCGAGTTCATCTGCCGCGACCCGGAGGGCAATGTCTGGTCCTTCGGCACCTATTGGCCGAAGGCGGGAGAAAAGAGCAGCTAGCTACCGCGCCAGCGAAAAGATCGCGTCGCAGTCAAGATGGCTCTCCAACTGGGCCGCGACCTCGTCGAGAGCCCTCTCGACCTCGGCGCGATAGTCGATGCCGCCGCCCTTGACGCCGAGGCTTTCGAGGAACCTCCCTCGAAAGGCGTCGGCGCCAAACAGCCCGTGCATATAGGTTCCGACCACCTTGCCATCCGCCGAGACCGCACCGTCCTCGGCGCCATTGATGATCGCCGACGGCCGCAGCATGTCCGGGCCGGTGGTGCGGCCGAGATGGATCTCGTAGCCTTCGAGCGGCAGGTCGAACGGCACCGAGCGGGCGCTGACGTTGCGCACCGTCTTTTCCGGTTCCATCACTGTTTCGATGTCGAGCAGGCCAAGCCCTTCCGCTTCGGTGACGCTGCCCTCGATGCCGTCGGGATCGCGCACGATGCGGCCAAGCATCTGGAAGCCGCCGCAAATGCCGACGACATGGCCGCCGCGCCTGCGATGGGCGAGAAGATCACGGTCCCAGCCATTTTCGCGAAATTTCAGCAGATCCCCGATCGTCGACTTCGAGCCGGGAATGACCACCAGTCCCGCATCCTGCGGCAACGGCTTTCCAGGCTGCACGAATACCACTTCCACCTGCGGCTCGGCCTTGAGCGGGTCGAGATCGTCGAAATTGGCGATGCGGCCGAGCATCGGCACCGCCACCTTCAGCGCGCGCGCCTCCCCGGAGGCAAGCCGTTCCAGCACCACCGAATCCTCCGAGGGCAGCCGCGCTGCCGCCTTCAGCCACGGCACGACGCCGAAGCAGCGCCAGCCGGTGAACCCTTCGATCGCCTTGATGCCGTCGTCGAACAGCGAGACGTCGCCGCGGAACTTGTTGATGAGGTAGCCGACGATCATGCGCCGGTCTTCCTCCGGCAGGATCAGATGCGTGCCCGCGACCGAGGCGATGACGCCGCCCCGATCGATGTCGCCGACCAGCACGACAGGCACATCGGCACGCGTCGCAAAGCCCATATTGGCGATGTCGCGGCTTCTGAGGTTGATCTCGGCCGGCGAGCCCGCGCCCTCGACGATGACGAGATCGGCGCCCTCGCCGACCTTGCCCCAGGAGTCCAGCACCGCGTCCATCAGCCGGCCCTTCAGCGCCTGGTAGTCGCGCGCCCGCGCCTCGCCGAACACCTTGCCTTGCACGATGACCTGCGCACCGACATCGGTCTGCGGCTTGAGCAGCACCGGGTTCATGTGAACCGATGGCGGCACGCCGCAGGCGATCGCCTGCAGCCATTGCGCGCGGCCGATCTCGCCGCCGCCAGCCCTGTTGTCGCCGGGAATATCGGCGACGGCGGCATTGTTCGACATGTTCTGCGGCTTGAACGGACGCACCTTCAGCCCACGCTTTTTCGCGGCGCGGCACAGTCCGGCGACCAGCACGGTCTTGCCGACATCCGAACCGGTGCCTTGCAGCATAATGGCTTTAGCCATGGCTCAGCCCCTGCCCTGCGTCGCGGTCCCGGTGATCGTGGATTTCTGCGCCAGCGGCCCGCCGCGCCAGATATAGAGCGCCAGCAACGGCTCCTTGCCGGTGCGCATGGCGTGATTGACCTTGGAAGCGTGATACACGACCTCGCCGGCCTCTCTCTTGTGAAAGCTGTCCTCGCCCATTCGCCACTCGGTGCCGCCGGTCAGCGGGATATAGATCTCCTCAGCGACATGATGATGGTCGGGATAGACGATATCAGGCCCAAGGATCAGCACGCCGGCGGCGACCTCGTCGTTGGCGAAGTGGCCGCGGGTGCCGAATACTTCGAGCCAGCCATAATTGTCGATGAACGCCTTGCCGAAATCCGACTCGCCGTAGGTCTGGCCCCAGCGCAATTCGCCGCGCTCCTGCGCCAGAAATTGCACCAGCTGCTTGGTCCGCGCCGGCGTCAATTCGGCGGCGCGATCGAGATGGCGCAGGCAGCCGAGTGAGTGCGGTTCAAGCTCGCGGGCGGGCATATCCCACCCTATGCGCGCCACCGCATCCTGCACCAGGAAGTCACCCACGGAAGCGAGATAGGCGTGGAACCGCTCTAGCAGCTCATCGAATTTTGTCGTCACATCTTGCTCCGGACATGCATTGACGCACAGCCGCTCCGCGGCGGCTCGGGTTGCGCGGCGGCATCATTGGTCTAGATTGGTGCGCGCGCAAAGCCAAAAACGACAGGCCAGCGAGCCAGCTGGCCAGTATATAGGGAGCACGCCATGGACGCCGCGGTCGATGCGAGCACCAGCCAGTTCGAACTCAACGAGGACCAGCGCGCCATCCAGGAAATGGCTCAGGCCTTCGCCGCCGATCGCGTAGCGCCGAATGCGCTAGACTGGGACCGCAACAAGCATTTCCCCGCCGACGTGATCCGCGAGACTGGCCCGCTGGGCCTCGGCGGCATCTATGTCAGGGACGATGTCGGCGGCTCCGCGCTCGGCCGGTTCGACGCCGTGCTGATCTTCGAAGCGCTGTCCCACGCCGACCCGGCCTTTTCTTCCTTCATCTCGATCCACAATATGGTGGCCTCGATGATCGACCGTTTCGGCGACGACGGCCAGCGCCAGCGCTTCCTGCCGAAGCTCACCTCCATGGAATGGCTGGCGAGCTATTGCCTGACCGAGCCGGGTTCCGGCTCCGACGCTGCCGCATTGAAGACGCGGGCGGTGAAGAGCGGCGGCAACTACGTGCTGAACGGCGCCAAGCAGTTCATCTCCGGCGCCGGCGACAGCGATGTCTATGCCGTCATGGTGCGCACCGGCGCCGAGGGACCGAAAGGCATTTCCACCATCGTCGTGCCGAAAGACGCTCCCGGCCTCTCCTTCGGCGCCAATGAGCACAAGATGGGCTGGCACATGCAGTCGACCCGCCAGGTCATCTTCGAGGATTGCAAGGTGCCGGCCGAGAACCTTTTGTCAGGTGAAGGCGCCGGTTTCGGCATCGCCATGGCCGGCCTCGACGGCGGCCGGCTGAACATCGCCGCCTGTTCGCTTGGTGGGGCCCAGTCGGCGCTCGACAAGGCGCTGTCATACACCGCCGAGCGCAAGGCATTCGGCTCCAGGATCAACCAGTTCCAGGCGCTGCAGTTCCGGCTGGCCGATATGGAAACCGAGTTGCAGGCGGCGCGCATCTTTCTTTATGCCGCCGCTTCCAAGCTCGACCGCAAGGCACCGGATGCCTCGAAATGGTCGGCAATGGCCAAGCGCTTCGTCACCGACACCGGTTTCAACGTCGCCAACGATGCGCTGCAGCTGCTCGGCGGCTATGGTTACCTGCACGATTACGGCATCGAGAAACTGGTGCGCGACCTGCGTGTGCATCAGATCCTCGAAGGCACCAACGAGATCATGCGCGTCATCATCGCCCGCGCGTTGATCGGTCGCTGAAGCGTGCAAACTCCGGGAGAGACACAATGACCACAATCGCCTTCATCGGCCTTGGGAATATGGGCAATCCAATGGCGGCGAACCTGGTCAAAGCGGGGTATGCCGTGCACGGCTACGACCTAATGTCCGAAAACCTCACCGTCGCCAAAGAACATGGCGTTACGATCATGGCCAATGCCTTGACCGCAGTGAAAGATGCGGATGTTGTCATTACCATGCTGCCCGCCGGCAAGCATGTCCTGTCGGTCTACGAAGACATCGCGTCCAAGGCAAAGAAGGGCGCGCTTTTCATCGATTCCTCGACCATCGACGTCGAATCGGCGCGCAAGGCGCATGCCATCGCCGCAAAGCACGGCCTGCTGTCGGTTGATGCGCCGGTCTCGGGCGGCACCGGCGGTGCCGCCGCCGGCACGCTGACTTTCATGGCCGGCGGCTCGGACGACGCCTTCGCCGCCGCCGAGCCGATCCTGAAGCCCATGGCCGGGCGCATCGTCCATTGCGGCGGCGACGGCGCCGGCCAGGCGGCCAAGATCTGCAACAACATGATTCTCGGCATTTCGATGATCGGCGTCGCCGAGGCCTTCGTGCTGGCCGAAAAGCTCGGCCTGGCGCACCAGGCCCTGTTCGACGTTGCCTCAACCTCTTCAGGCCAGTGCTGGTCGCTGACCACCTATTGCCCGGTGCCCGGCCCGGTGCCGACCTCGCCCGCTAACCGCGACTACAAGCCCGGCTTCGCCGCCGCACTCATGCTGAAGGATTTGAAGCTGTCGCAGGAAGCCGCACAAGCCGCGGGCGCGGTGACACCGCTTGGCGCCGAAGCGACACAGCTCTACGGCCTGTTCAACGCGCAAGGGAATGCCGGCGCCGATTTTTCCGGGATCATAAATTTTCTGCGCGGCGCCAATCAATAAGCAATTGATAAAGCTCGTTTTCTTTCGTACGCCTCGCCGGAGAACCGCAAAATTTAGGTTTGCTTAAGCTCTCGATAACTCCGCGGTAACGATGTCCCTATAAAACGGACTGCGAGGCGGATATCGCGTCCGCCCGGCGCTCCGGATCAGGTCTCGCGTACCGGAGCCCGTAAGTTTCGCCAAGTGTTTGCGTAGCGAAACGCCAAGCGTATCTGGCAAAGCCGCGTTCCCGGTGGGGCGCGGTTTTTGCGTTCCAGGATCCGACATCCCTCATATTCCGATTGCCGCGTTCGGGATCGGCACGTGATCTTCATTGGTCAGCACGATCGGCGCATCGGCGCCATCGACCCGGACCACGAGCAGGCGCGTGCTCCACGTGCCTGCATTGCGAACAAGATGCGAAAACACCGTGCCCTTTCCCTTGGCGCCGTGGATGGGAATGCTGAACTGCGCGTCACCCGTCCCGTTTGCGTTGACGTTGAGATGGCCGCCGACCCAGAAATTGGCGGTCACGTCGTCGCCGATGGCGGCTTTCACCCGGGTATCGGCGCGAACGACCTCCATGGTCATGTGATAGGCGTCACTGCCTTTGATCATGAAAGGGATGCCGCCGACCATCGTCGCGCAGCCCCCGATACTGAGCACCCAGACGGCAAGACCGGCGATCGCCCAGTTGCGCTGCGTTCTGCGGAACTGCTCGGCATCGCGCCACGCCCGGTTCCGCCATGCCCAGCGGCTGCCGCGCGCGCCGAGCACGAAGATCATGACGATGTTGACGATCGGGATCAGCGCCAGCAGGGCGATGAAGGTGGAGTTGCCGATGCCCCAGATCCAGTTGAGGAAGAAGGCGCCCCAATTCCAGCGATCGAGCTCAGCCGGGATTTCGGCGGGCTGGTTGAGCGGTTGTCCGGCCATCGCGTTCCCCGTCGGCAAAACTGCCTTGGCGGGTTGTAACCGATAGCGCCGGCGACCGGAACCCTCGGTCGTCTGGGACCGGCATTGGGTCACCGACGGCCGGGCGTCTCGATCACGAACGCCCGGCCATTTCTTTTACCGTTTGCGCAGATCCGCTTGCGCCAGGTCGAGCGCCTTGCCGATACGCTCGCAGGCCATATCGATCGTGTCGCGGGTCCAGATCAGCGGCGGTGACAGGATCATTGTGTCGCCGGTGGCGCGCAGCATCATGCCGTTGGCGATCGCATGGTCGCGCACGGTCACCGCGGCACTTCCAGCCGGCAGGAACCGCTCCTTGGTCGCCTTGTCCTTGACGATCTCGATCGCACCCATCAGCCCGATCGAACGCACCTCGCCGACCAGCTCGTGCCCGGCGATGCGCTCTTGCAGCGCCTTGGCGAAATAGGGCCCGGTGTCGCTCCTGACGCGGTCGACCAGACCCTCCCGCTCCATGATCTCCAGGTTCTTCAGCGCCACGGCGCAAGCCACGGGGTGGCCGGAATAGGTATAACCGTGATTGAACTCGCCGCCCTTCTCGATCAGCGTCGAGGCAATGCGATCGCCGACCAGCAGCGCCGACAACGGCTGGTAGCCCGACGTCAGCGCCTTGGCGGTGGTGATGGTGTCGGCCTGGATGCCAAGCGTCTGCGCGGCAAACCATTCGCCCGTGCGGCCATAGCCGGTGATGACCTCGTCCAGCATCAGCAGCACATCGTATTTGCGGCAGATGCGCTGTACCTCGGGCCAATAGCTTGCCGGCGGTATCTTCACGCCGCCAGCTCCCATCACCGGCTCGCCAATGAAGGCGGCGACCTTGTCGGCGCCGGCTTCGAGGATGGCGTCCTCGACCGCCTTTGCCGCGCGCAGTCCGAAATCATGATCGCTCTCGCCCGGCAGCGACAGCTCATAGGCGTACGGCGTCATCACATGGACGATGTTGGGCACCTCTCCGTTGAGCTGCTTGTGCATGGCGTCCATGCCGCCGAGCGACGTGCCGGCGATGGTCGAGCCGTGATAGGCCATCTTGCGCGAGATGACGCGGTTCTTCTGCGGCTTGCCTTCGAGCACCCAATAGTGGCGCACGAGCCTGAGCGCAGTGTCGTTGGCTTCCGAGCCGGACGAGCCATAGAACACCTGGTTGACATTCTTCGGCGCGATCTCCGCCAGCTTCTTCGACAGAAGCACAGGCGTCGGCGTCGAGCATTTGAAGAAGGAATTGTAGTAAGGCAGCTCCTTCATCTGCGCATAGGCAGCCTCGGCGAGCTCGTCGCGGCCATAGCCGATATTGACGCACCACAGCCCCGCCATGCCGTCGAGCAGTTCCGTCCCTTCGGAATCGTAGATGAAGGGACCGTTGGCGTGGGTGATGATGCGCGATCCGGCCTCGCGCAATTCCCTATGGTCGGTGAACGGATGCAGATGATGCGCGGCGTCGATCTGCTGAAGCTGCTTCAGCGAATAATTTTGATAGGTCATGGATCTGATCTTCCTCTGGAACCAATCCGGCTGCGCCGGGGCGGATTCTTCAGAGGATAGCGGGTGGCGAATAGCCTATGCGGGCGCAAAGCCGCAAAAGCTCGGCGCGCAACGTGCGCAGCGACGGCGTCACCGCGCCCCCAAATGCCCGAACCCCGAAAAGGCCGGCCAATGTCACCACGGGAGCCATGAAGGCACCTTAGAGCAAAGAAGGTTCGAGGTGAACCACCCTTCGCTCCGGTCCGAAGGCTTCCGGTTCAGCCCTTCCCGCCCAGCGTCCTCTGCAGGAAAACGTACTTCATCGCGGCCTGTGCCGCCTGCGGCCGGCGGTCGCCGCGGCCGCCATGGCCGCCCTCGGTCTCTTCGAAGAAGAGCGTCCCGGCGTGGCCGGCCTCCTGCAGGCGGGCGGCCATCTTGCGCGCATGGCCGGGATGCACCCGGTCGTCGGCGGTCGAGGTGGTGAGCAGCACCGGCGGATAGGCACCGGCCTCGACATGCTGGTAAGGCGAGTAGGCGGCCAGCCAGGTCGCATCTTCCGGCTTCGACGGATCGCCATATTCGGCCATCCACGACGCGCCGGGCGGCAATTCGGTGTAGCGCAGCATGTCGAGCAGCGGCACCTCGATGATCACGGCGCCGAACAGCTCCGGATGCTGCGTCAACGAGACGCCCGTCAGCAGGCCGCCATTCGAGCCGCCCTGGATGCCGAGCGAGGCAGCTGTCGCAATGCCGCGCCTGACGACATCCTGCGCGACCGCCGCGAAATCGTCGAAAGCGTTCTGCCGGTTGCCCTTGAGCGCTGTCTGGTGCCAGGCCGGGCCGAACTCGCCCCCGCCGCGGATGCAGGCCTGCACATAGGCATTGCCCTTCTCCAGCCACAGCCTGCCGCGCACGCCGGCATAGCCAGGCAGCAAAGGCACTTCGAAGCCGCCATAGCCGTAGAGCAGCGTCGGCACCGGGCCCTTCTGGTCACGCCGCCTGACGACGAAATAGGGAATCATCGTGCCGTCCTTCGAGCGCGCCTCGAACTGTTCCGAGACGAGCTGCGAAGCATCGAACCGCGACGGCTGCGACTTCACTGTGGCGAGCGTCTCGCCATTGTCGTCGGACCAGATGATCGAACTCGGCGTCAGGAAATCGGTGAAAGAGAAGGAGACGCTGGCGCCGAAATGTTCGGCATGGCTGATGCCTACCGTGCCGTTTTCCGGCAACGCGACCGGTTTCAGCGACCAGGCGCCGTCCCTGCGTTCGCAGGCCACAACCTTGCCGCGCACATTGTCCATCAGGCTGATGAACAGGCGGTCCTGCGTCCTGGCAAGAGTGGCGATGGACACGCGATGCGCCGGCGCGAGCAAGGTCTCGATGACGCCGAAACTGCCGGTCTCGATCCAATGCGCGAAATCGAACGAATAGAGCCCGTCCGGCCGGCAGGACGTGCCATCCGGCGCCGTCCAAGGCGTACGCACGCCAAACACCATCTGGTCCTTGAAAAGCGCCGTGTCGGTAATGTCGTCGGGCAACGGAATGCGTCTGTTTTCACCTGACGGGAGACGCAGGAAACTGTGCGATGCAAAGAAGTTGAGCGTCCGCGTTAGAAACAAATGCCGCTTCTCGCCATCGAACTCCAGGCCGGCGCCGACGGCGAGGTCTTCCTTCTGCGCTTCGAAGATCGGCGTCGCGTCTTCAAGGTCCGTGCCGCGCGTCCACAATTTGACGACGCGCGGGTAGCCGGATTCGGTCTTGTCGGCCTCTTCGAAGGCTGCCGAGACGATCACCGTATCCTTGTCGAGCCAGCCGAAGCCGGACTTGGAAGCGGGCGCACGAAAACCGTCCTCGACGAGCGATTTGGCGGCGATGTCGAATTCGCGCATCTCGCTGGCGTCGCCGCCATCAGGCGACATCGAAACCAGGCAGCGGTTGAAATCGGGGTAGAGCCGGTTGGCGCCGCCGAACACCCATTTCACTCCCTCCTTCGCCGCGAGCTGGTCGAAGTCGATGATGGTTTCCCAGTCCGGTCTGTCGGTCTTGTAGGAAGCCACCGTCGTGCGGCGCCACAGGCCCAACACATTGGTCTTGTCCTGCCAGAAATTATAGACGTAGCCGTTGAGCGCGGAGCCGACGGCTATGTTGTCCTCGGCGGTCATCAGATCGAGCGCGGTTTCGAACGACGCCTGGTAGGACGGATCGCCCTGCAATTGCGCCACCGTGACTTCGTTCTGGCGATGTACCCAGTCGAGCGCCTCCTTGCTCGTCCTTTCCTCCAGCCAAAGAAAGGGATCATCGGTCGCCAAGCCAGGCTTTGTCGTCGAAATGGTCATGGGGGTCTCCGAGAAATCGGGGGGCGGCCCTGCCTACATCGCGTCAAAGGGCGCCGGATTCAAGGTGTTGAAGCCGCGTCATCGCGGCAGATCGCTTCAGGCCGTCACACGATCCGCCGCCGGATGACGGTCGCAGCCGCCAGCGCCAGGCAGATCGCGCCGAGCGTCACCGGCAGGCCGCTCGCGCCGATCCCGTCCATCACGCCGCCCGCAAGCGGCGGAACGAGGATGCCGCCGACGCCCCACATCAGGGAGAAAGCGGCATTGCCGGCAATTAGCGCCGAGCCGCTGAAACGCTCGCCGAGTTCGATGATCGCCATCGTATAAATGCCGTAGGACACCGCGCCCCAGACGAAGATCATCGGCCAAACCAGCGGCGTTTCGATCAACAGCGGCAGCAGCAGACAGCCGAGCAGCGTCAGCACCAGGCAGATGAACCGCACCAGGCGCGCCGTCAGCCGCTCGGCCAGCAGGCCGAGCGGCACCTGCATGGCGATGTTGCCGGCGATCATCGTCGACAGCAGGGCCGACATGCGGTTCTCGGCGATGCCATAATGCGTGCCGTAGACGGGCAGCAGCGCCAGCACCGCCTGCTCGAAGCCGGCAGCCACGATTACTGCCGACAAAAGCAGCCAGGCGAGCGGCATAAAGCCCATCACCGAAAGCCGATGCCCGGCTTCGTCGACCTTAGGCAGGCGCCCGACCACCAGGGCGAGGCACCCGCCGCAGAAGATGAAAGCGGAAATGCCGACCAGGAATGGCGGCCAGCCCTCCGTACCGACGGCCAGCAGGCAAAGCGGCCCGGCGGCGAAGCCGGCCGAGATGATCGTGGAATAGACGCCCATGATGCGGCCGCGCCGGGCCGGCGGCGCCAGCGCGATCACCCAGATTTCGCTTAAGACATAGAGCGGATTGGTCACCGCGCCGATCAGGAACCGCAGCGGAAACCAGAGATAGAGATCCTGTGTCCAGCCGATCAGCGCCAGCACGACCGCCGAAAGCGCCGCGCAGGTCAGCGCCGTGCGCCCTGCCCCGAACCGCCGCGCCAGTGACGGGATGAGCGGCGACGAGACGATGAAGCCAATCGGCGTCATCGCCGCCGACAGGCCGATCATGACAGGCGAAACGCCCTGCCGCTGCAGGATGAAGCTCAAGAGCGGATAGGACAGTCCCTGCGCGATGGCGAACACCGACACGGTCGCGATCACACCGGTGATCGCTGCCCACTGCATCGTCTCGTCGCGCTTCGGTTCCACCCGGTCCATGATCCACATCGCCTCTCGGCTGCAGGCTTAGCGTTTCGACCCGATAGCCGTAAGCCCCAAAGCCCGAACCCACGCTTGTTCCGGCCAAACCCTGTCAGGAGCCTCTGCGGCTGGCCGATCTGTAGAGCACGAAGGCGACCAGCAGCGCGTCCAGGCCGACGATCACCGCCGGCAATCCCAAAGGCCCGATCGCCTGCATCAGCAGACCGGCGCTGGGCGGACCGACAATGCCGCCAACGCCCCACAACAAGGCGAAAGCGGCGTTGCCGGTGACCAGCAGCGAGCCCTTGAAGCGGCTGCCGAGTTCCACCAACGCCATCGTGTAGACGCCATAGCCGACCGCTCCCATCACCAGCAGCACCGCCCAGATCAGCGGCGTCGTGATCAGCAGCGGCAGCAGAAGCGCGCAAACGGTGGTCGCCACCGCACAGGCCAGGATCATGGGGCGGCCGCCGAAGCGTTCGGCGAGCAGGCCGAGCGGGATCTGCAGCAGGATATTGCCCAAGGATAACGCCATCACCAGAGCGGCGAGCACGGCTTCCGGCAAGCCATAGCCGGCGCCGAAGACCGGAACCAGCGCATAGGTGCTTTGCTGGACCGCTGCCGAGACCAGCACCGCCAGCAGCAGCGCCGGCGCCAGCCGGGCAAAACCGATAAAGCTGCCGGCTGGCTGGCCGTCATCCTCGAAACCGGTGAGCTTTGAGGAGACAAGGCGCAGAATGACGGCGCAGAGCACGAACCCGCCAATGCCGACGCTGAAGGGAGCCCAGCCCGACGTGCCGAGCAGGGTCAGTGTGAAAGGCCCGGCCGCGTAGCCGGCCCCCATCAGCGTGTTGAACACGCCCATCACCCGGCCGCGTCGCGCCGGCGGCGCCAGCGACAGCGCCCACACCTCGCCGAGGATATAAAGCGGGTTGATGACCACGCCGATGATGAAACGGAGGACGAACCACGCCACACAGTCCTGCAGATAGCCGATGCCCAGGAAGCACAGCGCACCGATCAGCGAGCAGCCGACGGCGAGCGTGCGGGCGCCGACCAGCCGCACGGCGGCGGGCACGAACGAGGCAGACAGGATCAAGCCAACCGGCATCATCGCCGCCGACAGGCCGATCAGGCCCGGCGACATGCCTTGCTTCTGCATCAGCAGCGTGAACAGCGGCGAGCTCAGCCCTTGCGCGGCGCCGAACATCGCCAGCGCTGCGGTGACGCCGGCGAGCGCTGCCCACTGCGTTGCCGCTTCGCCTTGGCTCGAGCCGGTCGCGACCATGCTGCCGTTCCATGAGTGAATCGCCGACCAGCGGATCGGCAAGCCATCAGCTACCGGTTCGATCACCGGAAAGGAAGGGCCGGACAGCGAAATCCGCTTGCGCCAACGGCCGGCGCCGTGCACCGGAAGGCTCGCGTCAAAAGCCGTCAGCACCCGCCGGCAGCGCTATGGAAAATACCGTGCGATCGCGCCTTTCCTGCCTTGCGCGTAAGGCTTCAGCCACTTGTCGTCGATGGACAGCCCATCGTCATCCGAAGGTCCCTTGCCGATGGTCCTGCGCCAGGCGCGGAACTTATAGTGGTCGAACACGTCGAGCATATGCACGGCATAGGCCGCGGCGAAGGTCTTGTCGCCTTCGACGATCACCATGTTCTCGTCGTTCTCGTAGGAAGCCTTGTAGCCGAGATTGTGGCTGCCGGTGACGACCGTTGCGTTGTCCTCCATCGGATCGATGATGACGATCTTGTCGTGCACGATGGCATGGCCGACGGTCAGCACCTCCGCCTGGAAATCGCGGGCGATCGTGGCGCCGGTCAGGTTCGCCGCCCGCACGATGGAAACGTTCGGCGCCTCCCAGACCTTCTCCGGATAGACGAAGGGCGACTTGCCGTCCCTGTTTGATTTATGGGTGACCGGATCCTTGGTCGGCGCGACATAGTTGGGCATGGCGGTCTCATCGCTGATTGCCCCTTGCACGATCAGCTTCGGATCGGCCCTTGCCGCCGCCACCGCCTGGTCGACGATCGAATTGTCGCCGAGCCGCGAAGGATTGAACACCAGGAACAGCACGGCACGCTTGGCTGCCTTGATGCGGGCGAAGAGGTCCTCGAGATCGATCGGCCGCACCGAGATGTCCTTCTTGTTGCGCTCGGGATCATTGGGCGAGAACCACACCGTCATGCCGTCCAGCGCCGCCGTGGCGCCGCTGAGCGGGTTTGGCCTGTGGTTCTCCCTGCGAAACGGCACGCCTTGCGTCTGCGCGACATGGCCGGCGGCGCTTTCCGTGAGCGGCGGCGGGAACAGGTCGGCCTTCATGCGCTGCCAGTAGGCGTCGAATATCTCGGCCATCGCCGGGTCGTCGCGGATGAAGGCGTTGTTGGATTGCCCGCAAATGCCCGTCGAGGTCCAGTTGGTGCTGCCCGTCATCACCGATTGCGGCTTTCCCTGGGCATCGCGATAGACGGCGAACTTGTTGTGGCCGATATGGTTGTTGTTGAACAGGCGATCCGTCATCGCGACGCCTGCGTCGTGCAGCCGCTTCCTGTAAGGCGCGTTG
Organism: Mesorhizobium sp. B2-8-1; assembly: GCF_006440955.1. Classification (NCBI taxonomy): domain Bacteria; kingdom Pseudomonadati; phylum Pseudomonadota; class Alphaproteobacteria; order Hyphomicrobiales; family Phyllobacteriaceae; genus Mesorhizobium; species Mesorhizobium sp. B2-8-1. The sequence goes on along the minus strand of NZ_VFTX01000006.1, from coordinate 333,512 downwards.
CCAGCGTCCCAGGCCTTCGTCTGGTCATCCCTGCCCGAGTTGGAAAGAATGACCTCCACGACATCCCTAGCGGCAATGATTGCGTCGCACAGTTCGTCGTCGCCAAGCTCGTAGAGCGCAAGCCTGACCGTGCCGCCTTCGGCCTTGGCCCGCTTCAGCAGGCTGATCAGCACATCAGGCACGTCGCCATGCAGGTAGGCGCGTATCTTGCTGGTCGGATCCTGCAGCACAGCCCTGATCTTGTCGCGCTGCCCGACCTTGATGCCGGCCTCGGCCAGCGCGCGCGACATCCATTGCGTCGACAATACGCCATTCGTGAAGGCGACGCGCGCCTTGCCGAACATCTGGCCGAGGAAGATCGGCGGACTGACCGCGCCCCGGCCGAGATAGCCCAGCGGCCGCGCTGGACCGGTATAGGTCTTTTCCGGGCGCACCGGCACGGGATCGAGCCCGGCCTTCATGTCGCCGACCGGACGCACCCGGTAGGCTATCATTTGGCCGTCTGGCCTGACATCCAGGCTGTCGCGGCGCCGCCGGACAGTGAGATCGCGCCAGAATGTCTTCTGCACCGGCCAGACGCCGGTATCCTGGGGGATCCAATCCTTGTTGCGCTGTCCCTTGAAGGGCACCCAGGAAGCCAGGCAACGCTCCTCGCCGGTGTCGGGATAGAGGCGAACGATCTCGAAGCCCAGGCAGCCCGGGATCATCCCGTCGAGGTCCCAGGAGAGGAACGCGACTTCGTTGTTGGTGGCGGCACGCACTTTGACGACGTCAGGCATGGCTCTCCCTCCGGAGATATTCGACGCACAAGTTTATCAGAAGCAAAAGACGATACTGCAACGAATGGCGCCCCCTTATCCGCGGGCCCGCCTCGGGACCACGCAGCTGCCGTTCCGGCATGTCGCTTCCCTCGCTCTAGTGGTCGCCGCCTCCGCAATGGCCGGACAGCCGCCGGTCCATTATGCCGCCCACTTTCGCATCGTACGAGGCCCCTCATGACCGCCGCCCTTCAACCCGCCGAACCGGCATTGGCAACCGATCGTGCCCGCCGCGGCGGCCGCGCCGGAAAACGCGCAGGCGGCTCGGCCGCGTTCGAGCAGCCGCCGTTCCGCCAGCTGAAAATCCCGCTCCAGCCGACCAAGCTGGTTTCCGACGACGAGCTGGAATCGATCCACCTGGCCTCGCTGCGCGTGCTGAAGGAGATCGGTGTCGACGTCCTGCATGACGAAGCCCGCCGCATCATGAAGGAACACGGCGCCGACGTGCGCGAAGGCAGCGAGCGCGTGCGCTTCGACAGCGACATGATCCTCGATCTGGTGTCGCACTGCCCACCTGAATTCACCATCCATGCCCGCAACCCCGCGCACAATGTGCGCTTCGGCGGCGACAACCTGATCATCTCGATGATGGCCTCGGCGCCCAATTGCTCGGACATCGATCGTGGCCGCCGGCCCGGCAACCAGCAGGACTATCGCAATTTCCTGCGCCTGGCGCAGATGCACAACATACTGAACTGCACGGGCGGCTATCCGGTCGAGCCGATCGACATCCACCCCTCCGTCCGGCACCTCGAATGCATCCGCGACCTCGCCACGCTGACCGACAAGGTGTTCCACATCTATTCGCTCGGCAAGGAACGAAATGTCGACGGCATCGAGATCACCCGTATCGCGCGCGGCATCAGCCACGAGCAGTTGCTCGAAGAACCGTCCGTCTTCACCATCATCAACACCAATTCGCCGCTGAAACTCGACGTGCCGATGATGGAAGGCATCATCCAGATGTCGAGCAAGGGCCAGGTCGTCATCGTCACGCCGTTCACCCTGTCGGGCGCCATGGCGCCGGTGACCATTGCCGGCGCGCTGGTGCAGCAGAACGCCGAGGCGTTGTCCGGCATCGCGTTTGCCCAGATGGTCAGGAAGGGCGCGCCGGTCGGTTATGGCGGCTTCACCTCCAACGTCGACATGAAGTCCGGTGCGCCCGCCTTCGGCACGCCCGAATACATGAAGGCGCAGCTCGTCGGCGGCCAGCTCGCCCGCCGCTATAACATCCCCTACCGCACCTCCAACACTTGCGCCGCCAACACGGTCGACGCACAGGCCGCCTATGAAAGCGTGTTCTCGCTGTGGGGCGCCATCCAGGGCGGCGGCAATTTGATGATGCACGCCGCCGGCTGGCTCGAAGGCGGCCTGCGCTGCTCCTACGAGAAGACCATCCTCGACATCGACCTGTTGCAGATGGTGGCGGAATTCTTGACCCCGCTCGACCTGTCCGAACAGGCGCTTGGCTTCGACGCCATCCAGTCGGTCGGCCCCGGTGGCCACTTCTTCGGCACACAGCACACGCAGGATCGCTACAAGACCGCCTTCTACTCGCCGATCCTGTCCGACTGGCGCAATTTCGAGACCTGGGCCGAAGCCGGCTCGCCGACGGCGCTCGAAAAGGCCAACAAGGTGTGGAAGGAGCGGCTGGCCTCCTATGACGAGCCCTACATGGACCCGGCGATCCGCGAAGAGCTCAACGCCTTCGTCCAGAAGCGCCGCGCCGAAGGCGGCGCCCCGACCGATTTTTGATCGTCTGCGTTGTCGATGAACTGATCACGCGTATGGATTCGATGAACGGTCGACCCCCACTCCGTCGAGCTGCGCTCGACACCTCTCCCCCGATCGACGGGGGAGAGGAAGGGCGTGAGCTTGGCCGGGCTGGCTCCCTTCCTCTCCCTCCGGAGGGGGGAGAGGTGGCGCTGCGAAGCAGCGACGGAGTGGGGGAAGCCGCTCGTAAAACCCGCAGTCGCCGAAAGTCAGTTACAACCCAGAGAGCCAGGAAACTCAGGCAAGGCAACAATCAGGCCGAAGCACTGCTTTGGCTCGAACTAAAAGCCCGCAGACTTGGTCGCTACAAGTTCACACGCCAGTTCTCTATCGGACCATACTACGCCGACTTCTGTTGCCGCGAAAAATGGCTGGTCGTTGAAATCGACGACTCACAGCACGCCGACAGTCCCTATGACCGCCGCCGCGACGATTTCATGCGCGCCCAAAGCTACTCGATCCTGCGCCTCTGGAGCTATGAAGTCCTGAAACACCGTACTCCCGTGTGCGAAACCATCCTCGCCGCGCTCGACGACAGGCTGGTCGAAAACATCGCTGCATCCGACCTCCGCTTTGTTTTCACACCGCACTCACCCGATTCAATCTCTTCAAAAACGGACCTAGCTTCATGAAATCCCATGTAAAAGCGGTTGTCATCGGCGGCGGCGTCGTCGGCTGCTCGGTGCTCTATCACCTGGCAAAGGCCGGCTGGACAGACATCATGCTGATCGAGCGCTCGGAGCTCACCTCCGGCTCGTCCTGGCACGCGGCGGGCGGCTTCCATACGCTCAACGGCGATCCCAACGTCGCCAAGCTGCAGGCCTACACCGTGCAGCTCTATAAGGAGATCGAGGAGCTTTCCGGCCAGTCCTGTTCGCTGCACCTGACCGGCGGCGTGATGATGGCCGATTCGCCCGAGCGCATGGACTTCCTGCGGCTTGCCCACGCCAAGGGTCGCTACCTCGGCATGGATACCGAGCTGATCACGCCATCCGAGGCCAAGGCGATGTTCCCGCTGATGGACGAGACGAATTTCGTCGGCGCCATGTGGGATCCGGTCGAAGGCCATCTGGATCCGTCCGGCACCACGATTGCGTACTCGAAGGCGGCGAAGAAACTCGGCGCCGAGATCGTGCTGCGCAACCGCGTCGTCGAACTGACGCAGCAGGTCGACGGCACCTGGAACGTCATCACGGAACAAGGCACGGTTCACGCCGAGCATGTCGTCAACTGCGGCGGCCTGTGGGCGCGCGAGATCGGCCGCATGGTCGGCCTCGAGCTGCCGGTGCTCGCCATGGAGCACATGTATCTCCTGACCGAACCCATGCCGGAGGTCGAGGAATTCAACAAATCGACCGGCCGCGAGATGATCGGCGTGATGGATTTCAAGGGCGAGATCTACACCCGCCAGGAGCGCAACGGCATCCTGCTTGGCACTTACGAAAAGGCGTGCAAGCCGTGGTCGCCGGTCAACACGCCCTGGGATTTCGGCCACGAGCTGTTGCAGCCCGACCTCGACCGCATCGCCCCGTCGCTGGAGGTCGGCTTCAAGCATTTCCCCGGCATCGAGAAGGCCGGCATCAAGCAGATCATCAACGGTCCCTTCACTTTCGCATTGGATGGCAATCCGCTGGTCGGCCCGGTGCAGGGCCTGACCAACTTCTGGTGCGCCTGCGCCGTCATGGCCGGCTTCAGCCAGGGCGGCGGTGTCGGCCTGGCGCTGTCCAACTGGATGGTGCATGGCGATCCCGGCTTCGACGTCTGGGGCATGGACGTCGCCCGCTTCGGCGAATGGGCGAGCCTGCGCTACACCAACGCCAAGGTGCGCGAGAACTATTCGCGCCGGTTCTCGATCCGCTTCCCCAACGAGGAACTGCCGGCAGCGCGCCCGGCGCAGACGACGCCGCTTTATGACACCATGCTCGCCAACAACGCCGTCATGGGTGACTCTTGGGGCCTCGAGACCCCGCTGTGGTTCGCGCCGAAGGGCAAGGAGCCGAAGGATATCGTGTCCTTCCACCGCTCCAACGATTTTGGGCCGATCGGCGAGGAAGTGCGCGCCACGCGCGAGCGCGTCGGCGTCACCGAAATCGCCAACTTCGCCAAATACGAAATCTCCGGACCGGGGGCGGAGGATTTCCTCAACCGGCTGATGACCAACCGCATGCCGAAGGCCGGCCGCATCGTGCTGACCCCGATGATCAACGAATTCGGCAAGCTGATCGGCGACTTCACAATCGCCAAGGCCGCGGAAGACCGCTTCATGATCTGGGGCTCGTCGGCCGCGCAGAAATATCACATGCGCTGGTTCGAAAAGCACCTGCCGAAAGATGGTCCAAGGGCGTCAGAGGTGCGCATCCACCGCTTCGACCAGACGCTTGTCGGCCTGTCGATTGCCGGACCGAAGTCGCGGGATCTCCTGCAGAAGCTGGTCGATGTCGACATCTCGACCAAGGCCTTCCGCTTCATGGATTTCCGCGAAATGGCGGTCGGCGGCGCGCCCTGCATGGTCAACCGCATCACCTATACCGGCGACCTCGGCTACGAGATCTGGATGGCGCCGGCCTATCAGCGCCTGGTTTACAAGGCGATCAGGGACGCAGGCGAAGAATTCGGCCTGGTCGATTTCGGCATGCGCGCCCTGCTCTCCATGCGCCTGGAAAAGAACTTCCCGACCTGGTTCCGCGAATTGCGCCCGATCTACGGACCGTTCGAAGGCTCGATGGACCGCTTCATCAAGCTGGAGAAGAACGACTTTATCGGCCGCGACGCGGCCGCCAGGGAACGGGCCGAAGGACCGAAGCTGCGCCGCGTGTCCTTTATCGTCGAGGCGGCCGACGCCGACGTGATGGGTGACGAGCCGATCTGGGCCAAGGTCGGCAAGGACTACGGTACGGTGGAAAAGCCGCATGGCTTTGGCGCGCCGCGCTTCGATGCGGCCGGCAAGGAAGTGCGGGGCTCCAAGGCGGCACAAGGCGCATCCGCCGTGCGCGGCATCGTCGACGGCGACTGGCGCGTGGTCGGTTGGGTCACCTCCGGCGGCTATGCCCACTATATCCAGAAGTCGATGGCGCAGGGCTACGTGCCGGCGGCGCTGGCCCAGGATGAAAGCGCCGGCCTGTTCGAGATCGAAATCCTCGGCCATCGCCGTCCGGCCCGCATCAATGTCGAGGCGCCGTTCGACCCGAGCGGCGAGAAGATGCGGAGCTGAGGTTTCGCCATGGACAGCGCGGCGCCAAAGGGGAGCTTCGGCCGCCACCGCAAGATCATGCCGTTTGTGCCGGGCTCGATCGAGGCGCTGCGCGACGCCTCCCGCCGGAAGGCGGCTGATCTCAACCAGCATGTGCTGGGCTACGGCGCGACAGCCGAAGCGGAATGGGCGGCGGCAGGCATTGCCGCCCCCGACCTGGCCGAAATGCGCAAATACCGGCTGGAGCGCATCCGCACGGAGCTGAGGCGCCGGGGCTACGCCGGCGCGCTGCTCTACGATCCCGTCAACATCCGCTATGCGGCCGATTCCACGAACATGCAGCTTTGGGTGGCGCACAACCCGACACGGCATTGTTTCGTCGCCACCGAAGGGCCGGTGGTGCTGTTCGACTATTTCTCCTGCGAACATCTGTCGGACCATTCCGGCGTCGTCGACGAGGTTCGCCCCGCCGTCTCGTGGATGTATCTCTACAGCGGCGAACTCACCGAGCAGAAGGTCCGCCGCTGGGCGGCCGGGATCGCCGATCTGGTGCGGGAACATGGCGGCGGCAACAGCCGCATCGCGGTCGACCACATCGATCCGGAAGGCGCCGAGGAACTTGCGCGCCGCGGCATTTCCATCGGCAATGGCGAAGCGGTGATGGAGAATGCCCGGCTGGTCAAATCGCCGGACGAGATCCTTGCCATGCGCCGCGCCATCGTCGCCTGCGAGGCGGCAATGGGCGAGATGGAACAGGCGCTGAAGCCCGGCATCTCTGAGAATGAATTATGGGCCGAACTGCACCGCGGCAACATTGCCCGCGGCGGCGAATGGATCGAGACGCGGCTGCTGGCATCCGGCCCGCGCACCAATCCATGGTTCCAGGAATGCTCCTCGCGCCTCATCGAGGCGGGCGATCTCGTCGCCTTCGATACCGACCTGATCGGCCCCTACGGCTTCTGCGCCGACCTGTCGCGCACCTGGCTGTGCGGGGATGTGAAGCCAACCGACGAACAGTGCGATCTTTTCCGCATCGCTGCCGACCAGATCGCGCACAATACCGAATTGATACAGCCGGGCACCTCCTTCCGCGACCTTGTCGACCGCTCGGCGGTGCCGCCCGGCGACTGTTTCCCGATCCGCTATGGTGTGCTCTACCATGGCGTCGGGCTGGCGGACGAATACCCGACCTTGCCGCATGCCGACGACTGGACATCGGATACGCCCGACGGCGTGATCGAGCCAGGCATGGTGCTGTGCGTGGAGAGCTATATCGGCAGGCTCGGCGGGCGCGAGGGTGTCAAGATCGAGGAACAGATCCTGGTCACCGGCACCGGCAACGAAAAGCTTTCAACCTATCCGCTGGATGCGAGGCTGCTCGGCTAAGCCGGCAAGGGCCTCGCGCATCGCGGCAACCGTTTTTTCCGGCGTCGTTTTCGCGGTGATGAAGGGCAGGCCCTTACGCAGGCCCGTCCAGCCGACGACCTTCACTTGCCGGGCGGCCCGCTCGAAGCGCTGCGCCAGCGCCCAGCTCTCGCAGTCGATCGCCGCGACATCGGCCCTGCCCTCGGCCACGGCGACGATCGAAGCGCGATGTCCGCCGCTTTCGCTGCGCGAGGAAAACACATCAAGGCTTTCGCCCAACGCCTCCAGGTCGCGCGTCGGCGCGATGATACCGGACATGGAATCGAGGCTGTTGAAGGTGAAGCGCTTGCCCCGGATCAGATCGAGCGGGATGACGGGCCTGCCATTGCCAGGCGCAGGCACTGACGCCTTGCCGTCCGCCCGCATGACAAGCGCGCTCGAATAAAGCTCGCCCTGGCCGCCTTCGTAGACGTCATAGCTCGGCTGGCCGACAACCTGCACATGGCCGGCCAGGCCAAGCTCCATCGGCCCCCAGCAAGTCTGCGCGAACAGCAGTGCGGGATGCAGCCAGAGCTGGTGAAAATCGAGCGCGTCCGGCGGTAATGTCGCGGGGTCGGGCGCGATCAGAACGCCGGTGCCACTATGAATGCCGCCCGGCACCGGCGGCAGATCGCCGTTGCGGCGAATGACGGTCTCCGGCGCATCGATTATCCCTCCTTGACGGAAGGCATCGCGCAGCAGTGCCCATTGGTCGTCGACCTCGCGGCGCACTTCCGGCCAGTCATACATCGGCAGCGCTGCAACGAATTCGCTCATGCCGGGATCTGACCATTAAATCTGGAGAGAGGTTCACAAAAACGCGGCGTCGGATTTGAGTTAGCCGACACCGTCCGTCGTGTCGCGGGCTTCATTCCTTGGGCGGCTCGGCCGGGACTGGCGCGGTGCCGAGCCCGCTGATGCTCCGCGCCCTGACGCGCGGCTTGAACGCCCTGCCCGGCTCCGGCTGGCGCCGCAACACCGGATGCACGATCGGCTCCTTGGCCTTGAAAGCATAGGACCTGATCAGCGCGAAATAGCTGGGATAGGCATAGCCATTGTTCATCCGCAGCCATTCCTCGCGACGCTCGCGAAACAGCTGAGGCAGCCGGTACCAGGCCACCGTCGGGGTCTTGTGGTGGACGAAGTGCAAATTGTTGTTGAGGAACAGGAACGACAGCGGCGAGCGCTCGATGATCACCGTGCGGCCTTCCGGATGCTCGGACCATTGATGCTCCGCAAAAGTGCGGATCGCGATCAGCGACTGGCCGAGCCACACCGGCAGAATATAGAGCCAGAGCGGAATGCCGAAGCCGAACTGCACGATCGGCGCCACGACGGCGAGGCCGATCGCATGCAGCAGCCAGGCTTTGCGGATGGCCTTGTCGCCGGCCATTATGTGCTTGGCATCGTCGATGAAGAAGCCGATGCAGGACAGCCAGGGACCGAGCAAGAACCGGCCGGCCATGGTGTTGTTGACCTTGAGCAGGAATTTCATTGCCCGCGGCAGGTCGTCATGCTGCCACAGCGCCTGGTAATAGCTCTCCGGATCGTCGAGCGGATCGGTCAGGCGCTCGTCGGCATGATGGCGCAGATGAAGCGTCTTGAAACGGCGGAACGGCCAGACCAGACCAATCGGCAGGAAAACGAAAGCCTCGTTGATCAGGGCATTGCGCGTCGGATGGCCGTGCAGCACTTCGTGCATGATGGACGACTGAAGTGCCAGGATGAAACCGAGGAGAGCGAGCGCGAAGATCGGATAGGACGGCCAGAGCAGAAGGCCGGTGGCGAGCCATGCTCCGTAACAGAAGAAAGCGAGGGCTACGGTTGGCCACTCGATGGCCGGTGTATTGCGTCGCCTGATGCTCTTGCCAGTCATGCTATCGACCACTGCCCCTCAGTCGCCGGAACCCCAGTGGCTCCTGACAGCATAGTGTCAGGAGAAACGATTCCACTCAACGAGACAAAGTGTACAAAATGTTGCGATTGCGCATTTTCAACCGCACATGTTACAGATTGTAAACAGACCTAGGGATTCATTTGCGCCTGAAGCGCCTCGTCAGGGCGTTCCGGCGAAAATTTTTCCTCATGATTCGGAGAGTCGGGAGATGGACAAACGGGATTTGTCAGCGATCTTTCGGGAGCGTCTTAAGCTGCTCCTGACACGGTCCGACCTCAACCAGTCCGCCTTCGCCACCGCCGTCGGCATCGATCGGTCGGCGCTGTCGCAGCTGATGTCGGGCGCGTCGACGCGCTTGCCGCGGGCCGAAACGCTGCTCAACATCGCGGCCGAGTTCAAAGTGTCGCTGGATTGGCTGCTCGGCCTCAGCCAGGACGAGGGCGTCACCGGTGAAATCCGCGAAAGCCTGGAGATCGAGGAAGCCCCCGACGGTTTCGACCGCACGCTTCTGGCCAGATGGTTCGCCGAGGCCGCGGGCACCAAGATCCGCTATGTGCCGGCCGGCATCCCCGATCTTCTGCGGACCCACGCGCTGGTCGACTATGAGGCAAACATCACCAACAGGAGCAGGCTCGCACAGGCCAGCGAGACCCAATACCGCATCGAATACAACCGGCGCCCGGAAACCGACATGGAAGTCTGCATGCCGCGTCACACGCTGGAGATTTTTGCACGCGGCCTCGGCGTCTGGGACCGCTTTCCGGAGGCCGACCGTCGGCAGCAACTCGCCCATATGGCGACGCTGCTTGACGATCTCTATCCGACTTTCCGGCTGTTTCTCTACGACGGCCGCATGCGCTATTCGATCCCGCTCACCATTTTCGGACCTTACCGCGCCGCCATCTATGTCGGCGACATGTACGTCGTGCTGAATGCCACCCAGCCGGTCCAGGCCTTGACCCGGCATTTCGACAATCTGATCCGGGCCGCCGACGTCAACCCGCATGAGGCAGCAAGCTTCGCGCGCAATCTGGCTGGCCTGTCGTTTCCATCAGGTTCCGCATGACAGCGGCACCCGTAACCGCGCCCTTCAACTGCGACTCCGCCGACGCTATTTCATTGACTGGACATAAAGACTTCTTTATATCCTTATCCGAATTCAGAACATGAAAGCCAATCCGATGACGACGACCAACCCGATCGACGCGCTGCTGGCGCAAAAAGGCGTGCTTTTGGCTGACGGCGCCACGGGCACCAATTTGTTCGCAATGGGTCTGGAGGCTGGCGAGGCGCCTGAGTTGCTGAACGAGACCGCGCCCGACACCATCACCCGCCTGCACCAGAATTTCGTCGACGCCGGCGCCGACATCATCCTGACCAATTCGTTCGGCGGCACCCGTCACCGGCTGAAGCTGCATCATGCGCAGGACCGCGTGCACGCCTTGAACAAGCGCGCCGCCGAGATCGCCCGCGCGGTTGCCGACAAGGCCGGCCGCAAGGTGATCGTTGCCGGCTCCGTTGGCCCGACCGGTGAGTTGCTGGTGCCGCTTGGCGCCATGACCTATGACGAGGCGGTAGACGCCTTCGCCGAGCAGATCGAAGGCCTCAAGGAGGGCGGCGCCGAAGTCGCCTGGATCGAGACCATGTCGGCGCCCGACGAGATCCGTGCCGCCGCCCAAGCGGCGATCCGCGTCGGCCTGCCCTATACCTATACCGGTTCCTTCGACACAGCCGGCCGCACCATGATGGGCCTGCTGCCGAAGGACATACACGGCGTCGCCGATGGCTTGTCGCAAGCACCGCTCGGCGTCGGCGCCAATTGCGGCGTCGGCGCTTCCGACATCCTCGCCTCGCTGCTCGACATGACGCAGGCGAAACCGGAGGCAACCGTGATCGTCAAGGGCAATTGCGGCATTCCCGAATTCCGCGGCACCGAGATCCACTATTCCGGCACGCCCGAATTGATGGCCGACTATGTGCGCCTTGCCGTCGACGGCGGCGCGAAAATCATCGGCGGCTGCTGCGGCACCTCGTTCCAGCACCTGGCCGCCATGCGCAAGGCGCTCGACGCCCACACCAAGGCGGATCGTCCGACCGTCGAGACGATCGTCGAGCGCATCGGTCCGATGCGCAACAAGGTGGCCACGGCGAACAGCGCCGAGACCAGCGAGGCCCGCCGCGAGCGTCGTCGCAGCCGGGCCTGAAGCCACCGCTTTCTAATTATTCGCTGTTGTCGGCGTAGCTCGACTGCGCCGATTTGAGATCGACGACATTGTCGCCGCGCATCGTCATCAGCGTTCCGGATGAAACCGGATCGGTGATCTGCTCCAGCATAATGCGGAAACGGTCGTTGGTCAGAGCCGACATGGCGGTGTGGCGCGCCTGCGCGACATCATCGCCGATGCGCCTGGATTCGGCTGATTGGGCGGCCGCCGAAGCGTCCCGTGCCGGCGGTGTCGAGTTGGCGGTAGTCCTGATCTGCAATTCCGGCTCCCTCAGCCCCACACACCTATCCGGCGTAACAAGAGGAAATTGCGATCCGGTACCGGAAATGCCGCGCAATTTAACGGATCGCAAATTCCGCAAGAAAAGGCCGGCAGGGAATGTCCCCTCGCCGGCCTGCCTCACCCGCCCGTGGCCGGTTTTCCCATCAGAACGACCCCATCTGGAAGAAACCGACCGTCATCAACATCAGCGGTTGCCGCCCAGCGCCGAGGCAAGGCGCACAAGCGAGAGGAACTCGGACCTGTACCCAAACGGGTCGGCTCCCCGGGCGGCTGTGGCGATCTCCAAGATCTTGTCGTAGCCGAACTTCGCCGTTGCATCCTCCTCGCGCAGCTTCTGGCCGAACGCCGCGACGGCGACGGAGAAACGCTGGTCGGCGCTGGCCTCGCCGAAGGACGCAACTTCGTTGGCCGACGTAACCAGCGTGGTGATCAGCTTCGAGACGTCCTCGTTGGGCAGCTTATAGCGTATCTTGACGAAGGCGTATTCGTCCGCATTGGCGACGCCGCCATTGTTCACCGCGGCCTGGCCATAGCGCAGCGGTTCGATCTGTTCGCCACCGCTGCCCTTGGGCGTGATCTCGTAGATTGCGGTGACCGAATGGCCCGAGCCGATCTCGCCGGCATCGACGCGATCATTGTTGAAATCCTCGCGGTTCAAGGCGCGGGTCTCATAGCCGATCAGCCTATATTCCGAGATCTTGGCGGGATTGAACTCGACCTGGATCTTCACGTCCTTGGCGATGGGGAACAGCGTCGAGGAGGCATCCTCCACCAGCACCTTTTCCGCCTCGGCCAGCGTGTCGATATAGGCGGCGGTGCCGTTGCCGTTCTGCGCGATGGTCTGCATCATCTGGTCGTTCAGATTGCCGCGGCCGAAACCGAACACCGACAGGAAGACGCCGCTCTTGCGCTCTTGTTCGATAAGGCGCTTGAGATCGTCGTCGTCGCTCTGGCCGACATTGAAGTCGCCGTCGGTGGCGAGCATCACGCGGTTGATGCCGTCCTTGATGAAGGACTGCTCGGCCAGTTTGTAGGCCTCCTTGATGCCGGCCTCGCCGGCCGTCGAGCCGCCCGGCTGCAAATTGTCGATGGCATTGAGGATCTTGTCCTTCTCGGCAACCTTTGTCGGCATCAGCACCGTGCCGGCATCGCCGGCATAGGTGACGATCGAGATGGTGTCGTCGGCCTTCAGCTTGCTGACCAGCAGCCGGAATGCCGATTTGAGCAGCGGCAATTTATCCGGTTCGTCCATCGAGCCCGAGACGTCGATCAGGAACACCAGATTGGCCTTGGGCTGCTCGGCCGGCTTGACGTCGAAACCCTTGATGGCGACATGCATCAGCTTGCTGTGCGCGTTCCACGGCGTCGGCATGACGCTGACGGTCGAATTGAACGGCGTCGACGCCGCATCCGGCCCCTTCCAGTCATAGGGGAAGTAGTTGATCATCTCCTCGACCCGCACCGTGTCGGCCTGCGGCAGGAAGCCCTCCTTCAGCGAACGGCGCACGAAGGAATAGGAGGCGGTGTCGACGTCGATCGAAAAGGTCGAGACCGGGTCCTCGAGTGCCGAATGTACCGGATTGGTCTTAAAATCCTGGACGCGATCGCGGTTTTCCTCCGGTGGTGCGATCTGGTCCGCCGGCGCCATGGCGGGCTGCTGCGGTGCTATCATTTTGGACATGCGTGCGGCTCGCGACGTGCTGGGCGCGGCAGTGCTATCCAGGGCGAACTCGCCCGTTGGCGCAGGTGGCGCAGGTTCCGCCGGCGCAACCTGTTCCTGCGCATTCTGCGGCGCCAGGCCTCCAGCAACGGCCGATTCGGATTTGCTCGGCGCCGCCAACGCCTCCGTTTCGTCGCGGCTTTCCGCGTCGGTCTTCTTGTCTTTCTCAGGCGCGCTCGTTGCGAGCGGTTTGTCGATCGCCTGATCGCCCGTGGCCTGTTTAGCCAGCGGCTTCACCGTGGCGGGCTTGTCGGCCAGCGTCTCGGTGATCTTTTCGCCGCCGCCGAAAGTGGACGGCTGTTCCCTCAGCATATGGAAAGTGGCGTATCCGGCGATCGGCAGCGCGACGAGCCCAGCAATAGCCGGCGTGGCAATGAGTTTCTTTTGCATGATTTCGCTCCAGAGCTTTCGTGCTCGCTCTGTGAGACGAAGACCGCCGACCGATCCTTGGCTGACGGCGGAAATATTTTCCTCATCATAGGCGCGCATGGCGGCCTCGAAGGCGCGCGCCTTCGCGCTCTCGCCGGGAGCCGGGATCACTATGTCGCGCAGCCTCTTGAGTTCGTTCTCGTCGACCATGGTCACACTTCCCCGGCTGAACGCATGAGCGTCTTCAGCCGTTTCTTCGCTTCATGGATGTGCCAGGAAACCGTCGTCTCCGAGATCGCCATCGCCTCGGCGGCGGCCGCGTGGCTCAAGCCCTCGCCATAGACCAGCAGCACGGCGTGGCGCTGCTTGTCGGGCAGTTGCCGGACCGCGACCCACATCGCCTCGGCAGGATCCTCGTTCTCGGCAGGATCCTCGCCCGAAATCAGCGCGTGGACGCCATAGGCTTCGGTCTTGACCGTCTCGCGGGCGCTCTTGCGCATCATGTCGCGCGCGGCGTTCAGCGTCATGGCGTAGAGCCAGGTGGTGAAGGCGCTGCCGCCGCGATAGCCGCGGATCGCCTTGCCGAGCCGGACGCAGACTTCCTGGGCGATGTCTTCGGCATCCGCCTTCCGGCCGCACCAGCGATAGGCGGCGCGATAGACGAAGTCATAGTGCCTTTCGAGCAAGGTGCCGAAAGCCCCCCTGTCCCCGCCCTTCGCCCGCCCGATCAGTTCGGCGTCGGAGGCTTCGCTCTCATCCAGCATCATCGCCATCATTTGCCTGTTGGACGAAGGCTAATGGCCAATCCTTGGGGTGAGGGAAAGATTTTTTTACTGGTACCTCTTCCTTCTCCCCGTTCTACGGGGAAGGTGCCCGAAGGGCGGATGAGGGGCGCCGCCGACCTCTCGAAGATTGGCTTTACCCGAGCGTCTCGGAAAACAGGGTGATCAACCGGTTCCAATGCCGCTCGGCGCCATCTTCGTTGTAGACGCTGTGGTCCGGCACGCACCAGCCATGCGCCATGCCGACATAATTCTCCAGCACGTAATCGACTTCCGCCGCCCTGAACGCCTCGGCCAGCCGCGCTGATTGTTCGGGCGGAAAACTCCTGTCGACGCCGGCCATGCCGACATGGACGCGTGCCTTGACCGACCCCGCCTTGCGGTGCGGACTGTCGGCCGCGTCGGTGGCGAGATTGCCGCCATGGAAACTGGCCGCCGCCCTGATGCGATCCGGATAGGAGGCGGCTGCGTTCAGCGCCCGCGCGCCGCCCATGCAATAGCCGACAACGCCGATCGGCCCGGTGACGCCTTCGGCAGCGAGTGCGTCGAGGAAGGCGCCGCTGTCGGCAATCGTCATCTCCTGCGTCGTGGCGCTGATCAGCGCCATCAGCGGCACCTTGGTTCTTTCCTCGACGAACGCGGTTTTGGCATCGAACGGACCGTAGGGCGCGTTGCGATAGAAGAGATCGGGCACCAGCACCGGATAGCCCTCGTCCGCCAGCCGCCCGGCCATGCCGTCGAGCGCGGGGCGCGGGCCGAAGGCATCCATATAGAGGATGATGCCGGCCTTGGGCGGGGAAGCGTTGGCCGGGCGGAACAGCCCCGCCCTCGCCATACCGTCCCTGGTCTTGATCTGAAGGTCTTGTTTCGCCATCGCCAGCTCCGTTCGGTTGCTGGGCGATACATATCCGGGCACGCCGACAGGGCAAGCTGTTGCCTGATTTTGGCAGTCAACATTTCGTGCGGCAGCGCGACGAGCTTACCGGCCCGCGAACGCTGCCATGTGGAAGGCCTGCACCTCTGAGGGGTAGCGATAGGCTGTGCCATAGGGACAGGCGTTGCGGTCAAGGCAGCCGCCGTCACAACAGGGCCCGCCACTCGGCCCGCGCACATGCGCCAGGCAGGCCTGGTAGGCGAAGCCTTGGATGGAATAGGCATCGACCGGACAGGATTTCAGGCACGGTTTGTCGACACAGGTGTCGCAAAGATGGACCGCCTCGCGAGCCTCCGGGAGCGCGATCTCGTCCTCGAACAGCAGCGCGCCGCGATAGGCATGCCAAAGCCCATATCGCGGATGCATGAGGATGCCGAGCGGTGACGGCTTCAGGCCCTCGGCCCGCATCGCCCATCGCTGGAACGGCAGATAGGGCTTGTCGGACGGCGACACGGCGCGTGCGCCGAATTCTTCCGCGACCGCGCCTATGACCTGCCGGGACCAGGTGTCGAGCGGATTGGCGATTGCTCGCGGCTGCTTTTCACGCCAGCGCAGAAAATGCGGCCAGGGTGCTGCCCCCGCCTGTCCCACCAGCAGCGCCGACCTGGTTGGTGCACCGGAGCGGCCACAAGGCGCCGCCTCGCCGTCCGCAAAGGTGAAGCCGCCACGCAGGATGAGGCCGTCGGCGCCAAGCGCGGCCGCAATCTCCTCCATCCTGCCGCGCGAAGGAATCATCCCTTCTTGACCGGATCGGAGAAGGCGCTCCGCCAGACTTCCTCGTGGATGATGTTGGCGACTTTAGCCCCGCCTGACTCGGGCTCCTTTCACGTGAAGGCGTCGGGCATCGACCCCTTCTTCTTGGCGATGAAGTCCTTCAGCGCTTCGTCGATCGCCGGATCGAGATGCGGCGCCTCATAAGATTCCAGCCAGCGGCGGGCGAGTTCGTTGGCGCGCTGCGGCGCGGTCTTCTCGCCTTCGGCCAGCCACTGCTCGTAGGAATTGTTGTCGGCGATGTTGGAGCGATAGAAGGCAGTCTGGAAATTCGCCTGCGTGTGGTCGCAGCCGAGATAGTGGCTGCCCGGCCCGACTTGGCGGATGGCGTCCATCGCCTGGCCGTTTTCCGACAGGTCGACGCCTTCGGAGAATTTTTGCGTCATGCCGAGCTGGTCGATGTCCATCATGAATTTTTCGTAGCAGGACGCCAGCCCGCCCTCGAGCCAGCCGGCCGAATGGAGGACGAAATTGGTGCCGGCCAGAATGGTCGAGTTCAGCGTGTTGGCGCTTTCATAAGCTGCCTGCGCGTCGGGGATTTTCGAGGCGCAGAGCGAACCGCCGGTGCGGAACGGCAGGCCGAGGCGCCGTGCGAGCTGTGCGGCGCCGTAGGATACCAGCGACGGCTCCGGCGTGCCGAAGGTCGGCGCGCCCGACTGCATCGAGATCGACGAGGCGAACGTGCCGAACAGCACCGGCGCGCCCGGCCGGATCAGCTGCGTGAACGAAGCGCCGGCAAGCACCTCGGCAAGCACCTGGGTCAGCGTGCCGGCCACCGTCACCGGGCTCATCGCGCCGGCGAGGATGAACGGCGTGACGATGCAGGCCTGGTTGTGGCGCGCATAGACCTTCAGCGCGCCAAGCATGGTCTCGTCGAAGACCATCGGCGAGTTGGCGTTGATCAGGCTGGTCAGGACCGTGTTGTTTTCGACGAAGTCGTCGCCGAACACCAGCTTGGCCATGGCGACCGTGTCTTCAGCACGTTCCGGTGCGGTGACCGAGCCCATGAACGGCTTGTCGGAATATTTGATGTGCGCGTAGATCATGTCGAGATGGCGCTTGTTGACCGGCACGTCGACCGGCTCGCACACGGTGCCGCCCGAATGGTGAATCGAAGGCGCCATATAGGCGAGCTTCACGAAATTCTGGAAATCCTCGATGGTCGCGTAACGCCTGACGCCGTCGAGGTCGCGCACGAAGGGCGGGCCATAGACCGGGGCGAAGACGGTAGCATTGCCGCCGATCTGCACCGAGCGTTCGGAATTGCGGGCATGCTGGGTGTAGATGGGGGGCGCGGTCTTCAAGAGCGAACGGCAGAGCCCCTTCGGGAAATGCACGCGTTCGCCCTTGACGTCGGCGCCCGCCTCTTTCCACAGCTGCAACGCCTCCGCATCGTCGCGGAAGATGATGCCGATTTCTTCGAGCACCGTGTCGGTGTTCTTCTCGATCAGCGCCAGGCCTTCCTCGTCCAGCACTTCATAGACGTTGATCTTGCGCTTGATGTAGGTGAGCTGGGTGCCGGGACCGCCGCCCGACCGCGCTGCCCGCCTTGCCGCCGCTCCGCCGCTGGCGCCGCGTCCACGTCGCGCGTTTGACGCTTCCTGGTCCACTGCCGCGTGTTCGCTCATGATCGTTCTTCCCTGAATTTGGACCGGCTTGATTAGCGCCCGGCCCGGAACCGTTGTGGCCGCCTATCGCGGCTTCCGGCGGATCGTAGCCATGCACCCTATTCGAAACGGCCCGTCCGCGCCAACG
This sequence comes from Mesorhizobium sp. B2-8-1, assembly GCF_006440955.1. Lineage (NCBI taxonomy): Bacteria > Pseudomonadati > Pseudomonadota > Alphaproteobacteria > Hyphomicrobiales > Phyllobacteriaceae > Mesorhizobium > Mesorhizobium sp. B2-8-1. The sequence goes on along the minus strand of NZ_VFTX01000006.1, from coordinate 315,592 downwards.
CCTGTCGCAAAATCGACAAGAAAACCGATAGATTTTTCAGTCGCTTTCCTTTTGCGGGAAGTCGCAAATCAGCTATGGATACCCGCCCCTTGCGGGTTAGGTATTGGCGCGTTGATTTTAAGCTGCCATGGTCGTTCCCGGCAGCAAGGAGCCTGAGAAACAATGTCCGACGACGAGATTATCCTCTCCGAGCTTTCCGACGACGAGTTGGTGCAGCAGATGCACGACGATCTCTACGACGGTCTGAAGGAAGAGATCGAGGAAGGCACGCGCATCCTGCTCGAGCGCGGCTGGGCACCCTACAAGGTGCTCACGGAAGCGCTGGTCGAAGGCATGCGCATCGTCGGCGAGGATTTTCGCGACGGCATCCTGTTCGTTCCCGAAGTGTTGCTGTCGGCCAATGCGATGAAGGCCGGCATGTTCATCCTGCGCCCGCTGCTCGCCGCCACCGGCGCGCCCAAGCAGGGCAAGATGGTGATCGGCACCGTCAAAGGCGATATCCACGACATCGGCAAGAACCTCGTCGGCATGATGATGGAAGGCGCCGGGTTCGACGTCATCGATCTTGGCATCAACAATGCGGTCGAGAAATATCTCGATGCCATCGAGCAGCACCAGCCGGACATTATCGGCATGTCGGCGCTGCTGACCACGACCATGCCCTACATGAAGGTCGTCATCGACACGATGAAGGAAAAGGGCATCCGCGACGACTACGTCGTCCTGGTCGGCGGCGCGCCGCTTAACGAGGAATTCGGCAAGGCGGTCGGCGCCGACGCCTATTGCCGCGACGCCGCTGTGGCGGTCGAGACCGCCAAGGACTACATGAAGCGTAAACACAATGTGCGCGCTTCCGCCTGATACAAGGCAAGGCGGACGCTCAACAGACGAAGCCGCGCCTTGCAGCGCGGCTTTTTTGTTCCCAGATGTCGGGAGCGGCGGTCAGGGTTTCTTGACGGTATCGTCAACGGCCTTCGCGGTAGACTTGATATCCCTGCCGACGCCGCGGACGGTGTTGGCACAGGCCGAAAGGGCCAGGGCACAAGCCAGGATTGCGATTGGCGCAATGCGTAACAGTTTCATCGACGGTTTATCCCTCTCTCGGTAGATCGCCCCACAGCAACGAAAGCCGGCTCGGCTGGTTTCATGAAGATGCCCAGACCCAAGCAGAATCAAGCGGACAAGCTGCTCATCATCGCCTGCGGGATGATTGCGCGCGAGGTGTTGGCCGTCAAGGAACAGCTCGGGCTCGATCACCTTGAATTGACATGCCTTCCGGCCGAGTTTCATTTCTATCCGGACCGCATCGCGCCGGCGATGGACAAGGCCATCGAAAAGGCCAAGGCGGAAGGCTACAGCAACATCTTCGTCGGTTACGCCGATTGCGGCACCGGCGGCCTGCTCGATCGGGTCTGCGAGAAGCATGGCGTCGAACGCATGGCCGGACCGCATTGCTTCGCCTTCTACCAGGGCATGGATGCCTATGCGAAGGTCGCCGACGACGACATGATGTCCTTCTACATGACCGATTTCCTCTGCCGCCAGTTCGATGCCTTCTTCATGAAGCCGCTCGGCCTCGACAGGCATCCGGAGCTGATCAAGGACTATTTCGGCAATTACGAGAAGCTGATCTACCTGGCCCAGACCGACGATCCGGAGCTCGACAAGGTCGCGGAAAGGGCCGCGAAACTGCTTGGCCTCGTCTATGAGCGGCGCGCGACAGGCTATGGCGATCTGACGGCTGGGCTGGCCAAGGCCGCGGCTGACGTCTGACGCTGGCTGGGCTGCGGCCCTCTTGCGCGGCGATTGGCGATTATCGCCCTTTCCGAAGGCGAAGACAGGACGGATCGCTGCCTTCTACTGGAGAATGGCCTTGATCTGTTCCCAGGCCAATTGCCTTAATTTGGATCGCGGCGTGGTTTCGTTGTTAAGCACGGATGACAGCCTGCCGCGAATGGGTAAATTGCGCGCAAGCCATGCAAAGGCGCCGTCCAGTGGTCGGCTGCCGGACACCGACGAGGAATGCCGATGACCCTTCGCCCGATGCTTGCCGTTGCCGGCCTTCTCTGCTGCACCTTGCCCGCGCTTGCTGACGGCGAGGTGCAGAAGCTGATCACCGCCGCCGACAAGGCGCGGCTGGACAAATATGGCGAGACGCGCAAGGCGGCTCTTGCCGAGGCGAAGGCGGGCAATCCTGGCGAGGTCAGGCAACTCGACGCCTTGCTTGCCAAGCCGCTGGTTGCCTTCTCCGACAAGGACCTCACCGGCAAGTGGCAATGCCGCACCATCAAGGTGGGCGGGCTGAGCCCGCTCGTTATCTATGGCTGGTTCAAATGCAGGGTGACCGACGACGGCTCCGGCTGGCGGCTGGAAAAGCTCACCGGCTCGCAGCGCACCAAGGGCCGCTTCTTCGACGACAGCGAAAAGCGTGCGATCTATCTCGGCTCCGGTTCCGTCAACAACGATCAGGCAAAACCCTATGGCAGCGGCCCCCGGACCGACCAGGTCGGCTACGCCTTCCGCAATAGCGCCGGGGAATGGCGCATCGAGTTCCCCGCTCCCTATTACGAATCGAAGCTCGACATCATGGAGTTCAAGCGCTGAGCGGAGCCTTCCTGACGACTCCGGCATACCAAGGATTAACCCGCCTCGTCTAAGCTCCGGCCGTGGCAGTTGGTCCCGGGGGTGGCAAGATCAATGGCAGTACCGGAAACCAATCCGAGACCGATCGTGGTTGTCACCGGAGGCGGCCAGCACGTATGGGCAATGGTCAACGCCATTGCCGATCGTGTCGGCCCAGTCATCGTGATCCTGGAAGTCCCTGAATCCAAAAAGCGATTGCTGCTTGGCCGTGCCCGTCGCCAGGGCTGGCTGCAGGCCATCGGCCAGTCCGGCACGATGGTGCTGAGCAGGCTGGGCAAGCGGCTCTACGCCAGCCATGCCGCCCGGTTGATTGCGCAGGAGAAGCTCGAGACCGAGCCGCGGCCGGGCCAAGAGATCATCCATGTTGCCTCGGCCAACGGGCCGGAGTGTCTAGCGGCGATCCAGAGAATCCAGCCAGGCATCGTCCTGCTTAACGGCTGCCGACTCCTGTCGAAGGACATGTTGGCCAGGATGCCTTGCCCGGTGCTCAACTATCACGCGGGCATCACGCCGAAATATCGCGGCATGAATGGCGGCTACTGGGCTTTGGCATCAGGCGATTCCGCGAATTTCGGTACCACGGTGCATCTGGTCGATGCCGGCGTGGACACGGGCGGCGTGCTGAAACAGGCATACGGCCAGCCGAAACCAGGCGACACGATCTCAAGCTATGCGCTGCGCCAGACGGCGTTTTCGCGCGACATTTGCGTCGAGGCGGTCAGCGATGCGCTTGCCGGAAAACTGACGACGTTCGATCCGGGCCTGCCATCGAAGCAGTGGTACCATCCGACGATCTGGTATTATCTCTGGACGGGGTTCAGAACCGGCATCTGGTAGCGCATTCCGCGTCCGGCGCCGCGTGCCGAAGGCAGGGCTACCCCAGCGTCTCGAGCCTGCCGACGCGCAAGCCGGAACGAATAAACGCGCCTTTCATTTTACGACATCCAAATGCGTCGCTTTTGAATGCGCGCGCGTCGTCCCATAACAAGCGGCCCAATTGCGCATGCGGCAATGCTCGCAGATCGAGGAGTGAGAATTCATGGCCGATCTGATCGTCGTCTACTGGCGCGACATCCCTGCCCAGGTCATCGTCAGGAAAGGCCGCCAGAACGCCAAGCGCGAACTGCCGCTGCGCTTCACCGAGGCGATCGACATGTGCGCCATGCGCACCGGCGCCGGCGGCACGGACGACTATCTAGCCGAATGGCGCAAGGCCGATCCGGTTCCGGTCGGCGACGACCTCGAAGCCGAGGTCGAGAAGGCATTCCAGGACATCGACGCGAAATATGACCGCGAGCGGCTGGTCGCTCTGGTGAAGGCGGGCGGCAAAGAAAATGTCTGAAACCATTCCCGCCAAGGAGAGCCCGGCGGCCCTCCAGCCGGTCACCCAGGCCACCCTGGTCAAGAAGGCGGCACCGAAATCCGACTACAAGCCGGCCGACGTGTCGCCACAGCGCCGCGTGCAGCGTTCTTTCGCGGTGAGATTATGGTCGGTCCGGCACTCGCGCCTGCTCGAATGGTTCTATGCCCGCTTCGCCGACACGTTCCTCCTGCTGCATCCTTTGTGGAAAGGCATCGGCTACAGCCGTGTCGAGGCCCCGGTGAAGTTTGTCGAAAAGCGCGTCAAGGGCTTCATGTTCGACTGCCGCATGTGCGGCCAGTGCATCCTGTCCTCGACCGGCATGTCGTGCCCGATGAACTGCCCCAAGCAGCTGCGCAACGGCCCTTGTGGCGGCGTGCGCGCCAACGGCAATTGCGAGGTCGAGCCCGATATGCCTTGCGTCTGGGTCAAGGCCTGGGAAGGGGCGCGCAACATGGAGCACGGCGACAGGATTCTTGCAGTGCAGAAGCCGGTCGACCAGTCGCTGCGCGAAACGTCCGCCTGGCTGCGCGTCACCGCTCAGGCGGCAGCCGCCCGTGAAGCCGCGGCCGATGCGAAGACCGGAGCGGCCGCATGATCGCCCGCCAGCGTGACGAGAACCCGGCCGGCATCCATCTGCCGCTCGACCCCTTGCCCGGCCACACCTCGCGCGGCCGGCTCGAACGCGTCCTGCGACGCGGTGAATTCGCGGTCACCACCGAGCTCAACCCGCCCGACAGCGCCGATCCCGAAGACGTCTACAACAGGGCGAAGATCTTCGACGGCTGGGTCGATGCCATCAATGCGGTCGATGCGTCGGGCGCCAACTGTCATATGTCGTCGGTCGGCATCTGCGCGCTCCTGACCCGCATGGGCTACGCACCGATCATGCAGATCGCCTGCCGGGACAAGAACCGCATCGCCATCCAGGGCGACGTGCTGGGCGGGGCTGCCATGGGCGTCGCCAACATGCTGTGCCTGACAGGCGACGGCGTGCAGGCCGGCGACCAGCCCGGCGCCAAGCCGGTGTTCGACCTCGATTCCATGTCGCTGCTCGAAACCATCCGCATCATGCGCGACAACGGCAAGTTCCTGTCCGGCCGCAAGCTTACCACGCCGCCGCAGTTGTTCCTCGGCGCGGCCGTCAATCCGTTCGCACCGCCCTTCGACTTCCGCCCGATCCATCTCGGCAAGAAGATCGCAGCCGGCGCTCAGTTCGTTCAAACGCAGTATTGTTTCGACGTGCCGATGTTCAAGGCCTTCATGCAAAAGGCACGCGATCTCGGCCACACGGAGAAAGTGTTCGTCCTGTGCGGTGTCGGACCGCTCGCCTCGGCCAAGACCGCCAAATGGATCCGCTCCAACGTGCCGGGAATCCATATTCCGGATATCGTCATCAAGCGGCTGGAAGGCGCCCACGACCAGAAGAAGGAAGGCAAGCAGCTCTGCATCGACATCATCAACGAGGTGAAGGAAATCCCAGGCGTTTCAGGCGTCCATGTGATGGCCTACCGCCAGGAGGAGTATGTCGCCGAGATCGTCGATGAATCGGGCGTGCTGAAGGGCCGCCAGCCGTGGAAGCGCGAAATCCGCCGCGACGACCAGATGGTCGCCGACCGGCTCGACCATATCCTGCACGACGATGTTACCGAAACCCAGGTGGACATGGTGAAGACCGCGCATTGACTTGCGCGGGCAGCCACCATTCGCTTGATCGACAAGAGATAACGATATAAAGAATTCTTTATATCACGACGGAGAGATTTCATGACCCGGACCATCGTTGCCTCGGCGACACGAGAAATCATCATCGGCTTCGACCAGCCCTTCTGCGTGATTGGCGAGCGCATCAACCCGACCGGCCGCAAGAAGCTCGCCGCCGAGATGATCGCCGGCAATTTCGAAACCGTCATCAAGGACGCGCTGGAACAGGCCGCTTGCGGCGCCACCATGCTCGACGTCAATGCCGGCGTCACCGCCGTCGACCCCAACGCGACCGAGCCGGCATTGCTGGTACAGACGCTGGAGATCGTCCAGGGCCTGGTCGACCTGCCGCTGTCGATCGACTCCTCGGTCACCGCCGCGATCGAGGCGGCGCTCAAGGTCGCCAAGGGCCGTCCGCTGGTCAACTCCGTCACCGGCGAGGAGGAAAAACTCGAAGCCATCCTGCCGCTGATCAAGAAATACAACGTGCCGGTCGTCGCCATCTCCAATGACGAGACCGGCATCTCGATGGATCCGGATGTGCGCTTCGCCGTCGCCAAGAAGATTGTGCAGCGCTGCGCGGATTTCGGCATTCCGGCGCATGACGTCGTCGTCGACCCGCTGGTCATGCCGATCGGCGCGCTCGGCGACGCCGGCCGCCAGGTGTTCGCCCTGCTGCGGCGCCTGCGCGAGGAACTGAAGGTTAACACCACCTGCGGCCTGTCCAACATCTCCTTCGGCCTGCCGCACCGCCACGGCATCAACGCCGCCTTCATCCCGATGGTGATCGGCGCCGGCATGACATCGGCCATCATGAACCCGGTGCGTCCGCAGGAAATGGAAGCCGTGCGCGGCGCCAACGTTCTGAACGGCACCGACGAGAATTGCACCAACTGGATTCGCACCTATAAGGATTACAAGCCGGCCGAAGGCGGCCAAGCGGTCGCCGCTCCGACGGCGGTCAATGCACCAGGCGAAGGCGGCGGCAATGGCGGTCGCCGTCGTGGCGGTCGTGAAGCCCGCATGGCAAGGGGATAAGCGCGCAATCGTGAATTCGCATACCAACATCACCGATCCGCTCGTGCTGTTCATGCCGTCGGGCAAACGCGGGCGGTTTCCGGTCGGCACGCCGGTGCTCGATGCCGCACGCCAGCTCGGCGTCTATGTCGAGAGCGTGTGCGGCGGCCGCGCCACTTGCGGGCGCTGCCAGATCGAGGTGCAGGAAGGCAATTTCGCCAAGCACAAGATCGTCTCCTCCAACGACCACATCTCGCCCAAGGGGCCCAAGGAAGAGCGCTATGAGCGCGTGCGCGGCCTGCCGGAACGGCGCCGCCTCTCCTGCTCGGCGCAGATCCTCGGCGACCTTGTCATCGACGTGCCGCAGGACACGGTCATCAACGCACAGACCATCCGCAAGGATGCCGACACCAGGGTGATCGCGCGCGATACGGCGATCCGCATGTGCTATGTCGAAATCGAAGAACCCGACATGCACAATCCTTCAGGCGACCTCGACCGGCTCAAGATCGCGCTGATGAAGGACTGGAACTTCAAGAACCTCGAATTCGATTTCTATCTGCTGCCGCAGGTGCAGGGCATCTTGCGCAAGGGCAACTGGACCGCGACCGCCGCCATCCACAAGGATGCCGACAGCGATATCGCGCGCGTCATCGCTTTGTGGCCCGGCCTCAAGAACGAGGCCTATGGGCTGGCCTGCGATATCGGCTCGACCACCATCGCCATGCATCTGGTGTCGCTGCTGTCGGGCCGCGTCGCCGCTTCGTCAGGCACGTCGAACCCGCAGATCCGCTTCGGCGAGGATCTGATGAGCCGCGTCTCCTATGTGATGATGAACCCGGATGGCCGCGAAGGCATGACGGTCGCCGTGCGCGAGGCGATCTCGGGCCTCGTCGACAAGGTCTGCGCGGAAGGCAGTGTCCAGCGCAACGACATCCTGGATTCCGTCTTCGTCGGCAATCCGATCATGCACCATCTGTTCCTCGGCATCGATCCGACCGAGCTCGGCGGCGCGCCCTTCGCGCTCGCCGTCTCGGGCGCGGTGCGCATCAAGGCCTCGGATATCGGTCTCAAGCTCAACCCGGGCGCACGTCTCTACATGCTGCCCTGCATCGCCGGCCATGTCGGCGCCGACGCCGCGGCGGTGACGCTGTCGGAGGGCCCGCATCGTCAGGACGAGATGATGCTGATCGTCGACGTCGGCACCAACGCCGAGATCGTGCTCGGCAATCGTGCCCGGGTCGTGGCTGCTTCCTCGCCCACCGGGCCGGCCTTCGAAGGCGCCGAAATCTCCGGCGGCCAGCGCGCCGCGCCCGGCGCCATCGAGCGCGTGCGCATCGATCCCGACACGCTCGAGCCGAAATACCGCGTCATCGGCTCTGAACTGTGGTCCGACGAGCCGGGCTTCCTCGACAGCGTGCAGGCGACCGGCGTCACCGGCATTTGCGGCTCCGGCATCATCGAGATCGTCGCGGAGATGTATCTGGCCGGCATCATTTCCGAAGACGGCGTCGTCGACGGATCGCTCAGCATGCGCTCGCCGCGTATCGTCGCCAACGGCCGCACCTTCTCCTACGTGCTGAAGGAAGGCGAGCCGAAAATCACCATCACCCAGACCGACGTGCGCGCCATCCAACTCGCCAAGGCAGCACTTTATGCCGGCACCAAGCTGTTGATGGAAAAGCAGAACACCGAGCATGTCGACCGCATCCACTTCGCCGGCGCCTTCGGCTCCTTCATCGATCCGAAATACGCCATGGTGCTGGGCCTGATCCCCGATTGCGACCTCGACAAGGTCTCGGCCGTCGGCAACGCCGCCGGCGCGGGCGCGCGCATGGCGCTGCTCAATCGCGGCTATCGTCGCGAGATCGAGGAGACGGTGAGCCAGATCGAGAAGATCGAGACCGCACTGGAGCCCAAATTCCAGGAGCACTTCGTCTATGCGATGGCGTTGCCGAACAAGGTCGATCCGTTCCCGAAACTGTCGGCGGCGGTGAAGCTGCCGCCGCGCAAGACGGTGAGCGAAGACGGCATCGCCGGCGACGCCACCCCGCGCCGGCGCTCGCGCGAAGGCCACGCCGCGCGACGTGGCCGGGAATAAAATTAGGGCACAATGCAACGCCCAGGCGCCTTGGCCGCTTGTCAGTCGTTTGCCTCATTCGATGGCAAGCGCAAGCTGGGCCGCTGAGCCAGCAACGGCATGCTTTTGACGCGCGACCGGTTGAGAAAGCCCGTCAGCGGCTTTTCAATCGACAGGTAAAGCATCGCGGAAAGCGCGATGCTGATCAAGGCAATCGGCGCCGGCTGCCAATTTGGCGGAACCCCAAGCCGCAGCATGATGCCAGTTACCACGACAACCACCAGCACATGCCACAAGTAGATCGAATACGAGGCACTACCAAAAAATGTAAACAAGGCCACGGGGTTGAACGGTCTGGCACGCTCGGCAAAAACCGCTCCAGCAACGATCAGGGTCGCCGGAATACCCCAACGCAGAACACGAGGCAGCTCGGGGTCAAGCATCTGGATCGTCATCAACAGGAGAAATCCGCCAACAACCAGCGACAGCGCCGGCACAAGCCGGAGCCGAATATCCTCCATCCACAGCCGCCCGATAACAATGCCGGCCGCGAACTCGAGCATGAGGGGAGAGGTAAAGCGGTAGCCTTTGAGCAGCAAGTTCGATGCGACCATCACCGTCAGCACGCCGATCAGCACGGCAAAACGCTGCTTCTCGCCTAAAAAGAGCGCCAAGGCGAAAATGACGTAAAACATCATTTCATAACACAGCGTCCAGCCCTGGATCACCACGGGATGAAGTACCCCATCCTGCACGATCGGAAGAAACACCAGCGAGCCGAAAAAATTTTCCGGGCTCAGCACATGTCCGTAGAGAAATTGCGGCTTGAGGAAAATTGCCAGCGCGGTCAGCACCGTGACGATCCAATAGAGCGGCACGATGCGAACAATCCGACGCCATATGAAACGCCGTGGATTGGCAGGGCGATCGGCCGTGGTCACCCACATGATGAAACCGCTGATGACAAAAAACAGGTCGACGCCAGCAGCACCGACCGCGAACGGACCGCCGAACTGTTCGTTGATGTGAAAGCAAACTACCGCGGAAGCGGCGAGTCCTCGAAGGTATTGGATACTGTGAATGTCATTCACGCCATACTCCTTACCCGCACCCCCGATGCTGCAATGCACAATAGCAGACATCCGCCATCTGCTGTCAACGGGCAAGCTAGGTAGGATCGCGGCACGCCCTCTTGGACGCGGCCGAGAAGCGATCGCTCGGGGGTGTCAATCACCTGCAATTTCATTTGTATGCAAATGTTTCCGGATTGACTGATCCGGAAACCAAATCACCGTTTTCGCGAAATCCGACCGATACATGGCAGGCGCATTTACCCGGCATCGAACGGCGGCCGAAGATAATCCTCGGCCGCCGCCGTTCTTCAAGGGAGATGAAAATGTCGATGTTCGAAAATCTCGGCCGCTACGGTGCGACCATCAGGCAGGCCCATGCCAGGAACAAGGCCGTCCGCGCCCTGAACAGCCTGCCGGCGCATGTCCAGAAAGACATCGGCTGGCCGGCCTCGCCGCCCAGCGACCCGCAGGCGGCGCTTTCCGCCCTGCTTTTGGGCTTTACGCGCTGATGACCTTCGCCGAAAAGTGCAAACTGCTCGGCACGCGCCGGAGCCCGCGAGGGGCTCCGGCCGTCACCAGCAACCGCCTGCGCGCAGCCCTTCTGCCGCAGCGCTGATCCCTCCCGCGAGAAATGCGGCGCCCATCACAGCGACGTGTGCACACAGCGTAAATCTTGACATCTTCGACCAGGGCACGATCTTCAAATATGAAGGGGACTTCTCTTAGTCGGCTGCCGCCGAAGTTCGTGTATCCGCATGCCAAGTTTGAAAAGCCACGTCGTATCCTTCGTGCTCAGGCACAGTCGCAAGAAGGCGTTTTCCAGCCCGGAAAACCTGCAGCGCTGGATCGCTGCGGCGCGCCGGACAGAGGACCATCACCCTCCGGTGTCAGTGCAGCAGCGCTTCAACATCGAGACGCGCACCGTCGACGGCTTTCCCGTCTACGAGATCGCCCCCAGGGCCGGCGAGCGCAAGCGGGTTCTCTATCTGCACGGCGGCGCCTATGTCTTTGAAATCACGCCCTATCATTGGCACCTGATCGCCGACATGGCCGACCGGCTGGGCTATGCCTTTACTGTGCCCATCTATCCCATCGCGCCCGAGCATGACTTCCACGCCATGTTCGGCATGGTCGGCGACGTCTATCGCCGGATGCTCGGCGAGACGGAGGCGGAAGACATAATCTTCATGGGCGATTCCGCCGGCGGCAACATGGCCGTGGTGCTCACCATGATGGCTGCCGAAGAAGGCCTGCCCTTGCCGTCGCGCCATGTGCTGATCTCACCCGGCCTCGACGTCTCGCTTGCAAACCCCGAGGTGTTCGAGGCGGAGCGGAACGATCCCTGGCTGGGCATCGCGGGCGGACGGGAGGCCATCCGGCTCTACAGTGCCGGAATAGACCCGACTGACTGGCATATCAGCCCCGTCTATGGCGATCTCTCGGTACTACCCAGGACATTGCTCCTGGCGGGTTCTCGCGATCTTCTCACGCCCGACAATCTGATCTTCGCACAAAAGGCGCGGGCCGCCGGCGTCGAGGTAGAGCTCGTGCACGAGGAAGGGATGTTCCACGTCTGGCCGCTGATCGATATGCCGGAATCGCGCCGCGCGCGCGAACGGATCGTGGCGTTTCTGACCGAGAACTCCTCGCCCCCTGTTGAAGGCGCCGGAGCAGGCTTCGAAGCGCCGTCCACCGAGGCTTCGGGGCAGGGCCTCCAGTCAGAGCACCCCGGTTGATCAGAACTTGCCGGTTTCCCGGAAGACTTCGAACGTCGCCCGGATGTGGTCGGCCACCGCCTTGACCGGCGCGCTGGCATCCGGCGCTACCACCATGGCGAGGTTGTAGGTGCCGATATCGGGCATGCCGTCCTTGGGGCAGAGCTCGACCATGTCGTTGCCGAGGAAAGACTTCGGCAGCGGCGCCACGGCGAGATCGGACATGATGGCGGCGCGCTGGCCGGCCGTATGCGCGCTCATATACGCGATGCGGTAGTTGCGGCCCTCGCGGCTCAGCGCTTCGAGCGCCCCTGCCCGCCAGGCGCAGCCCTCTTCCCACAGCGACACCGGCAAGGGTTCGCGCAGATGCGCGCAGCCGCCCTTGGCGCCGGCCCAGACGATCGGTTCCGTCAACAGCACCTCGGCGCCGAGCGCACTGGTCTTGTAGGAATTGGTGAGCAGCGTGATGTCGAGCGCCCGGTCATCCATGCGCCGGCGCAGATTGCTGCTCTGGTCGATGGTGACGTCGACGGCGATCGATGGATGCGACTGCGCAAAACGCTTCAGCACATGCGGCAGCACGCGCTCGCCATAATCGTCCGGCGAACCCAGCCGCACCACGCCGACAATGTCGGGAATGATGAACTTGGACACCGCCTCGCGATTGATCGACAGCATACGACGGGCATAGCCCAGCAGCATTTCCCCGTCGGTGGTCAGCGTCACCGAGCGCGCATCGCGCGCGAACACCGAGCGGCCCAGAATATCTTCCAGCTTCTTGATCTGCATGGAGACCGCCGAGGGCGTACGGAAGACGGCATTGGCCGCGGTGGTGAAGCTGCCGGTTTCGGCGATCGCCACGAAAGTGCGCAGCACGTCGAGGTCCAGCAGCGGCAGCGGATGATTGAGTGGGGCGTTCATGACGATCGACCTTCAATTTTTCTGATGCAAACTATCATTCCATTTCGTTTGATTGAACATCAGTTCGGGCGCATAGTCAACTCCATCGAAGCAGGATGCTGCCAAGGCAGCCACGAAACGATCACGACACAGACCTGCCTTCGACATGCAATGAAGCTGATACAGACCTGACGTAAGGCATTGCCGGGCACTTCCGCCCCGACACGAGGAGATCGAAATGTCTATCCTGTCATCCATCGGTCGGCTTGCGACCGAATTCAGCGCGGCCCGCGCCCGCTACCAGACCGAACGCGCCATCCGCTCCCTGCCGATCGAGCTGCAGAAGGATATTGGCTGGCCTGAAGCGGCCGACACGAAGGCCGGCATACGCGCCGGCGTCGGATCCTGGGCTGGAGCAAAGTAAACCGTGTGTATCATGCATTGAAGGCCTGCCGCGCAAACCGCCGGGCAGGTCTTCTTGTTTTACCGACCTATTTTGCCGTTTTATTTGCGTTCACATGAATTTCGGAGCCATGCTGCCGCTGCATGGCGCATATGAACAAGCCGCATAGCGGCTGGGTTTTGAGCTAACGCTTTGTAAGCTAACGAAAAATCCGGGAGTGCCTACAAAGGCTCCCGCCTTGCGTGTCGCTTTTCATATGAAGTGCTTCGCTTTTGCGATTTAGTTTTTACTTACACAAGCCTATATCCACGCCAGCAAACGAGCTGCCCCACTCCATCAAGCGAAGGCGACCCGTCTGAGCAACCGATTGGAGATGAACATGAAGCTTTTTGCCCGCCTTTTCCCTCGCCGCGAAATGAACCTGACCACGGCCCTCGAGCGCCAGCGCCTTGCCAACACCATGCCCGGCCAGACCGGCGCCATGGCTGCCGCACGCCTCGGTTTCGTCGCCTGAACCGATCCCGCAGGCAGCGCTCCTTCGCGCTGCCTGAATAGATGACGCCGCCCGGTTCCGCCGAGGCGGCGTTTGTTTGCACACCCCTGACGGCGCTTCCATCATGGACGGCGCCGCGGCTGCGCGGCATCGCAACACGATTGCCCATTTGCGACCCATGTCGCAAATTAAATCTTGCTAAAGCTCCTTAGCCGATTGACAAGGATGGTTTTTCCTGTTGTCGCTATGCTATTCGCGACATTCTGTTCGCGCCATGGCTGCGTGAGGTTCCCGTGAACGCCGTTAAGCATCCGATCAAGCGATCGTTTGTATTTTTTCTCATTCCCGACTTCACCATGATCGCGTTTGCGACGGCGCTCGACCCGCTGCGCTCGGCCAATCGCATGCTCGGCTACGAGGCCTATCGATGGCGCCTCGCCAGCATCGACGGCAAGCCGGTGCGCGCTTCGAACGGTGTCGAATGCGCGGTCAACACCTCGCTGGAGGAGGAGCGCAGGAAAATGGGAGGGCCGGATCGCCCCAACATGGCCATCGTCTGTAGCGGCACCAATGTCGAGCGCTATCAGAACAAGTCCGCTTTCGCCTGGCTGCGCGAGGAATACAATCGTGGCGTCTCCGTCGGCGGCCTGTGCACCGGAGCGCATGTTCTGGCCGCTGCCGGCCTGTTGTCCAACAAGCGCTGCGCCATCCATTGGGAGAACCTGCCGGGCTTCTCCGAGGCATTCCCGAAGGCCAATGTCTTTGCCGACCTGTTCGAGATCGACCAGAACATCTACACCTGCGCCGGCGGCACCGCCGCGCTCGACATGATGCTGAAGCTGATCGGCGACGATTTCGACGAGAATCTCGTCAACCGCGTCTGCGAACAGGTGCTGACCGACCGTGTGCGCAGCCCCACCGACCGCCAGCGCCTGCCGCTGCGCGCCCGGCTCGGCGTACAGAACTCGAAAGTGCTGACCATCATCGAACTGATGGAAGGCAATCTGTCGGAGCCGCTGTCGCTGATCGAGATCGCCGACCATGTCGACCTGTCGCGTCGCCAGATCGAGCGGCTGTTCCGCACCGAGATGGGACGCTCGCCGGCCCGCTATTATCTCGAAATCCGCCTCGACCGTGCAAGGCATCTCTTGATCCAGTCCTCGATGCCGGTGGTCGAGGTGGCGGTCGCCTGCGGCTTCGTTTCGGCCTCGCATTTCTCGAAATGCTACCGCGAGCTCTACGCCCGCTCGCCGCAGCAGGAACGCGTCGACCGCAAGCAGCTGCTGGCGGCATAGAGGCGCGCCTCAGAGCGCCTCTGCCGACCGCATCGCCTCGACACGTATGTCCTCGGTCAGCCGCGCCTTCAACACGGAGAATTCCGGACTGGTCTTCAGCGTGTAGTGGCGCGGGTGCGGCAGGTCGATGGCGACGTCCGACTTGATCCGGCCGGGCCTGGCCGTCATCACCACCACGCGCGATGCCATGAAGATCGCCTCCTCGATGTCGTGAGTGACGAACAGCACCGTCTTCTTGCGCCGTTCCCAGATGCCGAGCAGCAGTTCCTGCATCAGCCCGCGCGTCTGGTTGTCGAGCGCGCCGAACGGCTCGTCCAGCAAAAGGATCGCGGGGTCGTTGGCCAGCGCCCTGGCGATCGCCGTGCGCTGCTGCATGCCGCCGGAAAGTTGCTTCGGCCAGTGGTTCTCGAAGCCCTTCAGCCCGACGAGGTCGATATAGGAGGCGACGATTTCGCCCCTCTCCCGCTCGGCCATGCCGCGTTCGCGCAGGCCGAAGGCGATGTTTTCGGCGACCGTCAGCCATGGGAACAGCGTATAGGACTGGAAGACCATGCCGCGATCCGGCCCCGGCCGGGTCACCGCTTTGCCGTCGAGCAGCACGCGCCCTTCGCTCGGCGCCTCCAGCCCGGCGACGATGCGCAAGAGCGTCGACTTCCCGCATCCCGAAGGTCCCAGGATGGTGATGAAATCATTGGCCGCGACCGCCAGGTCGACAGGCATCAGCGCCTGGACCGGTGAGCCGCCGCGCACGCCGGCGAACGTGCGCGAGACGCCCTCGATGAGAAGCTTGCTCATGCCAGGCTCCATGGGAAGAGCCAGCGATTAAGCGCCTTGAAGGCAAGATCGGACAACAGCCCGATCAGCCCGATGACGATGATGCCGAAGATGATCTGGCCGGTTGCCAGTCGCGACTGGCTGTTGATGATCATGTAGCCGATGCCCGACGACGAGCCGATCAGTTCAGCGACGATGACATAGGTCCAAGCCCAGCCGAGCACCAGCCGCAGCGTCTCGGCGATCTCGGGCGCATTGGCGGGCATGATTACACGCTTGACGATGCCGTTGTCGGTGGAGCCGAGCGTGTAGGCCGCCTCGACGAGATCGCGGCGCGTGGAGCCGACCTTTACCGCGATGATCAGGATGATCTGGAACACGGAGCCGACGAAGATGACCAGCAGCTTCTCCAGTTCGCCTATGCCGGCCCAAAGGATAAGCAGCGGAATGAAGGCCGAGGCCGGCAGGTAGCGGGCGAAGGAGACGAACGGCTCCAGGAACGCCTCGACAGGTTTCCACGCGCCCATCGCTATGCCCAGCGGCACGGCGACGGCCGATGCCAGCACGAAGCCGCCGAAGACGCGCCAGATGGTGATCAGTATGTCGAGCCAGAACCGGTCCTCGACCAGCAGCCGCCAGCCATCCCGCAGCATCGACAGCGGATCGGCGAGAAAGATGCGGTTGACGTGGCCGCCAAGCGTGATCCACGCCCAGAAAACGACGAACAGCACGAAGAAGGAAATGCCGAGCACGGTTCGCGTGCCCGGCGAGATCGGATGCAGGGGGCGCGGCATTTACAACGGTCCTTGTGGAAGCGAAACGGCGGCGCGGGGCGCCGCCGCAAGACAGCGGCCGCTCAGTTCGCCACGGCGCTGGTATCGGCCAGCGTGGAGACGTCAGGCGCTTCCTTGATCAGCCCCATCTGCAGCAGAAGCTCGCCGGCGGTCTTGGAGAAATCCTGGAACTCCTTGGTGAAGAACTGCTTGTTCTCCGCCCGGTCGGCCCATTTCAGGTACTTCGCCGAATCCTCGAACTCCTTGGCCGACTGTTTCACGTCCGCGCCCATGATGCCGTAGGATTTCTGCGGGTCCTTCTTGATCAGGTCGAGCGCGTCGAAATAGCTGTCGGCAAGCGCCTTGGCGGCGTCCGGATTGGCTTTGAGGAATTCGGGCGTGCAGCCGACCGTGTCGAGCACCATCGGGTAGTCGAGCGTGGTCGCCAATATGTGGCCCTGGTCGGCCTTGTCGCGCACCGCCGAGATGAACGGCTCATAGGTGACGGCCGCGTCGTTCTGGCCGGCAAGGAAGGCCTGCGCCGCCGCGTCCGGCTCGAGATTGACGACCGTGACATCCTTTGTCGACATGCCGTTCTTGTTCAGCACCCAGGCCAGCAGGAAATAGGGCGAGGTGCCCGGCGCCGAGGACGCGACAGTCTTGCCCTTGAGGTCGGCGACGGTCTTGATGTCGTTGCGCACCACGATGCCGTCGGCGCCATAGGATTTGTCGAGCTGGAAGATCTGCTTGGTGGTCACGCCGCTGGCGTTCCACACCTGCCATGTCTCGACCGTGGTGGCGGCGCATTGCAGGTCGCCGCTGGCGATGGCGAGCGGCCGGCTGGCCTGCGGCACTTTCTTCAAGGTCACGTCGAGGCCGTGCTTCTCGAAGAGTCCCGCCTGTTTGGCGAGCGTCAGCGGCGCGAAGCCGGTCCAGCCGCTGATCCCGATAGTGACCGATGTGGCGGCCGTCGCCGGCGCGGACAAGCCGGCGGCAAGCGCCAGCGTAAGGATAATGGTCCTGTTCATGTCAGTTCCCCTTTGTTTTCTCTGGGGGAATGTTCACGGACGCCGCCCGGCTGTCAATGAACAGGGCCGTGTTTGCCCACATCGTCGGCGACGAAGGTTCGCCTTGCCGCCACAAAACGGCAAGGCCGAGGACCTTGTCGTCAATACTGGTCGCAGTAGCACTCCGCGGACGAGATTCGGTCGTTCCAGTCGCTACCGCCGAAATCGCGGACCCTGCGCCTGATCTCGATCGATCGGCCTCCCCTGCGCGAATCCTCATAGGCAACGAGAGTGCAGCCTCGGCGAACGATCACCGACGACACGCGGTCGTTCCAGAACTCGCGGCCGCGAAAATTGACCGAATCGTCGGCCCCGAGCGCGATCGACCGTCCGCGAAAATTGCCATTTTCGAACATGATGCAGGCGGCCTGATCGTCGTATTGGGCGCTGGCGCCGTCGGCGTAAAGCATGGACGCGACCGCAGTCAGGATAGCTAGACGTCTCATCTGGTGTTTCCTCGGTTTGACCGCGTCACCCCGCCCGCCGGATGGCGCGGCAAGGCCAGTTTGCCACTGCTTCTGCCGGACTGGCAAGCCTGGAACAGTTCGGCATTTCACGGAAACGCCGAACCGCTTTGACTATTTTTTTCAATCAATTCCAAACGGAAAGCGTTACGCGCGTACCGGGAAGGCGCTATGCGCTTTTTCTGGAATTTCTCAGCGGCTATCGAGCATCCAATTGCGGTTGCGCCACATCTTTTCGCCGACCAGGCAATCGCTGGCCTGTTCAGCCTGCGCCAGCACCACCGGCGGACCATCGGCCTGGTCAACCGGCCGCGGCGAGGCCGGGCCGGCGAGCTCAAGCACAAGCTTGCGGCGGATAGCTTCGGGAAACTGCGTCCAGTCGTTGACCGGAACCATGAAGGCTCCGGGACCGCCAATGACGCAGTCGCTGTAATAGCGGTCGAGATCGTTGACATCGTAGGCGCTGGTGAAACCGCCGCGGGTCATCAGCGGCAAGCCGTTTATGACGATGCCTTGCTTGACCACCTCGTCGCGGATGATATCGACCGGCGCGCCCTGGTTGTTGGGGCCGTCGCCGGAAATATCGATGACCCGCTTCGTCCCTTGAAAGCCACTTTCTGCGAAAAGGTCCGCGCCGAATTCCAGCGCGCCGGAGATAGACGTGCGCCGCGCGCTGTTGGGAGGCTGGGCGGACAGCCGCGCCACCACCTGCTCGGCGTCGGCGCGGCTGGCGATCACCGTCCACGGCACGATGACGTGCTGCGAGTTGGTGCCAGCCCATTCGACATAAGTAACGGCGATCCTGCCATAAGCGCCGGCGGCGATGGCTTGCAGCACATGATCGTGCGTCAATGCAGCCGCGTAGCCGCGACGCTGGATCTCGAGCTCGTCCGCCGACATGGACAGCGAGACGTCGACCGCCAGCACCAGTTCGACGTCGACGGGTTCGTCCGCGAGCGACACCGGGGCCAGCCACAGCATCAGCGCCAGGGCGGCGGCGCCTGAAAGCAGATGTCTTGCGCGAGCAAAAGCAGACATGCCGCAGGGTAAGCCAGAATCGCCAGCCGAAAAAGAGAAAAGCCCGACCTTGGCCGCCGGGCTTATCCAAAAATTTGCTCACGAGCCCTGCTGGGAGGTTGCCTAGCTTCTCGGCTTCAGATTCTCCGGATCGTAGAGCGGCTTGTAGCCGACACCAGCGACTTCGACCGGATAGGTCTCGCCGAAATACTCCACCTTCAGCTTGCGGCCCTCTTGGGCATAGGCCCATGGCAGATAGGCGAGCGCGATGTTCTTGCCGATGGTCGGGCCGTAGGCGACCGACGTGGTGAAGGAACGGCGGCCGAGTTCGTCGACCAACGTCTCGCCGGTCTCGGGGTCCAGCACCGGCATCGTGCCCACCGGATAACGCGCCACACCCTTGGAATCGGTGTTTTCGGTCATCACCAGCGTGCACAGCATCGCCGGCTGGTGCTCGCGGGCGCGGTATTCCAGGTGCTTGGCCTTGCCGCAGAAGTCGTTCTCCTTGACTTTCGGGCGGGCAAGATCGGCCTCGAGCAGGTTGTACTCGGTGAGCAGATCGGCATTCTGCAAACGCAGGCTCTTTTCCATGCGCCGCGTATTGGCATAGGTCTCGACGCCGAACGGCATGACGCCGGTCGAGCGCAGCGCATCCCAGACGGCCAGGCCGTCCTCGTAGCGCATGTGCAGTTCCCATCCCTGTTCGCCGACATAGGAGATGCGGAAGGCGGTGACGTCCTTGCCGGCGATCCGGATCGGCTTGATCGCGGCGAACGGGAAATTCTCCAGCGCAAGGCCCTCGGGATTCTCGACCACCTTTTGCAGGGTTGCTCGCGCGTTCGGGCCCCAGATGCCGATGGTGACGTATTTTTCCGTCACATCGGTGATGGTGACATCGAAACCTTTATCCTGCGCGGTGCGGCGCATGTACTGGAAGTCGCGCGGGCCGGCGTCCGCGCCATCGATCAAACGGCAGCGGTCGGCCATGCGGATGACCGTGAAGTCGGCGCGCACCATGCCTTCCTCGTCGAGGAAGTGGGTGTAGATGCCCTTGCCGATATTGTTGTCGCCGCCGATCTTGGCCGCGCACAGCCACTCCAGCAGCGCGACGTGGTCGGGTCCCTCGATGTCATACATCGAAAAGTGCGACAGGTTGACGATGCCGCAGTCTTCGCTCATCGCCAGATGCTCGGCATTGGACACGCGCCAGAAATGGCGGTTGTCCCATTCGTTCTCGCGCACCGGCACCCGGTTGGCGTATTTCTCCAGAAGATGCTCGTTGGCGGCATAGCCGTGCGCGCGCTCCCAGCCGCCCAGCTCCATGAAATAGCCGCCGAGTTCCTTCTCGCGCTCCCAGAACGGCGAGCGCCTGATATTGCGGCCCTTGGAGAAGGGCTCGCGCGGATGCACGGCAGGATTGTAGACCTTCATCGCCGTCTCGGTGCAGCGATCCCAGATGAACTGCTCCTTGGTCTGGTGCGGATAGAAGCGCGCATAGTCGATCGCGTGATGGTCGATCGAGGTGCGGCCGTCCGTCATCCAGTCGGCGATGAGCTTGCCCATGCCGGGGCCGTCCTTGACCCAGATGGCGACGGCATACCACAGCCCCCTCACCTTCTGGCTCTCGCCCATCGACGGACCGCCATCCGCCGTCACCTGCAGCAGGCCGTTGAAGGAATGGCTTTCGTTGTAGCCGAGTTCGCCCAGGATCGGCGTCAGTTCCATGGCGCGCTCCAGCGGCGCCAGGATCTGCTCCATGTCGAGGTCGCGCTGCGAAGGCGAAAGCCGGGCCTGGTCCTTCTCGAGCAGGTCGCGCGGATGGCAAAGGCGTGGATTGGTCTCTTCGTAGTAACCCCACTCGATCTGCCCGCCCTCGGCGGTCTTGGGATCACCGGTGTCGCGCATATAGGCGGAATTGCCCTGGTCGCGCAGCAGCGGCCAGCCGATCTCCTTGCCCGTGCCAGCGAACTCGTTGTAGGGGCCGAAGAAGGTGAGCGGATGGTCGATCGGCATGACGGGCAGGTCCTCGCCCACCATCTCGGCGATCAGCCGGCCCCAGATGCCGGCGCAGACGATGACGTAGTCGGCCTCGATGGTGCCGCGGTCAGTCACCACGGCGCTGATGCGGCCGTCCTTGACAACGAGCGACCGGGCCGGCGTGTTGGCGAAGGATTTGAGCTTGCCCGAGGCTTCCGCCTGGTCGACGAGCTTGCCGGCGACCGTCTGCGAGCGCGGGATGACCAGGCCGGCGTCGGGATCCCACAGGCCGCCCTGCACCATTGCCTCTTCGATGAGCGGGAATTTCTCCTTGATCTCGGCCGGTTCGATCAGCCGGGCGCGCGTGCCAAAAGCCTTGGCCGAGGCGATCTTGCGCTTGATTTCGTCCATGCGGCTGTCATCGCCGACGCGCGCGACTTCGAGGCCGCCGATGCGCGCGTAGTGGCCCATCTTCTCGTAGAAATCGATGGAGTAGAGCGTCGTCCAGCAGGACAGGAAATCGTGGCTGGTGGTGTAGCAGAAGTCGGAAGCATGCGCCGTCGAGCCGATGTCGGTCGGGATGCCTGATTTGTCGATACCGACAATGTCGTCCCAGCCGCGTTCGATCAGGTGATGGGCGATCGACGCGCCGACAATGCCACCCAGGCCGATGATGACGACCTTCGCCTTGTTCGGAAACTCTGCCATTGCCCGCGACTCCAGGTGCTGTTGCGGGCGGCGTCGGCGCCCGTCTGATCGGCGCACAATATGCAGACGACGATGAGCGCGCTACCGCCTGTTTGCGACACGCCGCGAATGCGTCGCGACCCGATTTGGATCAGGAAAATCGCTGCCGTCAGGCGAAGGCCCAGATGTCCTCGGCCTGGAAACCGACCTGGTAGCCGGCGGTCTTGAGCTTGACCACGACCTGGCCGATCTCCGGAGCGGGCAGTGCGCCGACCTCGACCTTGATCATGCCCGGACGGTAGCGTTGGAGATCGAGTTGCTCGAAGACCATCCAGTCTGCGCCCTCGCAATCGACGAGGAAGGCGTCGATATGGCTGATGCCGTTGCGGTCGAGCAATGTCTGCAAGGTCTCGGACGGCACTTCGATGTCCCTGAGATAGGGCGCGAATTTGTTGAAATTCACGTCATCCTCGCCCCAGGCATTCTTGCCCGACATCAGGTTGGTGTCGGTAACCGAGGAGCAGCCGATGAACTCGATCGGCAGCGTGCCGGCCTCGAGCGCGGCGGCATCGAAGGTGTGGACGGTGATCGTCCCCCTTGTTTTCGTGACGGCAACCGGCTCGATGATGAACCGGTTGGTATCGGGATAGTTGGCGCGCAGGCGCTTCTGGTTATAGGGGATCGGCTCGACCAGCAGGGCACGGGCGCCTGGAATACGATGCAGCCAGGGCGTGACGTCGTCGAACAGCGCGCCGTCGCAGGCGCCGACATTGACCATCTGGAAGGGCCGCCTTGTCCCGCCGAGGCGCGCTTTCAATGCCGCCCCGGCCAGGAATTTCGTGCCGCGCAGCGACGGCCCCCGGTCGAGCAAACCGGCCGGAAGGCCAAGCGACAGCGCGATGCGCGTCAGGCTGGACAGCGAACTCATGGCGTGTCTCCGGGAATGACATGCAAGACGGCGCGGTGCTGGTCACGGGCGACTGTCGCCCACAGCGCCATGAAAGGGGTGGCCAGCAACAGGAATGGCGGAACCAGATGCGGGAAATAGATGCGCGTGTCGTGGATCGGGAAGACGGTGAATTTAGCCAGCGCGCCGAGCACGAGCGCCGCGAACAGAATGCCGGCGCGTCGGTCGAGCCGGAAGCCGGCACGGCCGACCGCGTACCAGCCGGCCAGCGCCAGCACCGAGACGCCGACCCAGCTGTTCAGGTTGACGGCGCGCAGCAGCGATGCGGCAAATGCCTTGAGATAGGCAACGACGGAGAACGGCGGCTCGAACCCGTCCATATTGTAGTGCTGCTCGACGCTGGAGAACCACAGATGCGGCCACCAGCCAGGATGATGCGCCCAGTGCGAGATGGCGAAATAGGCGACGAAGGACGCCGCAAAACCGACCAGCGCACCCCATGCCTGCTGCCGGAAGGCGATGAGCAGAACGGCGAAAACGGCAAGAAAGACAATATTGTCCGGCCGCACCATGAAGGCGAGGAAGAGCAGGATCGCCGTCGCCGCCTCGCGGCCCCTGACATAGGCGTAAAGCCCGCCGAGCAGCAGCGCCGAAGTCAGCAGATCCGGCGTCGAGGCGCGCGCCGCATCGCCGAAATCGGCCATGATCAACACCGCGCCGATCACCGGCGCCAGCGCCAAGGCCTTTTCCGAGCGCAGCCAGAGCAGCGTGATCGCGCCGAACAGCAGCACCGAGGCCACCTGCACCAGCCGCATCGCTTCGACCGGCGACATCGCCGCGCTCAGCGTCGACAGGATCTCGGCGTAGAGGAACTTGATCCGGTACATGCCGAGCAGCGAATGGAAGTCGGCGGCATTCTCCGCCATGTGGCTGCGGAAGCCGCCGCCATCATCGGTTAGCGTCTTGTAGTCACCTGCCGAGACCCCGGCCTTGACGGTGTTGTAGGCATAATCATGCAGCGCCTGCGCATCGGGGTATGTGCCTTCCTCTGATATGGCGAGATAGGGAAGCATGTCCCAATTAGAATCGGGCATCAACCAGGCCGTCAGCGCCGTCAAAAGGATGTAGAGCGCGAAAGCCGCCGCGCCGATGGGTGCCGCCAGCCGCGCATAGGTCCCCTCACCCCACGCCAGGCCGGCCGCTGTGAGCCGGTCGAGCGGGTTTTGCGGAGTGGGCGACTTGGTCAGCATCGTCGTGGGGCTCAACGAACCTGGCTTTTGACGAAATCCTTCACGATTCCCACAATGCCGCGCGACAAAAGGCTGTCGAAAGCGTCGACAAACCGGTCGACATGCTCGCGCAGGCAGATCAGCGGCGGCTCGAGCCGGATGACGTTGCGGTTGTACTCGGTGAAGGCGACCAACACGTCATAGTCACGCAGCAGCAGCGCGCCGATGAAGCCCGACAGCGAACCCTTCAGCTTGTCGTCAAGCACGCTGACCACCGGCCGCAACACGGTCGGCAATGTCTGCGAGAAATCATGGAACTCGAGCCCGATCATGAGCCCCTTGCCGCGGACGTCCTTGATGATCTTGGGGTATTTGTCCTTCAGTGCCTGGAGGCGCTGCAAAAGGTACTCGCCGGTAGCGGCGGCATTGTCGATCAGGCCCTCGTCATAGAGAACGTTGAGCGCTTCGATCGAGGTGACGCAGGCCTCGCCCATGCCGCCGAAAGTCGCCATGGCATGGATCATCGCCGTCTTCGGCGTGCCGTAGGCCTTCATATAGATCTCGCGCCTGGCGACCATCGCGCCGACCGCCGCCTTGCCGCCGCCGAGCGACTTGGCGAGCGCCGTCACGTCGGGAACGACGCCATAATGTTCGAAAGCATAGAAGCGGCCGGAGCGGCCATAGCCGCACTGCACTTCATCGGCCACCCACAGCACACCGTATTGATCGCACAATGCGCGCAGCTTCCGCCAATATTCCGCGGGCGCCTGGATGATGCCGCCGCCACCCTGGATGGTTTCCAGCACGATGACGCCGATCTCGGGATCGGCGCGGAATGCGCGCTCGACCGCTTCGATGTCGGCGAACGGAATCCGGACCGCATTGTCCGCCACCTTGAAATCGGCGCGGTAGAGCTGGCCGTCGGTGATCGCCAGCACACCCTTGGTCTTGCCGTGGAAGGAATTCTCGGCATAGACGATTTTCGGCCGCTTCGGGCCGGCGGCACGCTCGGCGACTTTTACCGCCGCTTCCATCGCTTCCGAGCCGGACGAGCCCAGAAACACCATGTCGAGATCGCCGGGCGAACATTTGGCGATGTTGTGGGCCAACGCGGCCGCATATTGCGACATGAAGGCGATGGCGATCTCCTGGCGCTTCTCCTCCTGGAATTTTTTCCGCGCTTCGAGGATGCGCGGATGGTTGTGGCCGAAGGCCAGCGAACCGAAGCCGCCGAAGAAATCCAGGATCTTGCGGCCGTTCTGGTCGATGTAGAACATGCCCTCGGCGCGCTCGATCTTGACCTTGTGGAAGCCGAGCAGCTTCATGAAATGCAGCTGGCCCGGGTTGAGATGCGCCTTGAACAGGTCCGTCATCGCAGCGACGTCCATCGCCTTGGCCTGCTCGACGCTGATCAGGTCAGGCTTAGCGATGGTGGCTGGCGACAGCGCCGGCGCGCTGACCATGGTGCGTGCGCTCGCCTGATCGGGCTTGGCCATGACGGTCATTTCAATCTCCTGTCCGCGCGCAGGATCGGGGATCGTGCGCAAATGAAACTGTTGGCGGGCTGCTATTCGGCGGGCACATGTTTGGTGGCGACGGCGTGGCCGGCCTTCCTGGCGCGGTATTCGCTGTAGGCGGCGATCAGCATGTCCTCGTCGCGATGTTGCGGCACCCAGCCGAGCTGGCGTCCCGCTTTGGAGACGTCGAGCACGCACTCCTCGTCGGCGATCAGATATTGCTCCGGATCCATGATCGGCAGGTTCATCAGGTCGAGCAGGTCCAGCGTGCGCTTCACCGCCCAGCCCGGTGTCGGGATCAGGATCGATTTCGAACCGGCATGCCTGATCAGGTGGCCGAGCAATTTCCTGACCGGCGGCGGGTTGAGCGAACCCAGATTATAGGCCTCGTTCGGTACGCCGGCTTTCCAGGCCGCGCGGGCAGCTTCGGCACAATCGAAAACAGAAATGAACTGGTATGGATTCCGGCCCGAGCCGATCATCGGCACCGGAAGGTTCCAGTCGATCAGCTTGAACAGCTTTTCAAGGATGCCGAGGCGGCCGGGACCGATGATCAGGCGCGGACGAAACAGCGAGATCGACATGCCGCGCTTGCGCCATTCGGCGGCCAGTTCCTCGGTCTTCTGCTTCGACCAGCCATATTCGCCGAGCGGCGCGACCGGATGTTCCTCGGTCATCGGGAAGGTGACCGTATGGCCGTAGATCATGTCGGTCGTGTAATGCACGAGCCGGGGCGCGCCGGCCTTGTCCATCGCCTGCATGATATGCTCGGTGCCATGGAAATTGACCGGAAAGAAGAAATCGTGCCGCTTGGCGCGCACCTGGATCGGCGACAGCATCTTTGCCGACAGATTGTAGATCATGTCGTCGGCCTTTAGCCCAACCGCCGCCACCGATGCTGGATCGGTCACGTTGCAATGGATGAAGCCGGCGTTGCGATAATGCGCCAGGTCGCTCTTGACGATGTCGGCGACGACAACCTCCTCGCCATCCGCCACGAGCTTCGGGGCAAGGTGGCGACCGACAAAGCCGTCGCCGCCGAAAATCACATGTCTCATCGAACGATCTCGCTGGTGCCGATCTTGTCGGAGGTGATGGAAACGGTCTGCTCGTCATGCCCGTGGTCACCCAGGTCTCGGCCGCTTTGGGCGATTAGCACTGTGCCCACGCAGATGCAGCCGATACCTGCGATGCGCCAGCCATTGAGGTCCTCGCGAAAGACGAAATAGGCGAAGACCGCGACGGCGACATAGGCGAGGCTAAGGAACGGATAGGCAAAGGAAAGCTCGACCTTGGACAGCACGTAGAGATGCGAGGCCATGGAAATGACGAAGGTGCACAGGCCGAGGAACACCCAGGGGCTGAAGACGATCTGCAACAGCCTGATAAGCGGGTTGGCGCCTTCGAACGAGATCGGCCCAAGCGACATCATGCCTTGCTTCAGCATCAGCTGCGCGGCCGCATTCGTCATGACCGTAAAGAGAATGAAGACGATATATTTCATGTCAGCTCACCCACCCGTGACGCCTTCTATTACAAACCCGAAAAGATTTCGTGAACTCACAAGGACGTTTTGAGTAAATCTTCTCGTTAACCGATCGCTAACCACGATCCATTTCAATTTTATCTATTCGGCGGCCTCGGCGCCCCGTCTTCGCAGGTCGATGTTTTTGGCTGTGCGCGCCCAGAAGCCGGACATGAAGGCCGGGTCGCGCTGCGCCTCCAGCCGTGACCACTCCGGAAAGGACGCGGCGAAGGTCGCGGCGCTCATACGCGCATCCTTGTAGGGGTTGACTGCCCCGCCGGCTCCGATGGCGATGCGGTCGAGTTCGTCCAGCAACGCCAGGGTCGCGGCTCCCCTGTTGGGGAAATCCAGCGTCAGCGTGTAGCCAGGTCGCGGGAAGGAGAGCAGCGCCGGGGATCGGACGCCGCCGAAGCGTTTCAGAACAGTGAGGAACGAGCTCTGCCCGGCCCGCCTGGCAGCCGCGAGCAGCATCGGCACCGCTTCACGCGCGGCTTCTTCCGGCACAACGCTCTGGTGCTGGAACAGCCCGTTCGGACCGTAAAGCCGGTTCCAATCGCGCACGCCGTCCAGCGGGAAGAAGAAGCCCTGGTAACCGACCTGGCGCGGCGCGGCAGAGCGGCCCTTCCTCCATCGGTAGGCCGCATTGAAGGCGCTCAGGAACGGTCGGCTGAGCACATTGAACGGCGGCTGGAACGGCACCGCGAAATTGCCGCCGGCGCGCGCGGCGGTATGCGAGCCATGCTCGGCGTGATTGCCCGTGAACAGCAGGCCGCGCCCGCTGCGCCTGCCGCCGGCGAGCTGATCGATCCAGGCGACCGCATATTCATTGGCCTGGTCCGCCGCCTCGGCCAGCTCGAAAAATTCGCCCAGGTCGCGAAACGGCGTCACCTTCTCGATGATGTCGAGGGAATGCACCCGCATCAACCGGATCGAGGCCGACAGGATCAGGCCTGTCAGCCCCATGCCGCCGATCGTCGCCCGGAACAACCGCGGATTATCTGTCGCGGAGCAGCGGTAGGTCCTTCCATCGGACCGCAGTAGCGTGAAACTTTCGACATGGCAGCCGAACGTGCCGCGCCGGTGATGATTCTTGCCGTGGACGTCGTTGGCAATGGCGCCGCCGAGCGTGACGAACTGCGTGCCCGGAACGACTGCCGGGAAGAAGCCGTAGGGCGCGGCGTGGGCAATGATGTCGGACAGAAGCACGCCCGTATCCGCTTCGAGAAGGCCAGTCTCGGCATTGAAGGCGCGGATGCGGTTCAGCGGCCGCATGTCGACGACGGCACCGGCCTCGTTCTGGCAGGAATCGCCGTAGGATCTGCCATTGCCATAGGCAAGCAGCGAGGCGTGCCTGGCCTGACCGCCCTTCAGCAGCACGATAGCGTCATCAATGCCAATGGCGCGCGGTGCGGGCGGCGTCGCGCGCCCGAAGCTGTCGAAGCGCTCGCCGGCCATGTCTACCAGCCCCCGATCACCAGCAGCACGGCGCCGATCAGCACCACGATCTGGCTGCGCCAGTCGCGGATGATGAACACGACCGGATCGTCATGCATCTCATCGCGACGCGCCAGGATCCAGACCCGCATGGTGAGATAAAGCACGATCGGCGGCAGCGGCCAGATCAGCCAGGGATGCGGGTAGAGCTCACGCACTGCAACACTATCCATGTAGAGCGCCAGCACCAGTGCCGAGGAGAAGGCCGAAGCCATGCCGGCCTGAGCGACGATCTCCTGGTCCTCGGTGCGATATCCGCGCCCGGCAATGCGCTCGCCGGGTGGAATGGCCGTGGTGCGCAATTCGACGAAGCGCTTCACCAGCGCCAGCGACAGGAAGAAGAAGATCGAGAAGGCGAGCAGCCAGAACGAGACCTCGACGCCGGTCGCGGCCGCGCCCGCCAGAACGCGGATCGTGTAGAGGCCGGCCAGCGTCAGCACGTCGACCAGCAGCATGCGCTTGAATGACAGCGAATAAGCCGTGGTGACAGCCATGTAGCCGCCGAGCACGGCGAGGAATTCGGGCGACAGAAACAGCCCTGTGCCGATGCCGATCGCCAGCAGCACCGCGATCGCGCCGATCCCGAACGGGATAGAGAGCGCGCCGCTGGCGAATGGCCTGTTACGCTTGGTGGCATGCTTGCGGTCAAGCGCCAGGTCGAAGAAGTCGTTGAGGATGTAGATGGCCGACGCCACCGCGCTGAACGAGATGAACGCCAGCACGCACTCCCAGATCATGCCGGCGTTGAAATATTCGTGCGACAGCACCATCGGCACCGCGATCAGCGAATTCTTCAGCCACTGATGCACGCGCAGCATTTTGACGATGGTACGCAGTGTCGGTTTCGGCGCCGACATGGTTTCGGCGCCATGCGCAGCCTGCCAGCGCGCGGCGTGGCGATCCGGCGCCACCACGATCGCGCTGCGTGCCGCATCGAAAACCTTGAGATCATGGCGGCTGTTGCCGGCATAATCGAAGCCGCCATCGCCATAGGCCGCAATAAGCGAGGCACGCTTCTTGCCGGAAGTCAGATTGTCGACCCCGTCCGTCGCCAGCACCCTGTCGAAGACACCGAGGTGGCGAGCGATGGCGTCGGCGAATTTGCGCGGCGTGCCTGTCGCCAGCACGATCTTGCGGCCTTCGGCATGCTCGGCCCGTATGCGGTCGAGCAATGGCGCGCGGTAAGGCAGCGACGCGGGATCGATATCGACGCGCTGGGCGATGGCTTGCTTCAGCCGGGCCGGCCCGGCGGCGGCCCAGAAAGGCACGAGGAAAATGTAGAGCGGGTTCTTCTTGAGAAGGATGAACAGTCCTTCCCATAGCAGGTCGGTCGCGATCAGCGTGCCGTCGAGATCGACCGCAAGCGGTATTGCGTTTCCGTCGGACCGCGCGTCCATGTCGTCCTGCCCTGCCTCGAACCCGCCGCGCCGTTTGTCGGCGTCTTCGCAAGACGTATAGCGGGGAGATGGCGTAACGAACGTTAAAACGCCCGGTTGTGGGCGGCTGTCGCCGCGGTATTTCCGGCGTCATTGTTAAACAACCGCTACCGAAAACAATAAAAGGCCGGACAAATGTCCGGCCTTTCAAGGCATGCCGTCGAAATTACTTGATGCGGGCGACGCCGCCCGAGATCTCGACCGTTTCCGAGCCGGTCAGGGCTTCGAGGTCGCCATTGGGCAAGGTGACGAAACAGCCATTCGGGCAAAATTCCACGGTTTCGCCGGCGGCCAACGCCAGGTCGGTCTTGCTGCCACCTTCCGTCACGATCAGCGTGCGGGTCTCGGCGTCCTTGTTGACCGCGCTGGCGGAATGGGCCGAGCCGCTCACGGCGAGCAAGGCGACGGCAGCGACGAGAGACTTCCACATGTGCAATATCGGTGTTCCCACCGCCTCTGTTGCATTTCGCAAGGCATTCTCGCCTTTGCATGGGAGCTTATATGAGATGGAAGCTGAACCGCAACTGAATGCCGCATTCATGCCGCAATTGGTTTCGACGGCCTGAAACCTTCCGATCGCCGATCTAATCCGGATCAGGTTTCTTCGCCTTGCGTCCTGATTTGGAGAGACGTTTGGCCCCGGCCGCGGCCTCCGCCTTTGCTCGTTCCTGCTCGGCGAAATCGGCCTCGATCTTGTCGTCGTCGGTCGGCCAGGCCTTCGCATGCTTGGGCTCGACGACGGCGCGTGGCGTCGAGGGTATCTCGATATGCTGGTCGCTGAATGTTTCCAGCACGGTGAAGCGGATGTCGTTCTGCACGATATTGCCGTTCATCACATCCGCCAGGAACAGGCGGATCTCGAATTCCAGCGCGGCAGGCCCGAAATTGGAAAACAGGACGAAGGGTTCGGGGTTCTTCAGCACCAGCGGATGACCGCGGGCGATCTCGAGCAGAACGGCGTGCACCTGCTTGACGTCGCTGCCATAGGCGACGCCGACCTTGATGTCGATGCGGCCGAGCTTGTTGCGGTGCGTCCAGTTGCCGACGGCGTTGTTGATCAGGTTCGAATTGGGCAGGATCACCGACTGCCGCTGGAAGGTCTCGATCTCGGTGGCGCGCACGCTGATCTTCTTGACGGTGCCGCTGATGTCGCCGGCGACGATCCAGTCGCCGACCTTGAACGGCCGCTCGGCCAGCAGGATCAGGCCCGAGACGAAGTTCGACACCACGTTCTGCAGGCCAAAGCCGATGCCGAGGGAAAGCGCGCCGGCGACCAGCGCCAGGCTGGACAGATCGATGCCCGCCGCCGAGATGCCGATCAGTGCCGCGAGTGCCACGCCGGCATAGCCGACGGCCAGCCGGATCGAGTTGCGCACGCCCGTGTCGACCTTGCCGCGCGCCATCACCGAACCGTCGAGCCAGCCCTGGAACCAGCGCGTCAGGAAATAGCCGATGATGAAGACGACGATGCCCGAAAGGATGCCGGTGACCGAAATCGTCACCGAACCGATATTAATCCCAGTCGCCAGTTTGTAAGCCCAGGCCTGGATGTCGCCCGGTTGGAAGCCCCACATCAACAGGATCAGCGGCAGGAAGACCAGCACGATCATCACATTGATGGCGACGCTGACGACAAGGCCGAGCTGGTCGAGTGCGGTGTCCTCGTAGCTGGAATTGGCCGACAGCCAGCGCCCGACCGACGTGTTGGCGAAGGCGCCCTCGTCGCCGATCGCCTGTGCCGACAGGAAGCCGATATAAGCGGTGACGAGCGCCGTGCCGGTGACCACCACCTGCAGCGACACGAACAGCGCAAGGCCGATATAGCCAAGCAAGGCGGCTATGATGGTGAAGAGCCCCAGAGCCAGCGCCAGGTAGCGCAGCCATGCCGGCCAAGGCCGCCAGCTGCCGTCACGGGCCTTGAACGGCCGCAGCATCGCCATCAGGATCAGGATGATGCCGACGACGATGGTGGCCACGAAACTGCGCGCGATCGTCAGCGACAGCGGCGATCCCATCTTGTCGTTGATGACGGACAGGAAGGTGTTGACGCTGATGACCACGGCCATGGCGGTGGTCAGGCGCACCAGCCAACGCGCCGGGCCGGATTCGACCGGGATCAGGCGCCAGTTCGGCAGCCTCGGCTCGAGCGCCGCATTGGCCAGCCGATTGACGCAGAACACCACCCCGATGACCGTCGCCAGCGCGTTGAGGAAAAGGCCAATGTCGCCGCGCAAAACGTTGTAATAGTTGAAAAAGAAAATCGTCGACCCAAGAAAGGCGCCGACCGCCAGCGTCGGCAGCAATGTCGACCAGAAGGCCACCGACAGGCGGCTGAGATAGGACGGGTCCTCATTGGACGGATCGGCTTCGAACACCCGTCCAAACAACCGCCTGCCGCCGACCAGAAGCACCAAGGCCAGCCCGAGCGCCACGAAGGTTGCCGCCAGAATGGCCTGGAACTTGAACCTGAAGGCGAAGCTCAGCCAGGACGAGACCGCCTTGTAGAAATTGCCGAACTCGTCGCGGGCGTCGGAAAAGACCTGTGGGCTCAGCGCATCCGACAGCACATAGCGCTTGGTCAGGAGATTGCGGAAAAGCGCGCTGCGCATGTTGCCGATCTTGTCGATCATCCCGCTGATGCGGATCGACAGCGTCTGCGCCTGCGCGATGACCGCGTTGATCTCGGCCTTTTCGGAGACCAGCGCCTGGCGCTCGGTGCTGACGATGTCGGGTTCCGGCGGCTGGCCTGCGGCGGGTGCCGGGCCAAGCTGCTCGAGCCGGCTGTTGATCTCGCTAAGGCGGGTGCGGAAGGCCAGCGCGCTGTTCAGCGATTGCCGCGACAGTTCCTCGAGTTGCAGGCGGATATCGACGAGAGTGGCGTCGTCGTCGCCGTCCTGCTGGATCTTCTTGTCGAAATTATCGGTCTTGGTCGTCAGGTCCTGAAGGATTTTCTGCTGGTCGGCGACCAGTCCGGCAGGCGCCTGGCCAAGCCCTTGCGCCGACGCATCGAACGAAAGCGGCGCCGAAACGACAAGCGCGAACATCAAGACGAGACGAAGCAATTTGAAAAACATGATTTGTTGGCGACTCAAGGCGGCAATGGCAATTGAATTTGCCTGTCCTTGATAAAGACGGCCATATCATGGGGCAAGCCGTCGCATCCGACCGCCAGGGCTCCGAACTCGGGGCAACAAAGACCTGACGACCGCCAGTCCCGTTGTGCCGGCAGCTTTGTGATAGGAATTTTTTCTTGACTGGGTGAAGGCAGCTATGGTAGATATTCAGTCATGGTGCTGAGTTGCGCCAACGACCCGCCGCACAGGCGGGTTTTTTCGTTCAATGCTCCATCAACAGCGCGCCGGCGAAGGACCCCGTCACCCGGACTCGTCGCCTGATCCGACCGCACCTGCGCTGATCTGGCGGTGGTCGGAGCGTCGGCCAGTCGAAAGGCGATGGCGCAATATTGGCTTTGCGCGTGCGGCCTGCTCTATAGTCTGCCGCATCGCCCGAAACGGACATCATATCCATGGCAGAGTACTCGGCCCTTTCGCTGCTCGCGAACGCGCTCAAGGGAAACAAGGACTGGAAGCCGGCCTGGCGCAAGCCGGACCCGAAGGCATCCTACGACGTCATCATCATCGGTGGCGGCGGGCACGGGTTGTCGACCGCCTATTATCTCGCCAAGGAACACGGCATCACCAATGTCGCGGTGCTGGAAAAAGGCTGGCTCGGCTCCGGCAATGTCGGCCGCAACACCACCGCCGTGCGCTCCAACTATCTGCTGCCCGCCAACACCCGCTTCTACGAGCATTCGATGAAGCTGTGGGAGAACCTGTCGCACGATCTCAACTACAACGTCATGTTCTCGCAGCGCGGCTGCCTGAACCTGGCGCACACGCCGGCCCAGTTCGACGACTATGCACGGCGCGGCAACGCCATGCGCCATCTCGGTGTCGACGCCGAACTGATGACGCCGGCGCAAATCAAGCGCCTGATCCCCGCGCTCGATATTTCCAGTGATGCACGCTTCCCCGTGGTCGGCGGCCTGATGCAGCGGCGCGCCGGCACCGCCCGCCACGACGCCGTGGCCTGGGGCTATGCGCGCGGCGCCGACCGGCGCGGCGTCGACATCATCGAGAATTGCGAGGTCACCGGCTTCCTGCGCGACGGCGACCGCATCACCGGCGTCACCACATCACGCGGTGACATCCGCGCCAAGAAGGTGGCGGTCGCGGTGGCCGGCAGCACCGGCCGGGTGATGCAGCTTGCCGGCATCGAGACGATGCCGATCGAGAGCCATGTGCTGCAGGCCTTCGTCACCGAATCGCTGAAGCCCTTCATCGATACGGTCGTCACGTTCGGCATGGGCCATTTCTACATGTCGCAATCGGACAAGGGCGGCCTCGTCTACGGCGGCGACATCGACGGCTACAACAGCTACGCCCAGCGCGGCAACCTGCCCATCGTCGACGAGGTGATGAGCGAGATGCTGGCGCTGTTCCCGGGGCTTGCCCGCGTGCGCATGCTGCGCTCCTGGGGCGGCGTCTGCGACATGTCGATGGACGGCTCGCCCATCATCACCACCGGGCCCCTGCCCGGCATGTATCTCAACTGCGGCTGGTGCTATGGCGGCTTCAAGGCGACGCCCGCCTCCGGCTGGTGCTTTGCCTGGACCATCGCCAAGGACGAGCCGCATGACCTCAACGCCCCCTTCACGCTCGACCGCTTCCATCGCGGCCTGGTGATCGACGACAAAGGCCAGGGCGCCAATCCCAGACTGCACTGAACAATATCTCTCCAAGCAAGGCTTCACCGAGCAAGGCTGCACCAGGAATATCCGATGTTGATCACTTGTCCCTATTGCGGCCCGCGCGACGTCATCGAGTTCACCTACCAGGGTGACGGCAACCGCGAGCGTCCCGACCCCGCCTCGCAGAACTTCGAAGCCTGGAACGCCTATGTCTATGACCGGCTGAACCCGGCCGGAGACCACAACGAGATCTGGCAGCATTCCGGCGGCTGCCGCGCGCATCTCAGGGTCGTGCGCAACACGCTGACGCATGAGATTTCCAGCGTCGCCTTCGCACGCGGTGACCACGGCTCGGTCGCGCGGCGCAAGGCGGAGGGCAGATCGTGAGCCCGCGCCGCACCGAAACCGGGGGCCACATCGACCGGCTGAAGACCATCCGCTTCACCTTTGATGGCGCGTCCTACACCGGCCATGCCGACGATACGCTGGCTTCGGCACTGCTGGCCAACGGCGTCACGCTTTACGGGCGCTCGTTCAAATACCACCGCCCGCGCGGCCTCCTGACAGCAGGCGTGGAAGAGCCGAACGCGCTGGTGACGGTGCTGAAGGGCGAGGTCCGCGAGCCCAACGTCGCGGCGACCATGGTCGAGCTTCATGACGGGCTGGTCGCCGTCAGCCAGAACCGTTTTCCGTCGCTGGCCTGGGACGTCAGCGCCGTCAACCAGCTCGGCGGCAAGCTCCTATCGGCCGGCTTCTACTACAAGACCTTCATGGGTCCGGTGATCGGTCCGCTGAAGGGCACGCGCTTCTGGATGTTCTGCGAGCATTTCATCCGCCGCGCCGCCGGCCTCGGCCGGGCCGGTTCCACCGCCGACCCGGCGCGCTATGAGCGCATGAACGCCTTTTGCGACGTGCTGGTGGTCGGCTCCGGCCCTGCCGGGCTGACGGCCGCCAAGGCCGCTGCTGACCAGGGCGCGCGCGTCATGCTTGCCGAACTCGATCCGCGTTTCGGCGGCTCTGCCAACTGGTCGAACGAGACGATCGATGACCTGCCGGCGGCCGACTGGGCCAGGCGAACCGTGGCCCAGCTCGAGGGTTACGACAACGTCCGGCTTCTGCCGCGCACCACGGTCTGGGGCTACTACGACAGCAATACGCTTGCCGCCCTTGAGCGCGTCACCGATCACAAGGAGACACCCGGCAAGGGCGAACCGCGCCATCGCTATTGGGCGATCCGCGCCCGATCGGTGGTCTTGGCCACCGGCGCTTTCGAACGGCCGCTCGTATTTCCGGGCAATGACCGCCCGGGCGTGATGCTGGCGCATGCCGCGGAGCGCTACGCCAACGAATTCGGCGTGCTGGCGGGGCAGACGATCGCGCTGTTCACCAACAATGACAGCGCCTATCGCTGCGCCCTGGCGCTGAAGAAGGCCGGCGCAAGGATTGCCGCGATTGTCGATGTCCGTCCCGAGCTTTCGGGCGAAATGCGCAAGCTGGCCGAGGAGACCGAAGCCGAGATCTTTCCCGGCCATGCCGTGATCGCCACTGAGGGCGGCAAGGCGCTCTCCGGCGTCAAGCTGCAGCGCTTCGACATGACCAACGGCACGCTCACCGGCGACGCCCGCAGCATCCATGCCGACTGCCTCTTGATGTCGGGCGGCTGGTCGCCAACCATCCATCTGGCCAGCCAGGCCGGCGGCAAGGCGCAGTGGAATGCCGCCCGACAAGCCTTCCTGCCGCCGAAGCCGACGCAGAACTGGATTGGCGCCGGCGCCTTCACCGGCAGCTTTTCCACGGCCGAAGCAATGATCGAGGGCCGCGCCGCGGGCCTTGCCGCGGCAGGCGCGCAAACCACGCCGGCCGCACTGCCCTCGGTCGAAGCCGTAGCTTGCGATCCCGATCCGGCGCCGGTGTTCGAGATCAGGGCCAGCGGCAAGAGCTTCGTCGACTTCCAGCACGACGTGACGTCTGAGGACGTGCGGCTGGCGCACCGCGAAGGCTTCGTCTCGGTCGAGCATCTGAAACGCTACACCACGCTCGGTATGGCCACCGACCAGGGCAAGAATTCCAACATCCCCGGCCTGGCCATCATGGCCGAGGCGCTGGGCAAGCCGATCCCGGAAGTCGGCACGACGCGCTTCCGGCCGCCCTTTGCACCGGTTTCGATCGGGTCGCTGGCGGCGGAGCGCTTCGGCGACCTCAAGCCCGAACGGCTGACGCCGATGCATGACTGGCATGTCGCCAATGGCGCGACCATGTATTCCGCCGGCCTGTGGTACCGGCCGATGATCTACGGCCTTGCCGGCGAAACGGTCGAGCAGGCCTATGTACGCGAGGCCAGGGCGACGCGCGAAAGCGCCGGCATCGTCGATGTCTCGACGCTGGGCAAGATCGCGGTGCAAGGTCCGGACGCGGCCGAATTCCTCGACCGTGTCTACACCAACATGTTTTCCACGCTGGCCGTTGGCAAGGCGCGCTACGGGCTGATGCTGCGCGAGGACGGGCTGGCCTTCGACGACGGTACCACATGGCGGCTCGGCGAACAGGATTTCCTGATGACCACCACCACGGCCAATGCCGGCAAGGTTATGCAGCATCTGGAATATTTCCTTGATGTGGTCTGGCCGGAGCTCAAGGTTCATGTCACCTCCGTGACCGACCAGTGGGCGGGTGCCGCGATCGGCGGGCCAAAAGCCAGGCAGATCCTGGCCGGCTGCGTCGCCGGCACCGCTGTCGATAATGCGGCGCTGCCGTTCATGGGTATCGTGCATGGCCAGATCGCTGGTGTGCCGGTGATGATCTGCCGGCTGTCCTTCTCCGGCGAAATGGCGTTCGAGGTCTATTGCGGCGCCGACCACGGCACCCATGTCTGGGAAGCGCTTGTCGAGGCCGGCAAGCCGTTCGGACTTGTAACCTACGGACTGGAAGCGCTGGGCACGATGCGCATCGAGAAAGGCCATGTGACGGGCGCCGAGATCGACGGCCGCACCACGGCGCGCGACCTGCATCTCGACTGGATGCTGTCGAAGAAGAAGCCGTTTATCGGCTCGGCGATGATGGACCGCGAGGGCCTCATCTCGCCCGACCGGCTGGAACTTGTCGGCCTGGTCTCGCTCGACAACAGGCCGCTCAACGGCGGCGCGCATATCGTCGAGGAGCTTGACGAGTCCAACCCGCACGGCTCGATCGGCCACATCACAGCCTGCTGCTATTCGCCGGCGCTCGGCAAGCACATCGCGCTGGCGCTGGTCAAAGGCGGCAAGGCCAGGCACGGCTCGCGCGCCCATGTCTCCGATCCGCTGCGCAACCGGTTCGGGCCGGTCGAGATCGTTTCCAACCACTTCTACGATCCGGACGGGAGCCGCATGCATGGTTGAGCGCCTTTCACCGCTGGAACCGGAATTCCATGTCGGCTCGCACGGCAATTTCGAACATGGTGTCGAGGTCATCCTGACCGAGACGAGACCGGGCTCGATCGTGCAGCTCGCCGCCTGGCCGGGCGAAGAGAAGAAACTGATATCAGGCATCCGCGCCGTCACCGGGCTTACGTTGCCCGACGGTGCCGGCGGTGGGGCCACCAATGGCGCCAAATCGGCATTCGGTTTCGCACCGGGAAAGTTCACCGTAGCCGACGAAGCCGAGGGGCTGGCCGCGGCTTTCGCGGGCGTGGTGACCCCCGCCATCGGCACAGTGACCGATCTTTCGCATGGCCGCACCGCGATCCGCATCGCCGGTCCGAAGGCCGAATGGGTGCTGGCAAAGTTCTTCGCCATCGATTTCGCGCTGCCGGCCTTCCCGCTCGGCGCCGGCCGCTCGACCACCCATCACGATGTCTTCGCCCAGATCCAGCGCACCGGCGGCGACCAGTTCGACATCTACGTCTTCCGTTCTTTCGCACGCTCCTTCTGGAAGGCGCTGTGTCACGCCAGCGAGGAAGTCGGCTACGAGGTCCAGTAGGCGCGCCTCGACGGATTCTGGCATCAAGGCCGGCCGGCTCTGACGCTACAGCAATGCACCGGCGTGCCGTCATACTGGCATGATATGGCCGTCAAGCCGGTCCGAAGGGTAACAAAACCCGTCTCCAGAATCCGCGCATCCGTTTGGTTCGAATATCTCCATGACCGCAGAAATATCCGCCGGCGCCACCGATCGCGCCGATGTGCCAGCCAGAGCCCTGCTCCTGCTGCCGCTGACGGTCGCCTGCGGCGTGTTCATGACCAGCCTCGACCAGAATGTCGTGGTGACGGCGCTGCCCGGCATCAGCGAAAGCCTTGGCCGCCCGCCCAGCCAGCTTGGCCTGCTGATCACGGTCTATGTCGCCAGCCTGATCATCTCAATGCCGCTCGGCGGTTGGGCCGCCGACCGCTTCGGCCTGCGCAACGTCTACTGCTTTGCGCTGCTGGTATTCGCCGCCTCGTCGGCGCTGTGCGGCCTGTCCGACAACATCTGGACTCTGGTCGGCGCCCGCGCGCTGCAGGGCTTCGGCGGCGCGCTGATGGGCACGCTCGGTCAGGTCGTCATCCTGTCGACCTTCCCTCGAAGCCGGACGCTGAAGATCAACATGTATATCTCGCTGGCCGGCCAGTCCGGGCCGCTGGTCGGTCCGCTCGTCGGCGGCGCGCTGACCACTTACATTTCCTGGCGCTGGATCTTCTTCATCAACGTGCCCTTCGCGCTGGCCGCGGCTGTCCTTGCCGCCTCGCTGTTTCCGACGGTGACCAAACCCGTGCGCACGCCGTTCGATTTCCCGGGCTTCCTGCTGGTCGGCAGCGGCATGGTCCTGCTTGTCTTCGGCATGGATTCGCTGGCGGCGAAAGATGCGGCCGCCGGCGTGATCGCGGCCGAGCTTGTCCTGGCGCTGGTCATCCTGACGGTCGCCTCGTTCTATTGCCTGCGCGTGCGCAATCCCCTGCTCGACCTCAAGCTCCTGCGCATCCGCACCTTCCGCATCTCCTTCCTCACCGGCGGCGGTCTGGACACGATCGGCCTCAGCTCCGTCGTCTTCCTGCTGCCGCTGATGTTCCAGCTCGGCTTCGGCATGAGCGCGGTACAGGCGGGGTCGCTGACCTTCGTCGCCGCGGTCGGGTCGGTGGTCATGCGTGTCTTCATGCCTCGCCTGCTCAACCGCTTCGGTTTCCGCCGCGTGCTGGTTTTCAACACGCCCGTCGTCGCGGCCATGGTTGCGGGCTTTGCCCTGATGCAGGCGACCACACCGGTGTGGATCGTGCTTGCCTACATCTTCATCTTCGGCGTCTTCCGCTCCGCGCAATGGGCGTCGACCGGCAACCTTGCCTATTCCGACATCGCGCCCGAGCAGCTCGCTCGCTTCAGCGCGCTCTATTACATATTGTGGCAACTGGCGGTGGCGATCAGCGTCGGCCTCGCCGCCGCTGCACTATCGTTTCTGGCCGGCGGCGGCCCGGCCGTCGCCAATCACTTCCGGATACTGTTCGTGATCGAGGGTGTCATCACGCTGTGCGCGCTATCAGCCTATCTCAAGCTGACGCCGCAGGATGGCGCCCATGTCAGCGGCCATGGCGCCCAGATGAACACGGAATAGCGGATGTCGCAGCGCAGCAGCGGCCTACTCGCTGAACGTCACCCATTCCTCCAGCGGCACGCGGTCGGTTCGGAAGGCGTTTTCGGGCTTCGACGTATCTTCATAACCGAGCGCCATGCCGCAGACGACGATCTCCTCGTCGGGAATGCCGAGCACCGGCCTGATCTGCCGGTGATAGGGCGCGAACGCCGCCTGCGGACAGGTGTGCAAGCCCCTGCCCCGCGCGGCAACCATGATGTTCTGCAGGAACATGCCGTAGTCGATCCAGGAACCCTGGTTAAGCCGGCGGTCGATGGTGAAGATCATGCCGACCGGCGCGTCGAAGAAGACGAAGTTGCGGTCGTGCTGGGCACGCATCTTGTCGACCTCGCGGCGACCGATGCCGAGCGCGCCATAGAGCCCGAAACCGTTGGCGCGGCGGCGGGTCAGGTAGGGTTCGAAGAACTGCGTGGGATAATAGCGATATTCGTCCCAATCGGCCTTTTCAGCACGGATGCCGGAATTCAGGATGGCATCCGATATCCGCTGCTTGATGTCACCCTTGGTGACATAGACCCGCCATGGCTGCATATTGGTGCCGGAAGGGGCGCGTGCCGCGACCGCCAGTATGTCGCGGATCGTGTTGTCGTCGACCATGTCGGGCAGAAAAGCGCGCACCGACCGGCGCGATACGATCGCGCCGTCGACGATCTCGGCATCAACCGTGATTCGAGCCTTTTTTCCAAGCATGGGCCGTCCTTACCCCGTGTCCCGATCGGACGTCCCCACTCGCCGCTCGCGGCCGAGCCTTTGCATGAACCGCCAAAATCGCGCAAGCAAATCTTGTGCACCCGTGAAAATCCGCTTGATTTTTTCACCGCTCCGGCATCTCATGAAATTTGATGGGATTTTTTCACGAGAGCGCGATTTGCCTCCAACTACAGCGAAAGCATTGCAGGGAAATTACGAGCGATTGCTGGCCAGCGACATCAGGGCGCTGCGCAAGGCGCGAGGGTTGACGCTCGCCGAGATCGCCCTGAAACTCGGCCGGTCGGTCGGCTGGGTCAGCCAGGTCGAACGCGGCCTGTCGACACCGTCGCTCAGTGATCTCCGGGCTTTCGGCGAACTGTTCGGCGTGCCGGTCAGCCTGTTCTTCGGCCACGACGTGCCTGTCGAAAGCGAGCGCGGCGCGGTCGTGCGGGCCGGCAGCCGCCGCACCCTTGGCACAAGCGAATCCGGCCTCATGGAGGAGCTTCTGTCGCCCGATCTCGGCGGTAGCTTCGAGATGCTGCGTTCCGTCTTCGCGCCGGGCGCTGAGCTCAAGAGCGAGGCGCGTCGGCCGACCGAAGAGGCTGGATATGTCGTGGCGGGGACGTTCGACATCGAAATATCGGGGACATGGCATCGGCTCGGCGAAGGCGATTCCTTTCGCTTCGAGGGCAAGCCATTCCGCTGGCGCAATCCGGGAATGGAGCCGGCGGTCGTCATCTGGGTGGTTTCGCCGCCAGTTTATTGAATGAAATTGGACCAAGGGTTGGAGAAGAACATGGCCGGTTTGCCGAGCACGGCACGCGTGGTGATCATCGGAGGCGGTGTCGTCGGCGCCTCCTCGCTCTACCATCTCGCCAAGGCGGGCTGGACCGACTGCGTTCTCCTGGAAAAGAATGAACTCACCTCCGGCTCGACCTGGCATGCCGCCGGTAACGTGCCGACCTTCTCCTCGTCCTGGTCGCTGATGAACATGCAGCGCTATTCGACCGAGCTCTATCGCGGGCTGGCCGAGGCCGTCGACTATCCTATGAACTACCATGTCACCGGCTCCCTGCGGCTTGCCCACACGCAAGAGCGCATGCAGGAGTTCCAGCGCGCCAAGGGCATGGGCCGCTACCAGGGCATGGACATCGAGATTGTCGGCACGGACGAGATCAAGTGCCGCTATCCCTTCATCGAGACGCATGAGCTGAAAGGCGCCCTCTACGACCCGAGCGACGGCGACATAGACCCGGCGCAGCTGACCCAGGCGCTGGCCAAGGGCGCGCGCGACATGGGTGCCCGGATCATACGCTTCTGCCCGGTGAAAGGCGTGCGCCGCGACAAGGACGAATGGGTGGTCGTGACGCCGCAAGGCGAGATCCGCTGCGAGATCGTCGTCAACGCCGCCGGCTACCGTGCCGCCGAAGTTGGAAAAATGTTCGGCCGCGAGGTGCCGATGATGGTGATGAGCCATCAGTACATATTGTTCGAGGAGATCCCCGAACTCGCCGCATGGTCGAAGGAACAGGACAGGAAGCTGCCGCTGCTGCGTGACGTCGACACTTCCTACTATCTGCGCCAGGAAAAGAACGGCATGAATCTCGGCCCCTATGAGCGCAATTGCCGCGCGCATTGGGCGGGTCACAACGATCCGATGCCGGAGGATTTTTCCTTCCAGCTTTTCCCCGACGATCTCGACCGGCTGGAACATTATCTGGCCGACGCCGTCGCCCGCGTGCCGATCCTGGGCACCGCCGGCCTGTCCAAGGTCATCAACGGCCCGATCCCCTATGCGCCGGACGGCAATCCGCTGATCGGGCCGATGCCGGGCGTCCCCAATGCGTTCGAGGCCTGCGTCTTCACCTTCGGCATCGCGCAAGGCGGCGGTGCAGGCAAGGTGTTGGCCGAATGGGTCACGCAAGGCCAGACCGAATGGGACATGTGGTCTTGCGACCCGCGCCGCTTCACGTCCTTCGCTTCGGCTCCGGATTACTGCGTTGCCAAAGGCATGGAGATCTACGGCAACGAATACGTCATCCAGTTTCCGCGCCATGCCTGGCCGGCGGGACGCGACAGGAAATTGTCGCCGATCCATGATCGCATGAAGGCGTTCGGCGCGCGCTTCGACGCCTATAATGGCTGGGAGCGCGCCACCTGGTATGCGCAGGATGGCGACGACGTCTCGGAGGAAGCAACGCTCACCTTCCGTCGCGACGGGCCGTGGCAGCACCGCGTGCGCGAGGAATGCCTGGCCGTCCGCGACGCCGCCGGCATCCTCGACCTGCCGGGTTTTTCGCGCTTCAACCTCGAAGGTCCGGGCGCCGCCGAATGGCTTAGCCGGCAAGTGACCGGCCTCGTGCCGAAGCCCGGCCGCATCGGTCTCGTCTATTTCTCCGACGACAAGGGCCGCATCGTCACCGAAATGTCGGTGGTGCGCCACGGCGAGGAATCCATGACGCTGATCACCGCGGCGGTGGCGCAATGGCATGATTTCGAATGGCTGAAATCGCACATGCCCGTCGATGCGACTTTCAAGCTGATCGACCGGACCGAGGAATTCTCCACCCAAACCCTGGCCGGACCCAAGTCGCGGGAAATCCTCGCCGCCGTCTGTGAGGCCGACCTGACCTTGCCCTGGCTCACGCATCAGGAAACCAAGATCGCCGGGCGCTGGGCGAAGCTGGTCCGCGTCTCCTTCGCCGGCGAACTCGGCTGGGAAATCCACACCAGGGTCGACGACACCGCCGCCGTTTTCGACACCATCTGCGCGGCGGGACAGCCGCACGGCCTGAAACCATTCGGCATGTACGCGCTGGATTCGTTGCGGCTTGAAAAGGGCTATCGCACCTGGAAAGGCGACCTCTCGACCGACTACTCGATCCTGCAAGGCGGGCTCGAGCGGTTCGTCAAATGGGACAAGCCCGAGTTCCGCGGCAAGGCGGCGCTCCAGAACGAGAAGCAGCAGGGCGTCAAGAAGCGCTTCGTCACGCTGGTGGTCGAAAACCCCGGCGATTGCGACGCCC
Organism: Mesorhizobium sp. B2-8-1; assembly: GCF_006440955.1. Classification (NCBI taxonomy): domain Bacteria; kingdom Pseudomonadati; phylum Pseudomonadota; class Alphaproteobacteria; order Hyphomicrobiales; family Phyllobacteriaceae; genus Mesorhizobium; species Mesorhizobium sp. B2-8-1. The sequence goes on along the minus strand of NZ_VFTX01000006.1, from coordinate 271,977 downwards.
CCTACATGTCGACGCTGTGGCATGACGGCCAGATCGTCGGCGAGACGACGTCGGGCGGCTGGGGCCATCGCGTCGGCAAGTCGATCGCGCTCGGCATGCTGCGTGCCGATCTGGCGGAGCCCGGCACCGCCGTGGAGATCGAGATCTTCGGCGACCGTTTCAAGGCGGTCGTGCAGAACGATGAGCCCTTGTGGGATCCGAAGAACGAAAGGTTGAGAGCCTGATGCCAAAACCATCATCGCGCATTTCAGGCATCGTGCCGTCGGGCAAGGATGGCTGGGAAGTCCACTTCGCCGCATGGGCCCGCAAGGAAGCCGGCGAGGACATCATCATGCTGTCGGTCGGCGATCACGATTTCGACACACCTTCCGAAACGATCGAGGCTTGCGTGACCGCGGTTCGCGGCAGCAATCACCACTATACCCCTTTGCCCGGCCTGCCGCGCCTGCGCAAGGCGATGGCGGCGGCCTCGGTCGCCTGCACGGGCGTCGGGACGACGCCGGACCAGGTCATCGCCACGCCGGGCGGCCAGGCGGCGCTCTACGCCGCCGTGCAGGCCGTGCTCGACCCGGGCGACCACGCCATCGTGGTCGCGCCATACTACGCGACCTACCCCAACACCTTCAGCGCCGCGGGCGCGACCTTCACGGTTGTCGAGACGCCGGCCGAGGACGGTTTCCAGCCTCGCGCCGACATGATCCGCGCGGCACTTCGGCCGAACACGCGCGCCATCCTGATCAACACGCCGAACAACCCGACCGGAGCCGTCTATTCGCGCGAACGGCTGGAACAGCTGGCCGAGGTCTGCCGCGAGCACGATTTGTGGCTGCTGTCCGACGAAGTCTATTGGACGCTCGGCGGTGGCGAGCACATCTCGCCGCGTTCCCTGCCCGGCATGGCCGAGCGCACGCTGGTCATCAATTCCATGTCCAAGAGCCACGGCATGACCGGCTGGCGCATGGGCTGGCTGACCGGCCCGAGCGAGATGATCTCGCTGCTGACCAACCTCAATCTGGTGACGACCTACGGCCTGCCGGCCTTCATCTCGATCGCCTGCACCGAGGCGCTGGAGAAGGGTTATGGCGTGAAGGAAATCGCCGAACGCTATGCGGCGCGACGCGCCGTCCTGCTCGACGCCGTGCGCGGCATGAACGATGTCGGCGTGCGCGGCTCCGAAGGCGGCATGTATGTCATGCTCGACATATCGGCCGTCGAATCCGACGACGAGAAATTCGCTTTCGCCTTCCTCGACAAGGAGAAGGTCGGCGTCATGCCCGGCTCCAGCTTCGGCGAGGCCGCGGCAGGCCATATCCGCGTCAGCCTGTGCCAGCCGGAACCCGTCTTGCGGGAAGCAGCACTCCGGCTGCGCCGCTTTGTCTCCAGCTACCGCCGCGAGGCCGCATGAACATCCCTTCCCCCAGAACCATTCCCGCCAAGGCAAGGGCCGTCATCATCGGCGGCGGCGTTTCGGGCTGCTCGGTCGCCTATCACCTGGCCAAGCTCGGCTGGACCGACATCGTCCTTCTGGAGCGCAAGCAGCTGACCTCGGGCACGACATGGCATGCCGCCGGCCTGATCGGCCAGTTGCGCGGCTCGCAGAACATGACGCGGCTGGCGAAATATTCGGCCGACCTCTACGTCAAGCTGGAAGCCGAGACCGAGGTCGGCACCGGCATGCGCCAAGTCGGCTCGATCACCGTCGCGCTGACCGAGGAGCGCAAGCACGAGATCTATCGTCAGGCGTCACTCGCCCGCGCCTTCGATGTCGACGTGCGCGAGATTTCGCCCAGGGAAGTCAAGGAGATGTACCCGCATCTCAACGTGTCCGACGTCGTCGGCGCCGTGCATTTGCCGCTTGATGGCCAGTGCGACCCCGCCAACATCGCCATGGCGCTTGCGAAGGGCGCGCGCCAGCGCGGCGCCACCATCGTTGAAAATGTGAAGGTCACCAAGGTCCACACCAAGGCAGGCCGCGTCACCGGCGTGTCCTGGGCGCAGGGCGAGGAGCAAGGCACGATCGAGGCCGACATCGTCGTCAACTGCGCCGGCATGTGGGCGCGCGAACTGGGCGCCCAGAACGGCGTCACCATCCCGCTGCACGCCTGCGAGCATTTTTACCTCGTCACCGAGCCGATCCCGGGGCTGAGCCGCCTGCCGGTGCTGCGCGTGCCCGACGAGTGCGCCTATTACAAGGAAGACGCCGGCAAGATGATGCTCGGCGCCTTCGAGCCGGTGGCCAAGCCGTGGGGCATGGACGGCATCCGCGAGGACTTCTGCTTCGATCAGTTGCCCGAGGACATGGACCATTTCGAGCCCATCCTCGAAATGGGCGTCAACCGCATGCCGATGCTGGCGACCGCCGGCATCCACACCTTCTTCAACGGCCCCGAGAGTTTTACGCCCGACGACCGCTACTATCTCGGCGAGGCGCCGGAACTGCGTGGCTACTGGATGGCGACCGGCTACAATTCGATCGGCATCGTCTCGTCAGGCGGCGCCGGCATGGCGCTGGCGCAGTGGATCAACGACGGCGAGGCACCGTTCGACCTGTGGGAAGTCGACATCCGCCGCGCCCAGCCGTTCCAGAAGAACCGCCGCTACCTCAAGGAGCGCGTCTCCGAAACACTCGGCCTGCTCTATGCCGACCATTTCCCCTATCGCCAGATGGCGACATCGCGCGGCGTGCGCCGTTCACCCCTGCACGAGCATCTGAAGGCGCGCGGCGCCGTGTTCGGCGAGGTCGCCGGCTGGGAGCGCGCCAACTGGTTCGCGCGCGAGGGACAGGAGCGCGAGTACCGCTATTCCTGGAAGCGGCAGAACTGGTTCGACAACCAGCGCGAGGAGCACCTCGCCGTCCGCAACAAGGTCGGCCTGTTCGACATGACCTCGTTCGGCAAGATCCGCGTCGAAGGCCGCGACGCCTGCGCCTTCCTGCAAAAACTCTGCGCCAATGACATGGACGTAGCGCCGGGCAAGATCGTCTACACGCAGATGCTCAACCGGCGCGGCGGCATCGAGAGCGATCTCACGGTGTCGCGCCTGTCGGACACCGCCTATTTCCTCGTCGTGCCCAGCGCCGCGCTGCAGCGCGACCTCGCCTGGCTGCGCAAGCACCTGACAGATGAGTTCGTCGTCATCACCGATGTAACCGCTGCCGAAAGCGTACTCTGCCTGATGGGCCCGGATGCGCGAAAACTGATCCAGAAGGTCAGCCCCAACGACTTCTCCAACGAGAACAACCCATTCGGCACGTTCCAGGAGATCGAGATCGGCATGGGCCTCGCCCGCGCCCACCGTGTCACCTATGTCGGCGAACTCGGCTGGGAGCTCTATGTCTCGACCGACCAGGCGGCCCACGTCTTTGAAGCCATCGAAGCGGCCGGCGCCGATGTCGGCCTCAAGCTGTGCGGGCTGCATGCGCTCGACTCCTGCCGTATCGAAAAGGCTTTCCGCCATTTCGGTCACGACATCACCGACGAAGACAATGTGCTGGAAGCCGGCCTCGGCTTCGCGGTGAAGACGGCCAAGGGCGATTTCATCGGCCGCGACGCGGTGTTGAAGAAGAAGGAAGCCGGATTGAGCCGCCGGCTGGTCCAGTTCCGGCTGAAGGACCCGCAACCGCTGCTCTTCCACAACGAGGCGATCCTGCGCGACGGCAAGATCGTCGGTCCGATCACCTCAGGCAATTACGGCCACCATCTCGGCGGCGCGATCGGGCTGGGCTATGTGCCCTGCCAGGGCGAGACCGAGGCGGATGTGCTGGCCTCGTCCTATGAGATCGAGATCGCCGGCGAGCGGTTTGCGGCAGAGGCATCGCTGAAGCCGATGTATGATCCGAAATCGGAACGGGTGAAGACGTAGCGCGGTTTTCCCTTCTCCCACAAGGGGAGAAGGGCAGTTCGCCCCCTCAAAACCGCTCCAGCTTCGCCCGCACCTTCGCCAGAAACGCGGCCCTCGTCTTCGGCGTCGAGGCGTCCATCAGATAGTGCGCCAGGAAGAAGGTCCGGCAGCGCGTGGCGCACAGCGCGCGCATGCCGCGCAGCAAGGTTTTGCGCCCGGGCTGGCCGACGACGACGCTCCACCATGTCGGCGCGCCGCAGGTGGTGATGACGCCGACCTTGGTCACATGCCGCATCAGCGACTTGATCCGCCCCTTGCCGGCCGGCAGCTTGAAGGCGACGTCCGTCGCCCACACCCGGTCGAGCCAACCCTTCAGCATCGCCGGCAGCCCGTACCACCAGGTCGGATATACGAAGAGGATTGCCTCGGCCCAGTTGAGCAGCTCGAAATGCGGCTTCAGCGCAAGGTCCTGCGGCGCCTGGTTGTTGTAGAAACGCCGTTCCTCGCAGCTCATCACCGGATCGAACTTCTCGGCATAGAGGTCGAGCAGCCGCACCTCCCAGCCCTTTCGCGTCAGCACCTCCACGGCGGTGTCGCGGATAGCGGCGCAAAAACTCTCCGGCACCGGATGGCAATAAACCACCAGCGCGCGCATCAGAATCTGTCCATGCTGGCCGTGACCTTGGCCAAGAACGCCTTGCGCGTCTCGTCGCTCGAAATGTTCATCGAATAATGCGCCAGATAGGAAACCGAAGCGCCCGGCTTGACCGTGGCGCGCAGCACGCGCTGGACCAGTTTGCGCGGCGGGTCCCCCATCAGCATGGCGCGGAACCGGCTGCCGCCATAGGTGGTGACCGCCGCGATCTTCCTGATGTTGTGCAGCGACGGCTGCGCCTTGCCGTCGACCAGCTTGAACGACACGCCGGGCAGGAAGACGCGGTCGAAGAACCCTTTCAGAATTGCCGGAAAGCCGTAATTCCACACTGGATAGGAAAGCACCAGCGCATCGGCGCGCAGCAGGCGTTCGACATACGGCGCCGCAGGGTCGGCGGAGCCGCGCGGATTGTGATAGTCCAGCCGTTCCTGGCGAGAGAGCCGCGGGTCGAAGTCCTCGGCATAGAGGTCGCAGTCGTCAATCGCATGACCGGCAGCCGTCAGTCGCTCGACGATCGTCCGGTGCAGGCCGGCATTGAAGCTGGTTTCGACCGGATGGGCGTGGAGGACGAGGATGTTCATGGCGAGGCATTGCCTGGGTCAGCGCGAGGCACCCCCCTCTGCCCTGCCGGGCATCTCCCCCGCAAGGGGGGAGATCGGACTATCTCCTTGCTTTCGCCAATTGTCAGCGCGGCAGGTTGGCGGCAGCGCTTAAGCTGCCGATCTCCCCCCTTGAGGGGGGTGAGGAGTGGTCCGCGCAGCGGACGGGAAGCCAATTTCTTGGCTTTCCGAGCGACGAACGCCCGAAGCGACAGCGAAGGGCCCGGGCCGGAAGGCCAGAGGGGGGTGTTCAAGCGCGAACCTCTCCTCATCCCGTCCTCTGCAGCCCCTTGAACAGAAAAGTTCGTCCCGAACGGTAATCATAATCCGGGTTTTCCCAGGCGATCATCTTGCCGGGATTGAGCAGTCCTTGCGGATCGGTCTGGCGCTTGAAGGCGAGTTGCACCGCATCGGTCTGCTTCATGCCGCCCTCTTCCAGCGTGTAACGATGCGGGTTGAAGATCGGGCAGCCATTCTCCTCATGCAAGCGGATGATCTCGTCGAGCCGCGCCTCGGTGGTGAATTTGATCAGCGGCAGGCCGAAGCAGGTGATGTTGCCATCCAGCCGCACGAACTCCAGATGCGAGAACACTTCGCCCGGAAACATCGCGTCCATTTTCTCGACCAGCGCCAGCTGGTTGGGAAAGGGATAAAGCGACTGTAGATAGGTGATATCAGGGTCGACCCGCAGCGCCCTGAGCGTCGTGTGGTTCCAGGCCAGTTCATAGGCCGGCGGCAGACCCTTCTTCTCCTCCGGCGTCGCCGTGGCGGCGTTGAAGATCACCTCGCCTCCAGCCCGCCGCGTGAAAGCGAGAAAGGCGTCCAGCCCATGCCGCGCCACCATTACGACGCAGATGCTCTGCCCATCCTTCAGGAATTTCTGGTGCCGTTTGAAATAGAGCTGCGGCACCGGTGCCGCGATCGGCGTGATCAGCTTGGTCAGGATGCCGTCCTGGCAGGCCAGCGCGTTGCCGTAGCGCGCCGCATTCATGAAGGCGTCGAAGCCGACAATGATGTCGATCCACTCATAGGCCGCGGTCAGCGGCATCTCGACTTCCATGATGATACCGTTGGTGCCGTAGGCGTGGGTCACCTTGTGCAGATCCTCGCCGGTGAGTTCGAGCTCCCTCGGCTCGGCCTCCATGGTTACCACGCGCAGGCGCAGCACATTGCCGAAATCACGCAAGCCGCCGAAATTGATCGAACCGACGCCGCCCGAACCGCCGGCGATGAAGCCGCCGATCGAGGCGGTGTTGTAGGTGGAGGGTGAGAGCCGCAGTTCCTGGCCGGAATGCGCCCGCGTTGCCTTGTCGATGTCGGCCAGCACAGCGCCCGGCCCGGTCACCACACGCCCCGGCGCGATCGACTTGATCTCGTTCATCTCGGCGAGATTGAGCACGACGCCGCCCGAGAGCGGCATCGCCTGGCCGTAATTGCCTGTGCCGCTGCCGCGCGGCGTCACTGGCACGCCATGCCGGTGGCAGGCGGCGAGCACGCGGATCAGCTCGGCCTCGTTCTTGGGCGTCACGACAAGATCGCCGGTGACGTGATCGAGCTGCTGCTTCAGCACCGGGCTGTACCAGTAGAAATCGCGGCTTTTCTGCTGGACGATGGCCGGATTGTCGTCGAGTTTTATCCCGTCGAGATCGCGTTTCAGCGCGGCGATATCCATCAGTCCACCATCAGCTCGTCGAGTTCGGCATAGTCGGGCAGTTGCCGGTCGATCGCCCGCCCGGCGCGCACCACGATGCGATCCGATTCGGGCCGCGACAGCAATTCCGTCCAGCTGCGGCCCTTGAAGACGATGAAATCGGCATCGGCGCCGGCGGCAAGCGTGCCGAAACCATCGAGCCGCATCACGTGAGCCGGCGTTGCCGTGACGGCCTGCGGCCAATCGGCGACCGGATGATCGAAATGCAGGATGCGCGTCGCCATGCGGTAGACCTCCAGCATGTCGAGATCGCCATAGGCATAGAACGGATCGCGGGTATTGTCGGAGGCGACCGCGATCGGAATGCCCCTCGCCTTCATCTCGTGCAGCAGCGTCACCCCACGCCAGCGGGGCGTGGTTTGATCGCGCCGCCGGTCCTGCAGATAGAGATTGCACATCGGCAGCGAGACGATCGCCAGCCCGGCTTTCGCCACCTTGTCCAGCGTGTCCAGCACCTCGAGGTCCGGCTGGCGCGCCAGCGAACAGCAGTGGCCGACGAGGATCTTGCCCTCGAAGCCGCTCCACAGCGACGCCTCGGCGATCTTCTTCAGCGAGATCGCCGCGACGTCGTCGGTCTCGTCGGCATGGAAATCGAGATCGAGGCCATGCTTGACGGCTTGGGAGAAGACATGGTCGAGCAGTTCTTCCAGATCCGGCACCATGTAGGTGACGACGCCAAGCACGCCCTTGGCGGCGGCCACCCTTTTGGCCAGCCTGTCGAACCAATTCTTGTCGCGCACGCCCTCGACGCCAATCAGGCAGGCGCCCTGCAACTCGATGCGGCCGCGCCACCTCTCGCGCATCGTCTCGAACACCGGCCAGGAGATTTCCTCCTGCGGCGGGACACTGTCCAGATGCGTGCGCAGTGCTTTGGTGCCATGCGCGTAGGCGCAGCGCAGCGAGAAATCCATGCGCCGCGCCACGTCCTCGGCACTCCAGCGGTCAGTGCGGTCGGCACCTGTGGCATTCAGCGCCCCGATGAAAGTGCCGTCAGGATTGGGTTTTCGCGGCCAGATATGGCCCTTGTCGATATGGGTGTGACAATCGATGAAGCACGGCAGCAGAATCCGCCCGCCGAGGTCGATCGCATCGGCAGGTGCGTTCGATCTGCCAGGAACAGCAATGCTGGAAATCTTGCCGTCGCCCACCGCGATGTCGGCAAGTGCGAAACCGTCGCCGTCGAAGGGCGCGGCAAGGCCAGGCGTGACGGACCGATGAACGCGTGCGTTGGCGAGCCGGTATGAACCTGTGTTCGGAATCAAGGCGCTACCGCTCCTGCTTCAGCGCGCTCTCGTGCCAGCGCCGTAAGATGAGATGCGAAATCAGCGACAGCACGAGGAAGATCAGGATGCCGGTCAGCGAGATCAGGAACAGCGCCGCGAACAGCCTGGGCGCGTTCAGCCGGTAGCCGGCCTCGATGATGCGCGAGGCGAGGCCCGAAGACTGGCCGGTGGCGCCGGCGACGAACTCGGCCACCACCGCGCCGATCAGCGACAGGCCGCCGGCGATCTTCAGCCCGCCGAGAAAATACGGCATCGCCGCCGGCAGCCTGAGATAGCGCAATTGCTGCCAGCGCGTTGCGCCGTTGAGCTTGAACAGGTCGCGCAGATTGCGGTCGACCGAGTTCAGGCCGAGGGTGGTGTTGGAGAGGATCGGAAAGAAGGCGACGATCCAGGCGCAGAGCAGAAGCTTGGTCGTCTGGTTGTCGACATAGATGTTGATCAGCGGGAAGATGGCCACGATCGGCGTCACTTGCAGCACGATGGCGAAGGGAAAGAACGACATCTCCACCCATTTCGACTGCGCGAACAGCACCGCCAGCCCGACGCCGCCGATGACGGCAAGGAGCAGACTGAGGAAGGTGATGCGCAAGGTGACCAGCAGTGCGGAGAACAGCAGGCCGGCGTCGTTGTAGAGCGTTGCCAGCACCACACCGGGACGCGGCAGGATGTATTGCGGAATTTCATTCCACACGCAGATACGGTCCCACAGCCAGATCGCCAGGATCATGATCGCCAGCGGCAGAACCCAGCGGCCGATCCGCTCGAGCCGCTCCTGGCGCGCGCGGCGTGCTTCCTCGGGGTCGAGTTTCAATGCACCGTCAAGGGTCGTCATGATGCGAGCCTGCAATTGAGTTGATGGCCTTGACCAGCACGTCGGACGTCTGCCGGCACAGCGCCGCATAATCGGGTGAGGTGCGAAAGGCCTCGTCGCGCGGATAGGCCGCGTCAATGGCAAGCTCGTCGAAGATCCTGCCTGGCCGCGCCGCCATCACGACAACCCTGTTGGATAAAAACACGCTTTCGAAGACGCTATGCGTGACGAAGACGACGGTGAAGCGCTCGTCCTGCCACAACTCCAGCAGATCGTTGTTGAGCTTGAAGCGAGTGATTTCGTCGAGGGCCGCGAACGGCTCATCCATCAAAAGCACGCGCGGTTTGGTCACCAGGGCCCGTGCGATCGAGACGCGCATCTTCATGCCTCCCGACAGTTCGCGCGGCACGGCGTTCTCGAAGCCGGTGAGATGAACCCTTGCCAGCATCTCGGTCACCACCGGTGCCGCCTTGGCGCGGCTGACGCCCTTCAGCCTGAGCGGCAGCCAGACATTGTCGAAGACACTGGCCCAGGGCAGCAATGTCGGCTCCTGGAACACGAAGCCGATGTTCGAGCGGTCGAGCGAACCGCCCGCACGCCAGTCGAGCATGCCGGAGGTCGGCGTTGACAGGCCGGCGATCAGCCGCAGCGCCGTCGACTTGCCGCAGCCGGACGGCCCGAGCAGGCTGAGGAAATCCCCTTCCCGGATCGCCAGGTCGACGTCGGCGAGCGCCGTCACGCCATTGGAAAAGACCTTGCCGACGCCCCGCAGCGCCAACAAGGAGACCGAAGTCTTCACTGGCGCTTGCGCCACCTTTTCCTGCATCATGCCGGGACGGCCTATTTCTTCAGCTCGAGCCCGACGCCCTTGTTGACGAAGGCCAGCGTGTAGGCTTTCGTGATGTCGATGCCGGCGGGCGTGACCTTGGCCTTGACCATCTTGTCGTAAAAACTCTTGATCCGCGCCTCGTTCATGGCGCCGATGCCGAGCTTCTCGGTGTCGCCGGAATCGGCTAGGCCGAACTTCTTCATCTGCTCGATTGAGAAAGCGATCTGCTCATCCGTCATGTCAGGATTGTCTTTCTTGATCATGTCGTTGGCGGCCTTGTTGTCGCCGTAGAGATATTTGTACCAGCCCTTGGCCGAGCCATCGACGAAGCACTGGACCACCTCCGGCTTCTTGTCGATCGTGTCCTGCATCACCTCGATCGTCGTCGAATAGGTGTCCCAGCCATAGTCGGCGAGCAGGAACTGGTTGGGCACGAAGCCGCCTTCCTTTTTGACCGCGAACGGCTCGGACGTGACATAGCCTTGCTGGATCGACTTCTTGTTGGCGAGGAAGGGAGCAGTGTTGTAGGTGTAGGGCACGCGCTTGGCCGCGTCGAAGCCGAGCTCGATGATCATCCACTGGAAGAAGGTCTGCGCGCCCTCGTCACCCAGAATGTACTGCTCGGCGTTCTTCAGGTCCTCCCATTTGTCCAGCCCCTCGCCGGGATGGGACATGATGACCTGCGGATCCTTCTGGAAGTCCGCCGCCACCACGCGCATCGGAATGCCTTGCTGGACGGCGTCGAAGGCCGACAGCAGGTTGCCGCCCATGTAGAAATCGATCTTGCCGGCCAGGAGCATCGGCCGGCCGCTGACCTGCGGGCCACCCTGCATGATGGTGACGTCGAGGCCGCAGGCGGCATAGGTGCCGTCGGCCACGGCCTGGTAGTAGCCGCCATGTTCCGGCTCGGCCAGCCAGTTGGTGCCGAAGGTGACTTTTTCATTTGCCGCGGCACCAAGCGTGCTCGCTGCAAGCACGGCCACCGCCGCTACCGACATCTTCAGTTTTCCGTACATCGACACCACCACCCTTTGTTTGCTCCGGCGCGCCACGCGCCAGGCTCGACACCAGAGATTCAAGAAGCAAGACACATGCCACCGGCGTCTCGCGCCGGGACCCGCCCGCCTACACCACAGCCATCTGCGAACGCCGGAAAGGTCGTGCTGCACCGGAGGCATCGTGCCTATTTTTTAAACGCCTGTCCACAATCGCACCGGCGACATGCACCGCCATCTTGAAGCTGTGATGAATCCAGTCTTAGGCTGGCGGTATCCAGGAGATTGCCATGTTCAAGTTCCTCACCCCGAAGTCGATCAAGCCGCCTTTTGCCCGCTACAGTCACGGCGTCGAAGTGCCCCCGGGCAAGCGGCTGGTGTTGTGTTCAGGCCAGGTCGCGATCACGGCGGACGACCAGATCCCCGAAGACGCCGGCGCCCAGGCCGAGCTTTGCTTCAAGAACATCGCCGCGATCCTCGGCGAGGCGGGGCTGGGGCTCGGCGATATCGTTCGCATCAACGCCTATGTCACCGACCGCGCGCATCTGAGACCCTATATGGATGTTCGCGACCGGCTTTTTTCGAACCCCGCGCCGGCCTCGACCCTGATGATCGTCAGCGGATTTGCCCGGCCTGAATTCAAGGTCGAGGTTGAGGCCATCGCGGCCGGGTGATCGACACGCCGTGTATCTCGCGCTAGGTCTCACCGTTCATCGAAGAGGCATGACATGACCGTAGCAAAAAGACGTGTGTGGTGGGGTGACTATCGGACCACCGAATATGCCTCGATCGATCCCGAAGCGACGATCGCCGTACTGCCGGTGGCGGCGATCGAGCAGCATGGACCGCATCTGCCTGTCTCGACCGACACCTCGATCATGAACGGCATGCTCGACACGGTGATCGCCCGCCTGCCCGACGATCTCGACATCCGCATCCTTCCGGTCCAGGCGGTGGGCAAATCGAACGAGCATCTTCACGCGCCGGGCACGCTTACTTTGCCGGCAACGACGCTGGCGGACGCCTGGACCGAGCTTGGCGTGTCGATTGCGCGGGCAGGCGTGCGCAAGCTGGTCGTCGTCAACTCGCATGGCGGCAACGAGGAGATCATGGGCATCGTCACGCGCGAATTGCGGGTGCGCGAAAAGATGCTGGCGGTGAAGACCAGTTGGCAACGCTTCGGCCGCCCGGCCGGCATGTACACCGAACTCGAGGACCGCCACGGCATCCATGGCGGCGACGTCGAGACCTCGCTGATGCTGCATTTCCGGCCGGATCTCGTCGACATGGCCAGGGCCGACAATTTCGTGTCCAATGTCGCCAAGGCCGAGAAGGAATTCGCGCTGATGCGGCACACCGGCACCCACGCCTTCGCCTGGATCGCCAGCGATCTCAACCCGAACGGCGTGGTCGGCGACGCCAGCATTGCCACGGCTGAAAAAGGTCGGCTGACAGCGGAACATCAGGCTGATGGTTTCGTCAGCCTGCTTAGGGACGTACGCAAGGCGAAGCTCGCCGATTGGCTGAAGTAGCCTCTAGCCGTCGATCCTCAGTTCGAACGGGTTGCCTTCAAAGGCATCGGCGCCGCGCCCGATCGCTTCGATTGCCGCGATCATGCGGCCGCCTCGACCAAGCAGCGCGTCGGCCACCGCGATCAGCCGCGGATTGGGCGTCGCCGAAGGCGACAATCTCCGCAACGTCCGGGCCAGCTCGGCCTCGTCGCGTTTCGGCGCCAGCGCGGCAGCGATGATATAGGCGGAGGCTGTCGAGCGGCTGATGCCGGCATAACAGTGAACGACCATCGGCCTTGCGCGGTCCCAGCGGCGCGCGAAATCGAGCAGATTGCGCACATGCTCCTCGCCCGGCATGGTCATGCCATCCTGCGCCGCCGCGATGTCGTGCATGACCAGGTGCAGATGGTTTTCCCTCATGATCGAGGCCGGGCGGAGCACATCGGTGCCGGCGGCCAACAGCGACAGCAGCCGCTCGGCGCCGGTCCTCGCCACCGTTTCCTCGACCTTTGCCAGCGAGCAGACATGGATCATGGTTTGATACCTTTCGCTCGATCCTCGCGCCGCGCCGCCCATTCGGCAAGGGCGGATTCGAGCCGCAGCCACTCCTCCTCGTTCCCCGGCAGGCCTGCCCGCAGGACGTGCGGGCGGTCGGTGAAATGGCGAAGCAGGATGCCGCGCTCGCCAAGCGCTGCAAACAAGCCGGCGGCATCCGGCAGGCTGAAATAGCGGAACAATGTGGTGCCGCCCGCGGCAGGCACGCCGAAGCGGCTGAACAGTCCGTCGATCCGAACCGATGCCTCCGCAAGCGATGCGCGCATCGCGTCCTGCCAGCCGATATCGGCAAGTGCGCGAATGCCATATTCCAGCGCCGGGCCGGCGACGGCCCAAGGTCCGAATTGCGTTTCCAGCCGTTGGGCCGCCGGCGCATCGGCAAGCGCGAATCCAAGCCGCAGGCCGGCCAGCCCAAAAAACTTGCCGAAAGAACGCAGCACGACGATGCCGCCCTGGCCGACATCGCCGGCAAGGCTGTGTTCGCGCGGGCCGACATCCATGAACGCCTCGTCGACGACCAGCAGCCCGCCCCTGGCGCGCAAACCGGCGGCCAGCGCCAGCAGCCGGTCGCGCTCGACGATGCGCCCATCCGGGTTGTTCGGGTTGACCACGACGGCAAGGTCGGCATCCGCCAGATCAGCGAAATCGCTGACTTCGATCACCTCGTGCCCCGCGATCGCCGCCGCGCGGGCATGTTCGGCATAGGTCGGCCCCAGTACGAGCGCCTTGCCCGGCGCGACCAGCGATGCCACGCGCGGCAGCAGGATCTGCGTACCGGGCGCAGCGACGACATTGGCTGGCGAGGGCGCACCATAGCTACTGGCCGCGATCGCCGTCAGCTCACGCGTCCGCCCCGCTTCCGGCAATCGCGACAGCGAGGTGGCGGGCAGCTCGAAAAGCGGGTAGGAGTGCGGATTGATTCCGGTCGAGAGGTCGACGAAAGGCTGCGGGGCGTTGGGGAAAAGCGCCCTTGCCCGGCCGAGACTTCCACCATGGTCCACCGCTCCTTCAAGAAGCTTCATGTCAGTCCTGATCGCTTTCCTGTCATTGGCCATCGAATCCGCGCTGGGCTACCCCGACTGGCTGTTTCGCGCCATCGGCCATCCCGTGACGTGGTTTGGCAGGCTGATATCCTTTCTCGATCGCAGGCTCAACCGCGCCACTGATCCCGACGCACTGCGTCGCCAACGTGGTGTCCAGGCGCTTCTGGTCATCGTGCTGGTGCCGGCGCTAATTGGCCTCTCCGTGCAGATCCTGCTCTGGTTCATTCCCCTGGGACTGTTCATCACCGCGCTTCTGGCAACATCGTTCCTGTCGCAGCGGAGCCTTTATGAGCATGTCGAGGCCGTCGCCGATGCGCTCGACTCGGGCGGCCTCGACATGGGCCGCGCCGCCGTCTCGCGCATCGTCGGCCGCGATCCCGAAACCCTCGACAGGGCCGGCGTCTGCCGCGCGGCGATCGAGAGCCTGGCCGAGAATTTTTCCGACGGCATCGTTGCCCCCGCCTTCTGGACGGGCGTCGGCGGCCTCGCCGGCGGCGCCGCCTACAAGGCCGCCAACACCGCCGATTCGATGATCGGCCATCGCACGCCGCGCCACGAAGCATTCGGCAGGGCAGCCGCACGCTTCGACGATTGGATCAACCTGCCGGCGTCGCGGCTGACGGCGTTGCTCATCACCTTGGCGGCTTTCCTGGTGAAAGGCGCCGACGCGAAAGCCGCATGGCAGGCGGTGCGGCGCGACGCGAAAAAGCACCGCTCGCCCAATGCCGGCTGGCCGGAGGCGGCGATGGCGGGCGGGCTCGGCCTGGCCCTCGCCGGGCCGCGCAGCTATGGCGGCGTAACGGTCGACGACGCGTTCATGGGCGAAGGCGGCCGGCGCGAAGCCGACAGCATCGACATAAGGCGGGCGCTGAAACTCTACCGCGTCGCCGATTATTTGCTGATTGCCCTGTTCGGCGTGGTTTCGGCGATCGTCATTCTGGCATGATCTCACCCCCCCCCGTGAGTTCTCTCCCGAAGGGGAGGAAGGGAGCCGGGCTGCAACAGGTTCGCGCCTTTCCTCTCCCCCGTCGATCGGGGAGAGGTGGCTCGGCGAAGCCGAGACGGAGTGGGGGTCGACGAGCTCGGCAGTCGCGTTTCTCGCACCCGCCGGGTTGCGCCTGCCTGTCTGCGGACCGCGCGTTCGATAACCGCCTTCCCCCAATCCGTCGCTGCTTCGCAGCGCCACCTTTCCCCCCCTCCGGAGGGAAAGGAAGTGAGCCCCGCTTGGAGCGTTTGGCGACCAGACTTGAATGCTCATCCACAAAAGGGGACAAAAGCTCTCAAAACTCGATCCCTTGTTGCGCCTTCACGCCCGCCGCGAAGTGGTGCTTGGTCAGCCCCATCTCGGTCACCAGATCGGCCGCCTCGACCAGCGCCGGCTTGGCGTTGCGACCGGTGACGACGACATGCAGGCCCTCGCGGCGCGCTTTCAGCGCGGCAACCACCTTGTCCAGATCGAGATACTCGTAGCGCAGCGCGATGTTGAGTTCGTCGAGCACGACGAGACTGATCGACGGATCGGCCATCAGCTCCAGCGCCTTGGCCCAGGCGGCCTCGGCCGCCGCGATGTCGCGCTTCAGATCCTGTGTCTCCCAGGTGAACCCCTCGCCCATCGCGTGCCAGACGACGCGGTCGCCGAAGGCGGCGAAGGCCTCCTTCTCACCCGTATGCCATTTGCCCTTGATGAACTGGACGACGCCGACGCGCTTGCCGTAGCCGAGCATCCGCAGCGCCAGGCCAAAGGCAGCCGTGGTCTTGCCTTTGCCCGGGCCGGTGTTGACGATCAGCAGCCCCTTTTCGACCGTCTTGCTCGCCACCTCGGCGTCTTGGACCGCCTTGCGCTTGGCCATCTTGGCGCGGTGGCGCTCTTCGTCCTTTTCGTCGATGTCGGTCATGTCACTTCACCTTGAGCGGCAGCCCCGCCACCATCAAAAGCACGGTCTCGGCAATCGCCGCGACCTGCTGGTTGAGCCGGCCGGCGGCGTCGCGGAACCGGCGCCCCAGCGCATTGTCGGGCACGATGCCTTGCCCGACCTCGTTGGATACCACGAACCAGGGTCCGCGCGGCCGCGACAGCATGTCAGCCAGCCGCCGACATTCGGCCTCTACATCATGATCGGCCAGCATGTGATTGGTCAGCCAGAGCGTCAGGCAGTCGACAAGGACCGGCTGGTCCTCCGGTAGGGCCTCGAGTGCACCGACAAGGCCAAGCGGTGCATCGATGGTCGTCCAGCCCTCGCCGCGCCGCGACCGGTGCAACGCGATGCGCTGCTGCATCTCGTCGTCATAGGCTTGCGCCGTGGCGATGTAGGTCCATGGCGAAGGCAAGGCCGTCATCAGCGTTTCGGCGTGCGCGCTCTTGCCGGAGCGCGCACCGCCGATGATGAAGGTCAGTCTTCCGCGATCAGGCAAAGCTGTCGCGCAGGCTCGTCGCGCTGCCGGTGAAGCGTCCACGCACCACGCCGGCGGCAGCGCCGAGCACGAGCCAGAACACCAGGTTGGTTACGGTCACCGCCACCACGAACTGATGATGCAGGCCTTCCGGAATCGGCGTCTCGAAACTGTCCGGCTGCGGCGCGCCGACAATATGCGGCGCGACGATCAACACCACGCCCAGAATCGCCAGCGGCAGTGATTTGCGGAAGGCGATCAGGGCAAGGCCGATCGCCGTCGCCGCCACCGTCGCCGTCCACCAGATCTGGCGTGGCAGAAGCTCGGCGGCAGGCATGGCCGGCAGTTCCGGCGGCAGGCCGAGGCCCGGCGCCAGCGTGAACACGGCAAAGCCGGCCAGTCCCCAGAACACGCCCTGGCGCCAGTTGCCGATGCCGCCGGCGAATTCCGAAACCGCGACCAGGACCAGCGCGAAGCCGATGCCGGTGACGATGTTGGCAAGCACGCTGAAGGCGAAGCGCTCGAAGCCGTCGGCCGGCGCCCAGCCTTCCTCTCCAGCCGGAACAGCTTCAGCGGCTGCCGGCGCGGCGGAGCTCATGGCATTGCCCGCCGGGGCGGCAGAGTTCATGGCGTTGTTGTCGGTCGGGGCCGGTGCGGTATGGTCGTGGTGGTGGCCGCCGCCGGCCTGTTCGTAGACTTCCGCCTTCAGGATCAACGGCACGGTGGCATAGGCCTGCATGCAGGCGAGAACGACACCGGCCACGAGCCCTGCGATCGCCGCGATGAACACGACGTTGCGAAACAGGTTCATGATGTCAAATCCCTATCAGTGGCAGGGAAACGCCATCGAGTGGCGATAGTCGTGCGCGGCATTGTGGACCGCGTCGATATGCGAGAAACCGACAAAGCCTACGACGAAAACGCCGAGCAGCGCCGCGAGCGCGAGCTGCAGGAGGCGCGACTGCGAGGAGATGGAGGCGCCGAGGGAGACGGAAGCGGTATTCATGTCTTGTCCTTTCACCCTCCACCCGAGGGCATCGAAGTCAGTTTCCTGTCGCCGGCAGGTCTCCTGGCTCGCGGATCAGCGCCCTTCCCCACCTTCCCGAAGAAAATCTTCAGTGGCATATGGAGAGGACTACCGCACACAGTTGCGGGGGCAGCCACGGCATTGGGCAACAAATCTGCCCGCACCGCATTCCCTCTTGGCTCCAATCGGAACCGACGACGAAGGTGACTATAGGGAAAATCGCCGCATCCGGCAAACCAAATTCCGACGGCGACAAGCGCTTTAGCGCCGTCCGGCCGCTTGCTCCGCTGCAATTGACAATTTCCGTAGCCGGGTGTCGGCTGCCATCTCACAGGAGGCCAGCCATGCAGCCCGTCCAGAGCCAGCACGCCCCCTATAACGGCCTCACCCGGGCCGAGCCGACATTGCCGTCGTCGGCCTATTGGGATGCGGCGGCCTACCAGCGCGACCTTGACGCCATCTGGTACAGGAACTGCCTGCTCGTCTGCCGTGAAGCTGATCTCGCCCAACCGCTGGCTTTTCGCACCTTCCGCGTCGGCAGCCAGGAGATCGTCGTACTGCGCGACGACACCGGCGAACTGCGCGCCTTCCACAACACCTGCCGGCATCGCGGCTCGCAGCTTTGCCAGGAACGCGAGGGCCGGCTGAAGGCGCGGCTGATCACCTGCCCCTACCACGCATGGTCCTATTCGCTGCGCGGCGATCTCGTGCGCGTGCCATCGAAAACGCTGCCCGAAGGTTTCGACAAGGCGGACCATCCGCTCTATCGCGTCGCGCTGTCGGTCTGGCGCGGCTTCGTCTTCGTCAATCTCGCGGAAGATGCCGCCGGCTCGGCGCACTCATCCTTCGACCCGGCCTCCGGCGATCTCGGCAACTGGCCGCTGGAATCGCTGGTATCGGGCCATGTGCTGCGCAAGGTGATGAACTGCAACTGGAAGATCTTCTGGGAAAACTTCAACGAATGCCTGCATTGCCCCGGCGTCCACAAGGACCTGTCGCGGCTGGTGCCGATCTATGGTCGCGGCCTGATGGGCCGGCATGACGACCCCGAATGGACCCGCCATGCCGACAATGACGCGCCGGAATTTTCCGGCGGGCTGCGGGCGGGTGCCGAAACATGGTCACGTGACGGCCAGGCGCATGGGCCGGTCTTTTCGGGCCTGACGCCGGCCGAGCACGCCGCCGGCCAGACCTACGCCACCAGCCTGCCCTCGATGTTCATCGTCGGCCACGTCGACTATGTCAGGTCCGTACGGCTGGTGCCGCTTGGCCCCGAGCAGACCGAATTGACCGCCGAATGGCTGTTCGCGCCCGACGCGCTCGCCGCCACCGACATCGACAACATCGTCGGATTCGGCACCCAGGTGCTGGAGGAGGATGCCGCGATCTGCGAGGTCAACCAGAAAGGGCTGCGCTCTATGCGCCATAAGGCCGGCGTGCTGATGCCGGAGGAGTACGACCTCCACCGCTTCCACGATTGGGTACGCGAACGACATGCTGCGCTTGTGCCGTAAGCTTCACAGCGACTTCGGCAGATACCGCCAGGTGACATAACCGCAGACCGCCGCAAGCAGGCCGAGCGTGACGAAAACCGAGCCCAGTCCGAAAAAGGCCAGCACCACCGAGTAGACCAGCGGCGGCGTCAGTTCGGAAAAGTCGAGATAAGTGCGGTAGACCGCAGCCATCTGCGCCCGCTCATAAGAGCGGACCGAGCGCATGAAGGCGGTCGAGCCCAGCGCGTCGAGCGCGATGGTGAAGAAGGCGCCGCACAGCAGGAAGGCGCCGGTGACGAGCGGCGCGCTTTCGCCGACGGCACCCGCCGCCAGCAGCACCACCGACATGGCGAAATAGGCAAAAGTCATGGTCCTGCGGCCGCCGAAGCGCTTGCCGGCCTTGCCCCAGAAAATCGCCATGAACAAAAGCGCGTTGCCTGCCGAAACCAGAATGCCGCCGGCAAGTTCGCCCTCACCGGTGATGACCATGAACAGCGGGCCATAGACGAAAAATGTCGTCCAGAAGCAGGAGCGGCCGAAGGCGATCAGCCAGGCCAGCCTCAGCCTCGGCTGCGCGACGAAGCGGCCGATATTGGCCAGCGGGTTGACCGGGCGCGTCTTGCCCGGCCGGATCGAGGGACTGTCGCCGAGCCGGTAGGTCCAGAACAACGCCAGCAGGGCCAAGGCGAATACGGCGACCGCGCCATGCGCGGCATAGATGCCGAAGCGTGTGTAGAGAAAGATGCCGAGCGTCGGCCCACCCGTCCAGGCAAACATCGACCACGCCATGCGCAGCGATTCGGCCTGCATGAAATCGGTCTTGCGGATGTGGTCCATGATGTAGAGGTTGAGCGTGATCGACAGCGCACTGGCGCCCATGACACGGCACAGCATGCCGGCCAATTGCCCTGCGAGCGTATGCGTGACGAAGAACAGCGAGCCGATCGCCAGCAGGCAGGCGCCCGCCGTGTAGACCCAGCGCCGTGCGAAGCGCTGGATCAGCATCGGCATGAACAGGGTCACCGACAGGCCGAGCATCGCCACTATGGTGTAGAGGATCGAGACGATCTGCTCGTTGTGGAGGATCTCGTAGGCCTGGATCGGGATGACGCTCGACACCGTGGCGCGAGCGAAGGATTCGACCGCGTAGAGCGAGGCGAAGGTGCGGGCATCCGCGGCCTTGAGGGCCGGTAGCCAGATCGGATGGCGCACATGCGTGGACATTGCTTCCCCAAAGCAGAATCACCAGCCAAATCTGCGGCCATCATTTCGCGACCGGTAACAGGAAACCGACGTGCCCCGGTTAAAACGAAGCCGGTCAAAGGCTTTCCGGTGCTGGCCTAAAGGGGTGCCTGATGCAGCGCCGGCTGATCGTCCGTATCGAAGCTCACGGCCTTCTTTTGTCCGGCGTAACCGTGATAGTCCTCGTGCGGGGCTGAATCAGATCGCGAGACCATGAGCATCCAGACGCCGACCATGCCCGCCGCGGAGTTGCCGAAGACCAAGCGCATCGTCGCCGTCGACATGCTGCGCGGCATCGCGCTGATCGCCATGGCGAGCTACCATTTCACCTGGGACCTGGAATTCTTCGGCTACACCGATCCCGGCCTGACCGCCTTCGGCTGGTGGAAGTTCTATGCTCGCTGCATCGCCTCGACCTTCCTGTTCCTGGTCGGCGTCAGCCTGTATCTCGCCCATGGCAAAGAGATCCGCTGGAACGGCTTCTGGAGACGCTTCGCCATGGTCGCCGGAGCGGCGATCGCCATTTCGGTCGCCACCCGTATCGCCACGCCGGACGGGTGGATCTTCTTCGGCATCCTGCACCAGATCGCGCTGGCGAGCCTGCTCGGGCTGGCATTCCTGCGCCTGCCGGCGCTGCTCACACTGCCGATCGCCGCGGCGGTCATCGCCATTCCCTTCTATTTTCGGCTGGAATCGTTCGATCACCCCTGGCTGTGGTGGGTCGGCCTTTCCGCGGTCAACCCACACTCCAACGACTATGTCCCGCTGTTCCCGTGGTTCGGTGCGGTGCTTGTGGGCCTCGGAGCGACCAAGCTTGCCTCCGGCTTCGGCGCCGTGGCGCGCCTGGCAGATGTGGCACCCGGGCGCTGGTCCAACCCGCTGGGCTTCATCGGCCGGCACAGCCTGGCCTTCTACCTGATTCACCAGCCGCTGCTGATCGGCAGTGTCTGGTTGTTCTCGCAAGTAATGCCGGCCAAGGTCGAAACCCCGCAGGTGAACTTTCTCAAGACCTGCCAGATCTCGTGCGAGCAGCAGCGCGACAGCAAGTTCTGTTCGAGCTATTGTGGGTGCATGCTGGACACGCTGGAGGGCGAGGCAACGCTTGATCGGCTCTACAAGAACGACCAGACCGCCGAATGGAGAGCGCATCTGGCGGATCTCGCCGGCACCTGCACGGCCCAGACCGACAGCAAGATGACGGAGGAAGGTGTCGAATGACCGAGACCCCGCCCAAACCTGGGCTGATACCGTGGCCGCCGCTGATCTACATCGCCGCCATCGCCATCAGTATCGCGCTCGGCCTGCTCTTTCCCCTGCCCTGGATCGGCGACCTCCTGGGCGACCTCCTCTACGCGGCCGGCTGGGTGGCGCTGTTCGGCGTCGCCGCACTCTGGTTCACCGCCATCCGCACCATGACGCGGGCCAAGACCACGCTCAACCCCAACGCCGTGCCGGACCATCTCGTCACCACGGGTCCTTTCGGCGTCACCCGCAATCCGATGTACCTCGCCAACACGCTGCTGTTGATTGGCGTCGCCTTCATCTCCGGGATCGTCTGGTTCCTGCCGCTCGCCTTCGTCGCCGCCTTCGTCACGCAGAAGGTCGCGGTGGAAAAGGAAGAAAAGATGCTGGCGGCAAAGTTCGGCAAGAAATACCGCGACTATGCCAAGCGAGTGCGGCGCTGGATTTGAGCATCTGAACGCCGGCTGCCAGAGCCATATCGGGAAGATAACGGTTTCTGATTTGTGGCGGAGACCAACAATTTGTCGATGTCGGCGCCGCCCCTCACCTGCCTGCCGGCATCCTCTCCCCGTATAGTGACGGGGAGAGGGGCGCTGTCATCAGCGGTTTCGCCAGCCACCAGCGTTGCAGGAAAGAGACCGAGATCACGGTCAGCCCCCTTCTCCCCGTCACTATACGGGGAGAAGTGCCCGGCAGGGCGATGAGGGGCGGCGCCGACTCTAAAGCGATTGTCCTGCCTGGAAGGCCGCTACGTATTAACCCCGAGCTCCACCAGCCGCTCGACGCAGGATTCCTCGGCCTGGTCGAGTTCGGCCAATGTCTCCTCGAGGTCGCGGCGCTTTTGCCTCAGATCCTCGCGCTTTTCCTCGATGCGCTTGATCATCAGCTTGAGCTGGCCGACCTCGCCGGGCGGTTCCTTGTACATCTGGATGATTTCGCGGATCTCGTTGATCGAGAAGCCGAGCCGTTTTCCGCGCATGATCTGCCGGATCAAGTGTCGGTCGGATGGACGAAACAGCCGCGTGCGGCCCCGCCGCACCGGCTGCACCAGTCCCTCGTCCTCGTAGAACCGCAGCGTCCGCGTCGAGACGTCGAATTCGCGCGTCAGCTCGGTGATCGAATAATATTCCCGCATTCTCGCCCCATAGCCGGAGATTGGCGACTGCTGCTCTCCGTCCGCGGCAGACCTGCCGGAATCGGCCGCAGTCTGCCTGTCGCCGAGCCTCGCACGGCATTTACGTAAAAGTCAATTGAGCCGGATCAATGGACGCCGAACCACCACGTGGCAAGGCCCAGAAAAGCGAAGAAACCAACGACGTCGGTGACCGTGGTGACAAAGACCGCCGAAGCGACCGCGGGATCGACCTTGAAGCGGTCGAGCAGCAGCGGGATCAGGATGCCGGCAAGGGCCGCAACGAACATGTTGATGATCATGGCCGCGGCGATGATGCCGCCCAGATTGGCATCGCGGAACCAGACGGCGGCTACGATGCCGATCAATATGGCGAAAACGATGCCGTTGATGAAGCCCACGCCTATCTCGCGGCGAATGATGCGGCCGGCATTGTAGATGTCGAGATCCCTTGTCGCCAGCGCCCGCACGGTGACGGTCATGGTCTGCGAACCGGCATTGCCGCCCATCCCGGCCACGATCGGCATCAGCACGGCGAGCGCCACAATGCGCTCGATCGTGTGGTCGAACAGGCCGATCACCGATGCCGCAAGGAAGGCGGTCAGGAGATTGACAAGCAGCCATGGCACACGCGAACGCGAGGTCGAAAAGATGCTGTCGGAAAGCTCTTCGTCGCCGACGCCGCCCATGCGCAGGAGATCTTCCTCGGCTTCCTGCTGGATGACGTCGACGACGTCGTCGATGGTCAGCACGCCGACCAGCCGCTCGTTCTCGTCGACGACGGCGGCCGACAGAAGGTCATATTGCTCGAACTCCCGCGCGGCCTCTTCCTGGTCCATCGTGGCCGGAATGGCGTGCCGCGTCTCATGCATGACCTCCTCGACCTTGACCGAGCGCTTGGTGCGCAGGATCTGGTCGAGGTCTATGGCGCCAAGCAGCTTGAAGCTCGGGTCGATGACGAAGATCTGGCTGAAGCGGTCGGGAAGGTTCTTGTCCTCGCGCATGTAGTCGATGGTCTGGCCGACCGTCCAGAACGGCGGCACCGCGACGAACTCCGTCTGCATGCGCCGCCCGGCGGTCTCCTCGGGGTAGTCGAGCGAGCGACGTAGCCTGATGCGCTCGGTAAACGGCAGCTGCGACAGGATCTCGTCCTGGTCCTCCGGTTCGAGGTCCTCGAGGATGTAGACAGCGTCGTCGGAATCGAGTTCCTGCACCGCCTGGGCAATCTGCGCGTTGGGCAGATTGTCGACGATGTCCATGCGGATCGCCTCGTCGACCTCGGTCAGCGCGGAAAAATCGAAGTCGGCCCCCAAAAGCTCGACAAGGGCGCGCCGCTGGTCGGGATGCAGCGCCTCGATCAGGTCGCCCATTTCAGACTGGTGCAGGTCGTCGACCTCACGCTTGAGCGTGAGCGTATCGCGGTCGGCGATCGCCGCGCCGATCTGGGCGAGAAAGGACGAAAGGACAGCGCCGTCCTCACCGTAGATGTCGGCGCGGTGTTCGTCAGCGCCCCCAGCGCCGGTCGTCCGTTCGTCCTGGCCTTCCACCAGCGCCTCCCGCCATTGCAATCCTGGAAAAGGTGCGTCTCAGGTCTAGAACATCGGACCCGAAAGTGGAAACCGGTTTCGGGAAAATCCGACGCCCAAAAAGAAACTGGCGTAACGCGCGGGAATATCAAACGAAATGCGCGGTGCCCGTAGGGCTGGAGGTGCCGCTACAAATCAGATTCTGGGGAGAGAGAATGGTGCGGTCGAGAAGACTCGAACTTCCACGGGTTGCCCCACAGCGACCTCAACGCTGCGCGTCTACCAATTCCGCCACGACCGCACGTGGTAGGAGCCGGAACCGACCGGCTCGCGGCGTGTAGCAAATCGTTTCCGGCGAAACAAGTGCGCCCCGAGCATTTAATCGCTGGGAATTGCCATAACGGATCAAAGCGCCAAAATGCGCCGCGAACTGGACGTTTCGGCCCGATATCGCCATATGGAGTACAACAAGGGACACCCCATGCCAGAACGCAGCCAGATCGCCACGTCGTTCCTGCCTTTGCCCGGTTCGGCGCCCGTCGAATGGGCGATCGAGCCCGGCCTCACCGCCTATCCCGAGGCGCTTGCCTTCATGGAGGCGCGCGCCGAAGCGATCCGCAGCGGGGCCGCCGGCGAGATGGTCTGGCTGGTCGAGCATCCGCCGCTCTATACCGCCGGCACCAGTGCGCGCAGCGAGGACCTGATCGACGCCAACCGGTTCCCGGTGTTTTCGGCCGGCCGCGGCGGCGAATACACCTATCATGGGCCGGGCCAGCGCGTCGCCTACGTCATGCTCGACTTGAAACGCCGCCGCGAGGATGTGCGCGCCTTCGTCGCCGCCCTCGAACAGTGGATCATCGGCACGCTCGCCGCCTTCAACGTCAATGGCGAGCGCCGTGAGGATCGCGTCGGCGTCTGGGTGGTGCGGCCCGATCGCCCTGCCCTGCCGGACGGCTCTGCCGCGGAGGACAAGATCGCGGCAATAGGTATTCGGCTCAGGCGCTGGGTGAGTTTTCACGGCATCGCCATCAATGTCGAGCCGGACCTCGGCCATTTCAGTGGTATCGTGCCGTGCGGCGTGCAGGACCACGGCGTCACCAGCCTTGTCGATCTCGGGCTGCCGGTGACGATGGCCGATCTCGATCTGGCGCTGAAATCAGCGTTCGAGGATGTCTTCGGCCCGGCTACGGCCTTGCCCTTGGAAACAGCCCGCGAGGCCGGCTGAACGCTTCCCGGACAGCTCAGATCAGCCGTGCCGACGCCCAGAGCACTCCATAACCGTGGATGACGAACACCGCCAGCAGCGCGCCGGCGATGACGAAACGGTCGGCCGTGCGGATCGGCTTCAGTTCGTGGCGCGGCCTCACCCCGCTGCCCGCTGTCAGAAGGCTGAGGATTGCAAAGACCGCGCCGGCCGCGAGCAGAAAGCCGATGGAAAAGCCGGCCCGCCAGCCAAGCGCCAGGAACGCCGAGAGCAGGAAGAAGGAGGCCAGCGCCAGCGCGACCGGCCCCGGGCAGATCTGGCGCAGCACCTGGCCGCCATCGAATTTCCACACCGGCACCAGATTGGCGATGTTGAACAGGGCAGCACAGCCCGCCAGTGTCGCCAGCAATGTCGCGGCAAGCCAGTGCCCTTCCGCGCTTGCAAACGTGCTGCCCATCATCGCCAACGGCACCAGGAAAGCAGAGAACCCGGCGCCCATCAGCGCCACGAACGCAACTTCGAAACGGCTGTCATAGGGCCGGCCGCCAATGGCGAGGCCGCCGAGCAGCGGGATGAAGATCATGCGCGCCCTGCGGTGGCCCATCAGGCGGAATGCCGCCATGTGGCCGAGCTCGTGCAGGGCGACAACGGAAGTCAGGATCGCGGCCAGAGCAAGCCCGCCGCGGTGAAGCCCGAAGAACGGCCACAGGATGAATGCCGAGAGAGCGGCGAAGCCGAGCTGACTCAGCGGATGTTCGAACCAGCCGCCCTTGCGATACCGCCCTGTCCTGGCCCAGCCATCCAGCTTGGCGAGTTCGCGGCGCATGGCGAAATAGCGGAACGCCAGGAAGGCCACGCCGCGGTAACGGTCGGTCTGGGTGAGCGTAACCCGGGTGGCCTCGCCAATCGAGACCAACTGCGCGGTTTCCCGATAATGCGCCCAGAAAGACGGATCGAGCGCCGTGTCCTCGATGACGCGCATCGAAAAGCACCTGCCATGCACGACATTCTCGAGCAGGGCCTTGCGTTCGATCGGCAGGCCGTCCCGGCCCTCCCAGGACATTCTGGTGCGGACCACTCCCTCGCCCAGCATCTCCGCCGAGAGGATTTCGCCGGACCAGCCGGCATTGCTCCCGAGCGGCCACAGCGCCTGCCACAGACGCTGCCGGTCGGCCGCGACCGTGCGGCTGAGCCTGATTGTGCGCAAACCAAGCGGCACGCTCATCAGGAGAAAAATCAGCCCTAGATTGCTGGCCACGAGGAAGGCGGCGACGATGGGCGACACGCGGCGCTCCTGCTTTCAGGAGCGACACCCTAGCGCCATGGGCGGCAAGAAAGGCTTAACGGCAAAGCGGACTTTCGTCCGCCGGAACAGCGACGGCAGACACTGTCACCTCACATGGCTCCGATCCAGATCGCCATGGAAATGAGGAAGGTGCTCATGCAAACCAGCGAGATGACATCCTGAACCAGATCGGTCATAACTCTCTCCTGTTGTTGATATGTTCGCAATTTGTTCTAATTTTGTTTCAAAGTCAACGAGCGGAATCCGTCCGCTGCCGGAATTTTCGAGCGATCAAACCGGCAGGGTTAAGAAAAGGTTGACGGCGCGGGACCTATCAACAGGTCAGGAAGATGTCGGCGACGCTATCGTCAGTTAGCGTATGGGATGAGCGCCTGCTTGCACTCAACGTCAGTCGAGACAATAGTGGGTAAGCTAAGACTGCCGAGTGATGGACGTGAGGCAACACCAAGGCGCCAATCAAGCTGATCGCTGGCGAAAGCGCATGAGGCAAGGCCACCGGTGGCGCCTCTCGCGCAGCTTTGTAACCTGGCTGCTCATCCTGGTGATGATCGCGATCTCTTCCACCCTGATCGCACTGAAGGCTCATTGGCGGTTCTGATCCCGGAGGGATCAGTATCCCCGACGGGAAACTAAACCCGCGGAAATCTCGCTGGACGTTGTTAAGGTTGGACCCAATCTCGCAGCGGACATCAGAGTTCTACAGCGGCACCACCTTGCCCTCGGCCAGGGTGACGCGCCGGTCCATGCGCGCTGCCAGCTGGTGATTGTGGGTGGCGATCAGCGCCGCGAGGCCCGATTGCCGCACCAATGCCTCCAGCGCCTCGAACACATAGGAAGCAGTGACCGGGTCGAGATTGCCGGTCGGCTCGTCCGCCAGCAGCACCAGCGGCGCATTGGCGACCGCACGCGCGATTGCCACGCGCTGCTGCTCGCCGCCCGACAGTTCGGACGGCCGGTGCGATGCACGCTTGCCGATCTGCATGTAGTCGAGCAGCTGCGCCGCGCGCTCGGCCGCCTCCTTGCGCGGCAGACCTTTGATGAGCTGCGGCATCATGATGTTTTCCAGCGCCGAAAACTCCGGCAGCAGATGGTGGAACTGGTAGACGAAGCCGACATCGTTGCGGCGGATCGAGGTGCGCTCGTCATCGGATAGCCGGCCGCAGGCCCGGCCGGAGAGAATCACGTCGCCGGCGTCGGGCCGTTCCAAGAGCCCTGCCGTATGCAGCAGCGTCGATTTGCCGGTGCCGGACGGCGCCACCAGCGCCACCATCTCGCCGCGCTTCAGCGAGAAGTCCGCACCGTTCAGAATGGTGAGCTTGCGCGGCCCCTGGACATAGTGCCGCTCGACGCTCTTCAACTCGATAATGGCCTGCGCCATCATTCGTACCTCAGCGCTTCGACCGGATCGAGGCGGGCCGCCCGCCATGCCGGAAACAACGTCGCCAGGAAGGACAGGCCGAGCGCCATGATGACGACATAGGTCGTCTCGCGCGGATCCATCTTCGCCGGCAACTGGCTGAGGAAATAGAGCTCCGGATTGAACAGCACCTTGCCGGTCATCCAGGAGAAGAACTCGCGGATCGATTCGATGTTGAGGCAGATGATCACGCCGAGCAGCACGCCGGCGATGGTGCCGGTGACGCCGATCGCCGCGCCCGTCATCAGGAATATGCGCAGGATGGCGCCGCGCGAGGCGCCCATGGTGCGCAGGATGGCGATGTCGTGCCCCTTGTCCTTCACCAGCATGACCAACCCGGAGATGATGTTGAGCGCCGCCACCAGCACGATCAGCGTCAGGATCATGAACATGACGTTGCGCTCCACCTGCAGGGCGGAAAAGAAGGTCTCGTTGCGTTGCCGCCAGTCGACGAGGTCGATGGGTCGCTGCGCCGCTTCTTCCACCTTCGGCTTCAGCGCGTCGACATCATCGGGATTGTCGACATAGATCTCGATCGTCTGCGCCCGTCCGTCCATGTTGAAATAAAGCTGCGCTTCCGAGAACGGCATGTAGACGATGGAGGCGTCATATTCCGACATGCCGACTTCGAAGATCGCCGCGA
The DNA here is from genome assembly GCF_006440955.1 of Mesorhizobium sp. B2-8-1. NCBI lineage: Bacteria > Pseudomonadati > Pseudomonadota > Alphaproteobacteria > Hyphomicrobiales > Phyllobacteriaceae > Mesorhizobium > Mesorhizobium sp. B2-8-1. The sequence continues at coordinate 243,522 of NZ_VFTX01000006.1, read as the reverse complement.
TCTTGTAGCCCTTCATGCGCGGCGTCGTGCCGAGCGGCGTCACGTCGCCGTCCGGCGAGATGAGCGTGATCGTGTCGCCGAGCGCCAGGCCGAGATTCTCCGCCATGCGCTTGCCGATGGCGACGCCCTCGCCCGTGTCGAAATCGGCGATCGAGCCCTGCTTGATGTTGCTGGCGACGATGGCGATCTTGCCCAGGTCCTCGCCCCTGATACCGCGCACCAGCGCGCCGGAGCCGCCGCCGACATTGCCTTGCGCCAGCACTTGGCCGTCGATCAGCGGAATGGCGTATTTGACGCCGGCCACGCCGTTGATGCGGCCGGCGACCTGCGCATAGTCCTCAAGCGGCGAATCCAGCGGCTGCACGATCAGATGGCCGTTTACGCCGAGAATGCGGGTGAGCAGCTCGGCCCTGAACCCGTTCATGACGGCCATCACCACGATCAGCGTCGCCACCCCCAGCATGATGCCGAGGAAGGAGATCGAGGCGATGACCGAGATCACCGTCTCCTTGCGTCGCGAGCGCAGATAGCGCCACGCCACCGTGCGTTCGAAGATGGAAAACGGTCCGGCGCCTGCCGGTCTCGCTGCCGCCGCCTCGCTCATGCGGCGGCACCGAAGCGTTTTTTCGCATCGGCGATCGGCAGCGTCACGCGCTCGCCGGTCTTGCGGTTCTTGATCTCGACCTCGCCGGCGGCCACGCCGCGCGGTCCGACGATCACCTGCCAGGGCAGGCCGATCAGGTCGGCGGTGGCGAACTTGCCGCCCGGCCGCTGGTCGGTGTCGTCATAGAGCACATCCTTGCCGGCGGCAGTGAAAGCTGCGTTGAGTTCATCGCAGACACGGTCGCAATCGGCATCGCCGGCTTTCATGTTGATCAGGCCGATGTCGAACGGCGCCACCGCTTCCGGCCAGATGATGCCGTTCTCGTCATGGCTGGCTTCGATGATCGCCGCAACCAGCCGCGACGGGCCGATGCCGTAGGAACCGCCGGAAGCGAAATGATCCTTGCCGTCGGGCCCGGTCACCTTGGCGCCCATCGGCTTGGAGTATTTCTCGCCGAAATGGAAGATATGGCCGACTTCGATGCCGCGCGCCGAAACCTTGTCGCTGTCGGGAACCTCAGCCCAGGCCGCTTCGTCATGCATTTCGTCGGTCGCGGCGTAAGGCGTCGTCCAGGTCTTGACGATGCCTGATATCTCGGCGTCGTTGGAGAAATCGGTGTTGGCTCCGGGCACGCCGAGCCACAGATAATCGCGATGGCAGAACACCTGGCTCTCGCCGGTGTCGGCCAGGATGATGAATTCATGGCTGAGATCGCCGCCGATCGGACCGGTGTCGGCCCGCATCGGGATCGCCTGTAGGCCCATGCGGGTGAAGGTCCGGAGATAGGACACGAACATCCTGTTGTAGGCGGCTCTCGCGCCTTCGAAGTCGAGATCGAAGGAGTAGGCATCCTTCATCAGGAATTCCCGGCTGCGCATGACGCCGAAGCGCGGCCGCACCTCGTCGCGGAACTTCCACTGGATGTGGTAGAGGTTGAGCGGCAAGTCCTTGTAGGACTTTACATAGGCGCGGAAGATCTCGGTGACCATTTCCTCGTTGGTCGGGCCGTAAAGCATGTCGCGGTCCTGGCGGTCCTTGATGCGCAACATCTCCTTGCCGTAGTCGTTATAGCGGCCGCTTTCGCGCCAAAGGTCGGCCGACTGGATGGTCGGCATCAGGATTTCCAGCGCGCCGGCGCGGTTCTGTTCCTCGCGGATGATCTGGCAGACCTTGTCCAGGACCCGTTTGCCCAGCGGCAGCCAGGAAAAACTGCCCTGCCCCTGCTGGCGGATCATGCCGGCGCGCAGCATCAGCCGATGCGAGACGATCTCCGCCTCGCGCGGATTCTCTTTGAGGATGGGCAGGAAATAGCGCGACAAACGCATGGACTGGTCCGTGAATGAGGAGGCCGCGCCAGAATCGGTGCGACGCAGGCTTGCTTGCCCCGGCTTCATAGCCATTTCATGGCGCAATGGGAACCCGGACGCATCGACCCGGAAATCGGAAATTCAGCTTACGAACGGCGTGGCGCGCGGAATGAAAACGTTTTGAGCACCCCTCGCGCGCGCCGCGAATGCTGGACGATCGAAGGAGCCACGGTTGCATAAAACGCCCGGCTGGTGGTTTCCCAAGCAAAGCCTGCCGTACTATTGTGCAGTGCAGCACGAGAATGCCCGTTTCAAGGCAAAATTCTTCGTGACATTTTCATTTCCGTTGGGCTAATGTGCCCCGATAACCGAGAGAGCAGAGAAAAATCTGTTCTCCTACGCGGTCAAAGTCTTGGGAGGATGCGATCTAGGCGCGGTTACTCGCTGCCGCCGGAAACCGGAAACAGATCGGACGCGTTTAAATTGCAAGGCCTTGTGCCTTGCATTTTTTTTGTGCAATCACCTGCTTAGCGCAATGCGTTGCCAAACCACCTTACCCTGCGTCATGATTTTTGAAGCCTGAACAGATGAGCCGGCGCCGAATGGCGGCATGACCTCGCCCGAAGCGCAAGAGCCGGTTTGAATGCTGCTATTTTGCCGTGGCCTGGCCGAATTCCGGCACGATGTGCGGGATGTCGTTGAGGCTATATCCCAGCCCGTGCGTCAGGCCGTAGAAAATGCCCATGAGCACCGCCGTGGCGACGGTGGTGCGGATCACCGCACGCAGCATATGTGGTCCGCGCGGCGCGCTAGGCACCGTGCCCAGCGTCACGTCACGATCGTCATCCTGCGTCCTGACGCTGAACGGCAGAACGGCAAACAGCACCACCCACCAGGTCGCGAAAAACAGTGCGGTGAACGAAACCCAGCTCATGGTTGCTCCAGTTCGATCAGCGTGCCGAAGAAATCCTTCGGATGCAGGAACAGCACAGGCTTGCCATGCGCGCCGGTCTTCGGCTTGCCGTCGCCCAGAACCCGGGCGCCGGCCGCCTGGAGCCGGTCCCGCGCGGTAAGGATATCGTCGACCTCATAGCAGAGATGGTGCATGCCGCCCGACGGGTTCTTCTCGAGGAAAGCCGCGATCGGCGAACCCTCGCCGAGCGGCTCCAGCAACTCGATCTTGGTGTTGCCGACATTGACGAACACCACGGTGACGCCATGCCCGGGCAGCGCCTGTGGTTCGCTCACTTCGGCGCCTAGCGTGTCGCGATAGCAAGCGACAGCCGCAGCCAGATCCGGCACCGCAAGCGCGACATGGTTCAGGCGTCCAAGCATAGAGCGCTCCGCTTTAGGGGAGTAAGGGAGTAGGGAAACAAGACAGAAGAAAAGCAACGGCTCATTCTCCCCTACTCCCCTACTGCCTTATTCCCCTATTCCCCTATTCGTCACCGCGTGACAAATACAGTCACCAGCGGTTTCTTGCCCCAGGCTTCGTTGGCGGCGCCACGTACGGCACGGCGTACCGCCTCCTGCACCAGATCGAGGTCTTTTCGGCGCTGACGGGGGATGGAGTCCACCGCGCCGATTGCCGCATCGATCATCAGGTCCTCCAGCGTCTCGCCTCTGGCGTCGGCCTCGGCGACGCCGATTGCGACCAGATCGGGATCGCCGGCGAGCTCATACTTCTCGTCCAGCACCACATTGACCGCGACATGGCCGGCAAAGGACAGTTTGCGACGGTCGCGAATGCCCATCGCCTGGTCGGTGCCGATCAACCTGCCGTCCTTGTAGATGCGGCCGAACGGCACCTGGTCGATGATCGTGGCAGGGCCGGGAGCAAGCCGCAGCATGTCGCCGTCGCGCACCTGCGCCACCTGGCCGATGCCGGACGTCGACATCAGCGAGCCCTGCGCCACCAGATGCGCGGCCTCGCCATGCACTGGAACGCCGATCTGCGGGCGTACCCATTCATACATCTTGCGCAATTCGCTGCGCCGCGGATGGCCGGAGACATGCACCAGCGCATCGCCGTCCTCGATGATCTTGATGCCGAGATCGACGAGGCGGTTCTTGATTTCGAGGATCGCCTTCTCGTTGCCGGGAATGGTGCGCGAGGAAAACACCACCGTGTCGCCGGCCGTCAGCGACACCGACTTCATCTCGTCGCGCGACAGCTTGGCCAACGCCGCCAGCGGCTCGCCCTGGCTGCCGGTGCAGATGACGACCAGGTTTTCGCGCGGAATGAAGCCGAAATCCTCCTCGGCTATGAACTCCGGCAGACCGTCCATGTAGCCGAGTTCGCCGGCGACATCGATGACGCGCTTCAGCGAACGACCGAGCACCAGGCACTGACGGCCGGCATCGCGCGCCGCCTTGGCGATGGAAACGATACGGCCGACATTGGACGAGAAGGTGGTAACGGCGACGCGGCCCTTGGCGGCCTGGATAACCCCTTTCAGCCCCTCGCCGACCGCGACTTCCGATGGCGATTCGCCTTCGCGCATAGCATTGGTCGAATCGCAGACCAGCGCCAGCACGCCCTTGTCGCCATAGGCGCGGAACCGTGCTTCGTCGGTCTTGGGTCCGATCGTCGGCGCCGGGTCGATCTTCCAGTCGCCGGTGTGGATGACGGTGCCTGCCGGCGAGGTGATGGCCAGCGACATCGGTTCGGGAATCGAATGCGCGACCGGGATCGCCTCGATTTCGAACGGACCGACGGTGAATTTTTCGCCCGCGCGGTAGATGGTCAGCGGGATCTTCGGCGCGCCCTGCTCGCCCTGGCGCTTGGCTTCCAGCAGCCCAGCGCTGAACGGCGTCATCCACACCGGCGCCTTGAGCCTCGGCCAGATATCCAGCAGCGCGCCATAGTGGTCCTCATGCGCGTGGGTGATCACGATACCGCGCAAATTGGCGATGTTCTCTTCGATGAAGCGCGTGTCGGGCAGGATCAGGTCGACGCCCGGATGCGCCGCGTCGGGAAAGGTGACGCCGACGTCGATGACGATCCATTCGCGCGCGCTCGGCGGACCATAGCCGTAGAGAGCGAAGTTCATACCGATCTCGCCGACGCCGCCCAGCGGCACGAAGACGAGTTCGGCGTTTTCCGCTTTCGCCATGATTTTTTCCTTCCTGGCCCTCAGGCCAAGCCATTGAAGCAATTCCGGGAAAAGTCTGTAACGGTTTTCCGTCTGGAATTGCGCAAAAACAAAACTATACCCGGGCGGATGCGACCGCGCCGAAATGCACATCGCCGGCGGCGATCGTCAAAACCGAGCCCTCATCGTCGCGGATCACGAAACGGCAGTCCTCGTCAATGGTCTCGAACACCCCGCGCACCACATTACCGTCAATTCTGACAGCAACCTCGCCGCCAAGCCCTGCCGCGCGTGCCAGCCAGCGCCGCCTGACGGCGGCAAGTCCCCGCCCGTCGTCCCACAGGCGGGCATTCTCGCTCCAGGCATCCGACAGCGCCAGGAACAGCGTTTCGGCATCGCATGCCGCACCCAGTGCGTGAAGCGACGTCGCGGGATACGGCAAATCCTCAGGGTACGCCACAACATTGACGCCGATGCCGACCGCCACCGCGAAACGGCCGCCGTCCAGCATGGCCGATTCCAGCAGGATGCCGGCGAGCTTGGCGCCGGAGGCGAGCACGTCGTTCGGCCATTTCAGCTCGAAACGGTTCTTGCCTTCATTGCCGCCGTCGAGGCCGATGGCGATCCGGCCCCCCGGCACCACGGCATCGAGCGCATCGGCCAGCGCCAGGCCGGCGACGAAACCGAGCGTCGCGGCGAGTCGAAGCTCGCCCCCGGTGAGGACGAGCAGCGTCGCCGCCAGATTTCCCTCGGGTGTCGCCCAGACGCGGCCGCGCCGCCCGCGCCCGCTTTCCTGTTTCTTGGAAACGACCCACAATCTGCCGGGGTCGCCGGCCCGGGCGTGATCCAGCGCCAGCGCATTGGTGGAGCCGACGCTGTCATGCGCCTCCAGCCGGAATCCTTCCGACGCCGAGGTTGGAGCCAGCCGAAATGCCATCCCGTCAGAAGAATGTCTTGGCGGCGGCTTCGGCATAGGTGCCGATCGGACCGCCGATCAGCACATAGAACAGCACGAAAGCGCCGGAGACACCGAGTACGAGGCGCAATTCACTGGCCATCGGCACGAAGCCGCCGACCGGTTCGTCGAACCACATGATCTTGATGATGCGCAGGTAATAATAGGCGCCCACTACCGAGGCCAGCACGCCGATGATCGCCAGCGCGTAGAGGTTGGCATTGATGGCGGCGAGAAAGACGTACCACTTCCCCCAGAAGCCGGCGAGCGGCGGGATGCCGGCCAGCGAGAACATCAGGATGGTCAGGATCGTCGCCATGATCGGGTTGGTCGAGGACAGGCCTGCCAGGTCGCTGATCTGCTCGACATTGCCTTCCTTGCGCCGCATGGCGAGAATGAAGGCGAAGGTGCCGAGCGTCATCACCAGATAGATCAGCATGTAGATGGCGACGCCGCGCACGCCGGCCTGGCTGTTGGCGGCAAGGCCAACCAGCGCGTAGCCCATGTGGCCGATCGAGGAGTAGGCCATCAGGCGCTTGATGTTGGTCTGGCCGATCGCCGCGAAAGAGCCGAGCGCCATCGAGGCGATGGAGATGAAGACGATGATCTGCTGCCAGTCGGAAGCGATCGGCTTGAACGCGCCCATGGTGACGCGCACGATCAGCGCCATAGCCGCCATTTTGGGTGCCGCCGCCAGGAAAGCCGTCACCGGTGTCGGCGCACCCTCATAGACGTCGGGCGTCCACATGTGGAACGGCACCGCCGAGATCTTGAAGGCGAGGCCGGCCAGCACGAAGACCAGGCCGAAGACGAGGCCAAGCTGGCGCTCTCCGCCGCCCAGCGCCGTCGCGATCTCCTGGAACCCGGTGTTGCCGGTATAACCATAGACCAGGCTGATGCCATAGAGCAGCATGCCCGACGACAGCGCGCCGAGGACGAAGTACTTCAGGCCCGCCTCGGTCGAGCGCAGGTTCTCGCGGTTGATCGCGCACAAGACATAGATCGCCAGCGACTGAAGCTCGAGGCCGAGATAAAGCCCGATCATGCCGTTGGCGGAGATCATCAGCATCATGCCGAGCGTGCACAGAAGGATCAGCACCGGATATTCGAACTTGTCGAACCGCTCCGCCCTGGCGAAGCGCATCGACATGATCAGCGTCACCGCCGAGCCCACCAGCGCCAGCAGCTTCATGAAGCGGGCAAAGGAATCCTGGATGAAGGCATTGCCGTAGGCACTGCCCTGCCCGGTGGAAAAGATCAGCCAGGCGCCCGATATCACCAGCACGGCGACGGCAAGGCCGGTTACGGTGTTGGCGGTGTTGGCGCGCGAATAGGCCCCGACCATCAGCAGCGCGAGCGCGCCGATGGCAAGGATCAGCTCGGGCGTCGAGAGCGACAGGCTGGAGAGAAGGTCCGGCGTCATGGTTCGCAAAACCCCTGGGTCAGTTCGCCGCCGCGGTCTGCGCGGCGCCGATGGATGCGGTGACATTGGTGACGAGCGACTTGACCGACTGGGCCGTCGCGTCGAAGACGGGAGCGGGATAGACGCCGAAGAAGATGACCAGCACAACCAGCGGATAGATGATCGCCTTCTCGCGTGTCGACAGGTCGAGCAGGCCCTTGAGGCTGTCCTTGGTCAGCGCGCCGAAGATCACCCGGCGGTAGAGCCAGAGCGCGTAGGCGGCCGACAGGATGACGCCGGTGGCAGCGAAGAACGCCACCCAGGTATTGACCCGGAACACGCCGAGCATGGTCAGGAACTCGCCGACGAAGCCTGACGTGCCCGGCAGGCCGACATTGGCCATGGTGAAGATCAGGAACACGGTGGCGTATTTCGGCATGTTGTTGACCAGGCCGCCATAGGCGGCGATCTCACGCGTGTGCATGCGGTCATAGATGACGCCGACGCACAGGAACAGCGCGCCCGAGACCAGGCCGTGGCTGAGCATCTGGAAGATCGCGCCCTGCACGCCTTCCTGGTTCATGGCGAAGATGCCCATGGTCACGAAGCCCATATGGGCGACCGACGAATAGGCGATCAGCTTCTTCATATCCTCCTGCATCAGCGCCACCAGCGAGGTGTAGATGATGGCGACGACCGAAAGTGCGAAGACCAGCGGCGCGAACATCTCGGACGCCAGCGGGAACATCGGCAAGGAGAACCGCAGGAAGCCGTATCCGCCCATCTTCAGCAGAATGGCGGCCAGGATCACCGAACCGGCTGTCGGCGCCTCGACATGCGCATCCGGCAGCCAGGTATGCACCGGCCACATCGGCATCTTCACCGCGAACGAAGCGAAGAAGGCGAGCCACAGCCATGTCTGCATGTTGGCGGGGAAATTGTGCGTCAACAGCGTCGGGATATCGGTCGTGCCGGACTGGTAGAACATCGCCATGATGGCGAGCAGCATCAGCACCGAGCCGGCGAGCGTGTAGAGGAAGAACTTGAACGAGGCATAGACGCGCCGCTTGCCGCCCCAGACGCCAATGATGATGAACATCGGGATCAGGCCGGCTTCGAAGAAGACGTAGAACAGCACGATGTCGAGCGCGCAGAACACGCCGATCATCAGCGTCTCGAGCAGCAGGAAGGCGATCATGTAGGCCTTGACGCGCTTTTCGATCGCTTCCCACGACGCCAGGATGCAGAGCGGCATCAGGAATGTCGTCAGGATGACGAACAGCATCGAAATGCCGTCCACGCCCATATGGTAGGAGATGCCGGAATCGAGCCAAGCGACCTTCTCGACGAACTGGAAGCCGGCTTGCGAATTGTCGAAGCCGGTCCAGATGAACAGCGAGATGATGAAGGTGAACGTCGTCGTCAGCAGCGCGATGGCGCGGATGTTGCGGCGTGCGTTTTCGCTGTCGTCGTTGATGAACAGGATGAGCAGCACACCAACCAGCGGCAGGAAGGTGACCAGCGAGAGAATTGGCCAGGCGGTCATCAGAGCATCATCCAGGTGACGAATGCGGCAACGCCGATCAGCATGGCGAAGGCATAGTGATAGAGATAGCCGGTCTGCAACTTGACGACGCGGTTGGTGACATCGACGACGCGTGCCGAAATGCCGTCAGGCCCGAGACCGTCGATGACGGTGCCGTCGCCGGTCTTCCACAGGAAGGAACCGAGGCGTTTGGCCGGCCGCACGAACAGGAAGTCATAGAGCTCGTCGAAATACCATTTGTTGAGCAGGAAGGCATAGAGCCCGCGATGCTGGGCGGCCAGATTGACCGGCATTTCCGGCGAGCGGATGTAGAACTTCCACGCCAGCGCCAGGCCGATCAGCATGGCGATGAACGGCGACAGCTCGACCCATAGTGGCAGTTCGTGGATGTCGTGCAGGATGTGATTGTCCGGCAGTGTGAACAGCGACGCCTTCCAGAATTCGGCATAGCCTTCGCCAATGAAGGCACCGTGGAAGATGATGCCGGCAAACAGCGCGCCCGCCGCCAGCACGAACAGCGGCACCAGCATCACCGGCGGCGATTCATGGACATGGTGCATCACCTCATGGCTCGCCTGCGGCCTGCCGTGGAAGGTCATGAAGATCAGCCGCCAGGAATAGAAGGAGGTGAAGCCGGCGGCGATCACCAGCAGCACGAAGGCGAGGCCCGCCACGGAATTATGCCCGGCAAAGGCCGTCTCGATGATGGCATCCTTGGAGAAGAACCCGGCGGTGCCGATGACGGTGACCGGAATGCCGACGCCGGTCAGCGCCAGCGTGCCGATTACCATCATCCAGTAGGTCGTCGGGATCAGCGTCCTCAGGCCGCCCATCTTGCGCATGTCCTGCTCGTCGGAAACAGCATGGATGACCGAGCCCGAGCCGAGGAACAGCAGCGCCTTGAAGAAGGCATGCGTGAACAGGTGGAAGATCGCCGCGCCATAGGCGCCGACGCCGAGCGCCACGAACATGTAGCCAAGTTGCGAGCAGGTCGAATAGGCGATGACGCGCTTGATGTCGTTCTGGACGAGGCCGACGGTCGCCGCGAAGAAGGCGGTGAAGGCGCCGATGAAGGTCACCACCGTCAGCGCCGAATGCGACAGCTCGAACAGCGGCGACAGCCGCGCCAGCATGAACACGCCGGCCGTCACCATGGTGGCGGCATGGATGAGCGCCGAGACCGGTGTCGGACCTTCCATGGCGTCCGGCAGCCAGGTGTGCAGCGGCACCTGCGCCGACTTGCCCATGGCACCCATGAACAGCAGCAGGCAGACGATCGTCATCGCTGCCTGCTTGTCCAGCGCATAACCGAGGAAGGTCAGCACCGCAGCACCTTGCGGGGCGCCTTCAGCCGGGATGAACGTCGCCGCATTGGCGAAGATGGTGCCGAGATTGACCGAGCCGAACAGCACGAACACGCCGAAGATGCCGAGCGCGAAGCCGAAATCGCCGACGCGGTTGACGACGAAGGCCTTGATGGCCGCGGCGTTGGCCGAGGGCTTCTTGTACCAGAAGCCGATCAGCAGGTAGGACGCCAGGCCCACCCCTTCCCAACCGAAGAACATCTGCACGAGGTTGTCGGCCGTCACCAGCATCAGCATGGCGAAGGTGAACAGCGACAGATAGGCAAAGAAACGCGGCCGGTTCGGATCGTGGTGCATGTAGCCGATCGAGTAGATATGGACCAGCGCCGACACGGTGTTGACCACCACCAGCATGACCACCGTCAGAGTGTCGATCCTGAGCGCCCAGGACGCCTCCAGTCCGCCGGACTGGATCCAGCGCAGCACCGGCACGGTGAACACCTCGCCATGGCCGAAGCCGACGGTGAAGAAAGCAACCCACGACAGCACCGCCGCGATCACCAGGAAGCCGGAGGTGATGTATTCGGACGCCTTGGCGCCGAGCGACGTGCCGAACAGGCCGACGATCAGGAAGCCGAGCAGCGGAAGGAAGACGATGGCCTGGTACATGGTGGTTCCGTCAACCCTTCATCATGTTCACGTCTTCGACCGCGATCGAGCCGCGGTTGCGGAAGAAGACGACGAGAATGGCAAGTCCGATGGCGGCCTCCGCCGCTGCGACCGTCAGCACGAACAGCGCGAACACCTGGCCGACGAGGTCGCCGAGAGCCGCCGAAAAGGCGACGAAATTGATGTTGACCGCAAGCAGGATCAACTCGACCGACATCAGGATGACGATCACGTTCTTACGGTTCAGGAAGATGCCGAACACGCCGAGCGTGAAAAGGATCGCCGATACGGTCAGATAATGTGCGATGCCGACGACCATCTCAGACTCCTTCGCCCGACTTGACCTTGCGGATTTCCATGCCCGTCGCCGCCGTGCGGGCGACCTGGGCTGCGATCGACTGCCGCTTGACCCCTTCCTTGTGGCGCAGCGTCAAAACGATGGCACCGATCATGGCCACCAGCAGCACGAGGCCCGAGATCTGGAAGTAGTAGAGGTAGTCCGTATAGAGGATGTCGCCGAGCGCTGCCGTATTCGAGCGCGCCGCGAGATCGGGAATCGGCTTCGATACCGTCGAGGCGAGCTGCGGCGCGAAGGTATAGCCGCCGAGCACCACGATCAGTTCCGCCGCCAGGATCAGTCCGACCAGCGCGCCGATCGGCGCATATTGCAGAGCGCCCTCCTTCATCTCGGCGAAGTCGACGTCGAGCATCATGACGACGAACAGGAACAGCACCATGACAGCGCCGACATAGACGACGAGCAGGATCATCGCCAGGAACTCGGCGCCCGTCAGCATGAACAGGCCGGCGGCGTTGAAGAAGGTCAGGATCAGGAACAGCACCGAATGCACGGGGTTGCGCGACGAAATGACCATGAACGCCGACGCCACGGCGACAAAGGCGAAGAGGTAGAAAAAGGCCGCCTCTAGTCCACTCAGCATTGGGGTTCCCCCGGGTTCCTGTCCAAACAGGACGTTCGTCCTGTTTGTTGTCTGTGGCTTCGTTCCGCCTCCGGTGCGAAGCCGCGTTGTCCTAGCCCATGTTCCAACCGGGTTGAAAGACCCGGCGCAAAGAAACATGGGCAACTCTGAAGTCCTGAGGGATGACCTTGCCTGAAATGCTTCGGGTCATCCCCGGACAAGGGCCCTCGCCCCTGTCCATGCGATATCAGCGGTACGGTGCGTCCAGCGAGATGTTGCGCGCCAGTTCGCGCTCCCACCGGTCGCCATTCGCCAGCAGCCTGTCCTTGTCGTAGTAGAGTTCCTCGCGCGTCTCGGTCGCGAATTCGAAATTCGGCCCCTCGACGATGGCGTCGACCGGGCAGGCTTCCTGGCAGAAGCCGCAATAGATGCACTTCACCATATCGATGTCGTAGCGCACGGTACGGCGCGTGCCGTCGTTGCGGCGCGGGCCGGCCTCGATGGTGATGGCCTGCGCCGGACAGATCGCCTCGCACAATTTGCAGGCGATGCAGCGTTCCTCGCCATTGGGATAACGGCGCAAGGCATGCTCGCCCCGGAAGCGTGGGCTCACCGGCCCTTTCTCGTGCGGATAATTGATCGTCTCCTTCGGCGCGAAGAACTGGCGCATCGACAAGAAGAAGGCGCTGACGAAATCCTTCAGCAGCAGCGATTTGGCGGCCTGGGACAGAGCGGACATCACGCAAACCCCGTGATCTTGAGGAAGGCGGCGGTCAGCACCACCATGAACAGCGAGATCGGCAGGAACACCTTCCAGCCAAGCCGCATCAGCTGGTCGTAGCGGTAACGCGGCACGAACGCTTTCACCATGGAGAACATGAAGAACATCAGGCAGATCTTGAGCACGAACCAGATCACCCCCGGCACCCAGGTGAAGGGCGCGAAGTCGAACGGCGGCAGCCAGCCGCCGAGGAACAGGATGGTGGCCAGCGCGCACATCAGCACGACGGCGACATATTCGCCGAGGAAGAACAGCAGGAACGGCGTCGACGAATATTCGACCATGTGGCCGGCGACCAGTTCCGATTCGGCTTCGACGAGGTCGAAAGGCGGGCGATTCGTCTCGGCTAGCGCCGAGATGAAGAAGATGACGAACATCGGCAACAGCGACAGCCAGTGCCAGTCGAGGAAGGTGTTGGGCAGGCCGAGCCTGGTGCCGAGCCCATCCTGCTGCGACAGCACGATGTCGGACAGGTTGAGCGAGCCGACGCAAAGCAGCACGGTGACGATGACGAAGCCGATCGAGACCTCGTAGGACACCATTTGTGCGGCCGAACGCAGCGCCCCGAGGAACGGATATTTCGAATTGGACGCCCAGCCGCCCATGATCACGCCATAGACCTCGAGCGAGGAGATGGCGAAGACATAGAGGATACCGACATTGACGTTGGCGACGGCCCAGCCCTGGCTGACCGGAATGACCGCCCAGGCCGAGATCGCCAGAACCGCCGATACCAATGGCGCCAAAAGGAACACGCCCTTGTTGGCGCCGGACGGGATCACCGGCTCCTTGAAGACGAACTTCAACAGGTCGGCGAAAGCCTGCAGCGTGCCCCAGGGGCCGACGACGTTCGGGCCGCGGCGCAGTTGCACCGCCGCCCAGATCTTGCGGTCTGCATAGAGCAGGTAGGCGACGGCGATGAGAAGCACGACGATCAGTACGACCGACTTCAACACGATGATCAGCGCCGGCAGCACGTAAAAGGAGAAGAAGGTGTCCATGCTTATTCCGCCGCCTGCTTGAAGCCGCTCTTGGCAAGCGCCGAGCATTCCGCCATCACGGCAGAGGCCCGCGCGATCGGGTTGGTCAGGTAGAAGTCCTGGATCGGCGACGTGAACGTGCCCTTGTTCAGCCGTCCGCCAAGCTTCGCCACATTGGCGATATCCTCGGCATTGCCCGCAGCAACCTGGTCGATGCGGGCAAGATGCGGGTATTCGCCGTAGAGTTTAGCGCGCAGCTGCGGCAGCGAATCAAACGGCAACTTCTTGCCCAGTACATCCGACAATGCCCTGACGATGGCCCAATCCTCGCGCGCGTCGCCCGGCGCGAAGCCGGCGCGGTTGGTCTGCTGCACGCGCCCTTCCGTGTTGACATAGGTGCCCGACTTCTCGGTGTAGGCAGCGCCCGGCAGGATGACGTTGGCGCGGTGCGCGCCGGCATCGCCATGGGTGCCCACATAGACGACGAAAGCGCCGCCGGTCTTTGCCATGTCGATCTCGTCGGCGCCGAGCAGGAACAGCACGTCCGTCTCGCCCAGCATGCCGGCGACGTTCCTGCCGCCCTCGCTCGGCACGAAGCCAAGGTCGAGGCCGCCGACGCGTCCAGCCGCATTGTGCAGCACGGCAAAGCCGTTCCAGTCCGCGCGCGCGGCGTTCACGGCCATGGCGAGCTTCGCTGCCTGGCCGAGCACCGCCGCGCCATCGGGGCGTGCCAGCGCGCCCTGGCCGACGATGATGAGCGGATGCGTGGCCTTCTTCAGCACCTGGAAGAACTTGCCATCACCGTCGGCCAGATCCTTGAGCGATTCCGGTCCTGCGCCCAGCAGTTCGTAGTCATAGCGTGTATCCCCGACATCGCCGATGACGCCGACCGGCAGATTGCCGACCCGCCAGCGCTTGCGGATGCGGGCGTTGAGCACCGAGGCTTCGAAGCGCGGATTGGCGCCGATGATCAGCACCGCGTCCGCCTGTTCGATGCGTTCGATGGTGGGGTTGAAAATGTAGCTTGCCCGGCCAAGCGACGGGTCGAGCGCGGCGCCGTCCTGGCGGCAATCCATGTTCTTCGAACCGAGTGCGGCCATCAGGAGCTTCAGCGCGTAGATTTCCTCGACCGCGGCAAGATCGCCCGCTATGGCGCCGATCTTCTCGGGCGTAGTCTTCGACACGGCGTCCTTGATCGCCGTGAAGGCCTCGGCCCAGCTCGCCGGGACCAGCTTACCGTCCTTGCGTACATAGGGCCGGTCGAGACGCTGCGTGCGCAGGCCGTCCCAGATGAAGCGGGTCTTGTCGGAGATCCACTCCTCGTTCACCGCCTCGTTGACGCGCGGCAGGATGCGCATCACCTCGCGGCCGCGGCTGTCGACGCGGATCGCCGAGCCGACGGCATCCATGACGTCGATGGATTCGGTCTTGGTCAGTTCCCACGGCCGTGCCTGGAAGGCGAAAGGCTTGGAGGTCAGCGCGCCGACGGGGCACAGGTCGATGACATTGCCCTGCAGCTCCGAGGTCATCGCCTGCTCGAGATAGGTGGTGATCTCGGCATCCTCGCCGCGGCCGATCAGGCCGAGTTCGGAAATGCCGGCAACCTCGGTGGTGAAGCGAACGCAGCGCGTGCAGTGGATGCAGCGGTTCATCACCGTCTTGACCAGCGGGCCGATATACTTGTCTTCGACCGCGCGCTTGTTCTCGTGATAGCGCGAGGAATCAACGCCGAAGGCCATCGCCTGGTCCTGCAGGTCGCATTCGCCGCCCTGGTCGCAGATCGGGCAATCCAGCGGATGGTTGATCAGCAGGAATTCCATCACGCCTTCCCTGGCCTTCTTGACCATCGGCGTGTTGGTGAAGATTTCCGGCGCTTCTCCGTTCGGACCGGGACGCAGGTCGCGCACGCCCATGGCGCAGGACGCTTGCGGCTTGGGCGGCCCGCCCTTCACCTCGATCAGGCACATGCGGCAATTGCCGGCGATCGACAACCGCTCGTGGAAGCAGAAGCGCGGCACTTCCGCGCCCGCGTCCTCTGCCGCCTGCAGCAGCGTGTAATGGTCGGGTACAGTGATTTCTTTCCCGTCGACCTTGAGCTTTGCCATTCGCCTCAAACCTCTGCGGATTTCCCGCAATCTCATTTCCCGGGCGCGACAGACGCGGCGCCCGGCATTTCACTCACTTCTTCGCGGCCAGCACAGCCGCCTGGGCAATCCAGTCGTCGCGCACGATACGGCCGTTGAACGACAGGTAGTCGTCGACCCAGGCGATCTCTTCGGGTGACCAGTCGGCGATCTGGCGGAACGTCCAGATGCCGAGCCCATTGAGCACCGTCTCCAGCTTCGGGCCGATGCCCGATATCTTCTTGAGATCCGAAGGCTTCCCCGGCCTGTCCACAGCCTTGGGCTGCCTGAAATCCTCGGGCAGCAGCACATCCGGAAGCTCGTCCGCTGACCGCCCCGCCTGTGCCGCCGGCACCGTGGTGGCGGCCTCCCTGGCGGCAATGTCGGTGACTTCCTGCGCGAAGGACTGCGCCTCCGCAATCAGGGTCTTGGCCGTCGCCCGCGCTCTGGTGGATGAAAGGCTCGCATCCTCGAATTGTTCGACGCGCGCCTCGAAATCCTCGATGAGCGGCTGCATGAGGCGTTGCGACGCCTCGGCTGCGCCCGACAGCGCGCCCAACCAGACGCCGAAAGCGTGGTTGGCGAGCCCAAGTCCCAGAGCCGACATCGCCGCCGCGCCCGCGACAGGGTGCGCCAGAAGGTTGACGGCGCCGGCCATCTCCTTCGGCATCATCCTGGTCAGGTCCTGGTTCATCTTCTCGATCTGGTCCAAATTGGGCATCAACGGGTGGGGTGTCGAATACGGCGCCATAGAATTCTCCTGGTCGTTTCTTCGTTCGCCCCGCCCCGTTCTTCTCGCTCCGGGCTATCGCCCATTCAATGCTTCTCTATTCCGCCGCCACCAACACCGGCTCGGCCCGGTGCGCGTTGCGCGAAAACTCGTCGATGCGCCGCTCCACCTCGCCGCGGAAGTGCCGCATCAGGCCCTGGATCGGCCAAGCGGCCGCGTCGCCCAGCGCGCAGATCGTGTGGCCTTCGACCTGCTTGGTCACGTCGAGCAGCATGTCGATCTCGCGCTTCTGCGCCTCGCCGCGCACCAGCCGTTCCATCACCCGCCACATCCAGCCGGTGCCTTCACGGCACGGCGTGCATTGGCCGCAGCTCTCATGCTTGTAGAAGTAGGACAGCCGCGCGATGGCTTTGACGACATCGGTCGACTTGTCCATGACGATGACGGCCGCCGTGCCGAGGCCGGATTTGAGGTCGCGCAGCGCGTCGAAATCCATCGGCGTATCGATGATCTGCTCGGCCGGCACCAGCGGCACCGAGGCGCCGCCAGGAATGACCGCCAGAAGATTGTCCCAGCCGCCACGGATGCCGCCGCAATGCGTCTCGATCAGCTCGCGGAACGGGATCGACATCGCCTCTTCGACGGTGCACGGATTGTTGACGTGGCCGGAGACGCAGAACAGCTTGGTGCCGACATTGTTGGGCCGGCCGAAGGATGAGAACCAGGCCGCGCCCCGACGCAGGATCGTCGGCGCCACAGCGATCGATTCGACGTTGTTGACGGTGGTCGGGCAGCCATAAAGGCCGACATTGGCCGGAAATGGTGGCTTCAGCCTGGGCTGGCCCTTCTTTCCCTCGAGGCTTTCGAGCAGCGCCGTCTCCTCGCCGCAGATATAAGCCCCGGCGCCATGGTGCATATAGACGTCGAAATCGTAGCCTGAAGTGTTGCCCTTGCCGATCAGCTTGGCCTCATAGGCCTCGTCGATGGCACGCTGCAGCGCCTCGCGCTCGCGGATGAACTCGCCGCGCACATAGATGTAGGCCGCGACCGCGCCCATGGCGAAGCCGGCGAGCAAGGCGCCTTCGACCAGCGTGTGCGGATCGTTGCGCAGAATGTCGCGGTCCTTGCAGGTACCGGGCTCGGATTCGTCGGCATTGATGACGAGATAACTCGGCCGGCCATCGCTCTGCTTGGGCATGAACGACCATTTCAGGCCGGTCGGGAAACCGGCGCCGCCGCGGCCGCGCAGGCCCGACGCCTTCATCTCGTTGACAATCCACTCGCGCCCCTTGGCGACGATGCCGGGCGTGTTGTCCCAGGCGCCTCGCGCCATTGCGCCGGCCAGCGACTTGTCGAAGAGGCCGTAGATGTTGGTGAAGATGCGGTCTTTGTCCTGAAGCATTGTTCGTCCCTCAGACCGGCTTCTTGCCGAAGACGCGGATATATTCGGCGACGCCGCCCTTGGCGAGCGCCTTGGCCTGCTTGACCCAGTCGTCTCGCTCGATGCGGCCGCGGAAGGAGAGATAGCTGTCCACCCACTCCCGTTCGGCCTTCTTCCAAGACGCAACCTGGGCGAAGGTGAAGATGCCGAGCGAATGCAGGATGCTCTCGGTCCTCGGGCCGACGCCGGAGATCAGCTTGAGATCGTCGACCAGCGCCGGCCTGGCGATGCCGGCCGGCCGGTTCTTGTCTTCCAACGAAGGCTTGGCCGCTTTGGCGGGAAGCTTGGTTTCCGGCGACTTGAACGCGGAAGCCGGCTCAGCCTTGTTCAGGGGGCCGCTGCGCGGCTTCAAAACTTTCTCGACCTCGGGCGCCGCCTTGTTGGCGTTTGTCGCCGAGTGGCGGGGAGCCGCGACGCTCGCCGCTTTTTCCGTTGCCGACGCGACCTTGGCCGGCGACGGCGTTTTCAGCGCCGGGCTGGTTTCAGCCGCATCGGTTTTCGGCTTGCTGGCATTGGACGGCGCGACAGGGGTGGCGGCCGGCGTTGGCACCGGCGCCGCGATGATCGCGTCGGGTGCCGCCTTGGCGGCCTTGGCGGCTTCCCTGGCCTCCCTGTCACGGGTCGACTTGAGGATCGCCTTCTCGCTTTTCAGCGTCGTGAGGCCGGCGGCCGGCTCCGAGCCGGTGCGGCCGTTCTGCGGCCCCGGCGTCACCGAGGCGCCCTTGCCCGCATCGTAGAGATCTATGATTTCGGCCAGCCGTTCCGGCGTCAGGTCTTCGAACGTGTCCTTGAAGATCATGACCATCGGCGCGTTGACGCAGGCGCCGAGGCATTCGACCTCTTCCCACGACAGCGTTCCCTTGTCGTTGGCGTGGAACTGGTCATGGTGGATCTTGGAGCGGCACACGTCCATCAGCGCTTCCGAGCCACGCAGCATGCAGGGCGTGGTGCCGCAAACCTGGATGTGCGCCCGCGTGCCGACAGGATTCAGCTGGTACTGCGTGTAGAAGGTCGCGACCTCGAGCCCGCGGATGCGCGGCATGCCGAGCATGTCCGAAATCGTCTCGATCGCCGCCTTGGTGACCCAGCCTTCCTGCTCCTGCGCCAGCATCAGCAGTGGAATGATCGCAGACTGTTCCCGGCCCTTCGGGTACTTCTTGATCCATTGCTTGGCCGCGGCCGCGTTCGCCCGGTTGAAGGCGAAGGATGCTGGCTGGACGCTGGCTTCTGCGAGACGACGGACTGACATTTAGCGATCGACCTCACCAAACACGATGTCGAGGGAGCCGAGGACGGCGGTGACGTCGGCCAGCATGTGACCGCGGCACAGGAAATCCATGGCCTGGAGATGCGCGAAACCGGGCGCGCGCAGCTTGCAGCGATAAGGCTTGTTGGTGCCGTCGGAGACCAGATAGACGCCGAACTCGCCCTTGGGCGCCTCGACCGCCGCATAGACCTCGCCGGCCGGCACGCGGTAGCCCTCGGTGTAGAGCTTGAAGTGGTGGATCAGCGCTTCCATCGAGCGCTTCATCGCCTGGCGCTTCGGCGGCACGACCTTGCCGTCGAGGTTCGACACCGGCCCGGCGCTTTCCTTGCCGAGCAGGAGATCGATGCACTGGCGCATGATCTTCGCCGACTGGCGCATCTCTTCCATGCGCACGAGGTAGCGGTCGAAACAGTCGCCGTTCTTGCCGATCGGAATATCGAAATCGAGCTCCGAATAGCATTCATAGGGCTGCGATCTGCGCAGGTCCCAGGCAGCGCCCGAGCCGCGCACCATGACGCCGGAAAAGCCCCAGGCCCAGGCGTCGGCCAGCGAAACCGTGCCGATATCGACATTACGCTGCTTGAAGATGCGATTGCCGGTCAGCAACTGATCGAGGTCGTCGATCGACTTCAGGAACGGATCGATCCACCTGCCGATGTCCTCGAGCAGCTTCTGCGGCAGGTCCTGGTGAACGCCGCCCGGACGGAAATAGGCGGCATGCATGCGCGAACCCGAGGCGCGCTCATAGAACACCATCAGCTTTTCGCGCTCGACGAAGCCCCACAGAGGCGGCGTCAGCGCGCCGACGTCCAGCGCCTGCGTCGTCACATTGAGGATGTGCGACATGATGCGGCCGATCTCGCAGTAGAGCACGCGGATCAGCTGACCGCGCTTCGGCACCTCGATGCCGAGCAGGCGCTCGGCGGCCAGTGCGAAGGCATGCTCCTGGTTCATCGGCGCGCAATA
This sequence comes from Mesorhizobium sp. B2-8-1, assembly GCF_006440955.1. Lineage (NCBI taxonomy): Bacteria > Pseudomonadati > Pseudomonadota > Alphaproteobacteria > Hyphomicrobiales > Phyllobacteriaceae > Mesorhizobium > Mesorhizobium sp. B2-8-1. The sequence goes on along the minus strand of NZ_VFTX01000006.1, from coordinate 223,432 downwards.
GTCGAGCCGGTCGAGATAAGGCACTGCCTGCAGGTAGGTTTTGTGCTCGATCAGCTTTTCGGTGCCGCGATGCAAGAGCCCGATATGCGGATCGACACGATCGACCACTTCGCCGTCCAACTCCAGAACCAATCTCAAAACACCATGCGCGGCAGGGTGTTGCGGTCCGAAGTTGATGTTAAAATTGCGGACGGAAGTTTCGGCCATTACTGCTTTGCCTTCTCATCCCCTGGCAGCACGTAATCGGTGCCTTCCCATGGGGACAGAAAATCGAAATTGCGGAATTCCTGCTTCAGTTCCACCGGCTCGTAGATGACGCGCTTAGCTTCGTCGTCGTAACGCACCTCGACGAAGCCGGTCAGCGGGAAATCCTTGCGCAGCGGGTGACCGTCGAAACCGTAATCGGTGAGAATGCGCCGCAGATCGGGGTGACCCGAAAACAGCACGCCATAGAGATCGTAGGTCTCGCGCTCGAACCAATCGGCGCCGGGATAGACGCCGGTGATCGACGGCACCATCGTCTCCTCGTCGGCCTGCACCTTGACGCGGATACGCACGTTCTGCTTCGGCGACAACAGGTGATAGACGACGTCGAAGCGCTTGGCCCGTGACGGATAATCGGCGCCGCAGACATCGATGACCGAGATGAATTGGCAGCGCGGATCGTCGCGCAGGAAAGTCACCACTTCGATCAGATCGCGCGGTTCGACATGGATGGTGAGTTCGCCATAGGCGAACACTGCTTCATTGACGCGGCCAATCAATTTTTCGCCGAGATAGGTCGACAGTTCGCTCAGGGATGCGGCCATGGATTTACCGTTCGATCGTGCCGGTGCGGCGGATCTTCTTCTGCAGCAGAAGAATGCCATAGAGCAGCGCTTCGGCGCTCGGCGGACAGCCGGGCACATAGATGTCGACCGGCACGATGCGGTCGCAGCCGCGCACCACCGAATAGGAATAGTGGTAATAGCCGCCGCCATTGGCGCAGGAGCCCATCGAGATGACGTAGCGCGGCTCCGGCATCTGGTCGTAGACCTTGCGCAGCGCCGGAGCCATCTTGTTGGTCAGCGTGCCGGCAACGATCATGATGTCGGACTGGCGCGGAGACGCGCGAGGAGCAACACCGAACCGCTCCGAATCGTAGCGCGGCATCGAGGTGTGGATCATCTCGACGGCGCAGCAGGCGAGGCCGAAGGTCATGAACATCAGCGAGCCGCTGCGCGCCCAGGTGATCAGCGCCTCGGTCGAGGTGACGAGAAAGCCCTTGTCGGCGAGTTCGTTGTTGATTTCGAGGAAGAACGGATCATCGGACCCAACCGGCCTGCCGGTATTGGGATCGATCAGACCCTTGGGCTTCGGCGCGACGAGCGTGCCGGAACTGTCGCTCAATCCCATTCGAGCGCTCCTTTTTTCCATTCATAGGCAAAGCCGATGGTCAGCACCGCCAAAAACACCATCATCGACCAGAAACCGAGCATGCCGATTTTCGAGAACGACACCGCCCACGGAAACAGGAAGGCCACTTCCAGGTCGAAGATGATGAACAGGATCGACACCAGGTAGAAGCGGATGTCGAACTTCATACGGGCGTCATCGAACGAGTTGAACCCGCATTCGTAGGCGGAAAGCTTTTCCGGGTCGGGATTGCGGTAGGCCACCAGGAACGGCGCCACGATAAGCGCGACGCCGACAGCCGCCGCCACTGCGATAAACAGGACGATGGGCAGGTACGAACTGAGAAGTGCGTTCATGCTGCGGCTTTCCGTTGGCGCCAATCCATTTTGATTACAGCACCAGACCCCATTTCGGAAGCGTGACAGTTTAACCGCTGAACCGTTTTAAGGGGCCTTTGCTGCAACGCGGCGAGGGTTAGCGCAGCGCTTCCGGCGAAGCAAGTCAAACCTTGTTCAAAACACTGGCCTGGACGGCATAAGGGAAGAAACTGGTCCGATCCGCTCCTGTCTGATTTCCTTCGCTTTTTACTCCACTTTTCTCTCCTGACAGAGTTGCCGCCAAAACCCTGCTAGCATGGCCGGAATCAACTGTCCGAACGACGCTCAACAAGCCATCAGAGTCGCATCCGAATGAAGGAAAAGATCTCGCTTGCCACGGCCCGGCGTATCGCGCTCGCCGCCCAAGGGTTCACTGATCCCCGCCCCGCCGGCACGCCCGACCGACGCCACTTCGCCCGCGTGCTCTCGCGTACCGGCCTGCTGCAGATCGATTCCGTCAGCGCGGTGGTGCGCGCTCACTACATGCCGCTCTATTCGCGCCTTGGTCCCTACCCGTTCGCCTTGCTCGACAACGCCGCCGTCACGCGCAAGCGCACGGTTTTCGAATACTGGGCGCACGAGGCTTCCTTCCTGCCGGTCGAGACCTATCCCCTGATGCGTTGGCGCATGCAGCGCGCGGAGCGTGGCGATGAAATGTATCTGGGTCTCGCCAAATGGGGCCGCGAGCACGCCGCCTATATCGAAGAGATCTACCGCGAGGTCGCGGAGCGCGGCCCGATCGCCGCCTCCGCGCTCGAAGGCCAGAAAGGGTCCGGCGGCTGGTGGGGCTGGAGCCACGCCAAGCATGCCTTCGAATGGCTGTTCTGGGCAGGACGCATCACCACCGCGCACCGCCGTGGCTTCGAACGCTTCTACGATCTGCCCGAGCGCGTGCTGCCGCAGGCGATCCTCGATCTGCCGGTGCCGTCAGCCGAGGACGCGCATCGGGAATTGCTGCGGATATCCGCCCGCGCTCATGGCGTCGCGACAGCAAGCGACCTGCGCGACTATTTCCGCCTGTCGCCGGCCGACATGAAGGGCCGGCTGGAGGAGCTGGTTGAAACAGGCGAGCTGGTGCCGGTGCGTGTCGAGGGCTGGAACAAACCGGCTTACCTCCATAAGGAGGCCCGTATTCCACGAAAAATCGAGGCCCGCGCCTTGCTGGCGCCGTTCGATCCGGTCGTTTTCGAGCGCTCGCGCACGGAGCGGCTGTTCGATTTCCACTACCGCATAGAAATCTACACCCCTGCCGAAAAACGGCAATACGGCTATTACGTCCTGCCGTTCCTGCTCGGCGACAGGATCGTGGCGCGCGTCGACCTCAAGGCCGACCGGCCGGCCAGCGTGCTACGCGTCCACGCGGCCTATGCCGAGCCCGGCGCGCCGCCTGAAACCGCCGCGCAACTCTTCCAGGAATTGACGCAGATGCAGGGCTGGCTCGGCCTCGAACGGATCGAGGTTACGCCCGCCGGCGACCTTGGGCAGCCGCTCGCCGACATTGCCGTGTCGTAGACGCGCGTTGACACCGCCGCCTGCAAGAGCCTAAATCCATTCCAGACGGTCTCCTCTCGGCAAAGGGAGGAGCCAAGAGGGAATGCGGTGCGAAATCTCGATTTCAAATCCGCGGCTGTCCCCGCAACTGTAAGCGACGAGCCAAGGCCGAAAACCACTGGGACGGTCCCGGGAAGGCGGCACGAAGGCGATGACCCGCGAGCCAGGAGACCTGCCGTCTGAGACATAAGAATCCGATCGCCCGGCGGGTTTTCCGGGCAAGGAGCCCGATTTGGAACGCGACAGCAGTTTCCCGGCTGAAACAGCGGACATTTTGTCTGGCGATAGCGACTTGTCTGGCGATAGCGACGCCTTGGCCGGCGTCACTGTCATCATCTGCGCTTCCTGCCGCGACGAGACCGGTTCCGATGCCCATCCCCGCGCCGGCGAAGTTTTGGCTCAAGATACGCGCCAAGCCGCAACGGCCGACAATGTCCGTGTCCGCACCGTCGAATGCCTCGGCAACTGCAAGCGCCGTCTCAGTGCCGCGATTCTTCGCGACGGCTGCTGGAGTTATGTCTTCGGCGACCTGAACATCGCCAGCGGCGCCGATCTCGTGACCGGCGCGAAACTCTTCGCCGCTTCGACCAACGGCCTCATTCCGTGGCGTGGTCGCCCGGATTCCCTCAAGCGCGGCCTCGTCGCCCGCATTCCTCCCCTCGACATGCTGAAGGACTGATCATGACCGCCGCAGTTTCCGCCGCCACTCTCTCCCGCGTCCCCTGTACCGTGGTCACCGGCTTCCTGGGTGCCGGCAAGACCACGCTGGTCCGCCATCTCCTGGAGAACGCGGGCGGCAAGCGGATCGCCATCATCGTCAACGAATTCGGCGACATCGGAATCGACGGCGAGATCCTCAAGGGCTGCGGCATCGACACCTGCCCGGAGGAAAACATCGTCGAACTGGCCAATGGCTGCATCTGCTGCACCGTCGCCGACGATTTCGTCCCGGCGCTCGACCAGATCCTGTCGCTGACGCCGAAGGTCGACCACATCCTGATCGAGACCTCAGGCTTGGCTCTGCCCAAGCCGCTGGTCCAGGCCTTCCAGTGGCCGACAGTGAAGAGCCGGGTGACAGTCGACGGCGTAATCGCCGTGGTCGACGGTCCGGCATTGGCCGAGGGGCGCGTCGCCAACGACATGGACGCCCTGCAGGCGCAACGCGCGCAGGACCAGACACTGGACCACGACGACCCCGTCGAGGAGGTGTTCGAGGACCAGATCGCCTGCGCCGACCTCATCATCCTGTCGAAGAGCGACCTGATGGATGCCGCAGGTTCGGCTCGCGCCAACGCCATCATTGGCGAACACTCCGCCCGCGCCGTGAAGGTCGTGCCGACGGCTCATGGCAAGGTCGATCCGTCCGTGCTGCTCGGGCTAGGCCTCGCCGTCGAGGACGACATCGAGAACCGCAAGTCCCATCATGACGGCGCCTTCGACCACGAGCACGACGACTTCGATACGTTCATCGTCGACATCCCCTCGATCGCCAACCCGGACGACCTGGCAAAGCGCGTCGCGACCGCCGCCGAACAGGAGAACGTGCTGCGGGTGAAAGGCTTCGTCGAGGTCGGCGGCAAGCCGATGCGGCTTTTGCTCCAGGCCGTTGGTCCGCGCGTCAATCATTATTATGACCGCGCCTGGACGGCTGACGACGACCGCCGCTCGCGCCTGGTCGTCATCGGCCTCAAGGGGCTGAACCGCCCGGCGATCGAGCATATCCTCGCCGGCTGAGGCAACACCGACCGCGATGCACATCCTCACCACCACATCCGCCTCGCTCGACGATCTCGCCGAGCCGGTCGATCTGCGGCAGACGCCGGCGGAAATGGTGGCGCTGTCCTTCACGGACAGCGACCTGGCCGGACTGGCAGCGGCCTGGAAAGGCGACGCCGATCGGCTGCCCACGATGCGGCTGGCCGCGCTGCGCGACCTGCGCCACCCCATGTCCGTCGACCTCTGGATCGACAGCGTCGCCCGTCACGCCAAAGTCATTCTGGTGCGTATTCTCGGCGGTTACGAGTGGTGGCGCTACGGCTGCGACCAGTTGGCCGTGGTTGCCCGTGAGCGTGGCATAAAGCTGGCACTACTTCCCGGTGAAAGCCACGACGAGGATATCAGGCTGATCGAAGCCTCGACGCTGCCGCGCGAGGAACTGGACGGGCTGCTCAATTATTTCCGCCAGGGCGGCCCGGCCAATATGAGCGCGCTGGTGCGCAGGCTGGCGCGGTTGGCGGGGTCTGATCGCGAGATTGCCGAGCCGGTAAGCGTGCCGAAAGCCGGGTTTTATGAGCCGGGGCGCGGAGTCGTGGAGAAGCCGGACTTATCGAATGTTGACGATCCTTCACACCCCCCTCTGTCCGGCAGGACATCTCCTCTGCAAGGGGGGAGATCGGCTGTCATCAAGGCCGGCTCCTCTTCTGTCCCCTTGGACAGGGATTTATCTCGACCATCCGCGATAGGCGAAATCGTCGATGAAAGAGCAATCTCCCCCCTTGCGGGGGAGATGTCCGGTAGGACAGAGGGGGGTGTGACGGAACTCGACGCCGGCAACGTCAACCCACCCGTGATTCCCATCCTCTTCTACCGCTCGATGCTGCTCGCCGCCGATGTCGCGCCCATCGACGCGCTTTTCGAGGCGCTACGGCAGCGCGGCATGCTGCCGGTGCCGATCTTCGTCTCCAGCCTGAAAGACCCGGAATCTCTGGCTTTTGTTGAAACCGCGATTGCCCAGCTCAAGCCCGCCGCCATCATCACTGCGACCGCGTTCGCGTCCGGCGCCGAACCCGGCGTCGAGACCCTGTTCGACCGCGCCGGCGTGCCGGTCTTCCAGGTGATCGTCGCCACCACCCGCCGCGACGTATGGGAGAAGAACCAGCGCGGGCTTGCGCCCGCCGACCTCGCCATGCATGTCGTGCTGCCCGAACTGGACGGCCGCATCCTGGCCGGCGCCGTTTCGTTCAAGGGCGAGAGCGAGACCGACCCGGCGCTCGGCCACCGCGCCTTTGCCAACCGGCCGGAACCCGATCGCGTCGAACAGGTGGCGGACCGGGTCGCGGCCTTCATCAGCCTTCGGGAAACGCCCCGCGCGGAACGCAAGCTCGCCATTCTGATCCCTGATTATCCGAGCGCTCCCGGCCGCACCGGCTATGCGGTCGGGTTGGATGTGCCATCGAGCGTGCTGGCGATGCTGCACGACCTCCAGGAACAGGGCTATGTAGTTGAGGGAATTCCCCAAACGTCGCGTGCGTTGCTGGATTTGCTGGAGCGCAGCAAGGCTGGGTTGGAGTTGGATGAGTACCTTGCCTTCTCAACGGAATTGCCGGGCGCAGCAATTGCTGCCGTAGAAGCAGCTTGGGGCAAAGCCGAAGGCGAGACAGGTTTGCGCGAGGCACCCCCCTCTGTCCTGCCGGACATCTTCCCCGCAAGGGGGGAGATTACGCCGTCATCTCTGTCTTCGCCAATCTCCAACGTTGCAAGAGTAGCTCCAGCGTCGAAACTGCCAATCTCCCCCCTTGCGGGGGAGATGTCCGGCAGGACAGAGGGGGGTGTTCAAGCGCTGCCCGCCGCCAAATTCCCCTTCCGCGCCGCGACCTTCGGCAACATCACCGTGGCGCTGGCTCCAGACCGCGGCCGCTCGGCCGACCGCCGCGCCGACTATCACGACCCGACGCTGCCGCCGCGCCATGCGTTGCTCGCCTTCGGCCTGTGGCTGCGCAAATTGCTCGGCGTCCATGCGCTCATCCATGTTGGCGCGCATGGCACGCTGGAATGGCTGCCGGGCAAGACGGTTGCGCTTTCGCAAAACTGCTTCCCCGAGATCGTCACCGGTCCCCTGCCCGTCATCTATCCCTTTATCGTCTCCAATCCCGGCGAGGCGGCGCAGGCGAAGCGGCGGATCGCCGCCGTCACGCTCGGCCATCTGCCGCCGCCGCTCACCGGCGCCGGATTGGACAAGAACCAGCACAGGCTCGAACGGCTGGTCGACGAATACGCCCAGGCTGACGGTCTCGACCGCCGCCGCCGCGACCGTCTGGCCAGTCTGATCGTCGAAACCGCGCAGACGACGGGCCTCGCCGCGGAGGCCGGCGTTGCCCGCACCGACGCGCCGGACGAGGCCCTGCGCCGCATCGATGCCTGGCTCTGCGACCTGAAGGATTTCGCTATCAAGGATGGGCTGCATGTCTACGGCCGCGCGCCCGACGAAGAGCCCGACCTTATGCGCCGGCAAAGCGCCAAGGCCGAAAAGGCCGCCCTTCTTGCCGCGCTCGACGGTCGTCATGTCACCGCGGGCCCGGCCGGCGCGCCCGCGCGCGGGCGTTCCGACGTTCTGCCCACCGGCCGCAACCTGTTCACGTCGGACCCGCGCGCCATGCCGACGCCGACGGCTTACGACATCGGCAAGGCTGCCGCCGAGGAAGTGGTGCGCACCTATATGCAATCGCATGGCGACTGGCCGCGCTCGCTGATCATCGACCTTTGGGGTTCGGCGTCTTTGCGCACCGGCGGCGAGGAGATCGCGCAGGGGCTTTCGCTGATGGGCTGCCGCCCGCAATGGGATGCCGCCACAGGTCGCGTCACCGGCATCGAGGTGTTGGCACCGGCAGCGCTTGGCCGCCCGCGCGTCGACGTCACCTGGCGCATATCGGGCCTGTTCCGCGACATGTTCCCGACCCAGATCGCGCTGATCGATGCCGCTGCCAACGCCGTTGCCGCGCGCGACGAGGACGATTCGGAAAATCCGCTCGCCGCAAGGACCCGCGCCGAGGGCAAGATCAGCCCGCGCATCTTTGGCACCTCGCCTGGCACTTACGGCGCTGGCGTCGAGGAAATCCTGTCGAGCGGCGACTGGGCGGCGCGCGAGGAAATCGGCCGCGCCTATCTCGATGCCACATCGCATGCCTATGGCGGCGCCGGCGGTGAAGGGATCGCCGCGCCCGGCGCTTTCGAGAACCGCATCGCCGAGGCCGATCTTCTCGTCCACACCGGCGACGATCCCGGCCGCGACATCCTCGAAGGCTCCGCCGATGTCGCCTTTATCGGCGGTTTTTCGGCCGCCCTTGCAGCGCTTGGCAGGAATGCCGACGTTATCGTGCTGGACACGACGGACCCGCAGAGGCCGAAGCCGCGTTCACTTAGTGAGGCTGTGACGCGCGTCGTGCGCGCCCGCGCTGTCAACGCCCGCTTCATAGCGGGCCAGATGCGCCACGGCCCTCGCGGCGCCTCGGAATTCGCCGAAACCGTCGACCGGCTGGTTGGCTTCGCCGAAACCACGCAGGCCATACCGGGCGCGCTGATAGACGCCGTGCACGATGCCTATCTCGGCGATGCGGACGTCCGCGCCTTCATCCTGCGCGAAAACCCGGCCGCCGCGAAAGCCATTGCCGAACGCCTCCTGTCGGCGCGACGGCGGGGCCTCTGGCATCCCTTGCGCAATTCGATCGACGACGACCTCGCGGCACTGATTGCCGAGGCACGGGAGTTGGCGGCATGAACGCCTACTCCCGCCGCGGCGCCTGCCCGGCCCTTTCGGCGCCGATGCAGACCGGCGACGGCCTGCTGGTGCGGCTCAACCCGGTCGCCGGAGGCCCATCTTCTGGCGGATTGTCGCCGAAGCTTCTGATCGGGCTGGCAGAATCCGCCCTGCGGCACGGCAACGGCATCATGGAAGTGACAGCGCGCGGCAGCTTGCAAATACGCGGATTGACCACGCAAAGTGCAACCCTGCTGGCGAAGGAAGTCGATGCGCTGGGCATTGTGGTCCGCACTGGCGTACCAGTGGAGACCGGACCACTGGCCGGCATCGATCCGCAGGAGATCGCCGACCCCAGGCCGCTGGCTGATCGGATCAGGGAAGCGGTCGAGGACGCCGGGCTGTCGCAGCGGCTCGGGCCGAAGGTTTCGGTCGTTGTCGACGGTGGCGGGCAACTGACGATGGATGCTGTGACGGCCGACGTGCGGCTGAAGGCGGCGAGCACCGAGGCGGGAATCCGCTGGCGGGTGTCGGTGGCCGGTGACGGGCGGAATGCGAAAGTGTTGGCAAAGGTCAACGCGCATGCCGCTAGAGACATAGCCGTCGCAGCGCTTAGGATGGTGGCTGAAAAAGGCCGCGAAGCGCACACACGGGATTTATCGGAGAGGCAAATAGCGTCTCTCGCAAGTTGGCATTCTACGGCGCCCCCCTCTGTCCTGCCGGACATCTCCCCCACAAGGGGGGAGATTGCTCATTCACGCTCGCCTTTGCCAATTTCCTGGGATGCAGAAGGAGAGCCGGCGCCCGAACCGCCAATCTCCCCCCTTGTGGGGGAGATGTCCGGCAGGACAGAGGGGGGCGCCGTAGAGCACCCTCGCTCGCCGATTGGCGTTTTCGACTTGAACACTGGCCGCGCCCTCGGCATCGGTCTCCCCTACGGCAGCATGCCCGCCGAAAGGCTCATCGCCCTCGCTCAAAGCGCTCTCACCCTCGGGACGTCGGAAATCCGCCTCGCCCCGGGCCGCGCCCTGCTCTTCCTCGGCCAGCCACCAGCCGCCAATCCTTCCCTCCAGCAAACAGCCGCCACCCTCGGCTTCGTCACCGCCCCCACCGACCCGCGCACGCGCATCGCTGCTTGTCCCGGCGCGCCGGCTTGCGCCTCGGGTCGCATCGCCACGCGCGACATTGCCGAGGCGATCGCCACCGAAAACGCCGATGGTCTTGACTTCACCTTGCATGTTTCTGGCTGCGCCAAGGGTTGCGCGCATCCCGGCCCAGCGGCGCTGACCGTGGTCGGCGGCGAAAATGGAGCCGGACTTGTCGTGAACGCGACGGCAAAGGCCCTTCCTGCCGGTTACAGGCCGGGCTATGACGCCGCGCGCGGCATCGGCCGCGTCGCGGCGGCAATCCGCAGCGCACGCTATCAGGGCGAGACCGCCGCCGCCTGCCTGACGAGGCTGGGGCCGGCCGGCATCGCAGAGGCTTATCGACAGGAATGACAATGGTCGCCTACGACTACATCCACGACGGCACGGCGATCTACGAACGCTCCTTTGCCATCATCCGCGCCGAGGCTGATCTCGCGCGCTTTTCCGAAGCAGAGGCCGATGTCGCGGTCCGCATGATCCATGCCTGCGGCCAAGTGGAAGCCGCCAAGAATTTTGTCTTCTCCAGCGATTTCGTTTCCGCCGCACGGGCCGCGCTTGCCGCCGGCGCGCCGATCTTCTGCGACGCCGAAATGGTCTCGCACGGCGTCACCCGCGCCCGTCTGCCTGCCGGCAACGAGGTGATCTGCACCTTGCGCGACCCGCGCACGCATGAAATCGCCAGGACGATCGGCAACACACGTTCTGCCGCCGCGATCGACCTGTGGGGCGAGCGCATCGCCGGTTCGGTGGTGGCCATCGGCAATGCGCCGACCGCACTCTTCTATCTTCTGGAGAAGCTGCGCGACGGTGCGCCGAAACCGGCCGCCATCATCGGCATGCCGGTGGGCTTCGTTGGTGCCGCCGAATCGAAGGACGCGCTGGCGCAGAATTCCTACGGCGTACCCTATGCAATCGTGCGCGGCAGGCTTGGCGGCAGCGCCATGACCGCGGCAGCCCTCAATTCTCTCGCGAGGCCCGGCCTGTGAACGCGCTCCCCAAAACCGGCTCGAGGGGCCGCCTGGTCGGCGTCGGTACCGGTCCCGGCGACCCGGAACTGTTGACGCTGAAGGCCGCGCGTGCGCTGGCCGAGGCCGATGTGGTGGCGTATTTCGCCAAGCGCGGCAACAACAGCAATGCGCGCGCCATCGTCGAAACGCGCTTCCGGCCCGACATGCTGGAACTGCCGTTGCTCTATCCCGTGACCACGGAGATCGACAAGGATCACGACGATTACCGCGCGCAGATATCGGCCTTCTACGAGGAGTCCGCCGAGACCGTTGCCGGTCATCTGGATGCCGGTAGGATGGTCGCCGTGCTGTCGGAAGGCGATCCGCTCTTCTATGGCTCCTACATGCATCTGCATGTGCGCCTCGCCCATCGTTTTCCGACCGAGGTCATTCCCGGCGTTACCGCCATGTCGGGCTGCTGGTCGGCGACCGGCCTGCCGATCGTCCAGGGCGACGACGTGCTGACCGTGCTGCCGGGCACGATGAGCGAGTTCGAACTGACCCGGCGCCTCGCCGACACCGATGCCGCCGTTATCATGAAGGTCGGCCGCAACCTGCCCAAAATCCGGCGGGCGCTGGAGGCCACCGGCAAGCTGACACGCGCCGTCTATGTCGAGCGCGGCACCATGCCGGGCAGCGTCTCGATGCGGCTCACCGACAAGCCGGACGACAAGGCGCCCTATTTCGCCATTGTGCTCGTTGCCGGCTGGTCCGGACGCCCTGTCGCGTCGGCGGGTGGCGCATGAGCGGCCGCCTCACTGTCATCGGGCTCGGACCTGGCAACGCCGATCAGGTGACGCCGCAGGCGAGCCACGCCGTCGCCGAGGCAAGCTTCTTCTACGGCTACAAGCCCTATCTCGACCGGCTGGAATTGCGCCCGGACCAGACCCGCATCGCCTCCGACAATCGCGAAGAGCTTGCCCGCTCCAACGAGGCGCTGGCGAAGGCGGCCGAAGGTCACAATGTCGCCGTCGTCTCCGGGGGCGATCCAGGCGTCTTCGCCATGGCGGCGGCCGTCTGCGAGGCGATCGAAGCCGGCCCCTCCGAATGGCGCGCGATCGATCTCGCAATCGTGCCTGGCGTCACCGCCATGCTCGCTGTCGCTGCCCGCATCGGGGCACCGCTCGGCCATGATTTCTGCGCCATCTCGCTGTCCGACAATCTGAAGCCATGGGACTTGGTCGAACTGCGCCTGCTGGCGGCCGCCGGCGCCGGCTTCGTCATCGCGCTTTACAATCCCATCAGCAAGGCGCGCCCCTGGCAGCTTGGCCGCGCCTTCGAATGTCTGAAGGCCATTCTGCCGGGCACCACGCCCGTTATATTCGGCCGTGCCGCAGGCCGGCCCGATGAGCGCATCGAGGTGTTCCTGCTGGCGGATGCCGATGCCGACAAGGCGGATATGGCAACCTGCATCATCATCGGTTCGCCGGAAACCCGGATCATCAGGCGCGGTAACAGGCCGGCGCTGGTTTACACGCCGCGCTCCGCGGCAGGCTCGACAAGATGATCGACCATGTCGGCAAGCTGATCAACGGTCGCAGCCGAAGGAATCTCCGGCAGCGCAGGCCTGCGCACCATGACGACGTCGAGGCCAAGCGCCCGCGCCGCGGCGATCTTGCCATAAGTCGCCGCGCCGCCGCTGTTCTTGGATACGACGATGTCGATGCCGTGCCGCTGGAGCAGCGTGTGTTCCTCCGCCTCGCGAAACGGCCCGCGCGCCAGGAGATAGGTGGCATCGGGCACTGCCAGCTTCGGCTCGACCGGATCGACGCTGCGGATGAGATAGTGGTGCTGGGGCGCGGCTTCGAAAGCCGCGACCTCCTGCCGGCCGAGAGCCAGGAATACACGGCGCGGCGCCGGTCCAAGCGCCTGCACGGCATCGCCTGTCGTATAGACCTGCGTCCAGCGATCGCCCTCGACAGGCTCCCAGCCGGGACGGCGCAGAGCGACGATCGGCACCCCAGCCATGCGCGCGGCCTGCGCCGCATTGGCGGAAATTCGCGCCGCGTAGGGATGCGTGGCGTCGATCAGCAGCTCGATGCTTGTCTCCTTGAGATAGGCGGCCAGACCATCGGCGCCGCCAAACCCTCCACTGCGTACCGGCACGCCCTGCGTCACCGGGCTTTCGGTGCGGCCCGCCAGCGACAGCATCACCGAGTAACCGGCTGCCAGTTTTCCAGCCAGTTGCCGGGCTTCGGTGGTTCCGCCGAGGATCAGAATGCGGTGGGTCATCATGCCTGCTAAGAGTCTACGCGGCGCCAACCAAAAATGGCTCACCATCGTTGGCATAGGCGAGGACGGTGTAGCCGGTCTCGGCGACGAGGCCAAGCAGCGGATCGCCGACGCTGAAATCATCTTTGGCGGCAAGCGGCATCTGGCGCTCGTCTCATCATTCGCCAAGGGCGATCCGCGCCCATGGCCGGTTCCCTTCGATGCCAAGATGCACGACGTGCTGTCGCTCGCCGGCAAGCGCGTTTGCGTTCTTGCCTCCGGCGATCCCTTTTTCCACGGCGTCGGCGTCACCCTCGCCCGCAAGGTCATGCCGCGGGAGATGCATGTCATTCCCGCGCCGTCGGCCATTTCGCTGGCGGCCGCTCGCCTTGGCTGGGCGCTGCAGGACATCGAAACCGTCTCGCTGCATGGCCGCCCCATCGACCTGATCCGGCCATTGCTGCAACCCAACGCACGCATCCTGGCCCTGACATCCGACGGCGATGCACCGGCGGCAATCGCCCGCCTGCTCACCGAGCTTGATTTCGGCGCCTCGCGGTTGACGATCCTGGAGGCATTGGGCGGGCCGAACGAGAACCTGCGCACGGCCCGGGCCGATGCCTTCAACCTCGAAAACATCAATCCGCTCAATGTGCTGGCGCTCGAAATTCAATCTGGTCCGGATGCGCGTATCCTGCCTTTGACATCAGGCCTCGCCGATCATCTGTTCGACCATGACGGCCAGATCACCAAGCATGAGATCCGCGCCATCACGCTGTCGGCGCTGGCGCCGAGGCGCGGCGAACTGCTGTGGGATATTGGCGCCGGCTCCGGTTCCATCGGCATCGAATGGATGCTCACCCACCCTTCGATGCGCACTGTTGCCATCGAAGCCGACCCGATCCGCGCCGCCCGCATCGGCCACAACGCTGCTGCCTGCGGCGTTCCCGGACTCATCGTAGTCGAAGGCAGCGCACCCAAGGCGCTTGCAAGGCTCGATACGCCAGACGCGATTTTCATTGGCGGCGGCGGCAGCGACGCCGGCGTGCTGGCCGCCGCCATCAAGGCGCTGCGCACCGGCGGCCGCCTCGTTGCCAATGCGGTGACGCTGGAAATGGAGACGCTGCTTCTTGCCCGTCATACCGAGCTCGGGGGCGATCTGACCCGCATCGCCATATCCCGCGCCGCGCCTGTCGGTTCGATGCAGGCCTGGCGGCCGGCGATGCCGGTTACCCAATGGAGTTGGATCAAGCCATGATGGTCGCGGGCATCGGCAGCCGAAAGGGTGTAAGCGTCGAGGACGTGCTTGCCGCGATAGAAACCGCGCTCGAAGCGCACGGGCTGGCGATGACGGCGCTCTCGTCGCTCGCCACCGCCATGCTCAAGAAAGATGAACAGGCGATCGCTGCCGCAGGTCGCACACTCAACCTTCCCGTCATCGTCGTCGATGAGGCAGCGCTTAAAGCAGCGTCGACGAAGGCGCTCAGCAACTCCAGCCTCTCGCAGGGTCTGGCCGGCACACCGTCGGTTTCCGAAGCATCGGCGCTGGCCGTCGCCGGCGAAGGCGCCAGGCTGCTGGGACCACGCATCGTGCTCGGCCCGGTCACCTGCGCCATCGCCATCAGCGGAGACGCGGCATGACCGTGCATTTCATCGGCGCCGGTCCGGGCGCCGCCGACCTCATTACCCTGCGCGGCGCGCGGCTGCTGGCAAGCTGCCCGGTCTGCCTCCATGCCGGCTCGATCGTGGCGCCCGAATTGCTGCAGCATTGCGCCCCGGGAACGAAGCTGATCGACACCGCGCCGATGTCGCTCGACGAGATCGAGGCCGAATATCTGGCCGCCCACAAGGCCGGCCATGATGTCGCGCGGCTGCATTCCGGTGACCTGTCGGTATGGAGCGCGGTTGCCGAACAGATCCGCCGGCTGGAAAGGCACGGCATTCCCTACACGCTGACGCCGGGCGTTCCCTCTTTCGCTGCCGCGGCGGCTGCTCTGCGGCGCGAGCTGACCATTCCCGAAGTCGCCCAGAGCCTGGTGCTGACCCGCGTCTCCGGCCGCGCTTCAAAAATGCCGCCTGGCGAAACGCTGGCCGGTTTCGGCCGCACCGGCGCCACGCTTGCCATTCATCTTGCCATCCACGCCATCGATCGCATCGTCGCCGAGCTGACGCCGCTCTATGGCCGCGATTGCCCGGTGGCGGTCGTCTTCCGTGCCTCCTGGCCGGACGAGCGCGTGCTGACCGGCACGCTGGAAACCATCGAGGCACAACTGGCCGCCGACCCGATGGAGCGTACGGCCATCATCTTCGTCGGCCGCTCGCTGGCGGCGGAAGGCTTTGGCGAGAGTTCATTGTACGACGCGCATTACCAACGGCGTTTTCGCGGACGGGACGGATTGTGAGCGACAGCACCAAAAATAAGGGCGAGAACGCCGCGCTCCAACAGGCGCTTGCCCGGCTGAACTTCAAGCCGCGGACGCTTGAGCCCGGCCATGTCTGGCTCGCCGGCGCCGGCCCCGGCGATCCCGGCTGCCTGACGCTGGAAGTGCTGGCGGCGCTGAGTGAGGCGGATGCGCTGGTCTACGATGCGCTGGTCTCCCCGGACGTCGTCGCGGTTGCCGAAAACGCCGAACTTTTCTTTGCCGGCAAGCGCGGCGGAAAACCCTCGATGAAACAGGACGACATAACCGCCCTGCTGGTCCGGCTGGCGCGCCAGGGCCGCCGCGTCGTCAGGCTGAAGGGCGGCGACCCCTATATTTTCGGCCGTGGCGGCGAAGAGGCGCTGGCGCTGGCGCGGGAAAACATCCCGTTCCGCGTCCTGCCCGGCCTCACCTCGGGCCTCAGCGCGCTGGCCGCCACCGGCATCCCCGCGACCATGCGCGGCATCAACAAGGCGGTAATCCTGGCGACCGGCCATGCCGCCGGCACCGATGACGATCTCGACTGGGCCGCGATCGCGCGCACCGGCCAGCCTGTCGTGGTCTACATGGGCATGGCCAATCTGCCTGTGATATCGGCCGCATTGCTCGACGGCGGGCTGGCGCCATCGACGCCGGCGGCGGTGATCGTCGCCGCGACGACGCCGCAGGAGCGCATCGTCGTCGCCACGCTGGCCACCATCGCCGAGGAAGCCGCCGCCGCCGGCCTGTCCGCACCGGCGCTGATCGTCGTCGGCGGCATCGTCGCCATGCGCGCGGCGCTGGCGGGTGCATCGTGAGCGCCCGCGCGATCATCGTCGGCGCGCCGCGCTCCGGCTCGGGCAAGACCAGCGTCACCATCGGCATTTTACGCGCACTCACTCGGCGCGGCCTGAAAGTACGCGGCGCCAAGTCTGGCCCCGATTACATCGATCCCGGCTTCCACACCGCCGCCACCGGCCTGTCCGGCGTCAATCTTGACAGCTGGGCGATGTCGCCGTCGCTGCTCAACGCACTGGCCGTAAATGCCGCCGACGACGCCGATTTTGTTATCCTCGAAAGCGCCATGGGCCTGTTCGACGGCATTCCGGCCGCGCCGGGCCGCAGCGGTTCGGCGGCCGATCTCGCGCGGCTCTACGGCCTGCCGGTGCTGCTGGTGCTGGACGTTTCCGGCCAGTCGACCACGGCAGCGGCCGTCGCCAAGGGGTTCGCCATCTACGATCCGGAGGTTCGCATGGCGGGCATCGTGCTCAACCGGCTGGGCAGCGAGCGCCATCGCCGGCTGTCCGGCGACGCCATCGAGGCGATCGGCCTGCCGGTCGTCGGCGCCATCCTGCGCGATCCCACGCTCAACTTGCCCGAGCGCCATCTCGGCCTCGTCCAGGCCGGTGAATATGATGACCTGATGGCGCATCTCGACCGGTTGGCCGACATGGCGGAAAAGTCGCTCGACCTCGACGCCGTCATGGCGCTAGCAACACCTCTCGCCCCGGAGCCCGGCAGCTTCGACGATGCGCTGCAGCCGCCCGGCCAGCGCATCGCACTTGCCGAGGATGCCGCCTTCACCTTTCTCTATCCGCACGTCGCGGCCTACTGGCGCAAGGCCGGCGCGGAGATCGTTCCGTTCTCGCCGCTCGCGGACGAGGCGCCTGACGACAGCTGCGACGTCTGCTGGCTGCCCGGCGGCTATCCCGAGCTTCACGCCGGCCGTCTCGCCGCCGCTGCGAATTTTCGGAAAGGAACGGCAAGGTTCGCCGGGACGAAGCCCATCCATGGTGAGTGCGGTGGCTTCATGGTGCTTGGCGAAGCCCTGGAAGATGCATCTGGCGAAACGCACAAAATGCTCGGCCTGCTCGGCCATTCAACCAGCTTCGCCAAGCGCAAGATGAACCTCGGCTATCGCGAAGCGCGGCTGCGCGCCGACTGTCCGCTCGGCCCGCGGGGCGCGCTGATCCGCGGGCACGAATTCCATTATGCGCAGATGACGGCGGCCGGCGATGACGAGCCCCTGGCCGACCTCGCCGACGGGCAAGGCAATCCGATCGGCGCCTCGGGCTACCGGCGCGGCCAGATCAGCGGCACCTTCTTCCATGCCATCGCAAGGGGCTGAGGCATGAAGTTCCCGAAGGTCACCCTTTCGCCCCGGCAAATCCCCAGCGATGTTGCCCTCTGCCTGGTCTTCTTCACCAGGCTGCCCTTGCCCGTCATCGACTTTCGCGGCCGCAGCCTTGCCGCCGCGATCTGGGCCGCCCCGGTCGCCGGCCTCGTCGTCGGCCTGATCGGCGCCATCGTCTTTGCCACGGCGGAACGGTTTGGCCTTGCCATCGGGTCGGCGGCAGCCCTTGCCCTGGTTGCAACCGCGGTCACCACCGGCTGCCTGCACGAGGACGGGCTGTCCGATGTCGCCGACGGTTTTGGCGGCGGCAACACGCGCGGTCGAAAGCTGGAGATCATGCGCGACAGCCGAATCGGCGCCTACGGCGCCATGGCGCTGGCGCTGTCGCTGCTCATCCGCTGGAGCGCGCTGTCGGAATTCGTCGATCCCACACAAGCTCTCTTCGCGCTCCTGGCCGCCCATGCGGCCTCGCGCGGCGTATTCGGCGCCTTCATGCATCTCTTGCCCCCGGCGCGCGACGATGGCCTCTCGGCCGGCGCCGGCACCGTCTCGCGGGAAATTGCCCTCGCCGGCGCCGTGCTCGGCGCCATCCCGCTCCTCCTGCTCGGGCTTGGCGGCGCCATCGCGGCGCTTATCCTGCTCGGACTGCTGTTTGCCGCCTTCCACGCGCTTTGCCTCAACCAGATCGGTGGCCAGACCGGCGACACGATCGGCGCTATGCAACAGGTGAGCGAAATCGCGGTGCTGCTCGTCGCTTCCGTAGCCCTTTCCTGACTCTGTTTCGGAGAATTTCCTTCCATGCCTTTCAAATCCCTAGATGAATTGCGCGCTGCTTGCCTCGACCTGCCTGATGGCGATGACGCCGCCGCGAGCGCGGTCGCTCGCCGCCAGGACACGTTGACCAAGCCGCAGGGCAGCCTCGGCCGGCTTGAGTCCATCGCCGCGTGGCTGGCGCGCTGGCAGGGCCGCGACATGCCTAGGCTCGAGCGGGTGAAAGTTTTCGTCTTCGCCGGCAACCACGGCGTTACCGCGCAAGGCGTGTCGGCTTATCCTTCGGAAGTCACGGTGCAGATGGTGGCGAATTTCGCCGGCGGCGGTGCGGCCATCAACCAGCTCGCCCGCATCGCGGGCGCCGAACTCGACGTCATTCCGCTCGATCTCGACCATCCGACCGGCGATTTCACGCAAACGCCGGCGATGGACGACAAGGCATTTCTTGCCGCCGTCTCGGCCGGCTACGATGCGGTGACTGATGATCTCGATCTCGTCTGCTTCGGCGAGATGGGTATCGGCAACACCACGCCGGCCGCCGCGATCTCGGCGGCGCTGTTCGGCGGCGATGCCGAAAAATGGACCGGACGCGGCACCGGCGTCGACGATGCCGGCCTCGAGCGCAAGGTGGTTGCCATCGAATCGGGCTTGAAGCGCCACGCCGCCATTCTTGCCGACCCCCTGGGGGTTGCCGCGGCGCTCGGCGGCCGCGAACTCGCCGCCATCTTCGGCGCCACGCTTGCCGCCCGTCACATGGGCATACCGGTGCTACTTGACGGCTTCGTCTGCACCGCAGCCGCAGCACCTTTGGCAAAGCTGCACTCCACAGGCCTTGCTCATACGATCGCCGCCCACGTCTCGGCTGAATCGGGTCACCGCGGCCTGCTCGAAGCGCTCAATCTGCCGCCGCTGCTCGACCTCGGCATGCGGCTCGGCGAAGGCTCCGGCGCTTGCCTCGCCGTCAACATCGTCCGCTCGGCGCTGGAGTGCCATGCGAGGATGGCGAGCTTTGCCGAGGCCGGCGTGTCGGAGAAGTAACATCTTCCGGTTGTAGCGATTCTCGAATAGATCTGGTGGATGAAAAAGCTTCACCCGGCTGCCGCTGCTATGACTATCGCCGTGCTGCTTGCTGGTGTGCTTCGGCACAGCGGATATTCAACTTACGGCCCGATCGACACCGCAATTCTCATTGTTTTTCTAGTTTTCTTCTGGTGGCTCATCAGCGATTTCTCAGGCGGAAAGGCCGCCATTGATGCCGACGACGGTCGGAGCGCGCACAACGGCATGGCTTTTCGGTTCGGCAGGTTTCTGAGCCGCGTTTTTCGGCGCGGCCAATCGTAGTCTTTGACCAAGCTGCAAAGTCCCGCGTCTCACCTGGCCAACGGCGGCCGGGTTGCGAAGGCAGCCAAACACTGATGAGCGCGGCAATTGAACCGGCCTATTCAGGGTCTTTCCACCAAGTCTTTGAAGAATTTGGTGGGTGCGCACAGGATTGAACTGTGGACCCGCTGATTAAGAGTCAGCTGCTCTACCAACTGAGCTACGCACCCACTCGGCCGGCAAAAACCGGCGTTGGCGGGCATATAGCCGCCGATGCCGGTCCTGTCCAGCCCTGCCGGAATCATTTCCCGACAAATCGCTGAAGTGACGCAGATGGTCAGACGAACAGCTTGCCTTCCGCCACCTTGACCGCGTTGCCACCGATGCGCGCCGAGACCAGTTTTCCGCCCTGTACGGCCAGTTCCAGGCGGATGCGCGAGGGCCGCCCCATCTCCAGCCCCTGTTCGATCCACAGCTGCGAAACGCCATTCGTCGGAGCGTCGAAATGCATGACGGCGCCGGCGAAGGCCGCCGCTGCCGAGCCCGTCGCCGGGTCCTCGTAGGAAGGCGTGCCGGGCACGATCATGCGCACATGGAAGGCGCTCTCGTGGTTCACCGTCTCTCGGCAATAGACATAGGGACTGGCAAACGCCCATTCGCTCTTGCGCGGGGCCAGTTCCGACCACGCCTGATTGTCGAGCCGGATCCGGCCCGCCGCCTCCAGATTGGCCACCGGTATGGTCACATAGGGCACGCCCGCCGACCAGAACGCGACGCGGTGATTCTCGAAACCGATCTCGTGCGGCGCCAGGCCAAGGGCGGCGCCGATCGCCACCGGGTCGGCTTCGAGCTTCAGCGGCTCCGGCAGCTTCGCCAGGTCGAATTCGGCGAAGGTGGCGCCATCGTGCTTGCTGACGGCACAGCGCACCGGGCCGATGTTTTCCTCCAGCACGAAAATGCTCGCAGCGCCGTCATTGTCGGCCATTTCAGCGAGCGCGATATCGGCCAGTTCGGCCAGCGCGATCGCCGAGCCCACGGTCGGGTGGCCGGCGAAAGGCATTTCATAATCGGGCGTGAAGATGCGGATACGGGCGCGGTGCTTGGGATTATCCGGTGGCAGCACGAACACCGATTCCGACAGGTTGAACTCGCGCGCGATAGCCTGCATCGCAGCCGTGTCCAGTCCGCCGCTGTCCAACACCACCGCCAGCGGGTTGCCGGCCAGCCGATCGGTCGTAAACACATCGTAAAGCAAGTAATCGCGTCTCATGGAGGAAACCTTCCGCTTTGATCCGAATTTCTGCCTCAATCCCAACATGAGCGAAATTTAATTTGATATTCGAACCATTAGCACTGATCTGTGCACTCATAGGGACATATTGCGCTTCAGGGGGTCCGGCGTGGACCAGATTGTCAATCTGCCAAAGACGGAATCGGATTCCGCCATCGAGACCGCGCTCGGGCTCGACCAGACGGGGCGGCGCAAGAATCGCCGCCGCGGCTGGCTCTATGCGCTGCTGGCGCTGATCGTCCTTGTCGCGGCTTTTGCCGGCTACCAGTGGTATGCCGGCTCGCCGGTCAAGATCGACTATACGACGGCGCCCGCCGCCAAGGCCGACCTCACTGTCGAGGTTTCGGCGACCGGCACCTTGCAGCCCCTCACCCAGGTCGACATTTCCAGCCAGCTCTCGGGCATCATTCGTTCAGTCTCGGTCAACGAGAACCAGCAGGTCAAGAAGGGCGATGTGCTGGCCGCGCTCGACACCGCCAAGCTGCAGGTGCAGATCGAACGCGCCGAGGCATCCGCCAAGGCGGCCGCCGCCAATGTCGCGGACGCCACCGTGACGCTGGCCGAGAATGAAAGCGCGCTCGTGCGCGCCGCCGCCCTCACCAAGCGCGGCATGGCCACCGACCAGTCGCTCGAAGCGGCGACCGCGACCCGCGACCGTTCGAAGGCAGCGCTCGATAGCGCCGAGGCCAATCTCGCCATCGCCAACGCCGACCTGAAATCGCAGCAGACCGACCTTGCCAACAGCACCATCTATGCGCCGATCGACGGCATCGTGCTGACGCGCTCTGTCGACCCCGGCCAGACGGTCGCCTCATCGCTGCAGGCGCCGGTGCTGTTCATCATCGCCGCCGATCTCAGGAACATGGAACTGGTGGCGGCGGTCGACGAAGCCGATATCGGCGCGGTGAAGCCGGGCCAGCATGCCCGCTTCACCGTGGATGCCTTCCCGGAGCGGCCGTTCGACGCCGAGATCCGCGACATCTCCTACGCCTCGGTCACCACCGACGGCGTCGTCACCTACAATGCGCGGCTCGAGGTCGACAACAGCGAGCTGTTGCTGCGCCCCGGCATGACCGCCACTGTTTCGGTCGTCACCCGGCAGGCCAAGGACGTGCTGACCGTCCCCTCCTCCGCCTTCCGCTATCGTCCTGCGCAGCAGGCCGCCCGCGGCTGGAACCTGAGCGACCTGTTCACCGGCCGCATGGGACGTCCCGGCGGCAATCGCCAGCGCCAGGCGGCAGCGCCGCCGACCGACGGCTCACGCATGCTCTACGTGCTGGAGAAAGGCCGTCCGCATCCGGTCAACGTCAGGATCGGCTCGACCGACGGCGAGCTGACCGAGATCACCTCGGGCCTGTCAGAGGGGGCGCAGGTCATCACGGCCTCGCAGCAGCGGAGCTGACGCCGTGGCGATGGGCGCCCCCCTCATCACCTTCGACAAGGTCTGGAAGAGCTACGGCCATGGCGAAGCCAAGGTGCACGCGCTGGCCGGCGTCGACCTGGCGATCCGGCGCGGCGAATTCGTCGCCATCATGGGCCCGTCCGGCTCCGGCAAATCGACGGCGATGAACATCATCGGCTGCCTCGACACGCCGACCGCCGGCACCTATTCCTTCATGGGCGTCGATGCTGGCCGGCTCGACCGCAACCGCCGCGCCATGCTGCGCAACCTCTATGTCGGCTTCGTCTTCCAGGGCTATAATCTGCTGGCGCGCACCACGGCGGCGGAAAATGTCGAACTGCCGCTGATCTATCGCGGCGTGGCCGGCCGCGAGCGCCGCGATCTTGCCATGCAGGCGCTGGCGCAAGTCGGCCTTGTCGGTCGCGAGCATCACACGCCGGCCGAGCTTTCCGGCGGCCAGCAACAGCGCGTGGCGATCGCGCGCGCCATCGTCACGAGGCCGACGCTGCTCGTCGCCGACGAACCGACCGGCAATCTCGACACTGCCCGCACGCACGAGATCATGGAGTTGCTGACGCAACTGAACAAGGAGCTTGGCCTGACCATCACCATGGTCACCCACGAGGCCGACGTCGCCGAATATGCCGAGCGCACGGTGCGCTTCCTCGACGGCCATGTCGCCTCCGACACCATGACCGTCGAGGTGGCCTGACAATGCTCTGGGAAACCGTCCGCCTCTCCTTGCGCTCGATCCGCCGCAACATGCTGCGCTCGTTCCTGACCTTGCTCGGCATCGTCATCGGCGTCGCCGCGGTCATCGCCATGCTCACCATTGGCGCCGGCACCACCGCCAAGGTCAAGGACGACATCGCCAAGCTCGGCAGCAATCTTCTGGTTGTGCGCTCCGGCCGCCCGGCCGGTCCCGGCGGCCCGGGCGGGCTCGACCAGGTCGTCCGTCCGCTCACCGAAAAGGATCTTGCCGCGCTCATTGCCCATCTGACAGGCGCACGCGCCATTTCGCCGGCCTCGCAGAAGCAGGTCCGCGTCATCTTCGGTACCGAGAGCCTGACCTCCGGCGTCACCGGCACCGACAGTGCCTATCTCGATGCTCGCGACTGGAAACTGGTCTCAGGCCGTTCGTTCAGTGAGTCCGAGACCCGCTCGGGCACCGGCGTATGCCTGATCGGTGAGACGGTGCGCCAGCAGTTCTTCGGTGCCGGCGACCCGGAGGGCGAAATCATCCGCGTCAACCGCACCTCCTGCAAGATCATCGGCCTGCTCGAGCCGAAGGGCTATACCGGCTTCGGCCAGGACCAGGACAATGTCGTGTTGATGCCGCTGCATGCCTATCAGCGGCGCATTGCGGGCAACCGCAACATCGACAACATCTACGTCGCCGCCGACGACCGCACCCCGACCAGCGAGCTGCAGCCGCGCGTCGAGGATATTCTGCGCGACGCCAGACGCCTCACGCCCGACCGCGAAAGCGATTTCGCGATCCGCGACATGACCCAGATCGCCGATGCCATGGCCAGCGCCACCACCACCATGACCGGCATGCTGGGCGCGGTCGCCGGCGTCAGCCTGCTGGTCGGCGGCATCGGCATCATGAACATCATGCTGGTGTCGGTCACCGAGCGCACCCGCGAGATCGGCATCAGGCTCGCCATCGGCGCGCATGAAAAGCACATCCTCATCCAGTTCCTGGTCGAGGCGACGGTGCTGTCGCTGCTCGGCGGCATCATCGGCATCCTGATCGGGCTCTCGCTGGCCGGTCTCGCCTCGGCGACGCTGGCCATTCCCTTTGCGCCGAGCCCGGCAGTCATCCTGCTCGCCGTCGGCTTTTCCGCGCTGATCGGCATGGTCTTCGGCTTCTTCCCGGCGCTGCGCGGCGCCAGGCTCGACCCGATCGACGCGCTGCGGCATGAATAAGGCGATTGGAAAGCAAAGGCGCGGCTACGACGCTGTTTCCCAGGGATTGATGGTATTCAATCCGGCGGCCGCGAATGGACTGGTGTCGCGGGTGGCGACCGTAAGACCGTTTGCTGCGGCCGTGGCTGCGATGTAGCCATCCGCATTGCCGATCGCCTTTCCTGAGGCTCTCGCCTTTACCATGAGGTCGGCATAGGCGCGCGACGCGTCGAGGTCGAAAGGCAGAATGCGGCCTGCAAACAGTGGCAACACATCCTGATCGAGACGATTGTCCGCGCACGCACCCGATGTTTGGGGTTGCAGGCAGCCACTCAGACCTTCGTATGCCGGCATTGGCGATCAGCACGGAAGGTAAGGTTTAGTCCGCGTTCGCAAAATGCCACTCGATCAGCGGCTTCATGTGCGGCATCAGCCCGTGCGGCAGGTCGGCGGCGTGGCGGATGATGACCGGACCCACGATCTCCGGTTCGGCCTCGGTTGCGACGAAGGCCGAGATGCGCCGCGCGATCTCCTCGGCGGGCTCGGGAACCCGGTAGCGGCGGAAGATCACCGTGCCGCTTTCCGTCGACAGGGCATGGTAATGCAGGCCGCGTGCGGCGCCTGAAATGTCGAGGCCGGTTTCTTCCCGCACCTCGCGGATCATGTTGAAATCGACATCGACGAGGCCATCGCGAAAATCCGCCGGTTCAAATGAACCGGCGGCGAAATAGACGCGGCCGGCAGTAACGGTGTGGGAGGCCATGCGAATCGCTACCAGCGCATTGTCGCCGGCCACGAGCATGGCATGGGCATAGGCGTGCTCGGCGCCGGAATTCTCCCGCCGCTTCCGCCAAAGCATGAACGTGGAGTAGTTGACCGCGTGGCACCGGCCGACGAGGCGATTGTCGCGCCAGGCAAGTCGCGAAAGCAGCACCACGGGACCATCGAACAACGCGGGATTGGCCGCGATCTCGTGCTGCCAGTTCGCGGCGATCGCCTCGGCATTGTCCAGCGCGAAAGGATGCGGGCCGGGATCGAGCCTGACGTCGACGGCGTCGACCGGCAAAATGACATTGCGCGGCAGGTCGAAGCTCACGGCTCAGGCCATGTCCAGCGTGATCGCCACCGGACAATGGTCCGATGCCTTGGGCCGGTCCCAGCCGGCGCGCGGAAAGCGCTCCACTTCCTGGCCGGCGGGGAAGATCGTGCGCCAGGGCTGGCCGTTGCGGATGATGTCCGGGACGGCGGTGGCGTTCTTAGCCGCCAATCCCGTGGACAGCAGGATATAATCGAGCTGGCACAAATGCCGCTCTTGCGGCCCACGCGTGTGGTAGAAGGTCCAGCGGTTCATTTCCGGCCGCCTCTCGACCACGTTTTCGCAAAAACCGCCAGCCGTCAGCACGTTGATGCAGGACAGGTTCTCGTCGACCACCTCGAAACGATAGCCGTCGAATTCGTCGCCGGCGATCTTCACGCGCTGGCGGTAATCGTTCATGTCGCCGCAGATCGCCCAGCGCTTGTCGGCTGCATGATCCGCCCCGAAGCGCTCCTCGATGATCCGGCGCACCGCCTGCGCCTCCGCGATGCGGATCGGCATCGTCGCTTCACGCCCGTCGAGCCCGTTGCGGGGCGAGCCCATCGACTTGAAGTGCACGAGATAGAGCGTCAGCGGCGAGCCGCCCACGGTAATGTCCACTTCCAGGCAGTCGCGCCGGAAGATGCGTTCATTGGGCTGGTTGCCGAGCGCCGCCAGCTCCGGCGTGTGCAGCCCGAACTGTTCATAGGTCACATAGGCGTGGCTGGTCATGCGCACGAATTCGATGGGCTGGCCCTGCGCGGTCTCGCTGCGCATCATCACGGCGACGTCGATGCCGCGCGAATCATTGCCGGCAGCGGTGTACTTCTGGCGGTAGCCCTGCCCCACCATCTTGAAAAGATAGCCATATTCGAACGCCTTGAGGGCTTCGATATTGTCGACCTCCTGCATGCAGATGATGTCCGCGCGCGTGGCCGCTATGGCCAGCGCCGTCAGCTGCCGCATGTCGTCCGACTGCGCGATGGCGCGAGCCTGCTCCAGCATCTTGTACTCGGCCTCGCTCTGGATATCGAAGAGAGCCAGCGTCCGGTCCTCGTTGAGCTGGTTGCGGTATCCGGAGAAATCGAACCTGTTCATCAGGTTCTCGACATTGAAGGTTGCAAGGCGCAGCGACATATCATGAGCTTTGCCCGCAAGCGCGGCAGAAAACAAGGCCGGGCAACCACCAGCTGGAATCGATTGATCCTGGCGCGCCTCGCGCCATGGTTGAGGGAACCTTTCCGTTCATCCGCCGTTCAGACGCAAAGACCCACAGTGGGCCCATCCCAGGGTCGGCGTGGGGCCTGTTCTCTTGGAGAAGTGCAATGAACGCGCTCTTTTCTTCCACAGTCAAATCCGGGCTGATAGCGCTCGGTATCTTCTCCGGCATCACGGCACCATCCGCTGCCGGACCAATCCTTCAGCCGGAGCTGTCGATCCCAGCCAGCACCGCGGCGCCGACGGTCACGCCTGTGCGTGACAGCTGGGCCGGCGGCAACAACCGGAGCTTCAACAACGACTGGAGATGGCGCCGGTCGGGCGGGTGGAACCACGGCAATTGGAACCGCGGCGATTGGGGCGGCCGTCACTGGAGCGGTCGTCACTGGAGCGGCCGTCACTGGAACGGCGGCGATGATTGGCGTTGGCGCCGCCACCATTATCGCGGCCGCTACTATGATGACAGCGCCGGCGCCGCGATCCTGGGGCTTGGCTTGGGGCTCGGCCTCGGCAGCATGTACAACAACTACAATTACTACGATGCACCGCCGCGCCGCTACTATCGCGCCGGCCGGCTGTCGAGCGCCCATGTCCGGTGGTGCTACAACAGATACCGCTCGTATCGCGCTTACGACAACACCTTCCAGCCCTATAACGGCCCACGCCAGCAGTGCTACTCGCCCTATCGCTGAGCCAGGCCGCACAATCCTGCAATAAAAAACGGCGCCGCGCGGCGCCGTTTCTTTTGGAGCGTGGATCGCTCAGTTCTTCGCCTTGTCGACCAGCTTGTTCTTGGAGATCCACGGCATCATCGCGCGCAGCTTGGCGCCGACTTCCTCGATCTGATGGCTGTCGTTGTTGCGGCGGATGCCCTTGAAACGCGACAGGCCGGCACGGTATTCCTGCATCCACTCCGAGGTGAACTTGCCGGTCTGGATATCCTTCAGCACCCGCTTCATCTCGGCCTTTGTCTCGGCGGTGATGATGCGCGGCCCCGAGACATATTCGCCCCATTCGGCGGTGTTCGAGATCGAGTAATTCATGTTGGCGATGCCGCCTTCATAGATCAGGTCGACGATCAGCTTGACCTCGTGCAGGCACTCGAAATAGGCCATTTCGGGCGCATAGCCGGCTTCCACCAGCGTCTCGAACCCGGCGCGGATCAGCTCCACCAGGCCGCCGCACAGCACGACCTGCTCGCCGAACAGATCGGTCTCGCATTCCTCGCGGAAATTGGTCTCGATGATACCCGAACGGCCGCCGCCGACGCCGCAGGCGTAGGAGAGCGCGAGGTCGAGTGCGTTGCCCGAAGCATCCTGGTTGACGGCGACCAGGCACGGCACGCCGCCGCCCTTCTGGTATTCGCCGCGCACCGTATGGCCGGGCCCCTTCGGCGCGATCATGACGACGTCGACCGTCGACTTCGGCTCGATCAGGCCGAAATGCACGTTGAGGCCATGCGCGAAGGCGATTGCCGCGCCGTCGCGGATGTTCGGCGCGATCTCGTTTTTGTAGATGTCGGCCTGCAATTCGTCGGGCGTCGCCATCATCATCAGGTCGGCCCATTTGGCGGCGTCGGCCACGCTCATCACCTTGAGCCCGTCGGCCTCGACCTTCTTGGCGGTCGCCGATCCGGCCTTGAGGCCGATGGCGATCTCCTTGGCGCCGGAATCCTTGAGGTTGAGCGCATGCGCCCGGCCCTGGCTGCCATAGCCGATGATGGCGACCTTCTTGCCCTTGATCAGGTTGAGATCGGCATCACGATCGTAATAGACGCGCATTTTTGTCTTCCTTCCCGTTTGAAGATCAGAGGCCTTGCGGCCCGGTTTTTGCTCCGAAAAGAGCGAGAAACTGCTGCGTCGCGCGGACGGCATCACCGCCGATCGCCGCCTCAGTCAATTCCAGCCGGTCGCCAAGCAAGAGACGGATCTGCACGTCGCGGGCGACCAGCCCGAAAAACGTACGGAACGCCGTCTCGGCGTCCGAGAAATCGAGCAGCCCGGCCTGGCGGCCGGCCTCCAGCACCGGCTTCAGGCGCTTGGCGAGGGCAAAGCGCCCGTTCTCCAGCACCACCGCGCCAAGATCATCCTTGCCCGAACCGGCATGGCCGACCGCCACCCGGTTGAGTGCGATCGAAGTGTCGCTGGAAATGACCTTCAGCCAGTCGGAAGCAAATCGCTCCAGGCTCGCGGCCAACGACGCAAGGTCGAGCCCCCTGCCGTCGACCGCCGTCACCCGCACCTTCGAGGCCTGCCATTGCACCGTCGCCGTCAGCAGGCCGTCGCGGTCGCCGAACCATTTGTAGAGCGTTTCCTTGGAGCAGCTCGCCCGCCGCGCCACTGCGGTCATGGTCAGATTGTCGCCCTCTTCGACCAGCAGGCGGAGCGCTGCATCCAGGACCGCCTTCTGACGCTCCGTCAGCGCTTCGCCGTTGTCGATATCGGCATTTGCCTGCAACACGCTCTGTTCCCGTTTGATGGTAGAGCCGTAGATCGCCCGAGCTCAGTACCGTACGTTACGGTTCGGCATATTGCGCAATCCGAAGATCGGCGCAAGGCCAAAATGACGAAATGTCTTTCCCGTGTCCCCGCAGCCGCGCAACGCGTATGTTCAGTCGCCGGCTGGCGGATCGCGCAACCGCCCGAGCAAGGCCGATACCGTGTTCAGTTCTTGCGGCGAGAGCTTGTCGCCAACCAGCTCCGCGATCGACCTGCCATAGACGGCCCACATACGGCGGCGCGTCTCTCGTCCCTTGGCCGTGATGCGGACGGTTTGGCCGCGGCCGTCATCAGCCACCGGCAGCTTCTCGACAAACCCATCGGCTTCAAGTCGGGCCAGCAGCCGCGAAATATTATACTGCGCGAACAGGGTTCGTTCGATCAGCTGGAACGGCCGCAAGCCGCCCTCGCCCGCCTCAGCGAGTTCGTGCAGCACGTCATACCAGGCAAGCGGCGGCAGGCCGCCTTCCTTCAGCGCGTCTTCGGCACGTTCCACCAGCTGGCGTGATACCCGCATCAGGCGTGCCCAGGTCTTGATGGCCTCCGGCGATGGCATGGCTGTCTCGATCATGACGGCATCATAAGAGATAGATGCAATTGCATCAAGCTTGACGACCAATGCATTTGCATCTAGATAGATGCGAATGCATCGATATTGAGAGGCAAATCCGATGAAGCATGCCAACACCCTCATTCTCGTCAGCCATCCCCTTTGCCCCTATGTCCAGCGTGCGGCGATCTCGCTGGCCGAGAAAGGCGTGCCGTTCGAGCGCGTCGACATCGACCTCGCCAACAAGCCTGACTGGTTCAAGGCGGTCTCGCCGCTCGGCAAGGTGCCGCTGCTGCGCGTGCGGCTGGGGAACGATGAGACGGTGATCTTCGAATCCGCCGTCATCCTCGAATTCCTCGAAGAAACTGAGGCCAATCCCCTCCACCCCGCCGACCCCTATGCCCGTGCCCGGCATCGTGCCTGGATCGAGTATGGCTCAGCCATCCTCAACGCCGTCGGCCGGTTCTATTCGGCGTCGACCGAGGCAGGATTCCTTGCCGAGTCTCGGACGCTGTCGGAAATGTTCGATCGTGTGGAGACCGAATTGGCGGGCGAAGCCGGCCGGACTGGACCATGGTTCGAAGGCGGGCGCTTTTCGCTCGTCGACGCAGTCTACGGCCCTGTCTTCCGCTACATCGATACCTTCGACCGGATCGGCGATTTCGGCATTCTGGACGGCAAACCGCTCGTCCAGGCCTGGCGCCAGGCATTGAGTGGACGCCCGTCCGTCAAGCATGCCGTGGCGCAGGACTATCCACAGCGCCTGCATGCCTTCCTGCGGGCGAAGGGATCGTATCTTTCGACGGTCATTCGCAAGAACGATCGGGCCAGCGCGCTTCCGCCAGCCCAGTTCGGCTGAACGGATCGACCACAGTGCCGGCCACCATCGAGGCCAGGAACTGCGGCGAATGCGCGGCGTCGCGGCGCCACCACGCGGCTTATGCCTGGGCGGCATCAAAATCCGCACGCGCTTCGCGCACCGCATCATGGTTGAGTTCGGCCCATAGGATCAGTTGATGAAAGGCGCCGAACATCGAGCGCCCGAGATCGGTAAGGCTGTATTCAACGCTCGGTGGTTTGGTCGGGAACACTTCACGATGCACATAACCGTCGCGTTGCAAATCGTGCAGTGTCTGGGTCAGCATGCGCTGCGAAATGTCAGGCACCAGCCGCCGCAACTCGCCGAAACGATACGGCCTTTCAGCCAGCGCCATCACCAGCAGCGATCTCCATTTGCCGCTGACGCCCTGGATGACATTGCGAACCGGACAATCGGCAAAATTACCGCCCCCGCTCATCGCTTTGTAGGTCTCCAGCTTCGATTTCAGATTGGTGACCTTGCCGTCCATCGCTGGTTCCCTGGATGTGCCTACCTCCCGAAAAACTGCCTTCTTTACGGCGACAGGTCAATTCCTATTTTAGTGCTGGTCTCTTTCTGAGACCACTAGAGCACCCGCCGCTTCGGCACAAATCAGGATCTCCGATGACCGAAACCCTTCTCGTCACCGGCGCCTCCGGCCAGCTTGGCCGCGGCGTCATCCGCTATCTCCTGGACGCGCATAAAACTCCGCCTGCAAAGATCATCGCTATCACGCGCAATCCCGAAAGCCTGGCAGATTTGGCGGTGCGCGGCGTCGTTGTCAGGGCCGCAGACTTCAACGACGCCATTTCGCTGGAAACCGCATTCAAGGGCGCCGACAAGGCGCTAATCATTTCGACCGGCGATCTCGATCTCAAAAGCGGCAAGCGCCTGAAGCAGCACGAGAATGCCGTCGCGGCGGCCAAAAACGCCGGCGTCTCGCACCTGCTCTATACCTCGATGCCCAACCCGGAACCGGTGTCGCCGGTCCTGTTTGCCGGTGACCACTACAGCACCGAGCAGGCAATCAAGGCGAGCGGCATCCCCTACACGATCTTCCGCAACGGCTGGTACCAGGAGAACCTGTTCATGGCGCTGCCGCACGCGATCGCCTCGGGGCACTGGTACACGTCCGCCGGCGAAGGCCGCATCGCCCATGGCGCGCGCGACGACATGGCAGCGGCGATCGCCGCCGGTCTCGCTTCCGGCTCGACCGACAACAAAACCTACACGCTGACTGGCCCGCAAGCGTACACGACGGCAGAGATCGCCGCCCTTGTCAGCGAAGTCACCGGCAAGCCGCTCGATGTCGTGCAGGTTTCGGATGATGTCCTGACCGAAGGGGTAAAGGCATCAGGCGTTCCCGAGGATTTTGCCGGCGTCATCGTTTCCTTCGACGTCAACACGCGTGCCGGCCGCATCGCCATGGTGACGGACGCGATCGAGATGCTTTCCGGCAGGACGCCAAGGACGTTGAGACAATTCCTCGAGGCGAACAAGGCTGCCCTGGCAGGTTGAAATCCACGCGGCGGGAAGTCTGTTCTCGACTTTCCGCCCCTACTTCGATGTTTTGATCAGGCCGTGCCGAATAAGGCTCTCTCCGGTCGCAGCCAGCGCGTCTTCGCGCGAACGCGGCTTCCAGCCGAGCATGCGAACCGCCTTGGCATTGGTGGCATTCTTGACCTTGCCCAGCTCAGGCACGAGCTGCGCGACTTCCGGATTGAACAGTCCCACCATGCGCACCAGCCAATCGGGAAGCTCTCTGGTCGAAACGCGCTTCGCCGCGTTGCCGAGCCGCTTTCTCAAGGTTTGCGCGATTTCCCGCACGGTCATGAAATCGCCGGCCACCGCCAGGAAGCGCTCGCCATTGGCAGCTGGATCGGTCATGGCGCGGACATGCAGGTCCGCCACGTCGCGTGCATCGACGGCGCCGAAGGACAGGCGCGGCAGCCCCGGCATGGCTCCATTCATCATGCGTTGGACAAATTCGGTGGAGGTCGAATGGTCGGAGCCAAGCACAGGCCCGAAGATGCCGACGGGGTTGACGGCAGCAAGCTCCAACCCGCCACCCTCGGCGGCGATAAAATCCCAGGCCGCGCGCTCGGCGAGCGTCTTCGACTTCACATAGGCGCTGACCCTTCCCATCGGATCGGTCCAGTTCTCCTCGGTGAACGGACGGCCGTCGGGCGGCATCTTGCCGTAGCCGACAGCCGCGAAGGAGGACGTCAGCACGACGCGTCTGACGCCGGCATCTCGTGCCGCCCGCAGCACCCGCAACGCGCCTTCACGGGCCGGAATGATCAGCTCGTCATCATGCTTGGGCACGCCGGGCGGGAACGGCGAGGCGACATGCAGGACATAGTCGCAGCCTGCAGCGGCTAGCGGCCAGCCGGCATCGCTCATGAGATCGGCGATTGCAAAGGAGAGCCTGTCATCCGGCTCGACGCCACCTGCCTTGAGCATGGCCAGGACATCGGCTTGCCGCCCGGCCGAGCGCACGGTGGTGCGCACGCGGTAGCCCGCCTTCAGCAGTTCAAGGATACAGTGGGCGCCGAGAAAGCCAGATCCGCCGGTGACAAGCACCAATTCGCCGCTCATGCCCGTCCCCCGAAGCGTCAGCCCAAGGCGATCGAGACAGTCAGATCGCCACCTGCGTACCGATCTCTACCACACGGCCGGTCGGTATCTGGAAATATTCGGTGGCGTCGGCCGCCGTGCGCGCCAGCCCGATGAACAGCCGGTCCTGCCACACCGGCATGCCGGAATTGGGCGAGGCTTTCAGCGAGCGCCGGGACAGGAAGAAGGACGTCGTCATGATGTCGAACTTCCAGCCTTGCTTGCGGCAGATCGCCAGCGCGCGCGGGATGTTGGGCTGCTCCATATAGCCGAAGGTCAGCGTCACCCGCATGAACAGCTCGTTGACCGTCTCCATCTTGACCCGGTCGCTGTCAGGCACCACCGGCTGCGGCGCGGTTACCACCGAGAGGATCACATTCTGCTCGTGCAGGACCTTGTAGTGCTTCAGGCTGTGCATCAGCGCGGTCGGCGCGCTGAGCGGATCGCTGGTCAGGAACACCGCGGTGCCGGATACCAGCTGCGGCTTCTTCTTCAACAGATTGCCGGCCAGGAAATCGAGCGGGATCTCGTTGCGGCGGGTCTTGTCGAAGAGATAACGGCTGCCGCGCACCCAGGTCCACATCGCCAGAACGATGGTGAAGGCCACCGCCAGCGAGGCCCAGCCGCCTTCGAACACCTTGACGATGTTGGAAGCAAAGAAACCGACATCGATGAAACCGAACAAGGCTGTCATCGCGACAGCCACCCACAGCCGCCATTTCCAGATGCGGGTCATGACGACAAACAGCAGCACCGTGGTCACCAGCATGTTGCCGGTCACCGAGATGCCGTATGCCGAAGCCAGCCTGCTGGATTCGCCGAAGCCCACCACCAGCATCATCACCACCAGCGCCAGCAACAGGTTGACGCGCGGCATGTAGATCTGGCCGGACTGTTTTTCCGACGTGTGCAGGATTTCCAGCCGTGGCAGCATGTTGAGCTGCACCGCCTGCCTGGTCAGCGAGAATGCGCCTGAAATCACCGCCTGGCTGGCGATCACCGTCGCGGCGGTCGCCAGCACCACCATTGGGATCAGCGTCCAGCCTTCGTTCATTTCGAAGAAGGGATGTCCGACCACGCCGTTCTTGGCCAGCACGAAGGCGCCCTGGCCGGCATAGTTGAGCAGCAGGCAAGGGAACACGATCGCCAGCCAGGCGAGCACGATCGGCTTGCGGCCGAAATGGCCGAGATCGGCATAAAGCGCTTCGGCGCCGGTGACCGCAAGGAAGATGGCGCCGATGGTGACGAAGGCGACATCGGGCGAATTGATCAGGAAGGCGACGATATAGTGCGGGCTGATCGCCCACAGGATTTCCGGATCGGCGATGATATGGTTGAGGCCGGACAGGCCGATAGCCAGGAACCAGACCGCGGTGATCGGGCCGAAGATCAGCGCCACGCCGCCGGTGCCGAAGCGCTGCACCGAAAACAGAACCGCCAGGATGACCAGTGTCAGCGGCACGACATAAGGCTGGAAGGTCGGCGTGACGACATTCATGCCCTCGACCGCCGAGAGCACCGAAATTGCCGGGGTTATGACGGCGTCGCCGAAGAACAGCGAGGCGCCGACGATACCGATGCCCAGGATGATCGCCGAGCGCTTAGGGAAACTGCCGCGCGCCAATGCCATCAACGACAGCACGCCGCCTTCGCCGCGGTTGTTGGCGCGCAGCACGAACATGATGTATTTGATGGTGACGATGATCGTCAGTGACCAGATGATCAGCGAGAGAACGCCAAGAATGTCGCCACGGTCGGCCACTTCGCCGCCCGACGACGCCACCAGCGCCTCGCGGAACGCGTAGATCGGGCTGGTGCCGATATCGCCGTAAACAACGCCGAGCGCGCCGAGCATCAACACCTTGGTGCTGTGCTGCTCGATTTCAGGATGGCTCGATTGTTCGACGGTTTCTGCCTCACTACCAGTGTTGGCAAGGGCCATGAACGACACTCCGATAAGCGGGCGGTGCTCTACGCTTGCTGCGATGCAATATCAAGTACCGTCGCGTTATGGCTGCCATGCTTTGCACGCGAGGCTGCCACCATTACCACCCGCAAGCCCTGAGAAAGCGGCCCACCGTGCCGGCCATGCCATACTCCAACGCGTCGGCTGTCAACCCATGTCCGATCGACACTTCGGCCAATGCCGGAACGCGTCGCGCCAAGGCCGGCAGGTTGCTCACCGTCAGATCGTGCCCGGCATTGACCTCAAGGCCCGCAACAAAGGCCGCATCGGCCGTTTTTCCCAGTCTTTCCAGCTCCTTGGCCGCCTTGGCGGAATCGGCATGGCAACTGCCATAAGGTCCCGTGTAAAGCTCGATGCGGTCGGCGCCGGTATCGCGCGCGGCGTTTATGCCGGCAGGATCCGCATCGGAGAACAACGAGACCCGGAAACCGCCCTTCTTCAGGCGTCTCACGATCGGTGTCAGGAACGCTGCATCGGCGATGAAGTTCCAGCCATGGTCCGACGTTGCCTGGGAGGGATCGTCGGGCACCAGGGTCACCTGTTCCGGCTGGTGCTTTTCCACGAGCGCCAGGAAATGCTCGGTCGGATGGCCCTCGATGTTGAATTCGGCCCGCGGGAACTCATCGTCGATCAAGGCCCTGATCTCAGGCAGGTCTGAACGGCGGGTATGGCGCTCGTCCGGACGAGGATGCACCGTCAGCCCATGCGCTCCCGCCGCAAGCGCGATGCGGCCAAGCCTGATCACATCGGGCCACGGCAGGTCGCGCCGGTTGCGCAGCATGGCGATGGCGTTGAGATTGACGGAAAGCTTTGCGGGCATGGCTTCGGATCCTGCTCGATTTCGGCGCATCTATACCGCCTTTGACGGGAACAGATAGGGGGTTTCCGGTGTTCCAGAAGATCGGATGACGTTTGTGAAAGGATACGATCCCTTGAATTTCCTCGAAGCCGTGCCGGCAATCCGGCGCATCGATACGGACCGTGAGGATCTCTTCGCCATCGATATCGTCGGCCATGTCTCGGCGGCCGACGCGGAAAACCTGTTCGGCCTGCTCGAAGCGGCTTACGCGCTTCACCCGCGAATCGATGTGCTGGTGCGCGTGATCGATCATGACGGCGTCGACTGGAGCGACATATCGGACGAGACGCTGCGACAGGGCGCGGTCCAGGCCGCAGAGCATATCGGCCGTTGTGCCGCGATCGGCGAGCCGGACTGGACGGCGCAGGCGCGAGACTTCCTCCCTACCCCGCCGCCGGTCGAACTCAGGCATTTCAAAGACGAGGCCGATGCCTGGCAATGGCTCGGCGCCAGGCAACTGGGCTCCGCTACCTGACGATCGTCAACCGTTCGGCCGCCCGGGTGATCGCGGTGTAAAGCCAGCGCTGGCGCGTTTCCTTGAACGCCCAGCTTTCGTCGAACAGCACGATCTCGTTCCACTGCGACCCCTGCGCCTTGTGCACGGTCAGGGCATAGCCATAGTCGAAATCATCGAACCGCTTCTTCTGCTGCCACGGGATATCGGCGTCGGGATCCTCGAACGCCGCCTTGAGCAGCTTGATCTTGGCGACACCGCGGTCCGGATCATCCTCTTCGGGCGACACCAGAAGGTTGATGCCAGGTTTCACCGTCTCGCGCGACGAGGTCATCACCTTCCACAGCGAACCGTTGAGCAGGCCCTTGGCCGGGTCGTTGCGCAGGCACACCAGCTTGTCGCCGGCCTGCGGATAGTCGGCATTGAACCCCTTGAGCTCGCGCAGGCGCTGGTTGTAGCGGCGGCGCGTGCGGTTGGTGCCGACCAGCACCTGGTCCGCCCTCAGCACTAAGTCCTGGTTGACGTCTTCCTTGCCGATCACCTGCGCCGTGCCGTAGTCGCCGCGCATGAATTCGCGCCCCTCGCGCACGTCGAGCGCCAGCCGCAGGATCGGATTGTCGCGCGCCTGCCGGTGGATTTCGGTGAGCAGGAAATCCGGCTCGTGGTCGGTGAAGAAGCCACCGCCCGAGATCGGCGGCAACTGGCCGGGATCGCCCAGCACCAGGATCGGCGTGCCAAAGCTCAAGAGGTCACGGCCAAGCTGCTCGTCGACCATCGAGCATTCGTCGATGATGACCAGTTTCGCACGCGAGATCGGGCTCTGCCGGTTGAGCGAAAAAGTCGGCGACATCGACGTCTTGCCAGTCACCTCGTCTTCGACCGATTCCTCCCCCTTGGGCCTGTAGATCAGCGAATGGATGGTGCGGGCATTGACCGCGCCCTTGGAGCGCAGCACCTGCGCCGCCTTGCCGGTGAAGGCGGCGAACTGCACCTGGCCGTCGACATGTTCGGCGAAATAGCGCGCCAGCGTCGTCTTGCCGGTGCCGGCATAGCCGAACAGCCGGAACAATTGCGGCTTGCCGGCCTTGAGCCAGCGCGCGACCGCCTGCAGCGCCTCGTCCTGTTGGGGTGAAAATTCCATCTGATCGTGTGACCGGATTCGCGAGAGAAAGACAAGATAGCGCCACCGCCATCGACGCGGCCTGGTGGCGAACTCCCTGCGCTTCAGCCTATCAGGCGAGGACGGGAACGTAAAGGGAACGGGCGGCGTGTCCGCACGATCACCCGACGGCGTGCGGATCGTTCTCCAGCAGGATCGGCTTGCCGTGCGGCGTGGCATGCGCGGCGCGCTCCCAGGCCCGTGCCATTGCATCGACATCGGGCTTGGCGGCCAATCCTTTCGACGCCAGCAGCGCTTCCAGCGCCGCCAACCAATGTTCGTAATAGTCATGGCCGTCAGCCCCGGCGCCGGGTTTCTTCACTTCGGCCGACAGTGCCTGCGCCCACTCGCTCCACGAAAACAGGCCCTTGTCGTGCAGCGCCACCGTCATCGCGAAGGCTTCGGCCTGCCAGGGCTCGGCGAAGACGGGCGCATCGAGGCCGGCGGGCAGACCGGCAGGCCCGTTCGCCTCAGGCCGGTTCAAGATAGTTCTCCCAGGCATCGATGGACACGGTCAGCGTCGGATCGGCCCCGTCGCCCCAGATCTCGGCTCCGTCGAAAACCACCGTATAGACCCATTGCGGGTTCTCGCCCTGCCCATGCGCGTTGGTGTCCGGGAATACAAAGCCGTCGCGCACCGCTTCGATCCTCCCATGCTTGCCACGCGCGTAGCGCGGCAGCCTGGTGTGGCCGGTCGGATTGAAATTCCTGGTCCGCACGCGGTCGCCGGCCCTGAACCGCGGCGCCGTTTCGACCGGCCGGTTGCACGGAGCGCCCTTGGCCAGCACGGCCGGAACGTCATCGGTCTTCAGCACTCTTTTGGGCGTCGCCGCCGCATCGATCGCCTCGCCTGCCTTGAGATCACGCTCGCTGACGAAACCATGGCGCTTGAGCAGGGTTTCCAGCGCCTTGATCCAGATCTGGTAGTAGCTGGAGGCATAATAGTCGGCCGGATGCAGCGATTCCCGCGCATGCCGGCTCTCATCGATATTCCAGGCGCCCATGGCGCCGGCGGTGAGCGTCACGCCGAGCGCCCGCCGCTCCCAGTCGGTAT
Source organism: Mesorhizobium sp. B2-8-1 (assembly GCF_006440955.1). Lineage (NCBI taxonomy): Bacteria > Pseudomonadati > Pseudomonadota > Alphaproteobacteria > Hyphomicrobiales > Phyllobacteriaceae > Mesorhizobium > Mesorhizobium sp. B2-8-1. The sequence goes on along the minus strand of NZ_VFTX01000006.1, from coordinate 184,734 downwards.
GGAAATACGGCTCGTCCCGTTCCGGCGCCACCGGCCCGAATCCCATCTGTCCGCCGACATCCTGCGGGCCGTTCATGCCGGATCCCCCGTTTTTTCCGGTTTTTGGGCTAGCACAGTGCCGATCATCGCATCGCGGCTTACCAATTCGGACAAGCGCTCCTCACTCCAGCCTTCGGTTCCTTGAGGCCGCATCGGGACGACGAGATAGCGTAACTCCGCGGTCGAATCCCAGACGCGTATCTTTGTCGAGGCCGGCAGCGTCAGCCCGAATTCCTCAAGCACGCCGCGCGGATCGATGACCGCGCGCGAGCGATAGGGCGGCGCCTTGTACCAGACCGGCGGCAGGCCGAGCACCGACCACGGATAGCAGGAGCACAGCGTGCAGACGACGAGATTGTGAGTCTCTTCGGTGTTGAACACCGCCTGCATGTGCTCGCCTTGCCGGCCGGTATAGCCCAGCGATCCGATCGCCGCCGTAGCATCGCGCTTCAGCCAGTCGGCAAAAGCGGGATCGCTCCAGGCCTTGGCCACCACCCTCGCGCCGTTGCGGGGACCGATCTTAGTCTCGTAGGTATCGACGATGACATCGATCGCGGCCGGATCGATCAATCCCTTGCGGGTGAGAATGGTTTCCAGCGCGCGCACGCGAGCGGCAAACGGATCGAGTTCGTTGTCGTGGTCATGATCGTGGGACATGGCCACAAACTACGGCTGCGATCCGCCGGCCGCAAGCATGACGACTTGGGCCAGTGGGCGCGACGCGGATACACTACTCCGCGGCCGTCTTTTGCGGCTCGCCTCGGATTTCGTCATCATCGTCGAACAGCGAAGGCTGATCCCCCGCTTCGACCAGATGCAATTCGGGCTTGCGCTTCGGCATCAGCCCGACCAGCCAGCCCGAGAAATTTTCCATGTAGACATAGATTACCGGTGTGACGAACAGCGTCAGCGCCTGCGAGGCGAGCAGACCGCCGACAACGGCGACGCCCAGCGGCTGGCGCAGCTCCGCGCTGGCGCCCGTGCCGAGCGCGATCGGGAACGTGCCCATCAAGGCGGCCAGCGTCGTCATCATGATCGGCCGGAACCGCATCAGGCAGGCCTTGTGGATGGACTCGGTGGCCGACATTCCTTCTCGTCGCAATTCGAGCGCGACGTCGACCATCATGATGCCGTTCTTCTTGACGATGCCGATCAGCATCAGGATGCCGATCACCGCGATGACGGACAGGTCCATGCCGGCGAAGCGCAAGGCGACAACCGCTCCCAGCACAGCCGATGGCAAGCCTGTGAGGATCGTGAGCGGATGGATGAAGCTCTCATAGAGAATGCCAAGCACGATATAGATGGTGAGGATCGCGCCGCCGATCAGCAGGCCCTGGTTGGCGAGCGAATCCTGGAAGGTCTTGGCTGTGCCGGCAAAGCTGGTCGAGATCGTCTCCGGCATGCCGATCTGCTCCTTGAGCGCGTCGATGCGGCTCACGCTGTCGCCGAGCGCCACGCCTTGCGGCAGATTATAAGAGATCGTCACGGCCGGAAGCTGGCCGAGCTGGTTGACCGTCAAGGCGCCGGCCGTGCGATCGACCCGGGCGAAGGCGCCAAGCGGAACCAGGGAGCCGCTCGCCGTCCTCATCTGGATGGCCAGCATCCGCTCCGGCGACCACTCGATCTTGGGATCGAGCTCGGTGATGACTTCGTAGCTGTCGGCGGAGCCGAAGATCGTCGAAACCTGGTCGGTGCCGAACCCGCCATAAAGCGCCGAGCGCAGCGTGTCGGTGTCGATGCCGAGCTGGGCCGCCTTGTCGCGATCCACCACCAGCGTCGCCTGCAGCGCATTGTTCTGCAGATCGCTGGTGACGTCGGTGAAGGTCGCATGATCGGCCGCCATCGCGTCATTCAGTTTCTGCGCCCAGATGTCTGTCTGGCCGGTGTCGAGGCCCTGAACCACGAGCTGGTAGGCGCTGGCAGACGAGCGCGAACCCAGCCTCAGATTCTGCACAGGCTGCATGTAGGTCTCGATGCCCGCGACGCCGGCCAATTGCTTGCGTAGATCCGCAAGCACCTTCTCGATATTGGGCCGCTGGTCCTTGCCCTTGAGCTGGACGAAAAGCTGCCCCTGGTTGAGCGCATTGTTGCCGCTGCCCGCCGACCACGCAACATGGTCGACATAGGGCGAATGCGAGAACACGCTGGCCACCTGCCCCTGCAGCTTTGCCATGGCGTCGAACGAGATGTCCTGGCGCGCAATGGTCGTCACCGATATCTGGCCGATATCCTCCTGCGGGAAAAAGCCCTTCGGCGAGACCTCGATCAGCCACACCGACGCCGCCGCGGTGCCTATGAAGACCAGGAACACCAGGAAAGTGTGCCGCAGACAGAAGCTCAGGATCCGGTCGTAGCCGCGGGTAATGAAATCGCGCCTGTGGCCATCGCCATGCGCCTCGCGGTCGGCCTTGGTCACCGACAGCAGCCGCGAGCACAGCATCGGCGTCAGCGTCAGCGACACGAACATTGACGCCAGGATGGCGACCGTCACCACGACGGCGAACTCGTTGAAGATGCGCCCGATGACGCCGCCCATCAGAAGCACCGGGATGAACACGGCCACGAGCGAGATCGAAATCGAGATGATGGTGAAGCCGATTTCGCGCGCGCCCTTCAGCGAAGCATCGAACGCCGACAACCCATCCTCCTCCATATGGCGGAAGATGTTTTCCAGCATCACGATGGCATCGTCGACGACGAGGCCGACCGCGAGCGTCAGGCCCATCAGTGAGATGTTGTCGATGGAAAAGCCGAACAGGAACATCGCGCCGAGCGTGGCGATCAACGAGATCGGCACCGCCACGGCCGGGATGATGGTCGCCGTAACGCGGCGCAGGAACACGAAGATCACCATGACCACCAGTGCGATGGTCAACAGCAGCGTGAACTGCACGTCGTCCACGGCCTGGCGGATCGAGGTCGAACGGTCGTTGAGCAGTTTGATCTGGGCGGCGGCCGGCATCTGGTCCTGGAAGGACGGCAGCATCGCCTTGACCTTGTCGACGACGTCGACAGTGTTGGCGTCGGGCTGGCGCTGCACCGCCATGATGATCGCGCGCGTGCCGTCATACCAGCTCGCAGTCGTCGTGGTCTGCACCGAATCGACGACGCGTGTCACCTCGCCCAGCCGCACCGGATGACCGTTCTTGGTGGCGATGATGAGGTTGGAGAATCCGGCGGCGTCGGTCAGCTGCGTATTGGCCGTGATCGTCAGCTGCTGTTTGTTGTTCTTCAGAACGCCCAGCGGGGTATTGGAGTTGGCGGATGCGATCGCCGCCTGCAGCTGGTCGATCGAAATGCCGCGCGCGGCAAGCGCGGTCGGGTCGATCTGGATGCGGACCGCATATTTCTGCTGGCCGAAGATGGAGACCTGCGCCACGCCGTCGATGGTCGACAGCGACGGCGAGATGACGTTTTCGGCGAAAGCATCGAGATCGGTCAGCGGAACCGTATCGCTGACCAGCGACATCAAAAGGATCGGCGCGTCGGCCGGATTGACCTTGCGATAGCTCGGCGGCGAGGTCATCTGCGGCGGCAGCGATCTTTGCGTGCGCGCGATCGCTGCCTGCACGTCCGCGGCCGCGGCATCGATGTCGCGGTTGAGCACGAACTGGATGGCGATCGAGGTCTGGCCGAGCGAGTTGGTGGTCGAGATCGAATCGATTCCGGCAATGGTGGCGAATTGCTTGATCAGCGGCGTCGCCACCGACGTTGCCATCGTTTCCGGCGAGGCTCCGGGTAGCTGAGCCGAGACGTTGACGACAGGGAATTCGGCACTGGGCAGCGCCGCCACCGGGAGGAACTTGTAGGCGAACAGCCCGCCCAGAACGAGGGCGAACGACATCAGGAGGGTGGCGACAGGCCTGCGAATGCAGAACTCGGAGATCATTGGGCCGCCTCGCCGGCCTTGTCCGCTTGCGCGATCTTGGGTGCTGCCTGGTCGCCGGATCCGGCGGATGCCTTGCCTTCGTGCACGGCAGCCCCGTTCTTCAGTCGCGTCTGGCCTTCGATAACAACCTTCTCGCCGCTTTTCAGGCCATCGCTGATGGCGGCGCTCTGACCCACGGTCAGCGCCACTTGCACCGGCCGCATTTCGACTGTGTTGTCAGGCTTGACCACATAGACGAACGGCCCCTTCTGGCTGGGCTGCACCGCGACCGTGGGGACGGACGTCATCTGCGGCATGATGCCGGCGTCGAGCACGACATTCACATATTGGCCCGGCCACAGCGACAGATCGGCGTTGGGTATGCTGGCTCGCGTTGCGATGGTGCCGGAAGCGGTATCGACGCTGGAATCGACGAAATCGAGCGTGCCCTTGCCAATGGGTGTCGGGTCGCCGTCCTGGGTCAGGGTCACTGCCCCTTGCTGTGGCTTTGCCAGTGCCTTGTGCAGCAGCGCAAGATTGCTTTCGGGCAGGTTGAAGTTCACCTGCAGCGGATCCATCTGGGTGATGGTGACGAGCGGGGTCGAGGTGCTGCTGCTGCCATTGCTCGTGGTCACGAGATCGCCCACGGCAACGTTGACCGCGCCAAGCCTGCCGGAAATCGGCGCGGTGATCCTGGCAAAGCCAAGCTGGACATTGTCTGCATCGATTGTCGCCTTGTCGGCATCGACAGTCGCTGCCGCCGCCTTCTGCGCGGCAACGGCCTGGTCGTAGGTCTGCTGCGTACCGGCCTGCTTGGCGACAAGATCCTTGGCGCGCTGAAGATCGGAATTCGAACTGGCAAGCAGCGCCTGATCCTTGGCGAGCGTCGCCTGATCCTTGGCGAGCTGCGCCTTCAAGGCACGGTCATCCAGCGAAAACAGGAGATCGCCGGTTTTCACCATCTGCCCGTCCTTGACGTCGATCGACACGATCTGGCTGGACACGCGCGCGTTGATGCTGACCACGGCGGGAGAGGAGACGAAGCCGATGGCGTAGCGCCGGACCGGGAAATCGGCCGTCGTTGCCGTGGCCGAGATGATCGAGGCCGAACGGGCGCCAGTGCCGCCGGCCGCCTGCTTGGCCCCTGCCTGCGGATCCTGCCTATCCGGCGTCGGCTTGTCCGACGCGACCTGATTTACACCGATGATCTGCCGGGCCCTGCTCAGCGTGTCGGGAGACAGATAGAGCCAAGCCGCGCCTGCGCAGGCGACCGCAAGCAATGAAAGAATGACTTTTCCACGCATCGACAAAAGACCCTCTCCGTCCGACACGCCATAGCCAGGTGGTCGTATTCTAGCTCAAATCACGACTGCCTGCCGCGATTTCGCTGAATAGATAGGACAGGGCTTTGGCGGAAAAGGGCCAAAACACGGCATTACGAAGATTTAATGTGCACTGCACAATGGATGGGCAGCCCACTATGATCGCGAGCCTGGACAGCTTACCGCAGCATCGGCCAAAGCGTCGCGGCCAGCAACACGCCCATGGCGATGTTGAACCATTTCAGCCGCACGGGATCGGACAGGAAACCGCGCAGCGCCGTGCCGAATCCCGCCCACACTGAAACACTCGGCAGGTTGACGATGGTGAAGGCCACCGAGATCAGCGCCACCGACAGGAACGGATGCTCCGGATTGGAGTAGACGGCCATGGCGGTGATCGCCATCACCCAGGCCTTGGCATTGACCCACTGGAACGCCGCCGCCTCGATGAAACGCATCGGCCGCGCCTTCGTCTCGCCTTTGCCGCTGAGCGAGCGTGACATGGCGATTTTCCAGGCAAGGTAGAGCAGATAGGCGGCGCCGGCGATCTTGAGCGCGGTGTGCAGCGCCGGGAACGCCGTCAGCACGGCGCCAAGACCAAGGCCGACCGCCAGCAGCAAGACAAGAAACCCGATGCTGATGCCGAACATATGCGGCACGCTCCTCACCAGGCCGAAATTCACACCTGAGGCGAGCAGCATCAGATTGTTAGGCCCGGGCGTGATCGAGGTCACGAAGGCGTAGACAAGCAAGGCGAGGAATGCGTCGAGCGACATGATATCCTCCCAGATAAGCCAGTATTATTGTCACTTCCAACGACCGCACAAAGGCCACCCTCGGCCGGTGGCCGATCCCGTCGTCACACTGTGGAGAAACTTACCGGTGCTACATCCCCTGCGGGCCACGGTTCATCGCCGCCACGCCGGTGCGGCAGATCTCTACCAGGCCGAGCGGCTTCATGATGGCGATGAACTGGTCGAGCTTGGAGCCCTTGCCGGTGATCTCGAAGATGAAATGCTCGGTGTTGGCGTCGATGACGCTGGCGCGGAAGGCATCCGCCAGGCGCAGCGCCTCGACGCGGGCCTCGCCGGTGCCGGCGACCTTGACCAGCGCCAGTTCCCGCTCCAGCGGCCGCTCCTGGCCGAACTCCTGCGAGCGCACGGTGAGGTCGACGACGCGGTGGACCGGCACGATGCGCTCGAGCTGGTGCTTGATCTGCTCCAGCACATGCGGCGTGCCGCGCGTCACGATGGTGATGCGCGACAGATGTTTCTCATGCTCGGTTTCCGAGACTGTCAGGCTCTCGATGTTGTAGCCGCGCCCGGAAAATAGGCCGATGACCCGGGCAAGCACGCCCGGCTCGTTGTCGACCAGCACTGAAAGCGTGTGGTTCTCGGGCTTTTCCGTTTCCTTGGCGATGAAATAGGCGGAGCCGGTCGGTTGTAGCTGTGCGTTCATGATGTGAATCTCGACTTCAAACTCTTGGATCTAATCTCTGTTTACGCACGGCTTCTCGCGACAGCCCTGCCTCTGTCCGCTGCTAAACCAGTTCCCTGCCCTTGGCGTCGATGGCGTTGGCCACCGCTTCGTCCGTCGCCTCGTCCGGCAAGAGCATCTCATTGTGCGCCTTGCCCGACGGGATCATCGGGAAGCAGTTGGCGAGCGTCGCCACGCGGCAGTCGAACAGCACCGGCTTCCTGACCGAGATCATCTCCTTGATGGCATCGTCCAGCTCGTCCGGCTTGTCGCAGCGAATACCGTGGCCGCCATAGGCTTCGGCCAGCTTGACGAAATCAGGCATGGCTTCGGTGTAGGAATGCGACAGCCGGTTGCCGTGCAGCAGCTGCTGCCACTGCCGCACCATGCCCATATACTGGTTGTTGAGAATGAAGATTTTGATCGGCGCGTCGAACTGCACCGCGGCACTCATCTCTTGCATCGTCATCTGCACCGAAGCGTCGCCGGCGATATCGACGACCAGCGCGTTCGGATGCGCGATCTGCACGCCGAGTGCCGCCGGCAGGCCGTAACCCATCGTGCCGAGCCCCCCGGACGTCATCCAGCGGTTCGGCTTCTCGAAATGGTAGTGCTGCGCCGCCCACATCTGGTGCTGGCCGACCTCCGTCGTGATGTAGGTGTCCATGTCCTTGGTCAGGGCATAGAGCCGCTGGATGGCATATTGCGGCATGATCACGTCGTTGTTCATCTTGTAGGCGAGCGAATCGCGCGCACGCCATTTGGCGATCTGCTCCCACCAGGGATAGAGCGCCTTCTTGTCGGCCTTGGCGGTTGCCCGCCACAGCCGCACGAGATCCTCCAGAACCCGGCCGACATCGCCGATAATGGGCACGTCGGTGTGGACGTTTTTGTTGATCGAGGACGGATCGATGTCGATATGGATCTTCTTCGAGTTCGGCGAGAACGCGTTGAGCCGGCCGGTGATGCGGTCGTCGAAGCGCGCACCGATGCAGATCATCACGTCGCAATCATGCATGGCCATGTTGGCTTCGTAGGTGCCGTGCATGCCGAGCATGCCGAGCCAGTTCTTGCCCGATGCCGGATAGGCGCCGAGCCCCATCAACGTCGAGGTGATCGGGAAACCGGTGAGGTCGACCAGTTCGCGCAGCAGATGGCTCGCTTCCGGACCGGAGTTGATGACGCCGCCGCCGCTGTAGATGATCGGCTTCCTGGCACCGGCCAGCAGTTCGACCGCCGCCTTGACCTTCTCCAGGTCGCCCTGCACCTTCGGCTGATAGCTGGTGCGCGGCGCGGTTTGCGGAGAAACATAAAAACCCTTGGCGAACTGCACGTCCTTCGGGATGTCGACCACGACAGGACCGGGACGGCCGGTGGTGGCGACATGGAAGGCCTCATGAATGGTTGCGGCAAGCTCGTTGACGTCCTTCACCAGCCAATTGTGCTTGGTGCAGGGGCGCGTGATGCCGACCGTGTCGCACTCCTGGAAAGCGTCCGAACCGATCAGCGAGGTCGGCACCTGCCCGGTCAGGCACACCAGCGGGATCGAATCCATCAGCGCGTCCTGCAAAGGCGTCACCGCGTTGGTCGCGCCCGGACCCGATGTCACCAGCATGACGCCTGCCTTGCCGGTCGAGCGCGCATAGCCCTCGGCCGCGTGGCCGGCGCCCTGCTCGTGCCTCACCAGGATGTGCTCGACGTCGTCCTGCTGGAAGATCTCGTCATAGATCGGGAGAACCGCGCCGCCCGGATAACCGAAGACATGCTTGACGCCATTATCCTTCAGCGCCTGCACCACCATTTCGGCGCCAGTCATTTCGCGCCGCTCGCTCTGTCCGTTGCTCATCGGTTTGGTCCCGTACTGTCCGCCATCTGGCGATTTGCTGGTCGTTTAGTCGTGTTTCAGGCAATAAAAAAGGCCCCCGAGGGAGCCTGTGTGTTGCGCATGGGAGGTTTTCGCCCGGCGGTTACACCGCCTTGCCCACGCGCCTTCCTACGAGAATGAGTGCCTTTTTCATGGTGGCGAACCATAAGGGTGAAAGCAGCCGTTCGTCAATGGGGTCGATTCCGCTTTCATGCCGGCTTGCCCGGTGCATGGCACGAAGCACGCGCACGCCGTCATTTAGACCCGGCTCGACGTCGGGTCGCTGGTCAAACCCTTGAAAACAAGCCGAACTATTTGGCGACGTGACGCGGCCCATGGTTTGCCGCGATACTGCCCGAGGCCGGACCCCAAGCTCGGCAAAGGCAGCTCGCAACGAGGCCGATCAACAAAAACGCGGAGGAAACTGATGCTCGACAAGGCCCCGAACAGGAAGCTTTCCGACCTTCTCGAACGATTTGGCGCGGCCCTTGCCGCCGGCGACGTCGACAAGGCGGTCGAATGCTTCCAGGAAGATTGTTATTGGCGCGACCTCGTCACCTTCACCTGGAATATCAAGACCATGGAAGGCCGCGATCAGGTGCGTGACATGCTGGAAAGCCAGCTATCGAAGACGAAGCCATCACATTTCGCCATCGCCAGGGGCGAGGACGCGACCGAGGCGAACGGGGTGATCGACGGCTGGATCAGCTTCGAGACGAATGTGGCGCGCGGCTTCGGCCATATCAGGTTGAAGGACGGCAAGATCTGGACGCTGCTGACCACAATGGTCGAGCTGAAAGGCTATGAAGAGCCGGCCGGCTTCGCCCGGCCCATGGGCGCCAAGCACGGCTCCGGCAGGAACCGCCCGACCTGGAAGGAAGAGCGCGAGAAGGAAGCGGCCGAGCTTGGCTTCAAGACGCAGCCCTATACGGTCATCATCGGCGGCGGCCAGGGCGGCATCGCGCTTGGCGCGCGGCTCCGCCAGCTCGGCGTGCCGACGATCATCATCGAGAAGAATGAACGTGCCGGCGACAGTTGGCGCAAGCGCTACAAGTCGCTCTGCCTGCACGACCCGGTCTGGTATGACCATTTGCCCTACATCGATTTTCCCCGGAACTGGCCGGTTTTCTCGCCCAAGGACAAGATCGGCGACTGGCTGGAAATGTACACCAAGGTGATGGAGCTGAATTACTGGTCCTCAACCGAGGCCAAGAGCGCTTCCTACGACGAGGAGAAGAAGGAATGGACAGTTGTCGTCCACCGCGACGGCAAGGACATCACGCTGAAGCCGAAGCAGCTGGTGTTGGCCACCGGCATGTCCGGCCGTCCCAATCTGCCGAAGTTCAAGGGCATGGAGAATTTCAAGGGCGATCAGCACCACTCCTCCAAGCACCCCGGCCCCGACCAATATGCCGGCAAGAAGGTTGTCGTCATCGGCTCGAACAATTCCGCGCACGACATTTGCGCAGCACTGTGGGAAGCCGGCGTCGACGTCACCATGGTGCAGCGATCGACCACCCACATCGTCAGATCCGACACGCTGATGGATATCGGGCTTGGCGCGCTCTACTCGGAGCAGGCGGTGCAGAACGGTATGACCACCGCCAAGGCCGACCTCATCTTCGCCTCCCTGCCCTACAAGATCCTGCACGAGTTCCAGATTCCGCTTTATGAGAAGATGAAGGAGCGCGACGCGGCGTTCTACAAGGGCCTGGAAAAGGCGGGGTTCATGCTCGACTGGGGCGACGACGGCTCCGGCCTGTTCATGAAATATCTCAGGCGTGGCTCCGGCTACTACATCGATATCGGCGCTTCGCAGCTGATCATCGATGGCGCCATCAAGCTCAAGAGCGGCGTCGATGTGGCCGAGATCAAAGAACATTCCATCCTGCTCAGCGATGGCACCGAACTGCCGGCGGACGTCATCGTCTACGCCACCGGATACGGCTCGATGAATGGCTGGGCGGCGGAGCTGATCTCAAAGGAGGTTGCCGACAAGGTCGGCAAATGCTGGGGACTCGGCTCGAACACCACCAAGGATCCCGGCCCATGGGAAGGTGAGCAGCGCAACATGTGGAAGCCGACGCAGCAGGAGGCGCTCTGGTTCCATGGCGGTAACCTGCACCAGTCGCGCCATTATTCGCAGTTCCTGTCGCTGCAGTTGAAGGCCAGGCAGGAAGGCATTGCGACGCCCGTCTATGGGCTGCAGCAGGTTCACCACAAGGGATAAGCCAGATCGTGGCGAAAAACCGAGGGAGGCGCGGTTTTGGACCGCGCCTCCCTTTCCTGATCGGTGCGATCGGCTACGCCGCCTGGTCGGCCGCGAACCGCGCCACCACGCGTTCTAGCAACGGCACATAGTCGCGAAACGTGCGCGTCCTCATGTCGGCGACCTTGCCGCCCTCGTCCCAGATGCGGACGCGCACCGCCTCTTCGTGAAACGGGTTCTTGCGGAACCCGGCCACCTCGTCCGGGCTCATCGGCCCGCCCTGCAACGACAGCGTATGAACCGAAGCCGGCGACAGCTTGTCGAAATAGGTCGGGTCGGTGGCGCAGAGATAGCGCTTGGCCGAGACATGCAGCCTGACGCATTCGACGATGACCGGCGGGAAGAACGGCGCCAGCACCTCGCCGCCGGCCTCGTCATGGTGCTTGTCCTCGACGTCATCGGGCGAATAGGTACCGAACTCGCTGGTGTAGTGGCCGATATCGTGCAGCAGGGCTGCTGCCACCAGTTCTTCCGGCGCACCATCCTGCTCTGCGAGCCAGGCGCCCTGCAGCATATGCTCGGACATCGTCACCGGCTCGCCGAGATAGGATTCGGCTCCCCGGCGCTCGAAGATATCGGCGATGAATTCGACGATGTTGCCGGCGTTCAGATCATGTGCGTTCATTCCGCCGCCTCCTTGAAACCGTGCTCGATCGCCGCCAACGTCGACAGCAGGCCGTCCTTGTCGGCATAACAGCCCTGCAGCCAGCGTTTCCCGGTTCCCGAAAACGCCTTGCGCGCATGCATGACGCGGGTGTTGTCGACGATGAAGGCCTGCCCCGGCTCAAGCTTGAACGTTACTTCGAAAGCCGGATCCTCGATCAACTCCGCAAAGCGGCGATAGGCGGCGTAGTAGGCATCCATCTCGGCGAAAGGCACGTCGATGGTCGGCGCCAGCGAGCGGTTGTTGAAGCGGATGCAGATCAGTTCGCCGTCCGGCCCGAGTTCGATCATAGGCCGCTTCGCCTGCAGCCGCACGCCGGACGATCCGGCATATTCGAAACGGGCAGGATGCGAACTCAGGAGTCGGAAGCCTTCGGGATTCTCGGCCTGCAAGGCGGCCGCCACGGCGAACCCGTCGACCACGCTGGACTCACCACCCTCCACCGTGTTCTCGATACAGGACAGGATCTGCAGCGTCGGCACCGGGTCGCGATAAGGATTGTCGGTGTGCGCCTGGAGGCCGAGATTGGTGTAGGCCAGATTGTTCGGATTGACCTCGGCGCGCACTTCGAACCAGCGCCCGTAATTGGTCTCCCTGATGTAGCCGAACAGGTCGGAGACCTTGCACAGAGCGCCGGATTCGGCCGGCAGTCCGTCCATCACTGCAAAACCGTAGACCCTCACCGCCAAGAGCCATTCCCGCAGCACACTGCGGCTGCGGCTTGCCTTCGGATAACCGGCGCGCGGCACCGAATTCTGCATCGTCGCCCTTGTCCAGCGCTGCACCGCGTCGGCGGTCCATCCGGACTGACGGGCCTCGGCGCGATCATAGGCATTGGCTCGAAGCCACGCCTCGGGAAAGCTGACCGTCTTCTTCTCGGGCACGAATCTGATCTCCACGGCATTGCCCTTGATCGAAGCGGCACCGATCCGCGTCTCGGCTGGAATATCTAGGATGGTGATCAGTCGCTGGCCGTTGCCGGCGCTGCGTGTCTTGTCGTCGAGTGCGTTGTCGCGAAGCCACATGGCATGGAACCGGCAGCGCGTCCCGTCCTTCCAGCCCAGTTCGATCATTCTTCCTGCGTCGCCTATCAGCGCATCGGTCAACATGGAGATGTTCCTGTCCATTGCGCCCCGCAGTCCGCTCAGCGGGGCCTCGATTGCATGTTGATCGAGCGAAAGGTATAATTGAAATTATCATTTTTCGGTCAATGGCTGCAAAATCGTAATGCCTGCGAGAACCATCCCCACCTTGCCCCCACTCGACTGGCTGCGCAGCTTCGAGGCAGCGGCGCGGCTTTCGAATTTTACGGCGGCCGCCGCCGAACTCGGCCTGACCCAGGCGGCCGTCAGTCAGCATGTCCGGCTCCTCGAGGATCGGCTGAAGACGCGTCTGTTCTCACGGCTGGCGCGGGGCGTCGCACTGTTGCCGGAGGGCGCCGCCTACTTGCCCCACATCCAATCAGCCTTCGCCACCATCGGCAGCAGCACGGCGGAACTGTTCGAGCCCCGCGCCGTCGAGACCGTCACCTTGCGGGCGCCGATCTCTTTCGCTTTGCTGGTGCTCGTTCCGAAGCTGCCCGACCTTGCCAAGGCGCTGCCGCGCATCCATGTCGACCTGGTGACGATCCATCGCCCGACCGACTATGACCTGCCGGGCTCAGCGCTGGACATCCGTTTCGGCAACGGATCCTTTCCCGGACGCCTGGCCGACAGGCTGACCGCCGAGCGGCTTGTGCCGGTGGCCGCCCCGGCCTTGGCCAGTGATGCCGACTGGACATCCCTGCCGCTGCTCCTGGTCGCCGGTGCGCGCGAGATGTGGGCGGAATGGTTCGCCGCGGCGGGATTGGCCGGTCACCCCAGGCGCTCGCATCGCTTCGACAGCTTCGTGGCTGCGATGGAGGCTGCGCGAGCCGGCGCGGGCGTGCTTCTGGGCTCGCGGCCGCTGATTGACGCGGCACTCGAAAGCAAGGCCCTGGCCAGGCTTTCCGATTTCGAGCTCCCGAGCACATCGGGGCATTTTCTGACCAAGGCACCGATCGCGCGACTGACCGGTGCCGAGCAGGATTTCCGCCAATGGCTGCTGTCGCGCCTCGGCGAGCCATCTCCGACATGACGTTCACCGGCCGATGCGCTTCCAGTAGATGAGCGTGCCGGTCAGCCCGCCATGGGGCTTCAATGCATAGTCCGGTATTTCCCCGGTCAGCGTGAAGCCCAGCCTCTCATAGAGCCCGGACGCCCCCTCTTCGGTCGCCGTATCCAGAACCAGAAGCGTGCGGCCCCTCTCCACCGCAAGGGCCTCGGCCGCTAGCATCAGGCGGGTCGCCACGCCTTTGCCTCGACGATCGAGGCGCGTCATCAGCTTGGCGATTTCGGCCCGGTGCGGCTGGTTGGGCGGACAGTCGAGCAGCAGCGTGACCGTGCCGACCAGCGTGTCCGCCTCCCACGCGCCAAGCACCACCCGCTCGCCTCTTGCGGCCGCCGTCAGCGACGTGTCCCAGAACCTGCGGGCGGTTTCCGGCGCCAGCGGATGCATGAAGCTCACCGACCCGCCCGCGGCAACCGTTTCGACCAGAAGATCGCCAAGCAACGCCTGTGTCCGCGCGTCCTGCGTCAACATTCTGATCTCGATGGAATGCATGCTCGTTCTGCCTGGCTGAGATGGAAGGATCGATACGGTCGAACTGGCGTCAATCGAAAGCGCTGAATCGCTTTCCCTTGCGCGCCGCCTTGATCGCGGCGATGCGTTCGGTGTCCTCTTCCTGAAGGTGGCGTCCGCGTTCGAGGAGTTCGAGCGTGTATTCCTCATAGGTAAGTCCCAGCCGTTCCGCCTTGTCCACGCGCATCAGCATGACGTCGCGGCTCGGTGCTTTCCACGCCTTGGCATGCGCGGCCTGCCAGGCCAGGAAAATATAAGGATCGCCCTTGCCCCATGGCGGCCCCTTGTAGTCGTCGAGCGGCGGTCCCCCATTGTGGGAGCGCTTTGGACGTCTCGGCATGATGTCAGGCCCTGACCAGCGCGACGAGATAGTCGGCGCCCGCCTCGAGTGCATGGAAGGTGCAGTCCGACGGCGCGCCGAGCGCCAGACAGTCGCCGGGCTCGAGCCTGTGCACCAGATCGCCCTCGGTGAATTCCAGCCGTCCGGAGATCAGCCATATCTGCTGTTTGATGAAGGCGTAGGATGCCGCGGGCAGGCTGACCTTGGCGCCCGCCGGCAGATGAACCCTGATCAGTTCGAGCGGCATGTCGCCGGCCGGCGAAAGATGCCGCCTGACATAGCCGGTGTCGGGATCCCGCCAAACGGGCTGGTCGCTCGCCCGCAGCAAGCCCCCACCCTGCAATTCCGCGCGTGCGATAAGGGTCGACAGCGTCATGCCGAAGGCGGCGGCGATCCGCACCAGGAGCGCTGCCGTCGGGCTGGTTATGCCACGCTCGATCGTGCTCAGCATGGCTTTGGAGACGCCGGAGCGCTCGGCGAGTTCGGCCAGGGACCAGTCCCGTATCGTCCTCTCGGCGTGTATCCGCCTGCCGATTGTCGAGGAGATGTCGTTCGCTATATCATCCATTCGTCTATTATAGCGAAAACTAATAACTGGAAAAGAGCCTTGTCGCGACAATTTTCGCCGGCTTCTTAATCCTCCCTACACCATCCGGCCACACTCGACCTTAACCCCGTTCCTGTAGGCTTCGACGTGACGGAAAATGGGGATTGGCCTGTCCATGTATGTCGAACGCGAAGCCTCGGTCGGAGAACCGACATCGCAGGAGCGCCGCAACGCCGAACAGAACGACAGGCGCATCCTGGGCAATGTCGTGCAATGCGACGGTGCGCGCGCCACCATCAGCGCCTTTGCGGACGACGTCGACGGCGCGGTGACCGGCCTGTGGACGGTCGGCAAGATGATCTCGGTCAATCTCGGCACCACGCGCACCGTCGGCCTGGTCTATGCGATCGGCAAGTCGGATCGCGCCTGGAACAGCGAAGGCCAGAACGCCATCGAGGTCAGCATCGAGCTGATCGGCGAAGTGCGCGACGGCGCCGAGCCCGGCTCCAAGCCGATCTTCGACCGCGGCATCACCACCTATCCCCATATCGGCGCCATCGCGCACCGCATCCGCAGCCGTGACCTGCAGGCCGTCTACGATCTGGCCGGGCGTCATTCGATCACCATCGGCTCGCTGTCGCAGGACGAGGCGATCGCCGCCAACATCGCCATCGACGACACGCTGGCGCGCCACTTTGCCATTGTCGGCACCACCGGTGTCGGCAAGTCCACCGCCGTCTCGCTGCTGCTGCGCAAATCGATCGCGGCGCGGCCGGATCTGCGCATCCTGATCCTCGATCCGCACAACGAATTCGCCGCGTCGCTGCCCGAATATTGCGTCAAGGTCGATTCCAAGACGCTCGACCTTCCGTTCTGGATGTTCCGGCTCGAGGAATTCGCCGAGGTTCTGTTTCGCGGCCGCGAGACCGTGCCCGACGAGATCGATGCGCTGCGCGACCTCATTCCGCTCGCCAAAAACCTCTATCGCAACCCCAATTCCGGCGCCTATCTCAGGCGCGGCAGCGATGCGCTGACCGCCGATACGCCAGTGCCCTACCGCATTGCCGATCTGCTCAAGCAGATTGACGAGCGCATGGGCATGCTCGAAAGCAAGAACGAGCGCCCGACGCTCAAATCGCTGAAGACGCGCATCGAATCGGCGGCAGCCGATCCGCGCTACCGTTTCATGTTCAACTCGCGCCTGATCGAGGACACCATCCACGAGACGATCGGCAACATCTTCCGCGTGCCGCATAACGGCCGCCCTGTGACCTGTTTCGAAATGGCCGGCATGCCGTCCGAAGTGGTCAATTCCGTCTGTTCGGTGCTGGCGCGCCTGGCGTTCGACCTTGCGCTGTGGAGCGAGGGCAAGCTGCAGCTCCTATTGCTGTGCGAAGAAGCGCATCGCTACATGCCGGCCGATGCGCGCCTCGGCTTCGCGCCGACAAGGCACGCGCTGTCGCGCATTGCCAAGGAAGGCCGCAAATATGGCTGCTATCTCGGCGTCGTCACCCAGCGCCCGGGCGAACTCGACCCGACCATCCTGTCGCAGTGCTCGACCTTCTTCGCCATGCGGCTCGCCAATGAGCAGGACCAGGCGATCATCCGCTCGGCCATCGCCGACTCGTCCGCCTCCACGCTTGCTTTCCTGTCGTCCATGGGCCAGCGCGAAGCGATCGCCTTCGGGGAAGGCGTGGCGACGACGATGCGGCTGAAGTTCGAGAGACTGCCGGCTGAACTGATCCCCGGCACGGCAAAGCGCGAACAAGCCATGTCGTCGAAAACCGGCGACGATGTCGATCTGGTGACGATCGTGGAACGGCTTCGCAACGTTCCAAAGCCGCAGCAGCAGGCGATGGCCTTTGCCGAAGTGGTCGATTCTGGCCGCCAGGCCGGCGATCCCGACTACCGCAAGCCGCCGGCCGCACGCGTGCAATCGGACGATGATTTCGACATGCGCTACGGCCTAAAGCCCGCCACCTTCGGCATGCGCCCCCAGAACGATTGAGCCTGCAAGCTCTCTGACGACCGGCCGGGAAGCCGCACACAAGCTCCAAAGGCTTCACATCATCGAACCAGCTTGGTCAAATCCCGAAAGGGAATTCATCAGGCCGGATTGAATGGCGTGGTTTCGAGAAGCCGGAGCGGAGCGGACATTCAGTCCGTGAGCACCGGAAGTCGAAAAAGCCGCGTCAGGCAACCGGCCTCGTGAATTCTTCTTCGGGATTTCAGGCGCAGACGCGGTTGCGGCCTTGCCTCTTGGCCTCGTAGAGCTGGCGGTCGGCGCGGCGATAGAATTCTTCCGCCGTCTCCTTGCGGTCCCAGACGGCAAGGCCGACGCTGGTGGTGATCTTGAGCCGGACATTGCCCGAAAGAACCGACATGTTGGCGATCGCCTTGCGGATACGCTCGGCGAATTTCGACAACAATTCCGCCTCCATGTTGGGCGTGACCACGGCGAATTCCTCGCCACCCAATCGCGCCACCACGTCATGGTAGCGCGTCATGTCCTTGAGACAGCTGGCGACGGCCTTGAGTACCTCGTCGCCAACGTCGTGGCCATGTGTATCGTTGACCTGCTTGAAATGATCAAGGTCGAGGATCATCAGCCCGACGGGTTTCTCGATGCGCTTGAACTCCTCGAGATATTCCTTCAGCGCGTCGTCGAAATAGCGCCGGTTCTGCATGCCGGTCAGGCTATCTGTCAGCGCCGCATGTTCGAACGTCTCGGAGCGGGCGCTCAGTGACACGGTCATGGCCCGCAGCTTGTCTTCCTCCGTCGCCTGCCTGCGGATCAGCGGGTAGATGAAGAAGATGCCGAAGAACAGCGCGGTCGCGAGCAGCACGCCCGTCGCGAAAAGCAGCTTGTTGAGGTAGATGACCTTGTCCAGGCCGGAGGCCGTGTGCAGTTCGGTGGCAAAGGACTGTAGCAGTCCATAGGCATGCAGCGTCACCAGGCCGGCGGCCAGGATCACGAAGATAAAGACGAAAAACGCCGATTCCGCCTTGTGGAAACGCATCTGCTCCCCGATGGAAAAATGCCCATCGACCTTATGGCATGGCGGGCCTTACGGAGGGTTAATTTGGACAACCACAACGAGAACCTTTCCGTGAAGGAAAGGCTTTCTAGGTTGCATTAGCAACAAGCGTTTGGATCGTGGTTTCGATATCGTCACCAGGATGCAATCTTTGCCATTCCGGTCCTAGCTGGTGCCGAAACCAGGTCGTCTGCCGCTTGGCATATTGCCTGGTTGCGATCTTGGCGCGCTCAATCGCCTCGGGAAAACCCGATTGTCCGGCCATCGCCGCTTGCAGTTCGCGAACGCCGATCGCCTTCATCGCCGGCAATTGCGGATCGAGACGAAGCGATGCGAGTTGCTTGACTTCGTCCAGTGCGCCCTTGGCCAGCATCTGGTCGAAACGCCTTTCGATGCGTCCGACCAGCGCGGCCCGGTCCGGCTCGATGACGAAGAAGCGGGCCGTCTGTCTGTCGATGAGCGGCCGGCCCCGCGCGGCCTGCCAGTCCAGGATCGAGCGGCCGGATGCGTCGAGCACTTCGAGCGCCCGCACGATGCGCTGGCTGTCCGTGGGCTTCAACTGCATGGCTGCTCTGGAATCCTCGCGCATCAGGATGCCATGCAGTTTGACGGCGCCTTGCTCCTTCAACTCGTAGCGCCAACGGTCGCGTACCTGCCGCGGAATGTCGGGCATTTCCGAAATGCCCTCGGCCAAGGCGCGAAAGTAAAGGCCGGTGCCGCCGACGAAGATCGGTCGCCGCGAGAGCGCGCCGTCTTCGATCAGCCTCGTCACGTCGCGCAGCCACGCCCCGGTCGAGTAGGCGGTGCCGGGATGGACATGCCCATAGAGATAATGCGGTGCCCGAGCGAGGTCCGCCGCCTCCGGCCGGGCAGTCAACACGTCGAGAACCGAATAGGCTTGCATGGAATCGGTGTTGACGATTACGCCGCCTATACGTTCGGCCAGGTCGAGCGCCAGCGCCGACTTGCCGCTGGCGGTCGGCCCGGCTATCAGGATCGCATTCTTCACGCGGCCTTCGCCCGCATCCGCACCGGAATTATCGATGCCGCTTATCGCCACGCTTGTTTCCCATCCCGCCGATCGTGCCTTGTCGCCATCGCTTGCGAATATGGCCTCACGGTCGGTGGGCGCAAGCACTGTTCGCTGGATGGCCGAAGACATTGCCTGCGATCTCGCACTGCCAGCGAATGCACAAGCCGACGAGGCGGCCGCCAATCTGCGCGCGGCGCTGGCCGCCGAGCCGATCGACGTGATCGTCCAGCAGTCGGCAACGCGCCGCAAGAAGATCCTCATCGCCGACATGGATTCGACCATGATCGACCAGGAATGCATCGATGAGCTGGCCGACGAGATCGGCGTCAAGGAGCACGTCGCGGCGATCACGGCACGATCGATGAATGGCGAGATCGCCTTCGAGCCCGCCCTGCGCGAGCGCGTGGCGTTGCTCAAGGGGCTCGATGCGGCCGTGGTCGATCTGATCGTTGCCAACCGGTTGACATTGGCCTCCGGCGGTCGCGCGCTGGTGCAGACGATGCGGGCCAACGGCGCCTGGACCGCGCTAGTCTCGGGCGGCTTCGAGGTCTTCACCTCACGCATCGCCGCCATGCTCGGCTTCCATGAAAACCGCGCCAACCGCCTGCTCGAACAGGATGGCCTCTTTGCCGGGTTGGTCGGCGAGCCGATCCTCGGCCGCGCCGCCAAGGCCGAGGCGCTGATCGAGATCACGGCGCGTCTCGGCCTCACCCCGGCCGATGCCATTGCTGTCGGCGACGGGGCCAACGATCTCGACATGATCCGCCTTGCCGGCACCGGTGTTGCGCTGCATGCCAAACCGATGGTGGCTGCACAGGCAAAGGTTCGCATCGACCATGGCGACCTGACCGCATTGCTCTATCTGCAAGGCTACGGGCAGGAAGAGTTCGTCCAATGACACCAATGCGCACCGAGCGCCTAATCCTGCGCAACCGGGAGGATCGCGACCGGGAGCTGTTCCGCCGCATCAATTCCGATGAACGCGTGATGGAGTTCTTCCCCTTCCGTCGCGGCCGCGCCGCAGCAGACGCCAAGATGGACGAACTGCGGGCCATCATCGATCGGGACGGCTATGGCTTTGCCGCCTGCGAGATCGCCGCATCAGGCCAATGCATCGGCTTTGCCGGCATCACCGGGACGGACCATCTGCCGTTCCTTCCCGCCGGCACCGTTGAGGTCGGCTGGCGGCTGGCGCCCGAATTCTGGGGCAAGGGTTATGTCACGGAAGCTGCCGAGGCATGGCTGGCCTACGGCTTCGAAAAACTCGGCCTTGGCGAGATCGTCTCCTTCGCGGTCGAGAACAACCGCCGCTCCACTGCCGTCATGAAGCGCCTCGGCATGACCGCCGATCTCTCGGCCAACTTCGACCACCCCAGCATTCCCGACAGCCACCCGGAGCTGAAAAGGCATGTGTTCTACAGGCTGACGAGCGCGGATTGGCGGAAGAATCGTCACTGATCAATGCCTGTCAGGTGGAAATTCGTCGCCGGACTGTGGCGATCTGTCTGCGACCCGCCCCAGCATTTTCGCGAAATCGCCCGGTGACGCGTCGCCGGCACGACGACGCAGGAAGTCAGCTGCCGCTTCCATTGCCCCGACCTTTTGCGCCACAGCCGACGCAATCCATTGATTGAGCGACACGCCATCGGCCTTCGCGAGGCGCGCGGCTGCTTCCTTAACCGACTGTGGCAGTTTCAGCGGATAAGTCGCTTTGCTCATGTACGAAGTCCTTCCAAGAACTCGGCCGGGCTCACAAGCAGTACATCAAAACGGCCTGCCGCAGCTAGGAAGTCCCGGCGATTGTGAGTCACCAACACATCGGCCCGGCCGTTGATCGCTGCTTCAAGCACCATCTCATCCTTCGGATCGTTCAATTGCGGCCGCCAGAGAAAGTGCAGCTCGACCGGCTCAGCCAGCAATGCAAAGCCGGCCAGCAAACGGCCCAGATCCGGCGCGGACAACCCGTGAGCCGCCACCTGCTCGGGTCTGGCCAGCACGGTTTCATATTCAAGAAACAGCGCTGTCGTCACTAATGGGCGAATTTGCCGATCCGCAATCAGCTGCAGGATGGCGAAAGACGCGCCATTCCTGCTTCGCAAACCTGCCGTCAAAACGTTTGTGTCCAGTACGATCCGCCTCACAAATCAAAATAGTACATCCCATGGGATGTTACAATATGACCATCGTTAGCGATCCTCAGTCCATCCGGATCGTCACAAACCTCAGCTCACCGGTCTTGGACGCCAGCATCAACAGTGCGTTCTTGCGTCCCTGCTCCTTCAGCGCGCCGATCCGGTCCATCACATCCTTGGGCGTGGCAACCGATTCCTGCGCGATTTCGGTGATCACCTCGCCCGGCTGGATGCCGCGTTCAGCGGCGGCCGAGTCCTTGGCGACATCGGTGATGACGACGCCCGAAACATCGGCGGCGATGCTGAACTTCTTGCGCGTATCGTCGTTCAATTCGCCGACGGTCATGCCGAGCACCGAGGCCGTCGAAACCGCCGGCGCCTTGTCGCCTTTGTCCTGGTCGGTGTTGCCGTTTTCGCCGCTGGCGAGCTTCTCGCTGTCCTCGAGCCGGCCAAGTGTTACCTTCACCGTTTGCTCGACACCCTTGCGCACGATCAGCACGTCGACCGCCTTGCCGACCGGGCTCTCCGCGACCACACGCGGCAGGTCGCGCATTTCGTGGATGTCCTTACCGTCGAACTTGATGATCACGTCGCCGGCCTGGATGGTGCCGTTGTCGACCGGTCCACCCTTGATGACGCCGGCGACCAGCGCACCCTTGGCGGTCGCCATGCCGAGGCTCTCGGCAATGTCGTCGGTCACCGGCTGGATGCGCACGCCAAGCCAGCCGCGCCGCGTTTCGCCATATTGGCGCAGTTGCTCGACAACGCCCGATGCGAGCTGCGAGGGGATGGAGAAGCCGATGCCGATCGAGCCGCCGGACGGCGAAATGATCGCCGTGTTGATGCCGATGACCTCGCCGGCGCTGTTGAACAGCGGCCCGCCCGAATTGCCGCGGTTGATCGCGGCATCGGTCTGGATGAAATCGTCATAGGGGCCTGAATTGATGTCGCGGTTACGCGCCGAGACGATGCCGACCGTGACCGTGCCGCCGAGGCCGAACGGATTGCCGATCGCCATCACCCAGTCGCCGACGCGCATCTTGGTGGAATCGCCGAACTTCACCGCCGTCAGCTTGTGGCCCTTCGGATCGACCTTGAGCACCGCGACATCGGTCTTGGTGTCGGTGCCGACCAGCGTCGCCTTCAGCGTGACTCCATCGGAGAAATTGACCTCGATATCGTCGGCATCGGCGATGACATGGTTGTTGGTGACGACGATGCCCTGCTCGGCGTCGATGACGAAACCGGAGCCGAGCGACTGCACTTTCTGCGAGCCATTGTCCTTGTCGCCGCCGCGGTTCTTGAAGAAATCGTCGAAGAAATCCTGGAACGGCGAGCCTTCGGGAAGCTGCGGCATCGGCACCGCGCCCGGACCTTCCGTGCCCTTCACCGTCTGCGACGTCGAGATGTTGACCACCGCGCCGAGCAGGCCTTGCGCCAGGTCGGCCACCGAAGCAGGCCCGTCGGCGGCCATTGTCGGCGTCACGAAGGCCGGAACGGCCACGGTGCCCAGAAGAAGCGCTGCCGCGCCAGCGACGAACGTGCGTCGAGCCGCGCGCAAAAGGGTGTTGGATGTCATCGAGAAGCCTCCCGGCACTTCTGAAAGAGAAAAGCGCTTCGACGGAAACGCCGTGTCGCGCCATGATGGCAAGAAATAGGGCACGTTTGCGGCTTTGGCTATTGGCAGAGTGTAAATCCCGCGTTTTTGCACCCCTAGCCGCCGCGGACCAGCCAGACGATACCGACGCCGGCGCCAATCGCCACCAGCCCGGCAATCCGCAATGCATTCTCCGGCAATGACAGCACCTCGCCCGCCAGTTTCCTGGCGAAACCGGGAAAGCCGCCATAGACCAGGCCCTCAATGACGAGGACCAGGCCTATTGCCGCGAAGAAATCCTGCACCGGCCGCTATTGGCCGGTGCTGGGCGAAGCCGCGGGTGCCGTCGCCGGGGCGGCAGGTGGTGCCGGCTGCGGAGCCGCCGGCCTTGCCGGCGCCTCCTTGCCGTCAGGGTCGCGGAAGAAACGGAAGAACTCCGAATTCGGCGACAGCACCATTGTCGTGCCGGTGTTGTCCAGCGCCGTGCCATAGGCGTTCATCGACCGGTAGAAGTCGAAGAACGCCGGATCGCGCTGATAGGCCTCCGCGAAGGTGGCGCTGCGCTGCGCCTCGCCCTCGCCGCGCAGGATTTCGGACTCCTTCTGCGCTTCCGCGATGATCTCGACCACCTCACGGTCGGCACGGGCCTTGATGCGCTGCGCCGCCTCATTGCCGCGCGCCCTCAGCCTTTCGGCCTCAGCCAGACGTTCCGCCTTCATGCGATCGAAGGTCTGCTGCGAGACTTCGGCGGTGAGGTCGGTGCGGCGGATGCGGACATCCTCGATCTGCAGGCCGAGCGAGGTGGCGTCGGGCCGTAGCTGATCGCGCACTTCGCGCATCATCACAGCGCGCTCCTCCGAAAGGGCGGCCTCGAAGTCGCGCAGACCGTAGACGCGGCGCAAGGCAGCGTCGAGACGCGTCCTCAGCCGCGCTTCGGCGAGCTCGATCTGGCCGGATACCGCGGCACGGAAGACACGCGGATCCGAGATGCGGTAGGCGATGAAGGCATCGACCTCATAGAACTTGCCGCCCGAGACCTGGACGCGGATGTTGTCGAGGTCGAAGCGCAGCACCCGATTCTCGATCAACTGCACCGTGTCGGCGTCGAAGAACGAGAACGGCGCCTTGAAGTAGATGCCGGGCTCGGTCTTGACGTCGACGATCTCGCCGAACCTCAGCACCAGCGCCTGCTGGCGCGCATTGACCACGAAGACCGACGAATAGAGCAGGAACAGGATGACCGCCGCGATGACGACGATGACGGGGAGACGGTTGGCCATCACTGGTTACCTCCCGTCGTCGCGCCAAGCGGGGTCGGAGCCGGCGCTTTCTGCTGCAATGCCGGCAGCGGCAGATAGGGGACGACCCCCTGCCCGTTGCCTTGCTCGACGATCACCTTGCCGGAGTCCTTCAGCACCTTCTCCATCGTTTCCAGGTAAAGCCGCTTGCGCGTCACGTCGGGCGCCTTGGCATATTCGTCATAGACGGAGATGAAGCGCTGGGCCTCACCTTCGGCCTCCTGCACCACCCGGTTCTTGTAGGCGGCCGCGTCTTCGCGGACCTGTGCGGCCTCGCCGCGTGCCTGGCCGAGCTTCTGGTTGGAGTACTGGTTGGCCTGCTCGACGAACTTATCCTCGTCCTGCTCGGCGCGCTGCACCTCGTCGAAGGCGTCGGCGACCTCACGCGGCGGCGCCGCGTCCTCGATCGAGATGGCGTTGACCTGAAGCCCGGCCTTGTAGCCGTCGAGCGTGGTCTGGATGATCTCACGCACCGAAGCCGCTATGCCCTGGCGGTCGTCACGGAAGATGTCCTGCGCCGGCCTGCGGCCGACGGCCTCGCGCATCGCGCTCTCGGCGACCTGCCGCAGCATGCCATCCGGGTCGGAGACGTCGAACAGATAGGCGCGGGGATCGGAGACCTGATAGGCGACCGAGAACTGCACGTTGACGATGTTCTGGTCGCCCGAAAGCATCAGCCCCGACGTGTTGCCGCTGGACGCGCCACCGCCAATGTCGACGAGCTGCTCGGAAATCTTGGCCGTTTCGACGGTTTCGAGCGGCCACCAGTGGAAATGCAGGCCGGGCTGCGACAGCTCGGCCTTCGGCTTGCCGAAGCGCAGCTCGACCGCGACCTCATCGGGCTGCACGGTGTAGACTGCCTGGAACGCCCATAGCACGACCAGCGCCGCGCCGATCAGGCCGAATATGGCCGGACTGGCGCCGCCACCGCCGGGCAGCGCACGCCGCAGCCTGTCCTGGCCACGGCGGATGATGTCCTCGAGGTCGGGAGGCGAGCCTTGCGGGCCGCTTGGCCCCTTCGGTCCCTGCCCCCAGGGTCCCTGATTGTTGCCGCCGCCGCCCCATGGGCCGCCGCCACCGCCACCTTTGTCGTTCCAGGGCATGAATGTCCTTTCGCTTGGAATTCCCTCAAGCGCCGGAATTACGGCGCAAATCCAGTCTTGTTCTTCTATAGGGACGCCACGGCATGCTTTCAACGCGATGCTCTGCTGGCATCATCGGTTTTGGGCCGGTCGCGACCCTTTGTCGTCTTTAAACGCCTTTTTTCTTTCAATGGCTCTCGCGGCGTCGCTCGTAAACCGTATAGCGCGTCGCGTGGCTGTCCTTTTCGCCGGCTGGGATCTCCTGCGAACTGACTTCGCGCCAGCGTTTCGGATCGATCGGCGGGAAATGCGCGTCGCCGTCGACAGCGGCCAGCACATGGGTGACGTGCAGCCGGTCGGCCAGCGGCAGCGCCTGCGCATAGATTTCGCCGCCGCCGATGACGCAGACCTCGTTCACCCCGCTCATGCAGCGCCCACGCACATCAGCCAGCTGGATCGCGTTCTCGAGCGTATGCGCCACCTCCACCCCGTCGGCGCGCCAAGCCTTGTCACGGGTGACAACGATGTTCAGCCTGCCCGGCAGCGGCCGGCCGATGCCTTCATAGGTCTTGCGTCCCATGATGATAGGTTTGCCCATCGTGTCTGCCTTGAAGCGCTTGAGATCGGTGGAAAGCCGCCAGGGCAGCCCCCCGTCCCGCCCGATAACGCCGTTCTCGGCGATGGCGACATAGATTGCCACGTGCATCAGTTGCCGTTCCCATTGTCGGATGGATCGAGGATAAGGATGTCGATGTCGCGCTCTGGATAGAAGTCCTCAGCCGTCATCTCGAAACTCGTCGGCCCGACCTTCCTGACATTGTCGCCGCAGAACGAGACCAGGGCTTTGGGATTGCCCTTGTCGACGGTCAGCTTGAACTTGCCGATGCTGCCGGCCGCCCAGTTGCCGCCGGTGGTCAGGATGTAGGCGATGCGGCTCTCGTAATATTTTGGATAGCCGTCGGGGTCGTTCTTGGCAGCCTTGCGCACTGCGCTCTCGAACGTGTCGTCCATGCAGTAGCGGGACTTGTAGGCGGCGTACTGTCCCTGGAACTTGCCGTCGTAGAAGAAGCTGACCGACGAGGTGCCGCCGACGCTCGGTTTGTAGCGGTGGGAAACGTGGACGTCCTTGTTGGCCGGAAAGGTCGAGCGCCACCAATAGGTCGAGCGCAATTGCCAGAACGGTGCATAATTGGGCTTCGCGCCAGCGCTGTCATCGACAGTGTCCTCGATGATGATGCCGCGGGTGACCCAATCGTCGGCCACCGTTTGCGGCAGCTTCGCGAGCGCCGCCTTTGCCGCTTCACCGAATGGGTTGAAAGGCACGTTCTGCGCCTTCAGGTCGGCACCGATGTCGATGCCGAGCGCGAACGCCTTCTGCTCGAGCTCAGGCTTTGCCGCCACGCCGTCGATCGTCACCTCGAAGCCAAGGAAATTGTCGCTCTGGTTTTCGGGGATCGCCGGCATCTCCTCGGGATCGCCGGAGATGTCGGGCATTGGGAAGGCGACGATCGCGTCGACGTCCTTGTCGGTGTTGTTGTGGAAGACGTAATCCACGGTCACCTTTTCCGGCGAGATGAAGAGGTCCTCGCTCTGCATCGCCACGGCATCGCTGCGCGACAGCACCAGGCCGCCGGTGCCGAGTTCGGCAACGGAATCATTGGCGAACGCGGGTGCGGCCGACAAGGCCAGCACCGCCGTCAGAACATATCGCAACATGAAAGCCCCTCGGCGAGAATGTCGCGATGACCCTAGCGGTTTCAACGTGGCGTTTCAAAGCCCTTCCGCATCCGCGCCACGCCAGTCTGGACTAAAGGGTTGCGATCGGGCAGGAGTTCGCTTCATGCGCAAGCTTCTCGTCATCGGCATCGGCGCCGGCAATCCCGACCATATGACCGTGCAGGCCATAGACGGCCTCAATCGGGCCGACGTGCTGTTCATCCCCGACAAGGGTGCGAAGAAGAACGATCTTGCCGAACTGCGCCGTCACGTCTGCGACCGCTTCGTCACCAACCCGAATTCACGCCGCGTGGAATTCGACGTGCCCGTGCGGGCCGAACCGGCGCCTTCCTATCGCTCGACGGTCGATGACTGGCACGAGGCAATCGCCGCCATCTATGAAGACCTGATCCGCGAAGAGATCGCCGAGGATGGTTGCGGCGCCTTCCTGATCTGGGGCGACCCCTCGCTCTACGACAGCGCGCTGCGCATCCTGGAGCGCGTACGCCTCAGGGGCAACGTCGCCTTCGAACTGGAGGTTATTCCCGGCATCACCGCCATCCAGGCGCTTGCAGCCAGCCATGCGACAGCGCTGAACCGCATCGGCGATTCCATCCTGATCACCACCGGCCGCCGGCTGACGGAAGAAGGCATGCCGCAAAATGCCGGCAGCGTCGTCGTCATGCTTGACGGCAAATGCGCCTTCAACACGCTCGCCGACCAGGATCTTTTCATCCAATGGGGCGCCTATCTCGGCACGCCGGACGAAATCGTCGTCTCCGGCCGCCTCCGCGACGTCGGCGCCGAAATCGAGAAAATCCGCGAGCAGGCCCGCAGGGAAAAGGGCTGGATCATGGATACGTACGTGCTGCGGAAGGTAGGGGAGTAGGGCAGTAAGGCAGTAAGTGAACGAGACATCAGGAGCCGGAACACAAGAAAGCACACGAAAAATTCGACGCGCCCGAGTTGGTCTGCCCTACTGCCCTACTGCCCTACTGCCCTACTGCCCTACTGCCCTACTGCCCTACTGCCCTACTGCCCTACCCCTCCTCAATCTCCGCCTGCAACGCCTCCATATGCGTCGCGGCGGCCGAAGCCGCCGCGCGTTCGATGGCGCGGAAACGGCTGACCACGGCCAGGCCCACCGCCGTCAATTGTGCGCCGCCGCCCTTGCGGCCGCCGGTCTGCGCGGCCACCAGCGGCTTGCCGAACACCCGGTTCATGTCCTCGACCAGGTCCCACGCATGCTTGTAGGACATCTCCATGCCGCGCGCGGCGGCCGAGATCGAACCGAAGGCGGCGATCTGCTCCAGCAATTCGATCTTGCCCGGCCCGATGCGCCCGTCGGGGTCGAGATTTATCCGCAAGCTCAGCGACGGCATTGTCTTCCTCCGCGATCACGCCCGCCATGTTAGAGCGTCCCTGGCCGCCTCGCTATTCCAAATCGATATAGCGCAGAGACCCGCTCGCCGTCTCAGCCGTCCGCCTCCGCGGGGAGCCCGCCCCCGGTGTTTGCCTGGTCGAAACTCACCGTCTTGATCACGGCGAAGACCTGTCCGCCGAGCCGCAGCTTCAGAACCTGCCGCGACTGTTCGGTGACCCGTGCCAGCACGGTCGCGCCGTTGCAGTCGATACCGATCTCGACCGTCGGCCCCTCGCCCGGTCTGATCGCGACGATCGTGCCGGCCAGGATGTTGAGCGCGCTGAGACCAGACGGCCGTTCGGTGGCGATCATGACGTCGCGCGCGCGGATGCGTATGCGCACCGGCGCGCCCACCGTCGCCGCCAGCTTGGGCACGCGTATCTCGCCGGCGTTCGAGCCAAGCACCGTCATGCCGAAAACCTCGTCATGCTGCAGTACGCTGGTGTCCAGCACCGCGCCGCCCTCGCCGCGCTCCTCCGCCGGCAGAAGGTCCAGCCTTTGCATGACAGCCGTGGTCGGGCCGCTGGCGGCAAGCTTGCCTCGCGCCAGCATCACCACGTCGCTCGCCAGCCGCGCCACCTCGGCGATCGAATGGCTGACATAGACGATCGGGATCTTGGTCTCGTCGCGCAGGCGCTCGACATAGGGCAGGATTTCGGCCTTGCGCGCCTCGTCGAGCGAGGCCAGCGGCTCGTCCATCAGCAACAGCCGGGGGCTGGCGAGCAGCGCCCGGCCGATCGCGACGCGCTGCCTCTCGCCGCCCGAGAGCTTTGCCGGCCGCCGCGCCAGCAGCGGCTCGATGCCGAGCAATTCGACGACGGCGTCGATCTCGGCATAACGCTCCGCCGCCGGCGTGAACCAGCGGCCGTAGCGCAAATTGCTCGCCACGCTCATATGCGGAAACAGACGCGCGTCCTGGAACACCATGCCGATCCGGCGCCTGTGCTTCGGCACGAAAATGCCCTTGGCGGTGTCGACCAGCACACGCCCATCGATCTCGATGCGTCCCTGATCGGGCCGGATCAACCCGGCAATCATATTGATCAGCGTCGTCTTGCCCGAGCCAGAGGGCCCGAACAGCGCCGTCAGCCGCCCGGCGCTCTCGAAGCGGATGTCGAGCGGGAAATCGCCGAGCCGATGGCGGATGTCGACAAGGACCGTCATTCGATGTCCATCCGCCGGCCGACGCGCCGCGCCAGCACTTCCGAGGCCACCAGGGCGGCCATCGAGATGACGATCGAGATCAGCGTCAGCCGAAGCGCGCCGGCATCGCCGCCCGGCACCTGGGTGAACGTGTAGATTGCCGACGGCAGCGTCTGCGTCTCGTTCGGGATGTTGGAGACGAAGGTGATCGTCGCTCCGAACTCGCCCATCGCCTTGGCGAAGGAGAGGATGGCACCGGCGATCAGCCCAGGCAAGATCAGCGGCAAGGTGATGGTGCCGAACACCCATGGCGGGCTGGCGCCGAGCGTTCCGGCCGCCGCCTCCATCTTGCGGTCGACGGCCTCGATCGACAATCGGATCGCCCGCACCATCAGCGGAAAACCCATGACGCCGCAGGCAAGAGCCGCACCCGTCCAGCGAAAGGAAAAAACGATGCCGAAATGCTCGGCCAGGAATGCGCCGGCCGGCCCGCGCTTGCCGAAGGTCAGAAGCAGGAGATAGCCGGTCACCACGGGCGGCAGGATCAGCGGCAGATGCACCAGCCCGTTGAGCAGCGTCTTGCCCCAGAAGCGGCCGCGCGCCAGGAGCAGCGCTATCGCTATGCCCGGCGGCAGGCTGGTGATCATCGCCACTGTCGCCACCTTGATGGACAGCCGGACCGCATTCCATTCGTCGGGAGTGAGGTCCAGCAGCCAGTTCATGCGCAGGTGGCTATCCTAGTTGACGGGCGCAAGGACCGTGAAACCCTGCTCCTTGAATAGATCCGATGCCTTTGCCGTCCGCAGGCACTTCAGGAAGGCAGGCGTGTCCTTGTCCTTCGAATCAGCCGTTTGGGCAACCGGATAGATGATCGGCGGATGTGAATCCTCGGGGAAAACACCAACCACCTTGACGCCCTTTTCGGCATGCGCGTCCGTGGCGTAGACGATGCCGAGAGCCGCTTCGCCCGTCGAGACCAGCTTGAGCGCCGCACGCACATTCTCGGCCTGCGCCACCTTGCCCTCGACCGAGGACCAGACGCCGAGCGATTCAAGCGCGGCCTTGCCGTATTTGCCAGCCGGCACAGCCTTGAGGTCGCCCATGGCGAGCTTGCCGTCGCCGACCAGTCTGGCCAGATCAAAACCCTTTTCGATCTTGGCTTCAACGCCCGAATCCTTCGGCGCCACCAGCACGATCTGGTTGCCGAGCAGCTTCACTTCGGTATCGGGCTTGGTCAGCTTCCTGTCGGAAAGATACTTCATCCAGTCGAGATCGGCCGAGATGAAGACGTCCGCCGGCGCGCCGCTTTCGATCTGCTTGGCGAGCGCCGAACTCGCCGCGTAGGAGATGGTCGCCGCTTCGCCGACATCTGCCGCGCAGGCCTTGTTGACCGCGTCGAGCGCGTCCTTGAGGCTGGCGGCCGCAAACACCACGACCTCGTCTTGCGCGCGCGCCGCCGGCACTGCTGCCGTCCACGCCGCCGCGAAGCCACCAATGGCGACCGCCGCCACTGCAAAACCGTTGCGCGTCATGAAGCTCTCCCTGAGTTGGCATCCGGCCTGCTCGAAGCCTGCCATCCGATATATCCGGATGAATATAACAAGGAAAGGTTTTTCGCCCAGCGTCGCCATTGAATGCGCGGCGTCATCGCGACCTGCGATAGACCAGCACGGATACAGCGAAAGGCAGACGAAGACGTCACAAGAAAATCGGCGCCCGTTGCCCTCGACGGAACCAAGGCTGAAATCTTCTAAAGCGCGTCGTTCCCCCAAAACTGCGGTCACCTTTGGGCGACATAGCTGTCGCCGCCGTGATCTATTGGGAGAGGCGAGACAATGTCTAAATGCAGATAAGTGTGTGTCGAAACGAGCCTTCCGGCGTCTTCACCATCCGCACTTTGCAGACATACCGCGTCTCGCTTGATATGGCGCTTGCGGGAAGGTCATTCCCCTCTGCGTCAGCGGGCTTGCAAGTCGCGCGGGGACAGTTTGGCAGCTTCGCAGCTGGATCGTCGCAGAACGGCTTCATGCTGTTGTTGATGCATTCACACCCGCACTCGGCAAATGCGTGGGCATTGAAAGCGAAGACAAAGACGAGCGCAAATACCGCTGCTGACAGTCGCATGGACGCCTCCCCGGAAATCTCCTGGCCTGAGGGTAAAGTCGACCGATCTTGTCGAAAAGATATCAAAACGACGTACCGGCGAGGCACCATCATCGCCACGGCCTCGAGACATCAGGTCGGCAACGACTGCGCTGGCGGTTCAGACCGCGATCGGCGCCTTGATCGTCGCGTCGGCGACATAGTTTTCCAGCCGGAAATCCTCGAAGCGGAAGGCGAAGAGATCCTTCACTTCAGGGTTGATCCACATGGTCGGCAGCGTTCTTGGCGTGCGCCGAAGTTGCTCGCGCGCCTGCTCGAAATGGTTCGAATAAAGATGCGCGTCGCCGAGCGTATGGACGAAATCACCGGGCTTCAGGCCGGTCACCTGCGCCACCATCAGCGTCAGCAGGGCGTAGGAGGCGATGTTGAACGGCACGCCGAGGAAGATGTCGCCGGAACGCTGGTAAAGCTGGCAGGAAAGCCGGCCTTCCGAGACGTAGAACTGGAACAGGCAATGGCATGGCGGCAACGCCATCGCCTCCACCTCGGCCGGATTCCAGGCCGAAACGATCAGCCGCCGCGATTGAGGATTGCGGCGTATCTCTTTCACAAGATTGTTTATCTGATCGATCGACCCGCCATGGCCGTCCGGCCAGGAACGCCACTGCTTGCCGTAGACGGGACCAAGGTCGCCATTCTCGTCAGCCCATTCGTCCCAGATGGAAACGCCATGGTCGGTCAGATATTTGATATTGGTTTCGCCGGCCAGGAACCACAAAAGCTCGTGAATGATCGATTTCAGGTGCAGCTTCTTGGTGGTGGTGGCGGGAAAGCCGCGCGCCAGATCGAAGCGCATCTGGTAGCCGAACACGGAGCGCGTGCCCGTGCCCGTGCGGTCGCCGCGGTCGGCGCCATGATCCAGCACGTGCTGCAGAAGGTCGAGATACTGGCGCATCGGTTCGGCTCGATTCGATTGTGCGAGCATTATAGCTGCTAGACAGGCGGCCGAACACATCAAAACGGCGCAGGCGACGCTTGCCTCATCACTGTTTCGGCGTCTGCGCCGACATCCAAGCAAACTGGCCGCAGCCTCGGTGTCCGTCTTGCAACGCCGTCAATTGGCGAAACCATCGGTGACAGCATTCCTCTCCCCGTCTCTATACGGGGAGAAGATGGCGGCAGCCAGATGAGGGGCAGCACAAGCCGTGCCCGTTACAAACCAGCGGCGCGCTTCAGCAGCCGCGCGAGCACGGAATTCTCAGAGCGAACCGAGCTTTCCCAGGTCCTTGGCAACGAGGTAGTAAAAAGTTACCCGATTCTTGGTGTTGTCTGCGGCCATCGCCTTGCAGGTCTTCTCGATCGCAGCATCTGCCTTAGCCGCATCGGCGACGCCGAGCTTCTTGCCGACCCAGTTTTCCCGGACGCGCTCGAGTTCTTTGGGATCGGTGCAGGACACCAGCGAGGAGTCGCGGTTCCTGAGCGCGATGCCCAGATGCTTGACGATCTTCTCGACAATTTCCGCACTCGCCGCGGCGTCGTATTTCTTCACGTCTGCAAGATAGTCGGCCATCAAAATTCCCCTCGTCGGCGCCACGGATCCGGTCGATGAGGGCTGTGGCGCGCTCCGCAACTCGTGCGCTCGGTCGGTAACTCCTCACCGCGGCAAAGCTTCGGTTGAGACCGTTCCCAAGTCAACCCTGCCGCGTCGCATTTTGACACAGGGACAAAGCACATTGCGGTCTTTCATTTCTGGCGATGGGCCCCTATATTCGCTTCGTCGGCTTGACCGACTATGGCGATAAACTGGCGATGAAATAAGCCGTTCGGACCCGGGGGCGGTACCCGGCGCCTCCACCAAAAACCGCTCTGGAAGACGGAGCGGCTTTTGCTGGGGGCGAAATAGGATCGACGAAGGTGTAAAGATCGTACTTTTGCCCGGCATTGTACCACCGTCATCGGGCTAAACTTATAGTTGCCAACGACAACTATGCGGAAGCACGTCTCGCTGCTTAATGCAGTGCGATAGCTTCAAATCAAGCCCTAGGGGTTCGCACTTCTAGGCGGGGTTCGGAGGTACCTGGCAACAGAAACCTCCACTTCTCCCCCTTTTTCATCTGCATCACGCGCAACGGCACGCTCGCGCCGGCCAGACTTCGTTCGGCCCATGGGAGACGACGCAGTGGAGCCGCGTGCCTCCTTCGTCATGGGTAAAAAAATGCAAAACAATTCCGACCGATTCTTCGTGCTGACCGGCGGTCCGGGCTCCGGCAAGACCGCACTGATCGAAGCCTTGCGCCGTGCAGGGTTCGCCACCTCGGTCGAGGCCGGACGCGGCATCATTCGCGACCAGTCCGCCATTGGCGGTCCCGCCTTGCCGTGGAGCGATCGCACGTTGTTCGTCGAATTGATGCTGTCCTGGGAGATGCGCTCCTACCAAGCTGCGATCGAACAGGAAGGACCGGTCTTCTTCGATCGTGGCGTGCCCGACACGCTGGGCTATCTCCGCCTCTGCGGCCTGGCGGTGCCCGATCACGTCGGCATCGCAGCGAAGCGTTGCCGCTACAACCCTCGTGTCTTCGTTGCCCCGCCCTGGCCCGAAATCTTCACGCAGGATGAAGAACGCAAGCAAACGCTCGACGAAGCCGAGCGTACCTGTCACGCGCTGGTCGGCGTCTATGCCGAACTCGGTTATGAACTGGTACGGCTGCCCCTGGCGCCTGTCGAGACACGGCTGCGCTTCATGCTGGACGAAACGGGATTGGCATGAAAAAGGCCGGGATCGGCCCGGCCTCTTTCAATTTATTGGCGATTGCCTACTCCGCCGGCGCTTCGACGGCCTCGCGCGAACGGCCGAGCGTGATCTTGGCCAGGGTGAAGGAGATCACCGCGCAGAGCGTGATGCCGGCGACCATCGGCAGCGGCGTGCCGTCGAAGAAGATGCCCGCGACACCCATGGCGAGCGCACCGATGGCGAAGTGCAGCGTGCCCATCAGCGCCGAAGCCGTGCCGGCGATCTCGCCATGCTCCTCCATGGCCAACACCGAGGTGGTCGGAATGACCAGGCCGAGGAAGCCATAGCCGACGAACAGCAGCGCCGCCATCACATCCAGCCGGTCCACGCCGGAAGCCATGACAGCGAACAGTGCCACCATCGTCGTGGCGTAGCCGGTCACCGCTACCCACACCACCCGCTTGAGCCCGAAACGCTCGGAAAGCAGGCCGGTGAGCTGCGACATGCCGATGAAGGCGACGGCATTGATCGAGAAGAACACGCTATAGACCGAAGGCGACAGGCCATAATGGTCGATCAGGATGAAGGACGAGCTCGACAGATAGACGAAGAAGCTCGCAATGCCGAAGCCCGCGATCGCCACCAGGCCGAGGAAATTGCGGTCCCCCATCAGGAAACGGTAGCCTGAAAGGGCGGTGCCAAAGGAAGAACCGGCGCGTTCTTCAGCCGGCCGCGTCTCCTTGAGCGAGGTCGCGAGCAGGATGGTTGCTAGCACCGCTGCGGCCGTAACGGTCCAGAACACGGCGCGCCAACCGAAACTCTCGATGATCTGGCTGCCGGTCAGCGGCGCCAGGATCGGCGATACCGAGAACACCAGCATCAGCAACGACATCAGCTTGGCGGCTTCGTTGCCAGTGTGCAGGTCGCGCACGATCGCGCGCGGAATGGCCATGCCGGCGCTGGCGCCAAGGCCCTGCAGGAAACGGAAGGCGATCAGCCATTCGATGGTCGGCGCCAATGCCGAACCGACGCCGCCGACCATGAACAGCGCAAGACCGCCATAGAGCGGCAGCTTGCGTCCGACCATATCGGAGATCGGCCCGACGACGATCTGGCCGAAGCCCATCGACAGGAAGAAGATCAAAAGGCTCATCTGCACGGCTGCGGTGCCGGCGTTGAGATCCGCGCCGATCGAGGGCAATGCGGGCAGATACATATCGATGGCGAAGGGCCCGATGGCGGACAACAGGCCGAGCACGACCGCGATGCGGAGGAATTTGGGACTCATGATGTTGGCTTCTTTCGAATCTGGTTGCCGCCGCAAGGCGACGTCTGACCCCAGGACGTCCGATCCCGTGGGATTCCGACTCTCCGAGAGCGAATTGTTCGCCTGTCCAGAGGTGAACCCCTTATAGCGTGTCCACAAATTTAGACAGTCTTGTCTAAATCGTCAATCACCTCTATATAGATTTTCATGAGACCGGGTGTTTCTCCTGACAGTTTCCCGCCACGCAGCCACGAGGCCAAGCGCATCTCGGTGGTCGACGCAGCCGCTTCCGTGTTCTGCCGCGAGGGCTTTGCCGGCGCCAATATCGACCTGATCGCCGCCGAGGCGGGTGTCTCGCGCCAGACCGTCTACAACCACCATGGCGACAAGGAAAAGCTCTTCATCGCCGTAGTCCGCGATCTCACCGAGCGCTGCAATGCCGGCATCTTCGCCACCATCGCCACGTTCCCGGACCAGCCGAGGAATCTGGAAGCGGATCTGATCGGCTTTGCCGTGCGCCTGAACCAGAACTGCATCTGCAACCGCGACGGAAAATTCCTGCGCAAGCTGATCCAGACCGAAGGCGAGCGCTACCCCGAACTGTTCGCCGAATGGCGCGAACAGGGCCCGGGGCGGACCTGGCCGGCAATCGCCGCCCGCTTCGCCCGCCTTGCCTATGGCGGTTACCTCGCGATCGACGACCCCGACGTCGCGGCGCGGCAGTTCCTCGGCCTCGTCAATGCTGAATTGCAGACGACCTTCATGCTCGGCGGCACCCCGGCCGAGGACGAGGTCGTGCAATCGGCGACAAATGGCGTGCGCACCTTCCTGCGCGCTTTCGGCAAGCGCCCCTCCCCGACCGGCGTCAAGAAACACGCCGCGCTTGCCAACGCGTGACATTTGCGGTGACGCAAGCCGGCTTCCGCGATCAAATCTCGGCAATCGTCCTCGCTTCCTCGCGGCGGCGGTCTATATGCGGTTTACGCCGCGCTCAAGCTTGATTACAGCTATGCGGACGATTCAACGGAACCCGACCGCCACATGGCCGACGACCACATCCGCTATGACATTCTGGCCCAGGAGGCGTTGCGCGGCGTCATGCGCAAGGTCCTGGCCGAGGTCGCGCGCACCGGCCTCCCCGGCAACCATCATTTCTTCATCACCTTCCTGACCGGCGCGCCGGGCGTGCGCGTGTCTTCGCGGCTGCGCGAGCGCTATCCGGAGCAGATGACCATCGTCATCCAGTTCCAGTATTGGGACCTGAAGGTCACCGAGACCGGTTTCGAGGTCGGGCTCTCCTTCTCGGACGTGCCGGAAAAACTCGAAATCCCGTTCTCGGCGGTGCGCGGCTTCTACGATCCGTCGGTTAACTTCGAACTCGAATTCGACGTCAAGACCGAAGGCCAGTCAGATGACGAGCCAGCTTCCCAGCCGGCGTCCGAACCGCTCGCCATCGTCTCCGAGAAAAAGCCGAAGGCTGAGAAGAAGGCCGCCGAACCCGAGAAGAAGGCGGCCGATGCCGATGCCGCCAAGGGCGCCGAAGTCGTCTCGCTCGACGCCTTCCGCAAGAAATAAGCCTTCGGGTCGCGCGTCATGGCCGACATCGTCAATCTGCGCCAGGCTCGCAAGCAGAAGGCAAGGCTGGAGAAGGAACGCACGGCCAGCCAGAACCGCGCCCTGTACGGCCGCTCCGGGGCAGAGAAGGAACGCGACCGCCTGGTTGCCGAGAAGGCCGAGGCTTTCGTCGCAGGCCATCGGCGTCAACCGCCGCACGATCCGGACCCCAAATGAGCTTCAGGTGAGCCCGGTCGAAAAACGCTCGGTGACGATCCGTGGCCACCGCACCAGCTATTCGCTCGAAAAGCCGTTTTTTGACGACCTTGTCGCCATCGCCGTCGCGCGCAATCTGCCCCTTGCCGCGCTGGTCGCGGAAGTCGACGAAAACCGGCCGCGCGACACCAATCTGTCCTCGGCGCTCCGGATCCATGTACTGGCCTGGGCGAAGCGCGGCCGCGCCTGATGCCGGACGCCGTCAGGCAGCGCCCTCCTGTTTCCCGCGGCGGGTGCCGAACCCCAGCAGGGCCGTGCGATCGCGCTCTTCCGCCTGTTTCCTGGATCTGACGCGCATCAGGTCCTTCCAGCCGACGTAACCGACCAGCGTTCCATCGTCGCGTGCCACGACCGGCAGATGCGACACGTTGGCCATCAGGAGCTTGTCCGACAGGCCTTCCAGATATTCATCGGGATAGGCAAGCGTCACCTTGCTGCCGGCCAGTAATTCGCCGAGCGTCGTCGTCCGGTGCTTGCCGGCACGCCGCCAGCGCAGGATCGCCGGTGGATCGATGAGTCCGAGCACCTGCCTGTTGCCGTCAATGACCGGGAAGCTCGGATGACGCGTCTCCGGCGCGGTCAGGAATGCCGCTGCGCCATGCAGCGTCATCGTCGCCGGCACGCTCTGGACCTGCGTGGTCATCACTTCGTGCACCCTGGTCAGCGCGAACGGATCGACCCGGTATTCGCGCACCAGATGATGCCCTCGCCTGGCGATCTTCTCGGTCAGGATGGAACGTTTCATCAAAAGCACCGTCACCGCATGGGCGGCGGCGCAGGCCGCGATCAGCGGCACCAGCACATGCGTGTTGCCGGTCAATTCGACCGCGAAGAAGGTCGCCGTCAGCGGCGCGCGCATCGTGCCGCCCATGGTCGCCGCCATCGCCAGCAGCGCCCAGAAGCCGGGATCGGCCGCCGGCAGGAAGCCGGCGAGCACCGCGCCCATCGCGCCGCCCATGATCAGCAGTGGCGCCAGCACGCCGCCCGACGTTCCCGAGCCCAGCGCCACCGACCAGATGACCGCTTTCACCACCAACAACAGGAGTGCTGCCGTCGCAATCGTGCGGCCGTCCAGCATGTTGGATATGTTGTCGTAGCCGACGCCGAGCGCCTGCGGCTCGATCAGGCCGCCAATGCCGACGACGAGGCCGCCGAGCATCGGCCACCACATCCAGTGGATCGGCAGTTTCTGGAAACCGTCCTCGCAGGCATAGACCATCTGCGTCAGCAAGGCAGACAGGAGGCCGGCCGCAATACCGATCAGGACCCAACCGCCAAGACCGGCAAAGGAAATCGCCATGCCGCCCTGAAACGGAAAGATCGGTCCCGGCATGTGCAGCATGGTGCGCTCGACCTCCGCCACGATGGCAGCCACCGCCACCGGAATGAAGCTGCGCGGCGTCCATTCGAACAGAAGCAGCTCCACCGCCAGCATGATGGCGGCGATCGGCGTTCCGAACACGGTGGTCATGCCCGCGGCGGCGCCCGCCACCAGCAGCGTCTTGCGCTCATTGTCGCTGACCGGCAGCATCTGCGCGATCAGCGAGCCGATGGCGCCGCCGGTCATGATAATTGGGCCCTCGGCGCCGAACGGTCCACCGGAGCCGATCGAGATCGCCGACGACAGCGGCTTCAGCACTGCGACCTTGGCGTCCAGCCGCGAGCGCCCGAGCAGGATCGCTTCGATCGCTTCTGGAATGCCGTGGCCACGGATTTTCTCGCTGCCGTAGCGCGCCATCAGGCCGATAATGAGTGCGCCGATCACCGGCACGGCGACGGCGGCATAGCCAAGCGGCGTGTCCTCCAGCCTCAGATCGGCGAGCGTGAATTGACCGAAATAGGCGACGTTGGTGGCGAGCCGGATCAATTTCAGCAGGATGATGCCGGCAAACAGCGCGGCCGTCGCCACCACCACCGCGATGCCAGCGATCAGCAACACCCTGGCGTCGGTGGTGAAATCGCGCAGATGTCCGGGACTGCCCTGTTCGGTCTTCATTGCCTGCCTGCTTTCCGTGGCGTGTCGCTGTTGGAGGATCGGCAAACCGTCAAAACGGCTTTGCCGGCGGCTATGTATCGTAATACGATATAAATATTCAAGCGGACCTGGCCCGAAATCGTTTGAGCTTTGGCTGGAATGACAACACATGTCTGATATGTCGCATCCGCAAAAACCCCGCCCCGCCATCAGCCAGGCCGACTACCAGCGGCTGTCGGAGTTCCGCTATCTGATCCGCCGCTTCCTGGAATTCAGCCAGCTACAGGCCGAAGACGCCGGTCTGACATCGCGCCAGCATCAGGCACTGCTCGCCATCAAGGGTTTTCCGGGCGGAGGCCCGGTAGCCATCGGCGACCTCGCCGAACGCTTGCGCATCCGTCATCATAGCGCCGTCGAACTGGTCAACCGCCTGTGCGAGGCCGGGCTGATCGTCAGGGATCAGGACAAGGACGACCAGCGCAAGGTGCTGCTGCAACTGACCGAGCGGGCCGATGCCTGCCTCGCCGACTTGTCGGCCGTGCATCTCGACGAGCTTTCGCGCATCGAACCCATGCTGAGGAGCGTGCTCGCCCGAAAGGACCGCGACACGCTCCAGAGACAAGTTTCGCAACCTAGCTGAATGGAGGCTATGCCATGTACAACATCTGGTTTTCCAAGGCAGTCCCGGTTTCCACAGGCGTTACTGGCGACGTTCGAAATCTGTCCAATGCCGAACAAGCTCTCGACCTTCTTACCAATCACTGGCGCGATGCGGGAAGCATCAAGCATAAGGCTGCGCTGCGGGCGTGCCGACAGGCCATGAACGGCGGCGTATCGGCCGATACCGCCAGGGATGCTTTTGTCGAAGCCGCGAGGGAAGCGCGCATTCTGGTCGAATAACTGCCGCGCATGTCCTGGGCGTTGTTGGCCCAACCACAGGCCCGACATACCGTCCTCGATCGACGGTGAGCGCACGATGAGATCGCGACAGCCGTCAGCAACGCGCCGTCGTCCATTCAACTTTTGCGAAGCCCGGCTACCATCGGGAAGATGGGACATAAGGGGCCGCATAAAAAAATTCCGGAAACCCCGAATCCTTTGGCTCCGCCGCTTCGTCTCGGACATGAGCGACCTGCAAGGTGCAGGGCCGGCAAAGGAACAGACAAGATGAAACACCATTTGATACGTTACAGGACCAAACCGGAGCTGGTCGACGAGAACGAGCGGCTGGTCAAGGCCGTGTTCCAGGAATTGCGGGATAAATCGCCCGAAGGGTTTCGCTACATGACATGGCGGTCCGGCGACGGTACCTTCTTCCATCTGGTCGAGGCGGCAACCGAGGAGCAGGCCGGCACCCTTCCGGGGCTAGCGGCATTCGCGACTTTTCAGAACGGCATCAGGGATCGCTGCATCGAGCCTCCGCATCGCGAGGCGATGACGGTAGTGGGCAGTTACCGGATGCTGGACCACTAGGCGCGGTCAAGCGATGTGGAGAACGGCGGGCGTATGAACATCCTCATTCCTGGCGGGCACCGCGCGCTCATCGAACGCCTGCTTGGGGACTTGCGCCCAAAGCTGCACCGCTATTGCGCGCGCATGACGGGTTCCGTCTTCGACGGCGAGGACGTGTTGCAGGAAGCGCTGGCCAAGGCGTTCGAGGCTTTGCCGAACGCCGGCCAGATCGCAAATCCGGAGGGCTGGCTGTTCCGCATCGCGCACAACACGGCACTCGACTTTCTGCGCCGGCGAGCCCGCGAAAAGGCCTTTTCCGATGAGGATCCGGACATGATCGTCGACCCGGCCAACGCCACCTTCGACCGTCAGGCCGCTGCCGCCGGCCTGCACACCTTCATGCGCCTGCCCGTCGCGCAGCGCAGCAGCGTCATCATGATGGACGTTCTGGGTTATTCGCTGCAAGAGATCAGCGCCGCGCTGGACACCAGCGTCCCGGCCGTCAAGGCGGCGCTGCATCGTGGCCGCGGCCGCTTGCGCCAGCTCGCCGCCGAGCCCGAGGATGGGCCGGTTCCCAGGTTGGGCGTCTCCGAACGCCTGTTGCTCGAAGCCTATATCGATCGCTTCAACGCCCGTGATTTCGACGCCGTGCGCGACATGCTCGCCGATGAAGTTCGCCTAGAGCTGGTGGCCAGGACGCGGTTTACCGGACCCAAGGAAGTGGCCACCTATTTCCACAACTATTCCCGCCTCCGCGATTGGCGTTTCGTGCCGGGATTCGTCGAGGACAGGCCGGTGGTCCTCGTTCACGACGGCAACGATCCGGCTGCGCGACCAGCCTATTTCATCCTGCTTGTCTGGCAGGAGGGCAAGCTTGCCGCCATCCGCGATTTTCGTCACGCCCGCTACGTCGCCGACAGCGCCGAACTGCTCGTTATTTGAACGATCGAGGGAAATCCCCTGCCTACAGCCTACTGCCCTACTGCCCTACTGCAAAGACTTCAGCAAATTGTCGATCGTAGACGGATTGAACTGCGGTTTGGCCGGAGGCGGATTGTCATTGGCCACCGGCGGTGCCGCCGGTTCCGGGTTCGGCGTCTGCTCGGCGCCCTTGCGCTCTGCTTCCAGCCTTGCCTTCTCCTGCGAGGAGGTCCGCATCGCCTCCTCGGCCTTTGCCTTGGCATCCGCCTCGGCTTTGACTTTTGCCTCGGCATCCGCCTTGGCCCTGGCCTCTGCTTCGGCCTGCGCCTGAGCTTCCGCCTCGGCTTTCGCCTTGGCGTCGGCCTCGGCCTTCAGCCGCGCCGCCTCCTCCTGCTGTCGCAGCTCCTCGGCCGCCTTGTCGCGCTGGTCCTGCAACGCAGCGTAATAGCGCACCTCGCGCCGCAGCCGCTGCTTCTCCAGCAACGCGGCCTGCATCGCCTCGACCCGCTGCTGCTCCTTCTCGAGCGCGCGCTGGGTCAGGAACTGCGCCAGCGGTTCGCTGTCGAACTGCCGTTTGACGGCGCCGAACGGCCCCTCGACGCTGAAATTCATCGCCGGTTCGGAACCGACGAGCGCTTCGTCGCCGGGCCGGTAGGTGACCGCGCCCTTGGCGGAGACCGTATCGGCATTGAGGTCCGCCGTGATATCGGCGGACAAGGTCGCCGAAGGATTTTCGAGGCTGATCGGCGGCGCCCGTAGCGTGCCACCTGCAATGGTGAAGGCGATGTCGGTATCCTTTGCCGCGAAACTGCCATCTGCCGCGATAGCAGGGGCGAAGCCGGCTGTCTTGGCTGCATCGATATCGCGGCCGATCGCGTCGGCCTTGGCGAGGAAGGTGCTGAACGCATCCGGATTGACGCCGGCGACCGTGATGCCCTTCAGCGCCGCCGTGCCCGAACCCGACAGAGCGGCGATCATCGCGTCGACCGATTTGCCGCTTGTCGAAAACGCCGCCGAGACATCCCCCTTGCCGTCGATGCCGGCATCCGGCAGCACGGCTGGCAAATCGGCACCCGCGAGCTTCATCTGGCCGGTGAAAAGCCCAGTGCCGTCATTGTTTTTCAATTCGAACAGGCCTGTCAGCGCACCGCCAAGGAATTTCGCCTTGAGATCGGACACGCGGATGCCTTTCCGGTCGAGCTTCAGCGACAAGGCCGCGTCATAGGCGGTCGCGAATGGCCCTGCGGCAAGGGAAGCCGTGGTCAAGTCGAGATCGGCCGTGAATGGAAGGCTGGATTTCTGGCTGAACGGGGCCGACGGCCACACACCGCCTTTATTGTCTCCGCTCTTGTCCGTGAACGCGGAATCGCCGAACAGCGCCACCGCGATCGGGTCGAGATCGAGTTCGTCGAGCGCCAGCGAGCCGGCCAGATGCGGCGCGCCATCCTTGCCGTCAATCCCCTCCTTGATGTCGATATTCACGTCACCCGACACCGCAGCTTCGTTGATGGCGGCATTGAGGCCGGAGAGCACCAGTAGGCCGTTGCCGTAATCGGCCTGCGCGGTGAGCGACGTCGACGTGCCTGTCCCCATGCCTGGCAAACCTATGCCCGATGTCATCAGCCAGGGCTCGATGTCGGCCGCATCGAGGCTGACCTTGCCCTTCGCGACCGGACCTTGCGGCGTGTCGGCTACGGTGCCGTCGAAACCGGCGTTGAAGTCGTTGCCGGCAAGGCTGAAGCTCGTCGCCAGGCCGCCGCCCAGCGTGCCCTTGGCCTGGATGTCGGTGCTTGCCACGCCGAGCATGCCGAGCGGCAGTGCCGGCAAGCCGTAAAGTGCCAGCAGCGCTGTGGCGTCGGGGTTCCTGGCATTGAAGGTCAGCGCCACAGGCGCTTCAAGAAGCTTGTCGACCGCTCCCTTCCCAGACAGCGAGGCGGAAAAGGACGATCCGCCGGCCTTGCCTTGCCCGCTCACAGCAAGCCCCGTTGTGCCGTCGCCATTGTCGGCGGCACTCACCACAAGATCGACGCGTGAATCCTGGAACAGGTCGGGATAGGCTGCGGCGCGGCTAGCCAGTCCCTTGAGCACGGCGTTGTCGGCATAGTGCTGCGCCGCCACGTCTAGCAGCGGCTTCAGGTCGACGGCGACCACGGAGGCGTCAAGCTTGCCGGTCGGGCTCGCCGGAAAATCCTTGATCCGGCCTGTGGCGCTGATCGACGCGCCGGCCAGCCCGCCCACCGACAGTCGGTCGATCTCAAGCAGCCCGTCGCGCAGCCTGAGCGCGGTGTCGACCGTGTCGGCGGACAAGCCTCCGGCACTGACCGGTCCCGCCTTGATCTGGAAATCGAGGTCGCGGTCGGCAAATCGGTTGGCGCCCTTGTCACTGATGAAGATCGAAGCGAAGGCCGCCAGCCCGTCGACATCGAGATCGCCGCCTTCCAGCCGCATCAGCACCGAGGGCCTGGCGTCGTCGGGCT
The DNA here is from genome assembly GCF_006440955.1 of Mesorhizobium sp. B2-8-1. NCBI lineage: Bacteria > Pseudomonadati > Pseudomonadota > Alphaproteobacteria > Hyphomicrobiales > Phyllobacteriaceae > Mesorhizobium > Mesorhizobium sp. B2-8-1. The sequence continues at coordinate 140,466 of NZ_VFTX01000006.1, read as the reverse complement.
GGCTGGAATCGATGCGGCCGGAAAACATCGCCTTGCCCAGGACCAGTTCGAGATCGCTGAAGGCCTGGCGCTTTTCGGAGAGATCGACTTTAGCCCGGAAGCCGGCGGCGGGCAGACGCCGGATCGCCTCGTCGACGTCCTTGGACAACCAGGCAGCGAAGCCGGAAGGCTGCGCCACGGCCAGCAGCAGCGAACCGGTGAAGCCGAAATGGTTCTCGACGCTGAGCAGGCCGTCGGCCTCCAGCGTGGCGCGGCCGGGCAGTGTCGCGGCGAGCGATTTCACCGACCAGCCGCCATCGACCGGCTCGGCGGAAAGATGAACGTCGCGAACCGTGGTGTCACCGGCCACCACGGCCGGCAACCTGACCTCGACCGTTCCGGGAATGGTCGGCTTAGGCAGGTCGAGCAAGGCCTGTTCCAGTCCGGCAATGCGCTGATCCAGTGTCAGGCCGGCGCCTGCCGCCGCACCCACGGCCTCGTCGAACTGCACCTGCGCGCCATTGGCCTCGATGGCGAAGCTCGGCTTCTGGCCGAGATCGATCGAGGCCTTGCCGTCGGCGGTATAGGGATTGTCGAGGGGTCCGGTCTCGAAGCGGAATTCATCGATGCCGAGCTTCTGGTGATCGAGCGCGAACTTGCCGTTAACCCGAAAGCCGGGATCGGACTTGCCGGTGCCGACCTTCACCGTCTCGCCATCGGTGCCCCGCAACTGGGCTGAGTTCTTATCGGCGCCGGAAATCTTGAACTGTCCGGAGTAGATGGCGGCGCCGTTGACGATGCCGGCATTGCCGTCGGTTTCGATGACCAGCGGATAGGCGTCGGGATCGGCCTTGAGCCGAAACCGCATCTGGCCGTTGGCTTCGGCCTTGCCGGTCGTGGCGGCAACCGTCGTGCGCAGGCCGTCGAACCTCAACGTGCCATCCATGCGCCACGGGCCCGCCAGCGATTTGGCCGAAATGGTCGAATTGATCTCGGACATGGTGTGGCTGCGTCCGCCGGCGGCATGACGCAACTCGATCTGCCCTTCCGTCACCGTCAGCTTCTCGATCGAGATCTGGTTGAGGTTGAAGGGCGAGGACGGCCGCATCGCCCAGTCGACGGTACCATTGGCGGCGATGTCGATCGTCGCTTTCGGCCGCACCAGCCGCATGTCGAAAATCAGCACCTCGCCACGCAGGAACGGCGCCAGTTCCGCATCCATCGAAAACGTCTCGACGGTCATCGCCGGCTGGCCGGCGGGGCCGCCGGCAACGGCGACATTGGAGAAGGTTACCGACGGAAACGGCAACAAGCGCGCCGTGGCGTCGCCCTGCACGGTCACCTTGCGGCCGAGAATGGCGCTCGCTTCGCGCTCGAACTGCGCCCGATAGCCGGACCAGTCGACAAAATACGGCCCCACCAGCGCCGCGCACAGCACCAGCACGAACAGGCCACCAAAGATCACGAACAGGCGTGCGAGCATCAGTTCCGAACGGTTTGGTTGAAATCAGCCGCACTCTACCTGCATCCGCGTGTCGATAAAGAGGCAATTCGATCGTCGTCGGCGACAACCATGGACGGCGTTCGATGTTGCGCGGTCGCTCTTGATCGCGATACCTTGCTTTGGGCGTCCTCGCCCTGTTCCGGTCGCGGCGTTTTCCGATCCGGGATCGTCTGAAACAATCCTGGAAAAGCGGAGAATTGGGGATGTCGGGGAAGAACTGGGACCGTGTGCCGATCGATGCGCAGAGCGTCGATGCGCCGCTTTCGCAATCAGCGATTTTCCTTGTCGTCACCATAGCCGATGAACAGGCGGTTCTCGGAAAGGTTTGTTCCGTACTCGGCGACCTTGACGACCTGGTCAAGACTGTCGGGTTCCGCGACCTCGGCGGCCGCCTGTCCTGCATCGCCGGCATCGGCCACGATCTATGGAACCGGCTCAACCCCGGCCGGCGGCCGGCGGAGTTGAAGCGGTTCGCGCCGATCAAGGGTGCGGTTCACGCCGCGCCCACGACGCCGGGCGACCTTCTCTTCCATATCCGCTCCGAGCGGCCCGACATGTGCTTCGAGTTCGAGCGTATCCTGCTGGACAGGCTTGGTCCCGGCGTGACCGTCGTCGACGAAGTCTCGGGCTTCCGTTATTTCGATGCCCGCGACCTGCTCGGTTTCGTCGACGGCACAGCCAACCCCACCGGCCTCGATCTGCCCGCCTCGGCGCTCGTTGGCGACGAAGATCCCGATTTTGCCGGCGGCAGCTATGTCGTCGTTCAAAAATACCTGCACGATCTCCAGGCGTGGGCGCGAATCCCCACGCCCGTGCAGGAGGCGATCATCGGCCGAACCAAGATCGACAACATCGAAATCGATGATGACGAAGCGCCGCGCAAATCGCACAAGTCGCTCGCCACCATCGAGGATGCCGACGGCACCGAACATGACATATTGCGCGACAACATGCCGTTCGGCCGGCCGGGGCAACGGGAATTCGGCACCTACTTCATCGGCTATTCGAGATATCTCTGGGTGATCGAGAAGATGCTGCAGCGCATGTATGTCGGCGATCCGCCCGGCGCCTACGACCGGCTGCTTGATTTCTCCACCCCTCACACCGGCACGACATTCTTCGCACCGACACGGCCGATGCTGCAGGTGCTTGCCGAAGCAGCGCCAGAGAAGTTGGCCACTCGGTAAACGACGCACACAGCAAAGCGGCCTACCGACCACGTGCCGGCGGAGAAGCGTTTGTCGTGCTTCGGCGTGCTGCGGAGATCAGCACGCGATCATCGGCGTCATCAGTGCGAATTCAACGCGCGTCGCGCTTTGCCTGCGCCACCTTGGCCGCTTTGCGTTGTCGGCCGAGCTCGGCCGGCCGAACCAGATTCGGCGTCCTCTGGTTTGCCACCGCTCGCATGCCCTTGTGCGCAGTGCGCGCGTTGAACGCTGGACCATCCGTCGGCGCTTTCTGCTTCAGGGCCAGCGCCTTGCGCGCGCTGTCGACCAATGAGACGCGCGCCGTCAACTGGCGGCGCCGTTCGGCCTCGCCATTCAACCGCCGCATGGCCGTCGCCAGCATCGCAAGCTTCAACTGAGAGCCGCCATCGGCCTTTGAAGCGACAGCCCCTTTCGGTGTGCCCTTGCCCCGGATTTCGCGCCGGCGTCGATGCGCCTCGGTCTGCGCCTTGTCGCGCCGCTCCCGAAGGCGTTTGACGAGGCCGGACAGATCGGCGTCAGAAAGGTCCTGGACCGCCGGATGGTGCGATTTCTCCACCAGTTCGTGTTCGTCGGCACTCAGCGCGCGCGCTTCTTCCTTGCGTGAAATCGCCATGACACCACTCCTCCGCTTGGGTTGCCCGTCTTCTGGGCCTTCAGCACACGGAGTCTCGGCCCGATTGGGGGTGGGGTCAAGACGAGCCCATGACGGCGTCTACTCGGCAGCCGGCAGTATCTTGCCCGGGTTCATGATATCGAGCGGATCGAGCGCCTGCTTGATCGTGCGCATGATGTCGACGCCGTGGCCGAGCTCATAGCGCAGGAAGCCGATCTTGCCCTGGCCGATGCCGTGCTCGCCCGTGCAGGTGCCCTCCATGGCGATGGCCCGCATGTTGAGCCGCGCCACGAATTTCTCCGACAGCGCGATTTCCTTTGGGTCGTTCACGTCCATCAGCACCAGGACGTGGAAATTGCCGTCGCCGGCATGGCCGACGATCGGCGCGACAAGCCCCATTTCGGCGATGTCGGCCTCGGTTTCGGTGACGCATTCGGCAAAACGCGAGATTGGAACGCAGACGTCGGTCGACAGGCCCTTGGCGCCTGGCCGCAGCGTCAGCGACGACCAATAGGCGTCATGTCTGGCCTTCCAAAGTTTGGTGCGCTCCTCGGCGACACTGGTCCACAGGAACGGTCCGCCGCCATTCTCCTCGGCGATCATGCCGAAGGTCTCGGCCTGCTCGGCAACGCCGGCATCGCTGCCATGGAATTCGACGAACAGGCACGGGCTTTCGGGATAGTCGAGCTTGGAATAAGCCTTCATCGCCCGCATCTGCAGCGCGTTGACCAGTTCGATGCGCGCCACCGGAATGCCCATCTGGATCGTCGCGATGACGGCGTTGCAGGCCGCTTCGACGCTCGGAAACGGGCAGACACCACCGGAAATCGCCTGCGGAATCCCTTGCAGCCTCAAGGTCAGCGAGGTGATGATGCCGAGCGTGCCTTCCGAGCCGACCAGCAGCCGTGTCAGGTCGTAGCCGGCCGAGCTCTTTTTTGCCCGCTTGCCGGTGGTCACCGCCTCGCCATCGGCCATGACGGCCGTCAGCGATAGCACGTTCTCGCGCATCGTGCCGTAGCGCACCGCGTTGGTGCCTGAGGCCCGTGTCGCCGCCATGCCGCCCAGCGAGGCATTGGCGCCGGGATCGATTGGAAAAAACAGGCCGGTGTCGCGCAGATGCCGGTTGAGATCCTCGCGAGTCACCCCGGGCTCGACCGTGCAGTCGAGATCCTGCGGATTGACCGATAGGATCCGGTTCATCCGGGAAGTGTCGACCGAGATGCCGCCGCCCGGCGCGTTGGTGTGGCCTTCGAGCGAGGAGCCGACGCCGAAGGCGATCACCGGCACGCGGTGCGCGGCGCAGGCGCGCACGATCTCCTGTACCTCGGCGGTCGTTTCCGGGAAGACGACGCCGTCCGGTGCCTGCGTCGGGATGTAGGTTGTCGTATGCGCATGCTGGGAGCGAACTGCCTGGCCGGTCTGAAAGCGCTCGCCAAACCGCTGCTTGAGGATGCCGAGCACGGCGGCGATGCCTTCTTCGTTGCGCTCGACCGGATTGAGGTCGCTCAGGGCCATGAATTCCTCCGCGAATGGACCAATGTGTCCATGCTTGTCATGCATTTATGGATGATGCCTAACGCAATTCCAGGAAAAGTGTGAAGCGGTTTTCCCGGGAAAAGCGCCTAGCGCTTTCCCTGGGGAATTGTATCAAAGAGGCGGTCCGACGTTTCCGTGAAACGATGAACCGCTCTTACAACCACGCTCTGTCCAGCACCAGAACAAGGAAATTGCCATGCCGATCCCCGCCCCTTTTGTTTCTCAGCCAATGGCTATCGAGAAGGACTGGATCGATTATAACGGCCATCTCAACATGGCCTACTACAACGTCCTGTTCGACCGCTGTTCGGATGAAGCCTTTGAGGCGATGGGCATGGGGCTGGACTATGTCAAGAACCGCCGCCTCACCATCTACACCGCCGAAGTCCATGTCTGCTACGTGCAGGAACTGCATCTCGACCACAAGGTCACAGTTTCCTTCCAACTCATCGACCATGACGAGAAGCGGCTGCGGTTCTACCAGGAAATCCGCCATGCCGACGGCTGGCTCGCCGCCACGTCCGAGCAGCTTGCACTGCATGTCGACATGTCCGGGCCCAAGGTAGCCCCCTTCCCCGCCGACGTGCTGACCAAGATCGAAGCGATGCGCGCCGCTCACGCAGCCTTGCCGATGCCCGAACGCGCAGGCCGCTCGATCGGCATCAAACGCAAGACGGCTTGAACCCGCCCGGGGCCCGCGTTAACCTTACCGAGGTTTTAACGGGAACAAGCCGATTGGACCGTTGCGCGACTCAGCGGGCCGTTCGAAAACGATCCGCATCGAAGTAGCGACACGGGCGGCGGGGCATAGCCGATTCGGGGGACGTGCATGAAAACCGATATCAAAGTCGAGGTGGACAGGCTCGCCGCCGATCCGCGCATTACCGACTATGATTTCTGGCGCTCGCTGAAGAACGTCAACAACGAGATCTTCCACATCGCCAACAACAATGAGCCGATCCCCTTCGACATGATCCGCTGGCGCGTCATCCTTAAGCAGGCCCGCATGAAGCGCGGCCACGCCTGACGCTGCGGGTAGAGCGGCCACTTCCATTGACGACATTCCGGGCGTTTGACCTCAACCCTGCCGCCTGATCGCCGCCAGCGGCGAGCGCGCCGCCACCGGCGAAGACTGGATGATCGCCGTGTTGGTCATCGCGTAGGGAATGATACGGTCGATCACCCGTTCGAGTTCGGCCACCGAGCCGACATGCGCCAGCGCGATGAAACAGTCCTCGCCGGTTACCCGGTCGCATTGCGCGATCTCGGGTAGGTCGCGGATGATCTCGGCCACGACGGCGAGCTGCCCCGGCACCGGCCTGATGCGCAGCCATGCCGACAGGTTCAGGCCAAGCGCCGCCGGATTGATCCGCACGCAATAGGCTTCGATGACGCCGCTCTCCTGAAGCTGCTTGACACGCTCGGACACGCTCGGCGCCGACAGGCCGACGGCGCGCGCCAGCTCGGCCGTGCTGGCGCGCGCATCTTTTTCCAGCAGGCGCAGTATCTTCAGATCGACCGCGTCGAGGTCGAGATTTTCGTTTCGAAGGCGCTTCATCAAAAACTCCTTGCATCCGGAAAGCGACCGAGGTCCCTGAACGACCACGACCCATATCAGACGGAAAAAATACCTGCGATACTGATCCGATGAACGATCGGACGCAAGTCCAAACCACGCCCACAGGTGCGGCCTTTACCAGCCTGCCGACGTCGCTGCCGCCGCATGTCTGGTTCTGTGTCAGCGCCGTGTTCCACTATCTCGGCCCTGCCTTCGCCGTGCTTTTGTTTGCGCAGATCGGCGTGCTGGGCATGGCCTGGCTGCGCATCGCCACCGCCGCGTTGATCTTCGCGCCGCTGACGCGTCCGTGGCGAACCTTCGCCCAGGCCGATCGGTCGACACGGCTGCTGCTGCTCGCCTTCGGCGCCTGTCTGGCAGTGATGAACTGCTCCTTCTATCTGGCGCTCGACCGCCTGCCGATTTCGCTGGTGGCCGCGATCGAATTCGTCGGCACCATCGGCGTCGCGCTGGTCGGTCTCCGAAGCGCGCGCAATCTCGCTGCCCTTGCCGTCGCCGTGGCCGGCACCTTGCTGCTGATCGACGTCAAATGGTCCAGCGATCCCATCGGCCTGTTCTGGGCCTTCCTCAACGGCGCGCTGTTTGTGGGCTATATCGTGCTTGGCCACCGCGTCGCCGCTTCAGGCGCCGGCGGCGGCATTGCCGGGCTCGGCGCCGCCATGGCCGTGGCCTTCCTGGTCGTGCTGCCGATCGGCCTCACCGACGCGTTGCCCGCCTTTTTCTCCGCGCCGCTGCTGCTGGCGGCCATCGGCGTCGGCATCTGCTCCTCGGTCATCCCCTATATCTGCGACCAGCTCGCCATGGCGCGGCTGCCGCGGTCGAGCTTCGCGCTGATGCTGTCGCTGCTGCCAGTCACCGCGACGCTGATCGGCATTCTCGTGCTGCGCCAGATCCCCGGCATCAGCGACTGCATCGGTATTGCGCTGGTGGTGGCCGGCGTCGCCTTGCATAGGCCTGCGAGCACGCAGTAGATCCTCCGCTAAGCCAGTTTCTCCTTCAGGAAGGCGACGGTCCGGCCCCAGGCGAGATCAGCCGCCTTCTTGTCATAGCGCGCTGCCGAAGTGTCATTGTTGAAGGCGTGATTGGCGCCTTCATAGACATAGACCGTGTATTCGACATGCGCGGCATCGAGTTCCTTCTTGAAGGCGTCGATGCCGGCATTGGTCCGTTCGTCCAATCCGGCATAGTGCAGCAGCAGCGCCGCCTTTATCTTGGAAACGTCCGCGGCCTTCGGCTGCATGCCGTAATAGGCGACACTTGCCGCCAGATCAGGCGCGTTCACGGCGAGCATGTTGGCCGTGCCGCCGCCCCAGCAGAAACCGACGACACCGACCTTGCCGTTGCCGTCCTTGTCGGCCTTGAGGAAAGCCACCGTCGCGACGCCATTGGCGACGGTCTGCGCCGGATCCAGCTTGGTGAACATGTCGCGCGCCTTGTCCTCGTCGGCGGGCGTCTCGCCGAGCGGCGACAGGAAATCCGGAGCGAGCGCCACGAAGCCCTCCAGCGCCACGCGCCGGGCGACGTCGCGTATATGCGGGTTGAGCCCCCTGTTTTCGTGGATGACGATGACGGTGCCGAGCTTGCCCGCCTGGTCCGCCGGCTTGACCAGATAGCCCTTCATCTCGCCGCCGGCGCCGGGATAGGTGATGTCCTGGCCTTTCACGCGGGGATCGTTCTCGGCGACGATGGCCGCTTGGGCAGAGTTGGCAGCCAGCATCGGCGCGATCGCCGCGGCCGCCGCCCCGGATCCAGCAAGCCGGGTCAGTTGCTCCATGAAGCGGCGGCGATCGAGTGTCAGATGCGTGTATTCGTCATAGGCGTCGATCATCGCCTGGGTGATCCCAAGCTTTGCTGGTCTGGCGGCTGCTTTGGTCATGGCGCATTCCTCGGCTTCAGGCTTCAACACCGGAGCTAGATAGGGGCGCGGCCGGCCCGGTCCAGCCTGGATGAGCGCAGCGGCAAGCATCGGCCGCAGCCAGTGAAGCCGGCAACGCCGGCGCCCGCCCCATCACTTTTTGGTCATCGCCGATAAATCCTGGCGGCACTGCCACAATGGTAAGGGAAGCTGCGTGCTACCGATGCCCGTCCCATCCCGTCCCGACCAGAAGGACACCCGCCGATGATCATGCCTATCCTCACCAGCGCGTTCGTCCTTGCCCTGGCTGCCGCTCAGGCATTACGCTTCCGGCTTGTGGACGCAGGCAGGCGGTCGATGATCGAGCTTCGCATCGGCCGGGACCGCCGCCCGGACCCGAAATCCCAAATTTGAGGTGAGACCATGAACGTCCAGGATATCGTCAACACCGTCTCGCAAAAGGCAGGCCTCGACCAGGCAACGACCGAGAAAGTCGTCGGCACCATCTTCTCGGTGCTGGAGCACGAGGCGGAAGGCACCAACGTTTCGGGTTTCTTCGCCAAGATTCCCGGCGCCGACGATCTCGCCCGCCAATACGACGTCATGGCCGCCGGCGCGGCCGGCGGTGGTGGCCTGCTGTCGTCGCTGCAAGGCGCGCTGGGCGGTGTTCTCGGCGAAAAGGCCGGCGCACTGATCAACGGCGTCGCCGCGCTCAAGGCTTCCGGCCTCGACATGGCGCAGATCAGGCAGGCCGGCGCCACGCTGATCCAACAGGCCGAAGCCGCCGCCGGGCCTGATCTCACCAATGAAGTGCTCGGCTCGGTACCCAGCCTGAAGAGCCATCTCGGAATCAGTTAGGGCGCGATCCTGCGAGACCGCACCCGTTCCTACTTCGGCAGCGCATACGCCATCATGTAATCGCCGGGCTTGGTGCCGACCGAGCCATGGCCGCCGGCGACGATGACCACGAACTGGCGCCCGTCAGCCACCGTATAGGTCATCGGCGTCGATTGCCCGCCGGCTGGCAGGCGCGCCTGCCAGAGCTGCCTGCCTGAGGTCAGGTCGTAGGCGCGCAGGTAGTCGTCGACCGCGGCGCCGAGGAAAGCCACCCCGCCGGCGGTGATCATCGGCCCGCCAATGCCGGGCACGCCGACCTTCAGCGGCAAAGGCAGCGGCGTCATGTCATAGACCGTGCCGTTCCTGTGCTTGTAGACGATCTGTCCGGTCCTGAGGTCGGCTCCGGCGACATAGCCCCATGGCGGCGCCTGGCACGGAATGCCGAGCGGCGACAGGAACGGTCCCATCACCACCGCATAGGGAGCGCCGTCATTTCGGTTCAGCCCCTGCTCGCTGCCATTGGCGTCGCCTGGCGGCGGCACGTCCGCGCGGGGCACAAGCCTGGAGGTGAAGGCGAGATAGGTCGGCATGCCGAACAGCACCTGCCGGACCGGATCGACCGCCACGCCGCCCCAGTTGAAGACGCCGAAATTGCCGGGATAGACCAGCGTGCCCTGCAGCGATGGCGGCGTGTAGCGGCCCTCATAGCGCAGCCTGTGCAACGCAATCCGGCACGCCAGCTGGTCGAACATGGTGATGCCCCACATGTCGGCATCGGTCAGCGGCGGCGGATTGAAGGAAAGGTCCGACACCGGCTGCGTGGGCGATGTGTGGTCGCCTTCGATGGCGCCGCCGGGCGCCGGCACTTCCTTGACCGGGATGACCGGCTCGCCGGTGCGCCGGTCGAGCACGTAGAGGTCGCCCTGCTTGGTCGGCCCCACCAGCGCCGGCACGACCGTTCCGTCGGTCTTGGTGATGTCGACAAGGCTCGGCTGCGCCGGCACATCCATGTCCCAAAGGTCATGATGCAAGGTCTGGCGCACCCATTTCAATTGCCCCGTATTGAGGTCGAGCGCGGTGATCGAAGAGGAGAATTTCTCGACATTGGCGCTGCGGCCGGCGCCGAGCTGGTCCGGCGTCTGGTTGCCGAGCGGTATGTAGAGCAGGCCGAGCTTTTCGTCGGCACTCGGCGTCGACCACATGTTGGGCGAATTGGCGGTGTAGGTCTGGCCTGCCGCCAGCGGCGTGGTCTGGTCGGGATTGCCGGAATCCCAGTTCCAGATCAGCGCGCCCGTGGAGGCATCGAAGGCGCGGATGACGCCGGACGGCTCCTGCGTGGAATAATTGTCGTTGACCGCGCCGCCGACGATGATCTTGCCGCCCGATATCAGCGGCGCCGAGGTCGAATAGTAATAGCCGGACTTGGGATAAGGCATGCCGGTCAGAAGGTTCAGCGTGCCGCCTTCGGCAAAGGACGGACAGACCTGACCGTTGGCGGCGTCGAGCGCGATCAGCCGCGCGTCCGAAGTCGGCAGGTAGACACGCGCGGCGCAAGGCTGCCCGGCACCGATCTTGGCGTCGGCGTAGTAGGAGACGCCGCGGCAGGTCTGGTGCTGGCGGTCCTTGTCGAGCTTGACCTGGGGATCGTAGCGCCACTTCTCCTTGCCCGTGGCGGCGTCGATGGCGATGGCGAAATTGTGCGGCGTGCAGATGTAGAGCGTATCGGCGATCTTCAGCGGCGTCACCTGATAGGTGGTCTCGCCGACATCGTCGGGACCTTTCACGTCGCCGGTGCGATAAGTCCAGGCCGGCTGCAGGTTGGCGACGTTCTCCGGCGTGATCTGGTCGAGCGGCGAATAGCGCTGGCCATAGGGCGTACGGCCGTAGAAGTGCCATTCGCCGGCAGGTATGTCGCCGCCGAGATCGGCCGCCGGGGTCACCTTGTCGGTGTCGAGATTGCCGGCAATATCCTTGGGATCGGTCGTCATTGAATAGCCGGCGACCGCCAGCGACGCCAACACGGCGAGAATGAGCGGCGCGCGGCCATCGGGACCAACAAGGCCCCGCCTCGCCCACGGCGTCAGCAGCCACAACGCGATGAGCACGATGATGCCGCCGCGCGGCCCGAGTTCCCACCAGTCGAAGCCGATTTCCCAGACCGCCCAGGCAAGCGTGCCCAGCACGATCGCGGCGTAGAGCCAGAGCGCGGTGGATCTGCGCCGGTAGAGCAGCCATGCTGCGATGAGGAAGGCGATGCCTGATATGATGTAGTACCAGCTGCCTCCCAGTGAAGCCAACCAGATGCCGCCGGCGCCAAGCGCGAGGCCGATGAGGAAGAGGATGAGGGAGGTGATGGTGACAGCCAAGATGATACTCCTTCGACTGTTGCGCGCCTCGAGGCGGCCGTGGGCAACAGGATCCCCTCCCTGCCCTTTACGCAGCTTTCCCTCACCCGCCCTGCCTGTCAAGCAGGCCGGAAACAATCAGGAGTGGAACAAAACGTAGACAGTTCTGGTCTTTCTCCACCGAATCACTACATTCGGGGGCGATGTCCGGCTTTTCCGAAGACATGCCCTTTTTCGATGAACCCGATGCGCGGCCCACCGCCCCGTCGGGCATCGCCGCGCGCGCCATGGCTGCCCGCAGCGGCCACAACAACGCGCCCGACTATCTCAAAGGGTTGAACCCCGAGCAGCGGCTGGCGGTGGAAACCACCGAAGGTCCCGTTCTGGTGCTGGCCGGCGCCGGCACCGGCAAGACGCGCGTCTTGACCACCCGCATCGCCCACATCCTGGCGACCGGAAAAGCCTTTCCCTCGCAGATCCTGGCCGTGACCTTCACCAACAAGGCCGCGCGCGAGATGAAGCAGCGCATAGGCATCCTGATCGGCGAAGGCAATGTCGAGGGCATGCCCTGGCTCGGCACCTTCCACTCGATCGGCGTCAAGCTCTTGCGCAGGCACGCCGAGCTTGCCGGGCTGAAATCCGACTTCACCATCCTCGACACCGACGACGTCGTGCGGCTGATCAAGCAATTGATCCAGGCCGAGGGCCTTGACGACAAGCGCTGGCCGGCCAAGCAGTTCGCGCAGATGATCGACGGCTGGAAGAACAAGGGGCAAGGCCCGGCTGATATCGCCGAGGGCGATGCGCGCAGTTTCGCCAACGGCAAGGGCCGCGAGCTCTACAAGGCCTATCAGGAGCGCCTGCAGACGCTGAACGCCTGCGATTTCGGCGATCTGCTCTGCCACCCTATCCGCATCTTCCGCGCCAATCCGGACGTGCTGAAGGAGTATCATAAGCGGTTCAGATACATTCTCGTCGACGAGTACCAGGACACCAACACCGCGCAATACATGTGGCTGCGGCTCCTGGCGCAGCGGCCAAATAGCGGGCGTAGCGCGACGTCTACGGATTTGCATTCGGCCGAAGGCCGCAAGCCCGACCGGGCGTCCGAGCCTTTGCGAAGCCCCTCCCGCGACGCCGAAGGCGCGCAGAAAAGAGGGGTCGGGCCCGCGCCGGCAGGCGCGGAACAGCCCGTGAGCGAAAACAAAGTAAACATCTGCTGCGTCGGCGACGACGACCAGTCGATCTATGGCTGGCGCGGCGCGGAGGTCGACAACATCCTGCGCTTCGACAAGGATTTTCCCGGCGCCACCATCATCCGGCTGGAGCGCAATTATCGTTCCACCGCGCATATCCTCGGCGCCGCTTCGCACCTCATCGCCCACAATGAAGGCCGCTTCGGCAAGACGCTGTTCACCGATCGCGACGATCCCGAGGATGGCAAGGTCAACGTCCACGCAGCCTGGGATTCCGAGGAGGAAGCGCGCGCTGTCGGCGAGACCATCGAGGCTTATCAGCGCCAGAAGCACAATCTCAACGACATGGCGATCCTGGTGCGGGCGTCCTTCCAGATGCGCGAGTTCGAGGACCGCTTCGTCACGCTCGGTCTCAACTACCGCGTCATTGGCGGCCCGCGCTTCTATGAGCGCATGGAGATCCGCGACGCGCTTGCCTTCTTCCGCGTCGTCGCGCAAGGCGCCGACGATCTCGCCTTCGAGCGCATCGTCAATGTGCCCAAGCGCGGCCTCGGCGAAACCACCATCCGTCAGATCCACGACACGGCCCGCGCGCTGCGTGTACCGATGCTGGAAGCCGCTGCCAAGCTCGCCGAGAGCGATGAATTGAAGCCCAAGCCGCGCGCCGCATTGCGCGAGGTCGCCGCCAATTTCGAACGCTGGCAGAAGGCGCTGGAAACCACGCCGCATACTGAGCTCGCCGAGACCATCCTGGAAGAGAGCGGCTACACCGACATGTGGAAGAACGACCGTTCGGTCGAGGCGCCCGGCCGGCTGGAAAACCTCAAGGAGCTGATCCGCTCCATGGAGGAGTATGAATCGCTGCGCTCCTTCCTCGAACATGTCGCTCTGGTCATGGATGCCGAGCAGAACGCCGAACTCGACGCCGTCAACATCATGACGCTGCATTCGGCCAAAGGCCTCGAGTTCGAGACCGTTTTTCTCCCGGGCTGGGAGGAAGGCCTGTTCCCGCACCAGCGCGCGCTGGACGAAGGCGGCCGTTCCGGCCTGGAGGAAGAGCGCCGGCTGGCCTATGTCGGCGTCACCCGTGCCAAGAAGAACCTGCACATCTGGTTCGTCTCCAACCGCCGCATCCACGGCCTGTGGCAATCGACGATTCCCTCCCGCTTCCTCGATGAACTGCCTGAAACCCATGTCGAAGTCGCCGAAAGCGGCAACTCCTATGGCGGCTACGGCAATTCCTATGGCGGCGGCTCGTTCGCTTCCGGCCGGGGCGGCCAGGGGGCAGGAAGACAGAACCCCTATGGCGCCTCGCGCTTCGACAATGTCGGCGCCGAAAAATCTGGCGCCTTCTCCAACAGCTACGCCACGCCGGGCTGGCAGCGGGCGCAGCAGAACCGCACCGAGGCGACCGATCGCAACTGGGGCTCGCGCTCCGGCCACCAGGTCGAGCGCATCGGCTATGGCGAGACCGACAGCGGCTACGGCGCCGGCCGCACCTCGATCAAGGGCCGCACCATCGACGGCGAACTGGTCGCCAAATCCGTCGCCGACACGCCGTCTCCGTTCAACGTCGGCGACCGCGTCTTCCACCAGAAATTCGGCAACGGCAACATCGCGGCCATCGAGGGCAACAAGCTGACCATCGACTTCGACAAGGCCGGCCAGAAACGCGTGCTCGACGGGTTTGTCGCGGCGGTTTGAGAAAAAAATGGATACTTACTCGCGTAAGGAGTTGGTCGAAAAATATTTAAGGGCTGCGTGGATTCTAAAAATTCGTTTGATGAGTGCCCGGCGCCATTTATGGGCCAACGATGCCTCGTTGATCCATATTGAAACTGCCTGTCTGCAAATACGAAAGGCATGTGAGACGATTGCGTACTTGTGTGTAATTGCAGCCGAAATTGAGTTTGATGAGCCGCTCAATCTCAGGACCAACTACAAAGTGGGTGAGGTTTTCAAGCGCCTTACAAGAAGCTCTAAGCTTCTATTCCCTGCTTACGCGCGACTAGCCGCAAAGGACGCGCTAAACGAGCAGACTATTTGGGAACTAGATATCAAGCAGACAAGGGAAGAGGACATTGATCGTGTGAAACGAATTCACGATAGAACGGGACATGTCATGCACGAATTTTCCCCCTACAGAAACTTTCCCGCCAGCAACGCGGTATCTGGAGCGCTTTCGCACGATTTAAATGCTATTCGCGCCGACCACCAATGGCTCTGGAACCAATTCTGGCACCATGCCAATCGGCTAAAGGGTACATTATTTTTTATAGATCTCGACGACATGACAGAGGCAACTCAGCCAATGATCATTAAAGTTGAAGGTTTTCTGGATGAGACAATCGAAGTAGATTTTGACCCTAATTATGTTTGCGATTTCACAGCTAAAATTGATTGGAATGAATTCCAATAGCGTGGACGTCCGAAGTGAACGGAACTTTCGGTAGTCACCCGGGCCGGACCGCTCAGTCCACCTTCTTCTCTCCCGCCTCGCCAGCCTTGACGATATCTCCCGTCGTAAACAGGATTTCCTTCAGTTCCGCGCGCCAGTCCTGCTTCTGACGCAGCAGGAATTCGAGGTCCATGCCGAAATGCTTGAACTCCTCGCCTTGCGCGTTCTTCATGATGGCGCGGGCCTGCGGGTCCTTCTCCACCGACATGCGCTGTTCATACCAGGAGATCGCTTCCGCTTCCTCGATCAGCGAGGTGATCATGCGGGCGAAGGTTCGCACCTCCTGCGACAATTCTTCGGGCGGTTCGTGGTACTGGTCGAAACCCATGTGGTCGTCCTCCCTCAATGGCTCGCAATGCGAGCAGGCACCGGCCGTGCCATGAATGCATGAGAGGTGCAGCAGGTTCCGGATCGCACCCACAATTCAGGACGATGAGAGGAATAAGCTATCTCACGATACCGGCGCCGCCCCGCCCTGTTCGGTGCGGCGCGCGATGAAATCATCGAGCACAGCTGATGTGGCAATAGCCGTCGCCGGCGGCTCGAAATCGGCGAGGATGCGCTTCCAGATACCGGTGGCGCGTTCGGTTGCGGTCTTGGAACCGGCCTGCGTCCAGTTGCCGAAATTCGACCAGTCGGCCACCAGCGGCTCGTAGAAGGCGGTGCGGTAGCGCGCCATGGTGTGACCTGCCGAGAAGAAATGGCCGCCGGGCTGCACTTCGGCGATCGCCTCGAAGCCGATGGCATCGTCGTCGCCGGGCGTGGCGGCGCACAGTTCAGCCACCGTCTGCAACGCCTCGATGTCGGTGACCAGCTTTTCGAAGGAAACGCTCAGGCCGCCCTCCAGCCAGCCGGCGGCATGGATGCACACGGTGGCGCCTGCCAGCACCGAGCCCCACAGCGCAAACTGCGTCTCATGCGCCGCCTGCGCATCGGAGATGTTGGCCGCGCTGCCGCCGCCCGAACGCCACGGCAGGCCGGTGAAGCGCGCCAGTTGGCCGGCTCCGAGCGTCGCCTTGATATGCTCCGGCGTGCCGAAGGCCGGCGCGCCCGATTTCATGTCGACATTGGAGGAGAAGGAGCCGTAGACGACAGGAGCGCCCGGCCGCACGATCTGCGCCAGCGTCAACCCGGCCAGCGCCTCGGCATGCTGCAGCGTCAGCGCGCCGGCCACCGTGATCGGGGCCATCGCACCCGCCAGGCAGAAGGGCGTGATGATCAGGACCTGGCCCGCCCTGGCGAAGTCGATGATGCCCTGCGCCATCGGGATGTCGAGCTGGCGCGGCGAATTGGTGTTGATGACGGTGTAGCAATGGGCGCCCGAGCGGAACTCGTCCTCGGACAGCCCGCGCGCCAACCTGATCATGTCGAAACTGTCGTCGACCTGGGGGGTGCCGCGCGCGAAGATGAAGGGAAGCTTGTCCGACAGGGTCAGTTGCGCCCGGTTGACGGCGTAGTGGCGAAAACGGTTGTCGATGTCCTGCGGCTCGACGCAAGGTCCCAGCATGTGCAGCACGTCGAAATGCTGCACCAGCTTGATGAACTCCTCGAAGGCCGCCAGTGTGCCTGGTCGGCGGCCGCGTTCGAGGTCAGTGACGTTCGGCGCGCCGGAGCCCGCCAGGAAGGTCATCGAGCCGAGTTCGAGCGGCAGGTCGCGGGCACGTGCGCCGGCATGAGCGTGGATCGACCGTGGCGCCGAGGCCAGCGCGGCGGCCACCATGTCGCGGCCGATCCGCACCATGTCGGTATCCGGGTCGACCAGGGCGCCGGCGCGGGCGAGCAGGTCGCGCGCCTGCGGCAGCAGAACCTTGATGCCCAGCTCTTCCAGCACGCGCAGCGCCGTGTCGTGGATCGAGGCGACGTGGTCGTCCGAAAAGATTGGCTGCGGCAGGAATGGGTTCTTCAGAGAGCGGTAATTGGGCCGGCGGCTGCTCTCGCTGCCGGCCTCGCCGATGCGTCCTCGCCGGCGCTCGCGCCTGCCTTCGCGTGCCGCGTCATCGATCATCCGGAAACCTCCTCATTGCCGCATCGCCTTGCCCAAGGGATCGTAAGGCGAAGCCGGAATGACACGCGCCGGCCGCTCGGTGCCGACAATGTGCACGCAAAGCGCCGTTCCTTCCTCGGCAAAATCGTCATCCACCAACGCCAGCGCGACGCTCTTGCCGATCGTGTAGCCAAAGCCGCCGGAGGTGACGAAGCCGACGCGCCGAGCGCCGTGCCAGACCGGCTCGAAGCCGCTGGCGTCCGCGTCGATGGCATCGACTTCCAGCGTCACGATCCGTCGTGCAACACCGGCCTTGCGTTCCTTCAGCGCCGCCTCGCGGCCAATGAAATCGCCCTTGTCGAAAGCAATGAAGCGGTCGAGCCCTGTCTGGCCGGGCGTGTAGCCTTGCGTGAATTCACGCGACCAGATGCCGAAGCTCTTTTCCAGCCGAAGCGCGTTGAGTGCGTAATAGCCAATCTCGGCGAGGCCGAGATTCTCGCCGGCGGCAAGCAGCGTTTCGCGCAATGTGGCATGCATGGTGGCCGGGCAGTTGATCTCGAAGCCGAGTTCGCCGGCGATGGAGAGGCGAGCCATCCTTGCCCGCACCATGCCAATGTCAAATTCGCCGCATGCCATGAATGGCAATGCTTTGGGGGAGATGTCCTGGTGCGTCGTGCGCTCGACGATCTTTCTGGCATTGGGGCCGGTGACCAGAAAGCCCGACATCGCATCTGAAATATCGGTGACGCAAACGCCTTCAGCCATATGCGCTTCGAACCAGCGCATGTGGAATTCGCGCAGATAGTAGGAGCCCATCAGCCAGTAGTCGCCATTGCCCCAGTTGAAGACGGTGAGATCGCCCTTCAGCCGCCCGTCCGGCCCGAGCATCGGCGCCAGCCTCGCCTGTCCCGCCTTCGGCAGCCTGCAGGCCAGCAGCCTGTCGAGCCAGGCCTCCGCGCCCGGTCCCGTGATCGCGTAGCGCGCATAGGCCGAGATATCGATGAGGCCGGCGGCGCGCCGGACTTGCAGCGCCTCGTCACCGACGATGTCGAAGGCGTTGGAACGCCTGAGCGTCGTCTCCTCGCGGAATCCCATCGGCGCGAAATAGGCGGGGATTTCCAGCCCCCAGGAGGCCGTCCATTCGCAGCCCGCCGCACTCATGCCGTCATAGGCGCCGGGGCGTTTCAGCGGCCGGCCCGCAGGCAGCCGTTCGTTGGGAAAGGTCATGACGAAACGACGAGAATAAAACTGTCGCGTCGTCTGCCTGAGATATTCCCGGTTTGCGGCGAAGGCGCCGTAGCGGGCGATGTCCATGCCGAAAATGTCGGCCTGCGGCTCGCCGTAAATCATCCACTCGGCCAGCGACTTGCCGACGCCGCCGCCCTGGCTGAAGCCGGCCATGACGCCGCAGGCGACCCAGTAATTCTTCAGGCCGCGGACCGGCCCGACGATCGGATTGCCGTCCGGGGTGAAGGTGAAGGCGCCGTTGACCCATTTGCGGATGCCTGCCGTCGCCAGGCAAGGGAAGCGCTCATGCGCCTTGGCAAGTTCCGGGCCGATGCGGTCGATGTCTTCGGGGATGAGCTCGATGCCGTAATCCCACGGCGCGCCGTCCATGTTCCAGTGCTTCGGGTTCTGCTCGTAGACGCCGAGCAGCACGCCCTTGCGCTCCTGCCGCAGATAGGAAAAGCCGTCGAGATCGACGGCCAGGCCGATCTCCTTGTCGAGGGCAGCGACTTCCGGAATGTCCTCGGTGACGAAATAATGGTGCTCCATCGGCGTCACCGGCAGTTCAACCCCGGCCATGCGGCCGAGTTGCTTGGCCCACAACCCGCCGGCATTCACGACATGCTCGGCGGTGATGGTGCGTTGCTCTGTGACGACATCCCAATGGCCGTCGGCGCGCGCCTTCAGCTCGACCACGCGGTTGCGCAGGATCACGTCGGCGCCGCGCTTCTTGGCGGCACCGACATACGCATGCGTCGTGCCGTAAGGGTCGAGATGGCCCTCGTTGGAATCGTAGAGGCCGCCAAGCACGCCGGTGACGTCGACGATCGGGCAGATCGCCTTGATCTCGTCAGGCGTCACCAGCCGGGCGGTCTCGATGCCGACCGACTGGAATACCGCCCAGGCCGATTTCAGCCACTCCCAGCGCGCCGGATCGCTGGCGATGTTGACGCCGCCGGTCATGTGCAGGCCGACGTCCTGGCCGGATTCGGCCTCGATCTCGCGGTAAAGGTTGATGGTGTAATCCTGCAGCGCGGCGACATTGGGGTCGGCATTGAGCGCGTGGAACCCCGCCGCCGCATGCCAAGTCGACCCCGCCGTCAGTTCGGCGCGCTCGATCAGCGCCACATCCGACCAGCCGAACCGCGCCAGGTGATAGAGCACCGAAGCGCCCACCACTCCTCCCCCGATGACGACTGCGCGGTAGTGAGACTTCAAGGCTTCCCTCCCCGGACTGTCCGAAACCGGAACCGTATACGTACTGTACATAAGTGTCTAGTACTGCGAACAGCTCCTGGACGCTGTCGAACCTGTGTTGGAACGATCGATTTTCCGGCGCGGCCGCACTTCCCCAGCAGCGTCGCGGCGGGCCGACGCGAATGCGTCACCAACTGTCATGCAAGCATCATGTTCGCGCCTTAGACCGCTTGCCGAGGGCACAAGCGGCCCTCCAGGGCGGCAGCCTCGCCGCCGCCAGGCAACCTCAGAATTCCGCCGTCCCGGCGCTTTGTCATCAAGGGGATATCCATGACGCATCTACGCTCATTCTCGTTGCGGCTGCTGGTCGCCGCGCTGGCGGCCTCGGCCGTTTCGCTGCCCGCCTTCGCCGACAGCTCGGCCAGCGTCGGCGGCGCCAGTTTCGTCAACAAGGGGCTGGCGGGGGTTGGCCGTATCCCGGCCGGCCAGCGCGACAGGTTCGGCGAGACCTTCGGCTCCGGCTCCGGCATGTCGATCGACACCGCGGGCTGGACGCATGATGCCGGCACCTACAGAGGCCCGCTGTGGCTGCTGCCCGACCGCGGTTATAACGTCGTCGGTACCACCGACTACCGGCCGCGCCTCAACACGATCAACATCGAGTTCGCCCCGGTGGCACCAGGTGCCGCGCCCGCGGCCGGCCAGGAGCAGACCGGCGTCAAGGTGACGCTCGCCGACACCATGCTCCTGACCGACGACAAGGGTGCCGACGTCACCGGTCTCGACCCGCTGAACGGCGTGCGTCCCGCCGCCGGCGACATGCCTGTCCTGCCCCAGGCCGACAATGGCAAGCTCGCGCTCGACAACGAGGCGATCGTGCGGCTGCCCGACGGCACCATGCTCGTTTCCGACGAATACGGTCCCGACATCTACCGCTTCTCCGCCGACGGCCGTCTGATGTCGGCGACCCAGCCTCCGGCCGCGCTCGTGCCGATGCGCCACGGCACGGCCAATTTTGCTTCCGACAATCCGGGCCCAGGTGCTGCCGAACCCGACCCAAACGATCCCGAAACCGGCCGCCAGAACAATCAGGGCCTCGAAGGCATGGCAATGACGCCGGACGGCAAATTCGTAATCGCGGTCTTGCAGTCGGCGACCCGGCAGGACGGCGGCGATTCGGCCTCGACGCGCCAGAACACCAGGGCGCTGATCTATGACGCCTCCGATCTTGCCCATCTCAAGCTGGCACATGAATATGTCGTGCCGCTGCCGGTGTTCAAGGACGCCAAGGGCAAGACCAAGGTGGCTGCGCAAAGCGAGATCGTGGCGCTGTCGGACACGGCTTTCCTGATGCTGGCGCGCGACAGCGGCAATGGCCAGGGCCTGAAGGGCGAAGAGTCGCTGTATCGCAAGATCGACATTGTCGACCTTTCCGGCGCGACCGACATCGCCGGCGGTCCCTTCGATGCCGCCGACAAGCCGGTGGCGCCCAAGGGCGTGCTCGATCCGTCGGTCACGCCGGCAAGGCTGATGCCGTTCATCGACATCAACGACAAGGCCGAGCTTGCCCGCTTCGGGCTGCACAATGGCGCGCCCAACGACAAGGACAACCTCTCGGAAAAGTGGGAAGCGATGTCGCTGGCGAGCGTGCTCGATCCGAAGCTGCCCGACGACTATTTCCTGTTCGTCGCCAACGACAACGATTTCCTCGCCCAGGACGGTTTCCAGGTCGGCGCGCCCTACAAGGCCGAGGACGGCGCCGATGTCGACACCATGTTCCTTGTCTATCAGGTCACGCTTCCCGGCCTCGCCAGGAAGTAAGCATCTTGCAGCAGGCGCCGCCTGGCGCCTCCTGCCCGACAAGCTTGATCGGATGCACGACGGCGTGCCTTGCCCGCCGTCGCTCCTTTCGCAAGGGTGCATCCCGGTCGGGCCTGCGGTATCCTGCGTGCCGGACTCAAAAGAACCAGCTTTGCCGGATGCCCGCCATGGATGAAAAGATGCCCGCGCGCCGGCGCACCGGTGACCTGACCAGCGGCCCCATTCAGCGCACGCTCCTGCTGTTCGCCCTGCCGGTGCTCGGCTCCAACGTGCTGCAATCGCTTAACGGCTCGGTCAACGCCGTCTGGGTCGGCCGCTTCCTCGGCGAGTCCGCGCTCACCGCCACCTCCAATGCCAATCTGGTGCTGTTCCTCATCCTCGGCACGGTGTTCGGCATCGGCATGGCGGCCACCATACTGGTGGCGCAATCGGTCGGCGCCCGCGACCTACCCGAGGCGCGCCGCATCGTCGGCACCAGCGCTACCTTCTTCTTCTTCGTCTCGGTGTTGTTCGCCGTCTGCGGCTGGATCTGGGTAGACGCCATTCTGGGCGCGCTCGGCACACCGCCCGACGCCTTGCCGCTGGCGCGCTCCTATTTGCGCATCATCTTCGTGGCCGTGCCGATGATGAACCTTCTGTCCTTTGTGATGACGGTGCTGCGCGGCGCCGGCGATTCGCGCACGCCGTTCTTTTTCATGGCGCTCGCCGTCGTGCTCGACATCATCTTGAACCCGCTGCTCATCCGCGGCATCGGGCCGTTTCCAGAGCTCGGCATCGCCGGCTCGGCAACCTCGACGCTTGTGGGCCAGACGGTGAGCGTCATTGCCATCCTGATCGTGCTCTATGTCCGCAAGCACCCGCTGCGTCTGGCCGGCGCCAATCTGGCGCTGCTGCGGCCGGACCCCGCCTTGCTGCGCGTCGTCGTCTTCAAGGGCGTGCCGATGGGTTTGCAGATGATCGTGATTTCGGCCGCGGCCCTGACGGTGATGGGCATCGTCAATTCCTACGGTTCGCAGGTGGCCGCCGCCTACGGCATCGCCGCGCAGTTATGGACCTACATCCAGATGCCCGCGCTCGCCATCGGCGCGGCCGTGTCCTCGATGGCGGCGCAGAACGTCGGCGCCGGCCGCTGGGACCGCATCAGCCGCATCGCAGCGTCAGGCGTCGGCTTCAACCTGGTGCTGACCGGTGCTCTCGTGGCACTTCTATGGGTCTTCGATCGCTCGATCCTCAGCCTGTTCCTGAGCCGCGACAGCGCGGCGATAGACATCGCCGCTCACATCAACAACGTCGCGTCCTGGTCGTTCATCCTGTTCGGCGTCACCATCGTGCTGTTCGCCACCGTGCGCGCCACGGGCGCCGTGATGCCGCCGCTGGTCATCCTGGTGATCTCGGTACTGGTCGTGCGCACCGGCTTTGCCTATTTCATGCGAGATGTGATCGGCGAGGAGGCGCTGTGGTGGAGTTTCCCCGCCGGCTCGATCACCTCCCTGCTGCTGGCCGCGGCCTATTACCGTCTCGGCGGCTGGCGCACCCTGCACATGATCGAGAACAGGCCGGCCGCCGGCGAGCCGCCCGACACCGGGCTCGGCGTGCCGCGCCAACGCGCGCATTTTTCCCCAGAGACGCCGAACGGCTGAAGCTGGCCGCTCTCAAGGCCTGTTTTTCAACCCAAAGCCCAGCGCGACCAGCGCAAACACGATGATCATCGCGGCGAACGCCAGGCTGGCCGCGATGGGGCTGGCATAGGTCGAGATGATGCCAATGCCGATGACGGGCAAGGCATTGCCGATAAAGCAGCAGATGAAGAAGCTGGATACCACTTCCGCGCGGCGATCCTCCGGTGCGATCTCGTTCACCACCTGCAGGCTGCCACGATAGCCGAGTGCGGCCGTCACGCCGCAGCAGGCGGTGGCGGCGATCATCAGCGCCATCGACGCCAGCATCTGCGCCGCCACCACCATGAGGATGCTGGGAATCATCAACGTCAGCGCGGCCAGCATGGCCTTGCCGCTCTGCATTTGCTTCAGCGCAACTATGCTGAGCGCGGTGATGATCGCCAATTCGAAGAACAGCGCACCGGCGACAGCATGGTTCGTCTCGTGCAGTTGCTGCGCCAGGATGCTTGGCGCCACCGCGGCATAGAAGCCGACCAGCGCCATGGCGCCGAAACCGGTCACCGCCGGCGCGACGAAGCGCGCGCGGATTTCATCCGGCACGGCAAAGTGCGGCCGCATGGAAATCTGCCCGAGGCCGCCAGGCTCCGCCACCGTTTCGCGTGTACGCCAGACCAGGATGGAGACGATCACAAGCGCCGCCAGATAAACGATGAAGACCAGGCGCAAGGGCCACGGTTCATACTGCGCCAACAGTCCCGAAACGAGTGCGCCGAAACCGAGGCCCAGGAAATTGGTGCTGGTGGCAATGACGCTGGCGCGCGCCTTGTCAGCGCCGGGGAGAAGCTCGGCGATCCATGCCGTTCCGGTCCCCGCGCCGACACCGATGCCAAGCCCGCTCAGGACGCGCGCCACATCGAGCAAAACGACATTGTTGGCGAACAGAAAGACAAGCGCGCTGGCGACGGCGACGATCATGGCCGCGAGAGCGGCAGGCCGGCGCCCAACGACATCCGACGCGCCGCCCAACATCAGCAGGGCGCCGAGATTGCCGACGACATAGACCGCGTAGACCAGCGTCAGCGTGATCTGTGAAAAGCCGAATTGCTGCTTGTAGATGATGTAGAGCGGCGTCAGCACCGTGCTGCCGGCAAACAGAACGGCGATCATTGTGGCGACCACCGGGATTGCGAGAGCCTCGCCGCCTGCTTCGTTGCGCGAATGCGCCAAGTCACGAATGGCCATGGCCAAACCTCTTCATCAGTTTCAGGGATCGCGACCTTAACGCGCCCTTACTCCCGACGTTCCGGCCGGCGGGCTCCTGGCAGCATGACGGACGTTGCCCCGAAACCTGCCGCCTGAACAGGCCCGGATCGGAGCCGATGGCTCCGATCTGTCACGACATCCTGTCGTGCGACCCGCTGCAAATCCCCTATTTGCAGGAGAAACCCGGTGCGATCTTGCACTTTCCGGGACGCGGTTTGTGCGGCGGGCGATGGTGCGGAGGACGGTGCGGCCGATGCTGCCAGTGCGGCGGACGATGCGGCGGGCGCACGATGATCACTGGCGGGCGAACGACATGAACCCGCGAGAGATAGCCGGAACTGGCCCAGCCGCTGAGGCCGCCGCCATGGATTCTGCACCAACCCGGCTGGCAGCCGGTGACGTTCACCCTGTAGCCGACTGGCAGCGTCCCCACCTTGGCATATCCCGCCCCGGGCCCGGAGCGCACGTTGAGGTTGGTGGTGGTGTGGGCGCTGTAGGCGAACGCGGCGGCCGACGTGCCGAGGATGGCGGCCAGAATGGTCGCGAGGCAGAGCAGAAATCGAAATCTCATCAGTCACTCCATTCGATCGCTCGGCCTTATGTGATTCAGCCGAGGCTGTCTTCGATGGAGGACTGTGGCAAGAAAAGTCAACAATTTGCCACAGCAAACCATTGCCGCGAGCCGGCCTGGCGGGAGAGTTTCCCCTGATATAGTTGAGAAATTCCCCGGATGGCGTTTATCGGCCTGACAACATCAGCTAACGATTTACCATCTTCAACGATCGACACCGGACATAGGGCGCAAATCATGGGCAAAGGCAGGGTCGAGGCATTCACCGACGGCGTCGTGGCCATCATCATCACCATCATGGTGCTTGAACTGAAGGTGCCGCACGGCGAGGATCTCTCGGCCTTGCTGCCGCTATGGCCGATCTTCTTCAGCTACGTGCTGTCCTTCATCAACGTCGGCCTTTACTGGAACAATTTGCACAATATGTTCCACACCGTGCAGCGGGTCGACGGCCGCGTGTTGTGGGCGAACCTCAATCTCCTGTTCTGGCTGTCGCTGATGCCGGTGACGACGGCCTTCATGGGCGAAAACCATTTCGCGCCGGTGCCGGTCGCCGTCTACGGCGCCGATCTTGCGCTGTGCGCCATCGCCTACTTCATTCTCGTCGTGACGCTTCACCGATTGCACGGCAACGATACGGCCTTTGCCAGGGCGATCGGCAACGACCGCAAGGGCAAGATCTCGCTTGTCGCCTATCTCTGCGCCATCCCGCTGACCTTCATCAGCCAGTGGATCGGCGTCGCGATCTATGTACTGGTTGCCCTGGTCTGGCTTGTGCCGGACCGGCGTTTCGCACGCGTGATCGAAAAATAGGGATCTATTCGCGCATCGCTTTCAGCTTCTCGGCCACCGACGCGGCAAGATCGGCGTAGCGCTCTTCCAGCCGTTCCGCCGCCTTGATGACCGCAAAGTCATGGCCGAACTTTTCCAGCGCCATGCGCAGCTTCTCGACGAAATCCGCCTGTTTTTCCAAGGCGGAAAACAGCGTCTTCACCTGTGCTTCGTTGATCTCGGGGTTTGCCAGCATCTGCGGCACTTCGCGGCTCATCTGATCGCCAATGGTGGTCTGCTGCTTCAGGATTTCGATCCAGTCCGTCAATCGGGAAATCTCCTTTTTGCGAGGCACCATGCGCAGTCTCGGCTGGACCGGTCAACCCGGCCCAGCAGGCTGCTGAAGCGCAGCCAGGCGCGTGGAGGCTTGCGCCAGCCCGCTCCGGCGCTAAGTTCGGCGCCATCGCAAGAAGGAATCCGCCGCCCATGCTGACCGACGCAGAACTCCAGACCGCTTTGCCCGCGCTTGGTTCGGGCAATGCCGCCGTCATTACCGGTGCTGCCAGCGGCATTGGTCTTGCGGCCGCGAAGCGGCTGGCTCTCATGGGCATGAAGATCGTGCTCGCCGATATCGCCGGCCCGCGTCTTGAGGATGCGGCCCGTGTTGTTTCCGCGATCGCCGGCGACGATGCCGTGCTGGCCGTCGCCGCCGACGTTTCGAAGGCACAAGACGTGGATCGTCTCGCCGAAAGAGCCTTTGGCGCCTTCGGCAATGTGTCGCTGCTGATGAACAATGCTGGTGTCGGCAACAACCCGGGCAAGCCGTGGGAGAACCGCGACGCTTGGAAGCAGCTGCTGGACATCAATTTCTGGGGTGTCGTGCATGGCGTCGAAGCCTTCGTGCCCCGCATGCTGGGAGCCCGCCAGCCGGGTCTGATCGTCAACACCGGCTCCAAGCAAGGCATCACCACGCCGCCTGGAAACCTTGCCTACAACGTCTCCAAGGCCGGCGTGAAGACCTTTACCGAGGGACTGGCGCATGCCCTGCGCAACGAACCGGGTGCCCATCTGTCGGCGCATCTGCTGATCCCGGGCTTCACCTATACCGGCCTGACCGAGGGTGCGACCGAGAAGCCGGCCGGCGCCTGGACCGGCGAACAGGTCATTGATTTCATGCTGGAATCCCTGACAAAGCGCGACTTCTACATCCTGTGCCCTGACAACGAGGTGACGCGTCCGCTGGATGAGAAACGCATGGCCTGGGCGATCGGCGACATCATCGAAAACCGCCCTGCTCTGTCGCGCTGGCACCCCGACCACAAGGATGCCTTCGCGGCATTCATGAAGCAATGAGCATGTCCGAAAAATGAGAGCCGGTGTTCGGATCGGGTCGCATTCGAGCAACGACGGAACCCTTGGGGGTTAACCGGTTTCAGCCGGTGCTTCGAGCCACCTGCTTTTTCGGTTTGCTCTTTGACGCCACGGCTTTCTTGGCAGCTACGGCCGCGATTTTCTCGTCATGCCGCTTCGCTGCCCGCTCGCATTTGGCACGGATCTCCTGGACCTCGGCTTCGGTCAGATGCTCGATACCGATGAAGGTGTTCTTGGCTTCGCTGACCCGGATCAACTCGTCCAGTTTGGCCTGGATTGCCGCGCCGTCTCGATTCTGGGTGTTTTGGATGAGAAACACCATCAGGAAGGTGATGATCGTCGTCCCGGTGTTGATCACCAGTTGCCAAGTGTCCGAGAAGGCGAAGAGTGGGCCGCTTACTGCCCAGATGATGACGATCAGGCAGCAGAGTGCGAATGTCGGCGACAGCCCCGCAAGGTGGGCTACCCGGTTGGCGATTTTGGTGAAGAGCTTCTCGATCATAGGGTCCCTCAAACAGCGCCGCGCCGTGCGGTACGCCGGAAGGAACAACCGGCGGCCATATCGGGTTCCCATCGGAAAGAAATACAACCGCCGCAATCGAATGCACGCATCAAGGGAATCGGAAGGACAACACACTTTATCGGTTTGGTGTCACAGTAACGGTGCAGGCAAAACAGGCCTGTTCCTTCCGCTTCACAGCGGTTTACCTCCAGCCCTTCCGTTGCGCCACCCCCGCATGACGGAAGGGGTTCAGTCCGGAGCGCTCGCACAATGGTTCCCTGAAGCGCGCCTTTGGCGCAAATGCGCGTGCTCTTCAGCCGCGCCGGCGCGAACTCACGCGGCGTGATTTTCCCAGCGATCCAGGAAGGTCTCGATGGGCATGGCCTGCATGTCGGGAACGGCGCTGGCGAGCTTTTCGACCGGCCAGTCCCACCAGGCGAGAGCCTCGATCCGCGCCGCGATATCGGCTGCGAAACGCGGCCGAAGCGGCTTGGCCGGCACCCCGGCGACGATCGTATAGGGCGGCACGTCATGCGTGACGACGGCATTGGCGCCGACGACGGCGCCATTGCCGATGGTGAGGCCGGGCATGATCACGGCCCCGTGGCCGATCCACACGTCATGGCCGATGCTCACCGCCTTCGCCTGGCGCCGTTCGCGGAAGACGGCATCGACGCCCAGCCAGCGGAAATATTCGTTGGGCCGGTAGCTGACCTTGTGCTGGGTCAGTCGCTCGATCGGATGATCCAGCGCATTGATGCGGCTGTTGGCGGCAATCGAGCAGAATTTGCCGATGTTCGTGTAGATCGCCTCGGCGTGCCGCTCGAAATAGGAAAAATCGCCGACGCTCACTTCGCGCAGCACCACCCGCTCGCCGATCGAGGCGTAGCGACCGAGCTTGCATGCTTTCAGCTCCGCCGTCGGATGGATACGCGGCTCAGGATCTTTCAGCACGAGATTTTCGGAACGGTCCATGCGGGCGGCTTTACGTCAGGGCAATAGCTCCCGCAAGCCGGGAGCAATTGTCGGTCAGGTCAATTGCACGAAAGAACATCTATTTCGGCTTGCCCTTCGTCCACACCACGTTCTGGCCGTAGAGCGGCACGGTGGTGACCGACATCTTGGCCGAGCCGTTCTGCACCTGGCGCGAATGCGAGAGGTAGATCAGCGTCTCGTTGGCCTTGTCGTAGATGCGGTTCACCACCTGCTTCTTCCAGATCAGGCTGATGCCTTGCTTGAACACCTCCTCGCCGCCTTCGCTCATGTCGATGTCGCCGATGGTGATCGGACCGGTCTGGCGGCACGAAATCGAGGAATCGGAAGGATCCTCGAACCAGTTGCCCTTGTGCAGGCGGTCGATGATGCCGCGGTCGAAATAGGACACGTGGCAGGTGACGCCGTCCACCTTCGGGTCCTTGATCGCTTCGACGATGATGTCGTTGCCGAGCCAGTCGACGCCGACCTTGCCGACTTCATCGGCGACTGCGGCACCGGCGCCAAGGACAAGGCACGCGGCCAGGGCGCCGCCGATCAGATTTCGCCCAATCAGTCGTTGCAAGATAGCCTCCGAGGTTCAAGTTTGCCGGTCTCAGGTGGGGCGAAGGACGTTGCATTGCAAGCCGGCGGCCCCGATCAAAACGCCGGCATAGGTCACGGCCGGTTGCGTCAACGCGGCACCTTTGCGTGTACCCGGTCGAACCGCTAAGACTGTTCGCCGAACCGAGGGCTGCCTGGCCATGACCGGCATGCCGATGAAATTACAAGACGGAATCCTGCGGATGATGCGCTCAATACTGGTCGGCATTCTCGTCCTGATGGCGGCCGGCATAGGCTGGCTGACCTTCGACTGGTATCGCGGCCACTATGGCGGCGAGCCTTTCGGTGCCGCCTTTACGCTGGTCGACCAGAAAGGCGCGCCGATCACCGAAGCCGCCTTCCGGGGCCACCCCAGCGTCGTCTTCTTCGGCTTCACCCATTGCCCAGAGGTCTGCCCGACCACGCTGTTCGAACTGTCCGGCTGGCTGAAGACGCTTGGTGACGATGGCAAGAACCTGCATGCCTACTTCGTCTCGGTCGATCCGGAGCGCGACACCCCCGCGGTCATGAACGCCTATGTCAGCAATTTCTCTGACCGCATCACCGGCATATCGGGCGACCCGGACAAGGTCCACGCCATGGCGAAGTCCTTCGGCATCTACTGGAAGAAAGTCGACACCGGCGACGGCGACTACACGATGGACCATACCGCCTCGGTGCTGCTGCTCAACGGCAAGGGCGATTTCGCCGGCACGATCGCCTATGGCGAAAGCGCCGACACCGCGGTGGAAAAGCTCAAACGCCTCGCGGCCAAGGGCTGATGCGAAATCCATGACCCAGACGCGGCTCCATTTCACCGCCGGCAAGATCGAATCCACCAGAATTTTCGCCGCCCTCGATGCCGCCTTTGAGGACGAAGGCTTGCCGATAGCCGTGCTGGAGGTCGATGAGGACGCGGACATTCATGAAGTCTCTCTCTATGCCGACGGCGATGTGGATGCGGTCGAGGCGCGGGTGAAGGACATTCTGGCAGGGCTAGCCCTGTCCAGGCCGGTCGAGCGCGAGACCTTGCCCGATATCGACTGGGTGGCGCGCTCGCTGGAAGGGCTGAAACCGGTGCGTGCCGGCCGTTTCTTCGTGCATGGCGCGCATGATCGCCGCAAACGCCACAGTGGCGAGCTTGCCATCGAGATCGAAGCGGGGCTGGCCTTCGGCACCGGCCACCACGGCACCACCGCCGGATGCCTGGAAATGCTGGAAAAGGTGACGCGGCGCGAGCGGCCGCGCAACGCGCTCGATCTCGGCACCGGCAGCGCGGTGCTGGCCATCGCTGTGGCCAAGCTCTTCCATATTCCCGTGCTGGCGACCGACATCGATCCGGTGGCGGTAAGCGTTGCCGCCGCCAATGCGCGGCTCAACCACGTCAAGGCGCTGGTGGAAACAGTGACCGCACCCGGATTCCACCATCCGATCTTTGCCAGGCGTGCGCCTTTCGACCTGATCATCGCCAACATATTGGCGCGGCCGCTGATGCGGCTTGCTCCGGAAATGGCGCGACACATCAGCCTCGGCGGCTCGCTGGTGCTGTCAGGCATCCTCGACCGGCAGCGCGATGCGGTGATCTCCGCCTATGTCGGCCAGAGCTTTCGCCATGTCAGAACGCTGCACCGCGAAGGCTGGGTGACGATCCATCTCAAACGGTGACGCAGCCCCGTCTGGCCCTGCTGAAATCGATTCCGGTTTCCAGCTCCATGCGCTACGGTCGGGCACTATCCGAGGGAGACGCCACCATGTTCCAGACCTTTGATTCCGCTGGCAATCCGGCCGTCGGCAGACCGCGCGTGGCGCTGCTGCGCCAATGGCTGGCGGAAAACGGCCTGGATGGATTTGTCGTTCCCCGCGCCGACGAGCATCAGGGCGAATATGTCGCCGACCGCTCGGCGCGGCTAAAATGGCTGACCGGCTTCAGCGGCTCCGCCGGCGTTGCCATCATCCTGCGCGACCGCGCCTTCATCTTCGTCGACGGACGCTACACGCTGCAGGTGCGCGGCGAGGTTGATCTCGGTATCTTCTCGATCGAGAGCCTGGTCGACAATCCGCCTGCAAATTGGCTCAAGGATAACCTCGGCAAGGGCGCGCGGCTCGGCTTCGACCCCTGGCTGCACACGATCGGCGAGGTCAAGGCGCTGCGGGCCTCGGCCGAAAAGACCGGCGCCGTGCTGGTGCCGCTCGAGGCGAACCCGATCGACATAATCTGGAAGGATCAGCCGGATGCACCGGTCGCTCCTGTCGAACTCCATCCCATCGGTTTTGCCGGCGAGCTCGCCAAGGACAAGCTGGCGCGGCTGGCGGCGGCGATCGGCCAGGAGGGCGCCACCCATGCGGTGCTGACGGATCCCTCCTCGATCGCCTGGGCCTTCAACATCCGTGGCGGCGACGTACCGCACACGCCGCTGGCGCTCGGCTTTGCTGTCCTCGCTGCCGACGGACGGCACCGGCTATTCATGGACAGCCGAAAATTCTCGCGCCAGGTTGCGGCGTATCTCACCCAGCTTGCCGAGCCCCATGAGCCCGGTGAATTCGAGGCAGCGGTCGTGGCGCTGGCCAAGAGCGGCGCGAAAATCGCGCTAGACCCCGTTTTGGCCGCCGACAGGCTGCGCATGCTGGTCGAGGACAATGGCGGCGAGGTGATTGCCGCTCCCGACCCGGCCCGCATCCCGCGCGCCACCAAGAACCAGGCCGAGATCAACGGCTCGCGCGCCGCGCATCGGCGCGATGGCGCGGCGGTGGCGAAGCTTTTGTGCTGGCTCGACCGCCAGAAGCCCGGCTCGCTCGACGAGATCGCGGTCGTCACCCGGCTGGAAGAGACGCGCCGGCAGACCGGCGAGGAAACGCAAATGCCGCTGCGCGACGTCTCCTTCGACACCATTTCGGGCGCCGGCCCGAATGGCGCCATCATGCACTACCGCGTCTCACGCGCCACCAGCCGCAAGCTCCAGGCCGGCGAGCTGTTCCTGCTCGATTCCGGCGCCCAATATCAGGACGGCACCACCGACATCACCCGCACCGTGCCGATCGGCCAGCCGACCGAGGAAATGCGCGAACGCTTCACGCTCGTGCTGAAAGGCATGATCGGCATTTCCACGCTGCGTTTCCCCGCCGGCACGCGCGGCTCGGAAATCGACGCCGTCGCCCGCATGGCGCTGTGGAAGCACGGCTGCGACTTCGCCCACGGCACCGGCCATGGCGTCGGCTCTTATCTGGCGGTGCACGAAGGCCCGCAACGCATCGCCCGCACGGGCACCGAAAAGCTGCTCGAAGGCATGATGCTGTCCAACGAGCCGGGCTATTACAAGGAAGGTTCTTACGGCATCCGCATCGAGAACCTCATCCTGGTGACGCCGGCCGAGCAGATCGACGGCGGCGACATCGCCATGCACGGTTTCGAGACGCTGACCCTGGCGCCGATCGACGTCAGGCTGGTGCGCTCGGATTTGTTGACCCGCGACGAGCTGCATTGGCTCGACACCTACCACGCCCGCGTGCTGGCCGAGATCGGGCCGATGCTCGACGGCGAGACGCTGGCCTGGCTGGAAAAGGCAACGGCGCCGTTACCGCATGGCGCTAAGATTTGAGTACGTCTAAGGCGGCGCCAGCGTTCGAACGATCGCGCCCGGAACTCTACCCCACGAACTGCCGCGCCAGGATCAGCATCGCCGCACCAGCCAAAAACATCGCCATCAGCCCGCCGCGCAGCGAAACCACAGCGGTGACAACCAACGCCGCCCATTCCGCCGGTCCGGCATTCAACAGTTCCGGCGCCACCAATGTCGTCAGCACCGCCGCCGGCACCGCGTTGAGGCCGGCCTCGACGCGCGGATGGATATTGTCGAAGCGCGAGATGACCAGATGTCCGCCGATGCGCGTAAGATAAGTGGCGATCGCGCCGGCGATGATGATCCAGAACGTCGTGCTCATGGCCGTGCCTTCACGCCTGAGTGGTGGGGCGGCAGGATGACGGCCAGCAGCATGCCGGCGATGGCGCCGATCGAGACGTGCCAGGGCGAACCTACCGTCTTGTAGGCGACGATCGAGGCGCAAGCACTGGCGACGACCACCGGCAGCCACAACGGCCGCTTGCGGAAGCCCATCACCAGGCCAAGGAAATAGATCGGCAGCAGGAAATCGATGCCCAGCGCATGCGTGTCGGGGATGAGCTTGCCGAACACCGCGCCGAGCGCGCTTTCGATCACCCAGAATACATAGACCGGCAGGCCGAGCCCGAGATACCAGGCGAAGCCGACCGTCTCGCCGGATTGCGCCCTCGCCTCGGCGACGGCGAATTGCGGATCGGTGAGGATGAAGAAGCCGAGCGCTTGGCTGACCACAGGCCAGTGCGCTATGCGCCGGCCGATACCGGCCGAATAGAGCACGTGGCGAAAATTGACGGCGAAGATTGACAGCACGATCAGCCACGGCGCGACATGCTGGCCGAACAGCTCGATGCCGACCATCTGGCTGGCGCCGCCGAAAATCATCGCACTCATCAGGAAGGCTTCGAACACCGAGAAGCCATTGTCGACGGCCAGCGCCCCGAACAGCACCCCGAACGGCGCCGACGCCACAACGACCGGCATGGAAAGCCGCACGCCTTGCCAGAAATCGCTCTTTGCGCCGTTCTCGGAAATTGCATCCGACACCATGGATAACTCCCAGGAGAATGGCCTGATCTAGGTAGCGTGGCCCGCCTTGTCACACGAATTCGGTTGAGCCCAACAATCAGCGGAAATGATTGCCAGGACCAATCCTAGCCCTGCGCCACCTTGCCCTCGATCGCCCTCCCCCAATCGAGCAGCGGCTTGGCGCGCATGGTGAAATCGACCAGCTCGTCGACCAGCGCCGCCGTGTGGATCCCCGCCGGATCGATGACATGCTGGACGTAGAAATGACGGTTGCGGATGGCCTCGGCCAGATCGGAATCACCGACATGCTCGAAGCCCCGCGGCGTGCGCTTCATGCGGCCCTCCGTCTCGAACTCAAGACCATTCTTCTTCAAGGCGGCCACCAGGGCGCGGAACCTGTCGGGCCTTGCCGCGATGGCCTTGCGCATGGCGAGCAACAGTTCCGGGGCGGGCTGCCACCAGGCAATGTCGGCGAAGCAGCGTTCCAGCCCGACGTGGACATAGAACACGCCCTGCTCCATCTTGGTGCCGTCGGGCGACAGGATCGCCGACAGATGCCGGTTGTAAGGCCGCTTGTCCTTGGCGAAGCGCACGTCCCGGTTGATCCGGAACAGTGATTTCTTGCGGTCGCCCTTGAGGCCGAGCCCGGCCTCGCCGAAACGGCGTGTGAGCGTCTCCACCAGATCGCCCAGCGGATCGCGCAATTCCTGTTCGAACAGGTCGCGATTCTCTACGAACCACTCGCGACTCTGGTGGAAATCAAGTGCCTTCAGGAACGGAATAGCCTTCTGGCCGAACCCCTTGAATTCGCCTGACATCATGCCTTGCCGATCCGCTGCAGCCACGCGTCCTCGTCTATGACCTCGATGCCGAGTTCACTGGCAAGCTTGAGTTTCGAGCCGGCGCCGGGCCCCGCCACCACCAGATCGGTCTTGGCCGAAACCGAGCCCGCCACCTTCGCGCCCAGCCGTTCGGCCATCGCCTTGGCTTCGGAACGCGTCATCTTTTCCAGCGAGCCCGTGAACACGACGGTCTTGCCCGCGACCACGCTGTCGGCCGAGACGGTGACGACATACGGCTTCGGCCTGACCTGTTTAAGCAACGCCTCAAGCACGTCGTCATTGCGCTCATTGCCGAAGAAATCGGCCAGCGCGTTGATCACCGTATCGCCGATGCCGTTGATCGACGGGAAGACACTATGCGGATCGTCAGCCGCCGCGGTCTCCTTGCCGACGCGGATCAGTTCCTCGATTGTCGAAAACGTCCGGGCAAGCACGGCCGCCGTCGTTTCGCCGATATGGCGGATCCCAAGCGCAAAGATGAAGCGGTCGAGCTCGGGTTCGCGGCGCGAATCGATCGCCGCAAAGAGCTTGTCCAACCCTTCATAGTTGCGGTCCTCGACGCTGCGCACGTTCTTGCGCGTCTTGCCCGACGCCGCCTCGCGCTGCCTCGCCTGCTCCTCGCGCCGCTCGGCCAGCGCCTTGGTGACGGCGGGACGCCGATCCCTGAGCGTGAAGATGTCGGCGGCCGTCTTGACCAGGCCCGCATTGAAGAACAGGTCGATGTTTTCCGCGCCTAGTCCCTCGATATCCATGGCCCCGCGCGACACGAAGTGGCGCAGCCCTTCCACGGCTTGCGCGGGGCAGATCAGTTCGCCCGTGCAACGCCTGCGGGAATCCTCCTTGCCGGTCTTCTCGTTGATTTCGCGCGTCGCCGGCGAGCCGCAGATCGGGCAAGTATGTGGGAATTCGTAAGGCACGGCATCCGGCGGACGCTTGTCGACGACGACACTGACGATCTGCGGGATGACATCCCCTGCCCGCTGGATCACCACGGTGTCGCCGATGCGCACGTCGATGCCGTCGCGGATCGGCTGGCCGTTGCTGTCGAAACCCTTGATATAGTCTTCGTTGTGCAGCGTGACGTTCTCGACCACGACGCCCCCGACTGTCACGGGCGCAAGCCTCGCTACCGGCGCCAGCGTGCCGGTGCGCCCGACCTGGATATCGATCTTCTGCACGGTCGTCATCGCCTGTTCGGCCGGAAATTTGTGCGCGATGGCCCAGCGCGGTTCGCCGGTGACGAAGCCCCACCGGCGCTGCAACTCCAGTTGGTCGACCTTGTAGACGACGCCGTCGATGTCGTAGCCCAAGGAAGAACGCTGTTCCTCGATGCGGTGATAATGCGCGATCAGCTCGCCGACCGACCTCGCCCGCACCATCAGCGGGCTGACTTTGAAGCCCCATTCCGCGAATTTCTGCACCGAATCGTATTGTGTCGGAGCGGGGTCGGCTGTCGTGTAGCCCCAGGCATAGGCAAGGAATTTGAGGTTCCGGCTGGCGGTGACCGATGGATCCTTCTGGCGCAGCGACCCAGCCGCCGTATTGCGCGGATTGACATAGTCCTGGCCGCCGGCGGCCGCCGAGCGTTGCTTCAGCGCCTCGAATTCCGCATAGGTCATGTAGACCTCGCCGCGTATCTCGATGATTTCGGGCCAGCCCGAGCCTTTCAGCCTGCCGGGAATATCGGCGATGGTCCTCAGATTGGCGGTGATGTCTTCGCCGACAGCGCCATCGCCGCGCGTTGCGCCCTGCACGAACACGCCGTTCTCGTAACGCAGCGAGGCCGACAGGCCGTCGATCTTCGGTTCGGCCGTGAAGGCGATGTCGAGATCCTTGTCGCGGTCGAAGAAGCGCCGGCCGCGTTCGATGAAATCTGCGACGTCCTCGTCGGTATAGGCCTTGGCGAGGCTGAGCATGGGCACGGCATGGCGCACCTTGGCAAAGCCTTCCGCCGGCGCGGCACCGACCCTGCGCGATGGCGAATCCTCGCGCACCAGGGCGGGAAAGCGCTGCTCGATGGCGAAGTTGCGCCGGGTCAGCGCATCATAGGCGGCGTCGGTGATAACAGGCGCGTCCTCGGTATGGTAGCGGCGGTCGTGCTCCGCGATCTCCTGCGCCAGGCGCTTCAGCTCCGCTTCGGCTTCGCTCTCACTGAGTGAATCGACTGGTCTTTCAGACATCGCACGGCTTCCCTGACCAATGCACGCCGCCCAAAATATGGTGCGATTTTGGGGCAACGACATGCACAAAACAATAACCAAGGCGCAGCGCACTTTGGTTGGGCGCCACTATAAATCAGGATTTGGCAGGAGGGAGCCGGCCTGCGAAAAAATCATTCCTGAACAGCAGGATGCAGCCATATCCTGACTCGCCTTCACGGGAAACGAGCTTTCAGGCAGCCGCCGTATTCTCCCGCAGCAATCTCTCGGCGGCCGCGCGCGCTTCGTCGGTGATGGTGGCGCCGGCCAGCATGCGCGCGATCTCTTCCTGGCGCGCCGCCCGGTCCATTTCGGCGATGCCGGTCGCGACCTTGTCGGTGCTGCCGGACTTGGAGATCAGGAAGTGCGTCGCCGCGCGGGCCGCCACCTGCGGCGCATGGGTGACCGAGAGCACCTGCACGCGCCTGGACAATCTTGCCAGCCGCTGGCCGATGGCATCCGCGACGGCGCCGCCCACCCCTGTGTCGATTTCATCGAAGACCAGCGTTGGCGCCGAGCCCCGGTCGGCCAGCGCCACCTTCAGCGCCAGTAGGAAGCGCGAAAGCTCGCCGCCGGAAGCAACCTTCATCATCGGCCCGGGTCGCGTGCCGGGATTGGTGCGCACCCAGAACTCGATCTGGTCGATGCCCTCTTCCATGCGGCTCTCGGCCTCGCTCTTCATCTCGACGATGAAGGCGGCGCGTTCGAGCTTAAGCGCCGGCAGTTCGGCCATCACCGCCTTGGTCAGCCCGACCGCCGCGGCATGGCGAAGCGAGGACAACTGCGCGGCGGCGATATCATAGGCTTCGCGCGCTGCGGCCGCCTGCTTTTCCAGCCCATGAAGGCGCTCCTCGCCGGCATCGAGATCGGCAAGATCGGCAACCATCGTGTCGCGCAATTGCGCCAAATCATCGACGGCAACGCTGTGCTTGCGCGATGCCGCGCGCAGCGAAAACAATCGCTCTTCCGCCTTTTCCAGCCGCTGTGGATCATATTCGGTGGCGCGCAAAGCCGCCTCGACACCCGACTGCGCCGCGTCGAGCGACAGCATCGCCTCATCCAGCGACTTGACCACTTCGTCGAGCAGCCCGGGGGCCTCGCCGGCCTTGCGCTGCAACCGCCTGAGCAGGCTGGCCAGTTGCGGCAAGGGCGAGGATGGACCCGAAAGCACGTCCTGCGCGTCGTGGATTTCGGAGGCGATCTTCTCGGCCCGCATCATGTGGGCGCGCAAGTCGGCAAGCTCAGTCTCCTCACCCGGCTGCGGATCGAGCTTGGTCAGCTCCGTGACCGCTGCGCGCAGGTAGTCCGCTTCGCGCGCCGCCGCCGCCACCTTGGCACGATGGCGCGAGAGCTCCTGCTCGCAGGCGCGCCAGTGCCGCCAGGCCTCGGCCGCCGACCGGACGGCGCCGAGATGGCCGCCGAAGGCGTCGAGCACGTCGCGATGCGCGCCGGGATCGACAAGGGCGCGTTCGTCATGCTGGCCGTGGATCTCGACCAGCGCGCGGCCGACGTCGCGCATCAGCGTCACGCTGGACGGCTGATCGTTGACGAAGACGCGGGTGCGGCCGTCCACAGTCTGCAAGCGGCGCAGGATGATGTCGCCGTCGTCCTCGATGGCATTCTCGGCAAGCAACGCGCGCACCGGATGGTTGCGCGGCACGTCGAACACGGCAATCACCTGGCCCTGTGCCGCGCCGTGGCGCACCAGGGAAGCGTCACCGCGAGCCCCAAGCGCCAAGGACAGAGCGTCGAGCAGGATGGATTTTCCGGCGCCGGTCTCGCCCGTCAGCACCGAGAGACCGGGCTGGAAGTCGATATCCAGCTTCTCGATCAGGACGATATCGCGGATCGACAGCCTGGAAAGCATCGTTACGCCTGCATCAGGCGCCGGTGATCAGTTTCCCGGCCTTGGATATCCACGAGCCGGCATTCTCGCGCGGCGCAAGCCCGTTGCTCTGCAGGAGCTTGTAGGAATCCTTGTACCATGGGCTGTCGGGATAATTGGTGCCGAGAACGGCGGCAGCGGTCTGCGCCTCCGAAGTCAGGCCCATCGCATAATAGCTCTCGGTCAGGCGCGCCAGCGCCTCCTCGACATGCCGGGTGTTGGAATAATTCTCGACCACATTGCGAAAGCGCTTGACCGCGGCGATGTATTCGCGGCGTTCGAGATAATAGCGGCCGATCTGCATCTCCTTGCCGGCGAGTTGGTCGTTGGCGAAGCGGATCTTTTCCTTGGCGTCATCGACATATTCTGAATTAGGCCAGCGCGTCACGAGATCCTGCATGGTCTGCACGGTCTGGCGCGCTTCCTTCTGATCCTGCGTCACGTCCTTGATCTGGCGGTAGTAGCTAAGGCCGATGATGTACTGCGCATAAGCCGCGTCATCCGTTGACGGATACAGCGTCAGATAACGCTTGGCCGACGAGATCGCTTCGTCGTAGCTGCCCTTGCGATAGTCGGCGAACGCGCCCATCACCATCGATTTGCGGGCCCACTCCGAATAAGGATGCTGGCGGTCGACCGCGTCGAACTTCTTGCTCGCCTCGTCGAGGCGTCCGGCATTCAGATTGGCGAGCCCTTGGTTGTAGAGAACGTCGGCCGGCTCGGTCTGATCGACATAGGTCGACAGGTCGATATCTTTTTCCGACGACATGCAAGCAGACAGGAAGAGCGATGGAACAACCACCGAAAGCGCCAGGAAAACGGACCGCTGCGGCGCTTTCAATTGACCGACTCGCTTGAAGAACATGATTGGATTGCGCCCTTTCGGCGTTATTTCAGTGCCTGTTGCATATCGTTTCCCCAAAACTGGTCCCCACTTCCAGGCGACATGCACTATCGACGGCAGCAGCCATAAACCATAACCGCCTTGCCCGGCAACGCTATGTCTAGGCAATCGAACATTTTTGTGGCGGCCGGGCCGCGCCGGAGCATCCCTGCGATTTCGCCGGCAAATGATGCATTCATGCAACACCAGCGAGCTGCGATGGTATCCGGAAAGTGGCGGCGACTCAGATCATCCAGGGCGCATAGAGAGGCGCGTTGACGGCGCTCATCTCGGCCGCACGGCCGCGCTCGCGGCGGGTCGTTTCGACGATCTCGAACGCGGTACGGTCCGACAGCACGCGCCGCAAGGCGGCCGCATTCAGCCTATGGCCGCCACGATAGGAGCGGAAGCAGCCGATGAA
The DNA here is from genome assembly GCF_006440955.1 of Mesorhizobium sp. B2-8-1. Classification (NCBI taxonomy): domain Bacteria; kingdom Pseudomonadati; phylum Pseudomonadota; class Alphaproteobacteria; order Hyphomicrobiales; family Phyllobacteriaceae; genus Mesorhizobium; species Mesorhizobium sp. B2-8-1. Next base: position 100,586 of record NZ_VFTX01000006.1, on the reverse strand, counting down.
GCGGGCCCCGGCCAGTGCCAGGTCGCCCATGGCGTCCAGCGTCTTATGGCGTACGAACTCGTTGGGGTAGCGCAAGCCGCCCATGTTGATGACGCGGTTGTCGTCACCGATGACCAGCGAATTCTCAAGCGAGGATCCCAGCGCATAGCCGGCGGCCCACAGCCGCTCGACGTCCTTCATGAAGCCGAAGGTGCGGGCGCGCGCGATGTCGCGGCGGAAAATGTCCGCATTGATGTCGGACGCGAACAGCTGCCGGCCGATCGCCGGGCTTTCGAAATCGATCTCGACCTCGAAGCGGGTGCCGTCATAGGGCCTGAACTCAGCCCAGGAGGCGCCGTTCTCGATGCGGACCGGCTTGACGATCCGGATGTAGCGCCGCTTGACCGACAGCGTTTCGATGCCGGCCTGGTCTATGGCCTCGACGAACGCCATGGCGCTGCCGTCGAGGATAGGGACCTCATGGCCGTCGATCTCGATGATGACATTGTCGATGCCGAGCCCGAACAGCGCCGCCATGATGTGCTCGACCGTGGCGATGTGCTCGCCAGAGGGGTCACCGAGCATGGTGCACAGATCGGTTGCGCCGATCTCGGAAAACAGGGCGCGGAACTCGCGACCTTGCCCGTTCTCACTAAAAAGCTGGAAAACGATGCCGGTGTCGGCATCTGCCGGGAGAAAGCTGATGGAAACTTCCTTGCCGCTGTGAACGCCGGTGCCCGTAAGCGACGCGCGCGTCTTCACTGTCGTCTGATAGTCGTGCAAGACAATCCCCATAAGCCCGAAATGCCTAGGTCCGCTTCTCCAGCCCGAGGGCGCGGCTCTCTTGTAAAAATCGGCAGGCCAGGTCACTTCCCCCGAAATCCCGGCAAACCGACGACGGTAGGCAATGAAGATAATGTCCCGTCAGGGATAGTCCAAATCACGGTTTCTTACTCTTTGTAACCGCAACCGACGTATGGATAGCCTCTTAAGTGCTTGAATTTCCATTCTTTTAAACGTTAACAGGCAAGCAATTCCTTGCTTGCCTGTTAACAATTGTTACAGCCCGTTAACCGCTCAGTTGGCCTGGCGACGCAGGAACGCCGGAATTTCCAGCTGGTCGTCCTCCTGAGTCGCCCTGGCCTGCGGCGTCAGGCGGCCTTGGTCGTCGAGCTGGCCGCGACGAGGCGCGTAGAGCTGCGCGTCCTGGCTTGCCAGACGGCGCACTTCCGGTGCGGCCTGACGCAGCTTGGGCTCGCGCGGCTGCGCCGGCTGCAGGCGTGCAGGCTCTTCCTCGCGGCGCGTCAGGCCGTTGGTCAGACGCTTCAAGAGCCCCATCGGTCCGCTGTTCTCATGGTCGGCCGGGCGGCTCTTGGCGTCGACCTCGGCCTTCACGACAGGCGGAAAGTCCTCGACGCGCGGCATGCGCTGGGGAGCCATCGCGACCGGCTGCTGGACTTCGCGCAGGATCTCGCGCGGCTGAGGCGCCGGCTGCATCTGCTGGACCACGGGCTGCACCATCGGTTGCGGCTGCGCCGGCGGAGCCTGGAAGATCTTGCTCTGCGGACGGAAATCATCCGCATGGGCAATTGGCGCCGGACGGGCTTGTGCCATCGCCGCGGCGTTTGCTTCGGCCAGTTGGATCGCTTCCGCGACCGGATCGGCGGCGCGCGGCTCGAACGCAGCCTGCTGGACCGGCGCGGGGCGGCTTTCCGCCGCGGCAACGGCCGGGCGGGCGGCCGGCTTCTGCGGCGCGGTGCGGATCGAGATCGGCGCGGCGGCGATTTCGGCCGCCGACTTGTCGATGCCGGTGGCGACAACCGAGACGCGGATGACGCCTTCGAGCTCCTCGTCGAAAGTGGCGCCCAGGATGATGTTGGCGTCCTGGTCGACCTCCTCGCGGATGCGGGTCGCCGCTTCGTCGACTTCGAACAGCGTCAGGTCGCGGCCGCCGGTGATCGAGATCAGCAGGCCCTTGGCGCCCTTCATCGAGGTCTCGTCGAGCAGCGGGTTGGCGATCGCGGCTTCCGCGGCCGCCATCGCGCGGCCCTCGCCCGATGCCTCGCCGGTGCCCATCATCGCCTTGCCCATCTCGCGCATCACCGAACGAACGTCGGCGAAGTCGAGATTGATCAGGCCTTCCTTGACCATCAGGTCGGTGATGCAGGCTACACCCGAATAGAGAACCTGGTCAGCCATGGCGAACGCGTCGGCGAAGGTGGTCTTGTCATTGGCCAGCCGGAACAGGTTCTGGTTAGGGATGACGATCAGCGTGTCGACGCATTTCTGCAGCTCCTCGATGCCGAAATCCGCCGTCTTCATGCGGCGCTGGCCTTCGAAATGGAACGGCTTGGTGACGACGCCGACAGTGAGGATGCCCTTCTCGCGGGCGGCGCGCGCCACGACCGGCGCCGCTCCCGTGCCCGTGCCGCCGCCCATGCCCGCGGTGACGAAGCACATATGGGTGTTGGACAGGTGATCGATGATCTCGTCGATGCATTCTTCCGCTGCCGCGCGGCCCACTTCAGGCTGGGATCCGGCGCCCAGCCCCTCGGTGACATGCGCGCCGAGCTGGATCAGCCGGTCGGCTTTCGACATGGTCAGCGCCTGCGCGTCGGTGTTGGCGACAACGAACTCGACGCCGCGCAGACCGGCGGTGATCATGTTGTTGACGGCGTTGCCGCCGCCGCCGCCGACGCCGAACACGGTGATGCGTGGCTTAAGCTCGGTGATGTCCGGCTTTTGCAGATTGATGGTCATTGTCTCCGTCCTTTGCCTTTCCTGCCGCTTCGCCGCCGCGGCCACTTATGGGGCTGTCCCCGTCAATTAGAAACTGTCTCTCAACCACTGACTCATGCGATGCAGTTTTCCGCCCGTTCCGGTCATCCTGAGACCGGAAATTCCTTTCGCCGGATGGCTCTCGAAGCTCGCCATCTGCGGATAGATCAACAAGCCGACGGCCGCCGAGAAGGCCGGCCCCTTCGCCGCTTCGGGCAGGCCCGCCACGCCGAGCGGGCGGCCGATGCGCACATTGCGCCCCAGGATGCGGCGCGCCGCTTCCGGCAGGCCGGCAAGCTGGCTGGCGCCGCCGGTCAGCACCACGCGCTTGCCCACCGCATTGCCGTAGCCGGACTTGTTCAGCCGGTCGCGCAAAAGCTCGAGCGTCTCGTCGATGCGGGCACGCACGATGCGCGTCATGACGGAGCGCGGAATCTGGAGCGGCACTTCGCCCTCGTCGCCGATCGGCTGGATCGAGACCAGGTCGCGGTCATCGGCGCTGCCGGGCAACGCCGAACCGTGCATCACCTTCAGCCGTTCGGCGGCATCGAGCGAGGTGGACAGTCCCTTGGCCATGTCCAGCGTGACGTGGTTGCCGCCGATGGCGATGGCGTCGCCATGGACGAACTTGCCTTCCGAAAACACCGAGATCGTCGTCGTGCCGCCGCCCATATCGATGCAGGCGGCGCCCAGTTCCAGTTCGTCGTCGACCAATGCCGCCAGCCCGCTGGCATAGGGCGTCGCCACCATGCGCTCGACCGAAAGATGCGAGCGGTTGATGGAGAGCTCCAGGTTGCGCATCGGAGCGGCGTCGCCGGTCAGCACATGCATGTCGACGCCAAGCGTGTCGCCGACCATGCCGCGCGGATCGCGCACGCCGCGCTCAGCGTCGAGCGAGAAGCCGACGGGGAGCGAATGGACCACCTCGCGCTCCGTCTTCAGCGCCTGCTTGGCGCCGGCACCGAGCACCCGCTTGATGTCGGCCTCGTCGGCCTCATGGCCGCCGAGATTGATGGTTGCCGAGAAAGCTTCGCTCTTCAGCCGGCCGGCGGTCATGTTCACGATCAGCGAATCGACCGTCAGCCCGGCCATGCGCTCGGCGGCGTCGACGGAGAGACGAATGGCATGTTCGGCACGATCGAGATCGATGACGACGCCCGATTTGACGCCCTGCGACTTCTGGTGTCCGATGCCGATCACCTGGATGCGGTGCGAGCGTCCGCGCAGCAGCTTGCCGTCATCGCATGGCTTCAGCTTCGCCACCATGCAGCAGACCTTGTTCGAACCGACATCCAGCACCGTCAAGGTGCCGGAGCGGCGCGACGAGGCATCGCTTGAACCGCCAAGCCAGCTCATATCTTCGTCTCCGGCTTGCGCTTCAGCATTTTCGGCTTCTCGTTGAGCGCGGCTTCGCGCTGGGTCGCCGCCTCCGGCGTCAGTTGCACGACCAGCCGGTCGGACAGCCGCATGTCGACGGCGGCGATGTCGCGCGACAACAGCCCCTTGTCATGGTCCATGCCGACGAGTTCGGCGAGTGCCTGATCCTCGCCATCCTCGGGAAGCTTGACAGTGATGCCGTTGTCGAGCTTCAGGTCCCAGCGCCGATCGCCGACACGGACATAGCCCCTGATGCGGGTCGCGAGATCCGGGTATTTTTCGATCTTCGCCAGGAATTCCGGCGCCTTGGCCGGCGCGCCGGCTCCGATCAGCAATGGCAGCAGCACCTGCTTGCCACCCGAGAACGGTGCGATAACGGCACCGTCTTTTTCGATGACGGAGAGATCGCTGCCCTGCTGCCAAAGTGCGAACGCCTGACGCTCCTCGACGCGCACCTCCAACGTGTGCGGATAGACCTTGCGCACCGCGGCGACCTCGATCCAGGGCAAGGTGGCGATGCGTTCCCGCGCCGCCTCGGCATCGAAGCCGATCAGCGACGTCCAGCCATCGAGCTCGAGCCTGTCGAGAATATCGATCTCGGACGTCTGGCGATTGCCGACCACCTTGACCTGGTCGACGGCAAAGCCGGTCCGGGCAGTGATGCTCTGGACGATGCCGTCGGCATGACCGCCGAGATAGGCGCCATAGGCGCCGCTCGAGGCAATGAGCACTGCCGACATGATCGCGGCGGAGAAGCGCGGCGCCTGGAATTCGCCCTCGCCCAGGCGCGCCAGGATACGCACCGGGCGGCGAAGCACGCGCGGCAGCACGAAATGGTCGAACGACAATGGCAGGCTGAACAGCGCCGGCCCGGCCACGCCCTTCCCCTTGCCCTGCCCCCATTTCAACGCAGACACGAAGCGTCCTCCACCATCCAACTCAACAGATCGCCGAACGAATGCCCTGCCTGGGCGGCGATTTCAGGCACCAGAGACGTCGGCGTCATGCCCGGCTGGGTATTGACCTCGAGCCATACAACCTCGCCATTTTCGGAGTGACGATCGTCATAACGGAAGTCCGACCGGGAAACGCCCCGACAGCCGACAGCTTGGTGAGCCTTGAGCGCCAGTGTCTGTATTTTTTGGTAAATATTCGGTGAAACTTTTGCGGGGCATTCGTGTTTTGATCCGCCCGCGACATATTTTGAATCGTAGTCATAGAACGAATGGCCCGTCGGGATGATCTCGCAGACGCCAAGCGCCACGTCGCCCATGACGGCACAGGTCAGCTCGCGCCCATGGATGTAACGCTCGACCATGACGGTATCGCCATATTTCCACTCGGACGAGCCGATGACCTGCGGCGGATGCGACTGCCCCTCATGCACGATCACGACGCCGAAGCTCGACCCCTCATTGACCGGCTTCACCACATAAGGCGGCTTCATCGGATGGTTGTTCTGAATGGCGAAGCGATTGGCGACCTTCGATTCGGCGACGGGGACACCGGCCAATTTCACGACTTTCTTCGACTGCTCCTTGTTCATCGCAAGCGCCGAGGCGAGCACGCCGGAATGGGTGTAGGGAATGCCGAGATATTCGAGAATGCCCTGAATGGTGCCGTCCTCGCCAAAAGGACCATGCAGCGCATTGAAGGCGACATCGGGCCTGAGATCGGCAAGCACGGAGCCGACGTCGCGCCCGACATCGACGCGCGTGACTTGATAGCCTTCCGTCTCAAGCACATCGGCACAGGCCTTCCCCGAAGACAGGGACACGGGCCGCTCGGACGAGAAACCACCCAGCAGGACGGCCACATGCTTGTTTTTCATTCCCCGTCATCCCCTCTCACGGCGGATCAAAAACCAAGATTTCCGCAACATTGAGTCCGAGTCTCCCGGCAGGTTGCCCCCCAGACGGAAAACGCGGGAAACGCGTCGAACGACTCAAATCAGGAAACGCTTTGGAGCAGAGAATCAGAGAGTTGATTCACTGGCAAGTGCTTATGATTCCGAGAGATTCACTTTCTGAGAAAATGGATGCGAAAACCGTGCTGTTGAGTCTTTGGAGCAACGGTCGCGCGGTCGTTCCGGACCGGTTGAAGTTCATGCGTCACATGAACTTCAACCGCGGCTAGAGCAGCTGTCCAAGAAACTCCTGGACGGCGTGTCCGGGGCGGAAGTCCCCGATGCGCTTGATCTCCCAGTGCAGCCGGATGCCGGAATGTTCGAGCACCCGCGTGCGCACCGTTTCGCCGAGATATTCGAGTTCGTAGCCGGTCGCTGTCCCGGTGTTGATCATGAAATTGCAGTGCATGGGCGACATCTGCGCGCCGCCGATCAGCAGGCCGCGGCACCCGGCCTTGTCGATCTCTTTCCAGGCTGAGGTGCCTTCAGGATTCTTGAAGGTCGAGCCACCGGTCTTCTCGCGGATCGGCTGCACCGTCTCGCGATGGTTCTGCACCGCGTCCATCGCCGCCTTGATCACTGCCTTGTCCTCAGCAAAGCCCTCGAAAATCGCCGAGGTGAAGATCAGCCCGGACGGTGCCGACGAGTGCCGGTAGGCATAGCCCATATCGGCATTGCTCAGCGTCTGGACGTTGCCTTTGCGGTCGAGCGCACGCACCTCGACGACGCGCTCGCGCGTCTCGACGCCATTGGCGCCGGCGTTCATCCTCAGCGCCCCGCCGATGGCGCCCGGTATGCCGTGGTAGAAATGGAAGCCGCCGATGCCGGCTTCCAGCGCCACCGCGGCGATGCGCTTGTCGGGCGTGGCCGCGCCAGCCTTGATCGATGTCGGCGAAACAATTTCGGTTTCACCGAACCCCTTGGCCGACAGCCTTATGACGAAACCCGGAATACCCCCATCGCGCACAAGCAAGTTCGAGCCGACGCCGACTATGGTCAGCGGTATCTCTTCGGGAACCGCTTTCAGGAAAGCAGCGAGATCCGCCTCGTCCGCTGGCTGAAAGAGCGCCTCGGCCAGTCCTCCGGCGCGGAACCAGGTGATCTTGTCCATCTCGGCATTCGGCGTGATGCGGCCGCGCAGGCCGGCAAGCCGCCCGCCAAGTCTGTCGATCAGCGCCTGGCCCTGCATCATGAGACGGCCAGCTCCTTGGGCAGCGCATAGGCCCATTGCGTGATGTTGCCGGCGCCGAGGAAGACGACGAAGTCGCCGGGCCTGGCCAGATCACGGACAACAGGCGCTATTGCTTCCGGACCCTCGATGTAGCGCGCGTCGCGATGGCCCCCGGCGCGGATGCGCGACACCAGCGCATCCGAGGTCACGCCTTCGATCGGCTCCTCGCCGGCGGCGTAGACCGGCGCCACCATCACCGTGTCGGCGTCGTTGAAGCAGGCGGAGAACTCATTGAACAGATCATGCAGCCGGGTAAAACGGTGCGGCTGGGCAATGGCGATGACGCGGCCCTTGGTGGCGCTGCGCGCGGCTTTCAGCACCGCAGCGATCTCGACCGGATGGTGGCCGTAATCGTCGAACACTTCGACGCCATTCCAGGAGCCGGTTTGGGTGAAGCGACGCTTGACGCCGGCGAAGGACGACAGGCCTTTCTTGATCGCCTCGGCCGACAGGCCGAGCTCATGCGCCACCGCGATCGCCGCCGTCGCATTGGAAACGTTGTGGCGGCCGGGCATCGGCAGGCGCAGATCCGATATCGTCGTCTGGCCGCGTCCCTTGCGGTCGCGGATCACCACGTCGAATTCCGAGGTCGCGCCGGCCATGCGATGGTTGGTGAAGCGCACGTCGGCCTGCGCGTTCTCGCCATAGGTGATGACGCGGCGATCCTCGATTCGGCCGACCAGCGCCTGCACCTCCGGGTGGTCGGTGCACATGACGCCGAAGCCGTAGAACGGCACGTTCTCGACGAACTGGCGGAAGGCTTCGCGCACCTTCTCGAAACTGCCGTAGTGATCGAGATGTTCGGGATCGATATTGGTGACGACGGCGATATCGGCCGGCAGCTTGAGGAAGGTCCCGTCGCTCTCGTCGGCTTCGACCACCATCCACTCGCCGTCCCCCATGCGCGCATTGGTGCCATAGGCGTTGATGATGCCGCCATTGATGACGGTCGGGTCGAGCCCGCCGGCTTCGAGCAGCGTCGCTACCATCGAGGTCGTCGTCGTCTTGCCGTGCGTGCCGCCGATCGCCACTGCCTGGCGGAAGCGCATCAGTTCGGCCAGCATTTCGGCGCGGCGCACGATCGGCAACAATTTCTCCCGTGCCGCCTTCAGTTCGGGGTTGGATTTCTTGATAGCCGTCGAGACAACCACCACTTCGGCATCGCCGAGGTTTTCTTCCCTGTGGCCGACAAAGCATTCGATCCCCTTGTCGCGCAGCCGCTGCACATTGGCGCTGTCGGCCTGGTCGGACCCCTGCACCTTGTAGCCGAGATTGTGCAGCACTTCGGCGATGCCGCTCATGCCGATGCCGCCAATGCCGATGAAATGCACGAGGCCTATGGTCTGCGGCATCTTCATGCGTGCGTTCCCTTCTTAAAATCCGAAACGGTTTTGCGGGACGCAATAGCCTCTGTGAGATCGGCGAGCAACCGTGCGGCATCCGGTTTGCCGACCGACTTCGCCGCGGCAGCCATTGCCGTGAGCCGTTCGGGCTCGGCCATCAGGGCGCCGATCAACGCCGCGATGCGCTCGGGCGAAAGTGAGGATTGCGGCTCCACCTCGCCACCGCCGGCGGCCGCAAGGGCGGCTGCGTTCGCGGCCTGGTCGTGATCGAGCGCATAGGGGTACGGCACCAGCAGCGCCGGTCGGCCGATGACGGCGATTTCCGAGACGGTCGAGGCGCCGGAGCGCGACATCACCAGTTGCGCGGCCGCTATGCGCGCCGCCATATCGCTGAAGAAGGGCGAGACCTCGACACCAACGCCAAGCGCTGCATAGGCCGCCTTCACCCGCCCGACATCATCGGCCCGAGCCTGCTGCGTGATCACCAGCCGCTTGCGCAGGGCGTCGGGGAGCAAGGCGACGGCCGCCGGCACCGCATCGGAGAAGAACTGCGCGCCTTGGCTGCCGCCGAACACCAGCAGGCGGAAGGGATCGTTCCCGGCCGAGGCGGCGTAGGCGGTCTTTGCGGCTTCGAGCACCTGTGGGCGGACCGGATTGCCTGTCGTCACCGTCTTGGCGCCGACGGCGCTTTCGTCTTGCGGCAGGAAGCCACCGGCAATCGCATCGACGCGGCTGGCCAGCGCCCGGTTGGCGCGTCCCATCACAGCGTTCTGCTCGTGGATCAGCGTCGGTACCTTGCGCCGCGTCGCGGCGTAGAGCGGCGGCAAGGTCGGATATCCGCCAAAGCCGACCACGGTATCGGGCTTGATCCTGCCGATGATGGCGGACGCCTGGCGCACGCCGCGCCAGATTTTCCAGAAAGCGCCAAGCAGGGCAACAGGATTTTTCGAGCCCAGCGTCGCGGACTGGATCGGGTGGATGGCGGCGGCCGGGAAGTGGCCGGCAAAGCGCTCAGCACGGTCGTCGGTCGCCAGATGCACCGTCCAGCCACGCGCGTTCAACTCATGCGCCAGCGCCTCGGCCGGAAACAGATGTCCGCCGGTTCCGCCCGCCGAGAGAAGGATAACGCCTCTGGCCATGTCACCCCGCCGGCATGGCGCGCTGCGGCAAGGCAAAGCCCACCTGCTTGCGCTTTTCCGGCCGCTTGCGCGTCAGCGCCAGCACCATTCCCATCGAGATGGCGATGGCAATCTGCGAAGAGCCGCCATAGGAGATGAACGGCAGCGTCATGCCCTTGGCAGGCACCAGTTGCAGGTTGACGCACATGTTGATGACTGCCTGCAGGCCAAACACGGTGACGAGGCCGCCGACCGCATAGCGGGTGAAATCGTCATGCTCCTTCAGCGCCGTGTTGAGGCCGCGCAGCACGATGAAGGCGAAGATGGACATGATGAAGAAACACATAATCAGTCCGAATTCCTCGCCCGCGACCGAAAAGACGAAGTCGGCATGGCTGTCGGGGATGACCCGCTTGACGGTGCCCTCGCCCGGTCCGACGCCGAACCAGCCGCCATTGATCAATGCGTCGCGGCCCATATCGACCTGGAACGTGTCGCCTTCGCCAGTGAGGAACTTGTCGATACGCAGGGCGACGTGCGGAAACACTGTATAGGCGGCAAAGACGCCACCGACGCCGGCCGCTCCGAGCACGACAATCCACAGCCATGGCAGCCCCGCCATGAAGAACATGATGCCCCAGGTGCCGGTCGTCAGCATGGTCTGGCCGAGGTCCGGCTGCGCCACCAGCAGCGACACGACCAGCACCAAGAGCAACATGGCGAAGAGATTGCCCGGAATGTCGGGCTGGCGCTTGTGTTCGGCGAACAGCCAGGCGCACATGATGACAAAGGCGGGTTTCAAAAACTCCGAGGGCTGGATCGACAGGCCGGCAAGCGACACCCAGCGCCGCGCGCCTTTCACCTCAACGCCGATGTAGAGCACCGCCACCATCAGCACCAGCATCAGGCACAGCATGATCAGCGCCATGCGCCGGATCTCTCTGGAATCGAGGAAGGACACCGCCAGCATCACGCCGAGCGCCGGCACGGTGAAGATGATCTGCCTGGTCGCGAAGTGAAAACTGTCGAGGCCGATGCGTTCGGCGACCGCGGGACTTGCGGCGAAGGACAAGACTATGCCCAGCCCCATCAGCGATAGGAACGCCGCCAGGAACCAGCGATCGATGGTCCACCACCAGGTCGCAACCGGGCTTTTGTCGAGACGGCTCTGCATTATCGTGCCCCTCCGATGGGTTTGACGCCCTCGATAGCATTCGCAGCTTGCCTGAAGGCTTCGCCGCGGACCTCGAAATTCTTGAACTGGTCGAAACTGGCGCAGGCCGGCGACAACAGCACCACCGCCTCGCCGCCATCGTCCTTGGCCGCATCATGCGCGGCATGCTCGACCGCGGCTGCAAGCGTGCCCGATATCTCATACGGCACCGCCTCGCCCAGCGTCGCCGAAAAGGCCGGCGCCGCCTCGCCGATCAGATAGGCCTTGGCGATACGCGGGAAGAAGCCGCGCAGCGGCTCGATGCCGCCTTCCTTGGGCAGGCCGCCGGCGATCCAGTAGATGCGTGAAAAGCTCGACAGCGCGGGTGCCGCCGCATCGGCGTTGGTCGCCTTGGAATCGTTGACGAACAGCACGTGGTCCTTGCGGCTGACCTGCTCCATGCGATGCGCCAGGCCCGGAAAGCTTTCCAGTCCGGACTGGATCTCGCCGAGGTCGAGCCCGACCTTGAGGCAGGCGGCCACCGCGGCAAGCGCGTTTTGCGCATTGTGCTGCCCGCGCAGCGAGCCGATGCCTTCGAGGAAGGCGACCCGGCTGTAGCGGCCATGCACCGCTTCCATCAAATTGGTGCCATCGGCGAAATAGCCGTCGGTCAGCGGCAGCCGCTTCGAAATGCGGATGACGTGCCGCCCCGCCCGCTCCAGCCGTTCGGCAATCTGCGCACACCAGGAATCGTCGATGCCGACGATCGCGGTCTCGCTGCCGGCAACCAACCGCTCCTTGATCGAAGCGTAATGCTGCATGGTGCCGTGACGGTCGAGGTGATCCGGCGTCAAATTGAGCAGGATGCCGGCCGTCGGATTGATCGATGGTGCGAGGTCGATCTGGTAGGACGAGCATTCGACGACATAGTGCCGGTCGGGTTGCGGCGGATCGAGCGTCATCACGGCGCGGCCGATATTGCCGCCCATCTGCGTGTCGCGGCCGGAAGCCTTCAATATATGCGCCGTCAGCGCCGTGGTCGTCGACTTGCCGTTGGTGCCGGTGATGGCGATGAATGGGGCTGCTGGCGCGCCGAGTGTCCGCTCGCGGCAGAAAAGCTCGACGTCGCCGATGATCTCGACACCCGAACCGCGCGCCAGTTCCACCGTCCAGTGCGGCTTGGGATGCGTCAGCGGCACGCCGGGCGACAGCACGAAAGCTGAGAAACCGGCCCAGTTGGCGCCACGCAGGTCGGCGGTTGCAATACCCGCTTCGGCCGCCTTGGCGACACTGCCTGGATTATCGTCCCAGGCGAGCACCTCTGCACCGCCCTCGATCAACGCGCGTGCCGTCGCGATCCCCGAGCCGCCGAGCCCGAAGAGCGAAACACGCTTGCCTGCAAAGGATGCGGCGGGAATCACGGGGCGCGCCTATCTGAGCTTGAGGGTGGAAAGGCCGACCAGCGCCAGGATGACGGCGATGATCCAGAAGCGGATCACCACCTGGCTTTCGGTCCAGCCGAGCTTTTCGAAGTGATGATGGATCGGCGCCATCAGGAACACACGCTTGCCGGTCATCTTGAAGTAGCCGACCTGGATGATGACGGACAGGATCTCGACCACGAACAGACCGCCGACGATGACCAGCACGATCTCGTGCTTGGTGGCGACCGCAACGGTGCCGATCAGCCCGCCCATGGCCAGCGAGCCGGTGTCGCCCATGAAGATCGCCGCCGGCGGCGCGTTGAACCAGAGAAAGCCGAGGCCGGCGCCGATGACAGCACCAAGCACAACAGCCAGTTCGCCGGTGCCGGGCACGAAATGGATCTGCAGATACTCGGCGAACACAGCATTGCCGGAGAGATAGGCAATGACGCCGAAGGACGCCGCCGCGATCATGATCGGCACGATCGCCAGGCCATCCAGGCCGTCGGTGAGGTTCACCGCATTGCCCGCTCCCACGATGACGAAGCAGGAGAACGGAACGAAGAACCAGCCGAGATTGATCAGGAATTCCTTGGCAAAGGGGAATGTCAGCGACGAGGAGAACGGCGCCTGGCCATTATGCATGATCGCCCAGGCGGCGATGCCGGCGATGACGAATTCGAGCGCCAGCCGCGCCTTGCCGGAAAAGCCGAGATGCGACTGCTTCGTCACCTTCAGATAGTCGTCGTAGAAACCTATCGAGCCGAAGCCCAGCGTCACCAACAGCACCACCCAGACATAGATGCTCGACAGGTTCGCCCACAGCAACGATGAGCCGATGATGCCGGACAGGATCATCAGTCCGCCCATGGTCGGCGTGCCGGCCTTCTTGAAATGGGTCTGTGGCCCGTCGGCGCGGATCGGTTGGCCCTTGCCCTGGCGCAACCTGAGCGAATTGATGATGGTCGGCCCGAAGATGAAGACGATCAGCGCCGAGGTGATCAGCGCCCCGCCGGTACGGAAGGTGATGTAGCGGAAGACATTGAAGACCGAGATCTTGTCCGCGAAATCGACGAGCAGTGTGAACATGCGCTTTTCGTCCCCGACTTGACCCTAGGTCTGTTTGCCGATTGTCGTTTCAGCCGGGAACTTGCCCAGCAACGCATCGACCAGCTTTGCAAAGCCGATGCCCTTCGACGATTTGATCATCACCACGTCGCCTGGCCTCAGCGCGGCAAGCAGCACCGGCTTCAATTCTTCGGCGCCGGCGCGGTATTCCGTCCTGATCTCGCCCGGCAGCGCTTCCGCCAGCGCCCGCATCTCCGGCCCCCCGAGAAAGACGGTCTGTGTGCCGGTGCCGACGATGAGACCGGCAAGTGCAGCATGCAGCTTGGCCGAATACTCGCCTAGCTCCAGCATATCGCCCAGCACGGCGATGCGGCGGCCTTCGCCCGTCACCGGCGTCGCGTTGAGCAGCGCCATGGCGGCCGCCATCGAGGCGGGGTTGGCGTTGTAGCTTTCGTCGATCAGCGTGATCGGTCCACCGGGGTGGCTTGAAGTCGGGCCACCGGGATGGCTCGAAGTCGAGCCACCGGGATGACGCAGCACATAGCGTTTGCCGCGGCCGCGCTCGGCCGAGAGATCGGCCAGCGCTAGGGCAACCTTGTCGAGATCGGCACCGACCAGACGGGCCGCGCCGAGGACTGCCAGAATGTTCTGCACCATGTGGCGGCCGGGCGCGCCGATGCGAGCCGTCACCTCGTGACCGCCGATCCTGGCGGCAATGTCGGAATGATCGGCATGGACTTCGCATTTGACCAGTCTGAAGGTTGAGCGCGCGTTCTCGCCGAACCCATAGACATGCTCGACGCCGGCGGCGTGCGCCATCTTGTCGAGAAGCTTGAAACGCGCGTCGTCGCGGTTGAGGATCGCCGCGCCGCCAGGTTCCAGCCCTTCGAAAATCTCGGCCTTCGCCTTGGCGATCTCGTCCAGATTTCGGAAGAAGCCGAGATGCGCGGCCGCGATCATGGTGACGATGGCGACATGCGGCCTTACCATCTTGACCAGCGGCCTGATCTCGTCGGGATGGTTCATGCCGATCTCGAACACGGCATAGTCGCAATCGGCCGGCATGCGCGCCAAGGTGAGCGGCACGCCCCAATGGTTGTTGAACGACTGCACCGAGGCATGCACCTTGCCGACCGCCGACAGCACGTGGCGCAGCGCTTCCTTGGTGGTCGTTTTGCCCGCCGAACCGGTCACCGCGATGATCCTGGCCTGGGAACGGTCGCGCGATGCGACACCGAGCTTTTCCAGTGCCACCAGCACGTCCTCGACGACGATCATCGGCGCCGTCAGCCGGCCAAGCGACGGCAGCTTGCCTTCGGCCACGACCAGCACCCCGGCTCCGGCCTTGATGGCGGCGGTCGCGAAATCATGGCCGTCCATCGCCTCGCCCTTGATGGCGAAGAAAGCGTCGCCCGGCTGAAGGCTGCGGCTGTCGATCGAAATGCCCGATATGCCGTCCGGCATCGGCCCGATCGGTCGCCCGTCCATGGCGGCGACCAGCGTCTCGGATGTCCACAGCAAATTCATGCGGCACGCTCCAGCAGCGCGGCACGGACTTCTTCGTGGTCGGAGAAATGCAGGGTCTCGGTGCCGATCGTCTGGCCTTCCTCATGACCCTTGCCGGCCACGATCAGCGTGTCCCCGGCATGCAACATGGCAACGGCCTCGTGGATCGCCGCGCGCCGGTCACCGATCTCGATCGCGCCGGGAGCGGCGGCAAGGATCGCGGCCCGGATCGTCTCCGGCACTTCCGAGCGCGGATTGTCGTCGGTGACGATGACGACGTCGGCGAGCCGCGTCGCGATCTCGCCCATGATCGGCCGCTTACCGCGATCGCGGTCGCCGCCGCAGCCGAACACGACGATGACCCGGCCGGTGGTGAACGGGCGCACCGAGGCAAGCACGTTTTCCAGCGCGTCCGGCTTATGCGCATAATCGACATAGACCGGCGCGCCGTTTGCAGTCGTCCCGACAAGGTCGAGCCGGCCGGGTGCGCCCTTGAGTTTCTCCAACGCCTTCAAGGCCTTGGCGACTGGCGTTCCCGTGGAGATGGCAAGCCCGGCCGAAACCAGCGCGTTGGCTATCTGGAAATCGCCGGCCAGCGGCAGGTCGATCTCGTAGAGCATCCCGTCGGCCTCGACCTCGGCACGCTGGCGGTGGCGCTCATGCTCGACCCGCTTCAGCGTCAGGAAATCGCCGTGGCGGCCGACCGTCAGCACGTCGAGCCTTGCGGCCTTCGCCGCCTGGATGGTTGGCGCCGACCACGGATCGTCGGCGAAGATCACGGCCGGCGCGCCCTTCGGCAGCAGCGCATCAAACAGACGCAGCTTGGCCCGGTGATAGTCCTCGACCGTCGGATGGTAGTCCATGTGGTCGCGGCCGAGATTGGTGAAGCCGCCGGCGGCCAGCCTGACGCCGTCGAGACGGCGCTGGTCGAGACCATGGCTGGAGGCCTCCATGGAAGCATGGGTGACGCCGGCGTCCGCCAGTTCAAGCAACAGCTGATGCAAGGCGACGGGATCTGGCGTCGTCAGCGAGCCATAATCGTTGCGGCCCGGCGCCACCACGCCGGTGGTGCCGATCGAGGCCGCGGCAAAGCCGGCTTGCTCCCAGATCTGCCTGACGAAAGCGGCGACCGAGGTCTTGCCGCTGGTGCCGGTGACGGCCACCATCATCTGCGGCTGTTTGCCGAAATAACGGGCCGCGCTCAGGGCCAGCGCCAGGCGCGGGTCATCGACGGCCAACACTGGAACTGGCAGTCCGCCAAGGGCGCTGTCCTTGCCCGCGACGATCGCGGCAGCCCCTCGTGCGGCGGCGTCCGCGGCATAGGCGGCGCCATCCGCCTTGCTTCCAGCGAGCGCGAAAAAGACGACGCCGGGTTTTACCTGGCGGGAATCCGAAGAGATGCCGGTAACCTCCAGATCGGCGGAAGCTGTTCCTTCGACTGGCAGGATACCGGTTAGATTTTTGAGCTTCATCGAGTTCCGTTCACCGCAACAAAATAGCGCGCAGTTGCCGGCGCGCCCTAAGAATCATTGATAGGAAACCAGCGTTGCACCATTTTCATGGCTGAAATCTGGCTTCACGCCAAGCATGGCCGCGGAACGCCTGATGATATTGCCGGCCATGACCCCGGCATTCGCGGCCGCGACGTCCGTCATGCCCGGCTTTTCCGGGTGCGGAGCATCGGCAATCGTAAACACGAGATATTGCGGATCGTCCATCGGGAATGCGGCGACGAACGTATTGAAATTCAACTCCTTCGAGTAGCGGCCATTGATGACCTTCTCGGCTGTTCCGGTCTTGCCGCCAACGCGGTAGCCGGGGACCCTGGCATTTCTGGCCGAGCCCTTCTCGGCGTTGAGCATGTAGAGATAGCGCATGCCCTCGACCGTTTTGTCGGCTACCACTTTCTTGGCCGCCGCCATCGCGTCCTGCTGGCTGCGGACCAGGAATGTCGGCTCCATCAGATATCCGCCATTGATCAGCGCCGCGCAGCCGACAGCCGCCTGCAACGGTGTCGTCGACACGCCATGACCGAAGGCGATGGTGAACGAGTTGACCTGTTTCCAGACCTTCGGCTCAGTCGGACGGGCGACTTCCGGCAGTTCGGTCTGCATCTTGTCCAAGATGCCAAGACGATGCAGGAATTCGCGGTGCGCCTCGATGCCGACCAGTTCGGCCTCCCTGGCCGACCCGATGTTGGATGAATAGAGGAACACCTCCGGCAACGACAGCACGCGGTTCTTGCCGTGGAAATCGTGAATGGCCTGATGGCCGACCCGGATTGGATGCGAAGCGTCGAAGCGGCTCGCCATCGTCGCCTTGCCGGAATCGAGCGCCATGGCTGATGTGAAGCTCTTGAAGGTCGAGCCCATCTCATAGAGCCCCGCCGACATCCGGTTCAGCCGGTCCTTGTCTTGTGCATTGTAGGGATTGTTCGGATCAAAATCCGGCACCGAGGCCATGGCCACCACTTCGCCGGTCTTGACGTTGAGCACGACGGCGCCCGCGCCCATGGCGCGATAGCGCTCCAGGCCGGCGGCAATCTCGTCGCGCACCACATGCTGGACGCGCAGATCGATCGAGAGCTTCACCGGCTTGAGATCCTTCGCCACCGCCAGGCCCGACGCCTGCAGATCGCTCAGGCCCTGCTCGTCGATATATTTCTCCATGCCGGAGATGCCTTGATTGTCGATATTGGTCAGGCCGACAATGTAGGACGAGGTTTCACCACTGGGGTAGAAACGGCGCTTCTCGGTGCGGAAGCCGAAACCGGGAATGCCGAGCTGCATGATGTCGGCCTGCTGCTTGGGCGTCAGCTGCCGCTGCAGCCAGACGAAGCCGGCGCCGCTCTTCAGCTTATGGTAGGTCTGCTCGTAATCGATCTCCGGCAGCACCGTCGACAGCTTTTCGATCGCCTCGTCGGCGTCGACGATGCGGCGCGGCTCTGCAAACAGCGATGCCGTCTTGATGTCCGTCGCCAGCACCTCGCCGTTGCGGTCGACAATGTCGGGTCGCGAGGCCGTCACCCGGCTCTGCGGGCCGCCCGACATGTCGGGGGTCTGGAAGCCGAGATAGACAAGCCGCCCGGAAATGATCGAGAAGATACCGAAGAACACCGCCATCGTCATGACGATGCGCGCCTTGCCCTTGCCTCCGGTCGCCTTGCGGGCGCCATCGACCACGATTGAACCGTCTTCGCTGGCCCTGGGGCGACGTTTCAGCAGTTTGCCGATCATTGGGCGATGCCTCCGGTCACGATGGGATCCTTGCCGTCCGAGGGTGTGTTGCCGGAATTGTCTGCCATGCCGCCTTGGTGCCCGTTCAGGATGTCCTGGATGTCGAGGGTTTTGGCTGGCAGGTCGCCGAGGCCGACGATCTGGTGCGCGCTGACCGGCTCCAGTTCAAGCTGCGACTTGTAGAGCTCGGCGAGCTTCTGTAGCCGCGATGGCTGGGTGAGCAGGCTCCAGTCGGCCTTGAGCAGGTCGATCGTGTCCTCCTCGTAGCGTATCTCAGCATGGATTTTCTGCACTGCAGCCAATTGGTCCTCGGCCTCGCGCTTGGTTTTGTAGGTCAGGGCCGCCGCCGAGACCATGACGGCGATGAGGACGATGTCGCTGGAACGAAACACGTGCTTACCTCTCCCCCGGCCGCTCGATGCCGGGAAGTTTTGGGCCGGGAAGTTTTGGAAGGCCGAAAATCGAAAAATCGACGGCACGCGCCGGCGCATCGGTGCGGATGGCGGCGCGCAGCCTTGCCGAGCGGGCGCGCGGGTTGGCCGCAGTCTCGGCATCACCCGGCGTCACGCCGCCGCCGGACTTGCTGAAGGTGGCACTGCGTGCCCGTGCCTCCGGCATGTGGCGCGAGCCGCTCGCGGCGTCGGAGCGATCGGCAATGAAGCGCTTGACGATGCGGTCCTCCAGCGAATGGAATGTCACCACGGCAAGTCGTCCGCCCGGCTTCAGCGCCCGCTCGGCGGCGAACAGCGCCTTGGCCAACTCACCGAGCTCGTCATTGACGAAGATGCGCAGCGCCTGAAAGACGCGGGTGGCGGGATGGATCTTGTCCTTCGGCGCCCGGCCGATATGCGTCTCGATGGCGTCGGCAAGCTCCAGCGTGCGCTCGAACGGACGCTTTTCGCGACGCGCTTCGATCATGCGCGCGATGCGCCCGGCGTGGCGCTCCTCCCCGAGGAAGCCGAAGATGCGGGCAAGATCGCCCGGCTTGAAGTTGTTGACGACATCTGCGGCGCTGAGGCCCGCCTGCGCCATGCGCATGTCGAGAGGCCCATCGACGCGGAACGAAAACCCGCGCTCCGCCTGGTCGAGCTGCATCGAGGAAACGCCGATGTCGAGCACGACGCCGTCGGCACTTTCGACATGCTGGTCCAGCATCGAGAATGGCGCCTGCACCAATCGCAGGCGGCCGCCTGATTGGGCTTCGAGATTGCGACCAGCCGCTATGGCATCCGGATCGCGATCAATGGCAACCACGGACGCGCCGGCCGCCAAGATGGCCTTGGTGTAGCCGCCGGCGCCGAACGTGCCGTCGACGACGACGTCCCCTTCCGCTGGCGAGAGCGCCTGCAACACTTCGGCAAGGAGGACCGGAATGTGGCGGGCCGGTCCGCCAACGGCGTTGATATCATCGCCGTGGCCCACCGTCATTCCGGTCGCTCCCCAGGCTTCGTCCCCTGCCGAAGCTGCAAAAGCCGGGCCCGCGCCTGCGCTCCGTAGGCCGCAAGCCGTCCCGGCTCCCAGATCTGAAAGAAATTGCCGCGCCCGACAAAGGCTACTTCCGCCGAAAGGCCGGCATGTTCGCGGATGAAGTCGCTGATCGTGATGCGACCATCCTGGTCCAGCTTCAGGAATGTTCCGTCGCCATGGCAAAAGAACGACATGTCGTCCGCCGTCTGCTGGAACGGATCCTCGAGCGCGATGCGCTGCTCGTAGCGGTCGAGCAGGTCGGGCCCGCCGACATCCATGGCCGGCAGATCCAGGCAACGCAGCGCGTAGAGATCCGAATAGCCGCGTTTCTGAACGACGGCGCGAAAATGCGCAGGAACGGACACCCGCCCCTTCGCATCGATCCTGCTCACCGTGTTCGACAGAAACCGGTCCATCACACGTCACGGCCGCTTGCGCCGCCGCACCCCTCTTCGTCGTGTTGCACGCGCCACCGCTACGCGTTCCCTGCCCTGAACCCGCCTCCGTGACAGGGGCGAAAACCGGCAAACGCGCAGCCGCCGCGGCTGCCCGATTGGCGTACGCTTCACTCTGACGCGGAACGAAGGCTTTGGTATCGATATGGGATATCATGGGGTGTTATGGGCGTCAACGGGAACAGGCTTCACAACATGCCGTCGCGACCGATGGAAGCGGCTTTGAAAACACGTCTCGTCTTTATGGATCATTAAGCCTAACGAAGCGTTTAGAGCCGCTTGGCCCAACCGGACGCGCCTTGTCGCGAGCTGTTGCCGGGCATAGCGTCTCACCACACGTCCAGGGTCACCAAGAGGGTTGGAATGTCGATGTCTGAAACAGCACGGTCGCGCGCCGCGGCTCTTGCCCACCTCCGTCGCAACGCACTTGCCGTCGGCGATTCCATCCCCCTGCCACTCACCATGGCTGCCATCTTTCACGCGCCTGGCGACGCCACCGGTTTCAACCAGTATGGCCGTTTCAGCAATCCGACCTGGGATGCGGTAGAACATATGCTGGCGCATCTGGAAGACGCGCCCTGCGTCGCTTTTCCTTCCGGAATGGCGGCGATTTCGGCGGCATTTTTCGCTGTCCTCAAGACCGGCGACCGCATTCTTCTGCCTTCGGATGGCTATCACACGACAAGGGCACTGGCCGAACGCTTCTTGAAACCACTCGGCATCGCCTACGATGTGAGGCCAACCTCGACCTTCCTCGATGGCGGTTTCGAAGGCTATCGTCTCGCTTTCGTAGAGACGCCCGCTAATCCGGGGCTGGACATATGCGATATCGCGGCGGTGGCCGCGGCCGCACACAAAGCGGGCGCACTGCTTGTCGTTGATAATACGACCATGACGCCTTTCGGCCAGCGCCCGCTCGACCATGGCGCGGATATTGTCATCGCCGCGGACACTAAGGCGCCCAACGGCCACTCCGACGTGCTGTTCGGCCATGTCGCGAGCCGCAACGCCGACATCATCGCCGCGGTGACGGATTGGCGCGAAACGTCCGGCGGCATTCCAGGGCCGTTCGAAGCGTGGCTTGTGCATCGTGGCCTCGAAACGCTCGATGTGCGCTTCGACCGCATGTGCTCCTCGGCGGAAGTGATCGCGCGGCGCCTGCAAGGTCACCCGGCGATCACGGGCCTGCGCTATCCCGGCCTGGAAGGCGATCCTTCGCACAATCTTGCCCGTGCCCAGATGGAACGCTTCGGCTTCCTTGTTTCCTTCGAACTCGCTTCGGAGCAGAAGGCCGAGGATTTCATCAACAACTGCGAATTGATGCAGGCCGCGACATCCTTCGGCGGCGTCCACACCTCCGCCGAGCGGCGTTCGAAGCGCGGCGATGCGGTTCCAGCCGGCTTCGTTCGCCTCTCGGTCGGCTGCGAACCAGTTGAAGAGCTTTGGGCGGCGATCGAGGCGTCGCTGGACAGGATCGGCGACTGACCCGACGATTACGAACCGAGGTCATTGGCTTCGACATTGCGATGGCCGTGCAGCACGCGAAGGATTTCGATCACATCGTCCCTAACTCGATACAGAGTGAGATAATTGCCGACTATTAGATGGCGAACACCCGGTGCGATATCGTCTCGTGGCGCGCCTGAGAAAGGATAGGTAGTCACTTGCTGCCACCGTGCCTCGATGCGGTCGAGCAGCCGGTCGGCTGCAGCCTCGCTGTCGCGCGCAATATGCAGCCAAATCGTGATCAGATCGTCTTCAGCGCGCGCGTTCCGGACGATAGAGAGCAAATTCATGCGGCGCCGTCAGATCGCAAGCGTCTCCGCGCTTCGGCCTTAATTTCCTCCATCGATTCAAATCGTCCCGGCCCGCTGTCGATCCCTTCCTGAACTAGCCTCCGCAACTCCTCGACCGTATAGCCGAAGAGGTCGCGCCGATCCTTCCATTGCCGGAGTGCATCGCGGATTACCTCGCTAGCCGAAGCGTATTCACCAGCGGCGACCACATCGTCGACCGCCGCCGCCAGTTCCGGCGAGAGGGTGATGCTGCGTTTATCGACCTGTCCCATGACCGCTCCTCGTCCACTTGCTGAAGCATGGTACGATTTAATCGTACCGAATTCAAGAAAGTCCCCTGCGGCCGTGGATGCAGATTGGCAGGCGACAAAAAAGCCGTTGAATCAACAGGCGCGCCCCAGGGCGCAACCTGCTGATCGCAAAGGCCGATATCGCGGAGAAAAACTGCCAGCTGGCCTGTAAGCCGGGTTCTGTATGGCCCTCGCCCCTTGCGGCGCGAGAACGTGGCGGCCATTCATCTTGGGCGCATATTGCCATGCGCCTCACGCAACCTACCCGGACGGTGAGCCGGAAACAGCCCTCGAGGGTTTCCCCTCGCACCGCCCCTATTCGGTCTTGCTCCCGGTGGGGTTTACCGTGCCGCTCCTGTTGCCAGTCGCGCGGTGGGCTCTTACTCCACCCTTTCACCCTTGCCCCGACCCGGCAAAGCCAAGTCGTGGCGGTTTGCTTTCTGTGGCACTTTCCCTGGGGTCGCCCCCGCCGGCCATTAGCCGGCACCGTGTCTCCATGGAGCCCGGACTTTCCTCACCCGCGGCCTTTCGGCTTTTGCTGGTGCGGCCGCCCGGCCAGCTGGCCAGGCGTATAAAGGGGTTCACGCCACAAAACGCAACCAAAAAAGCCGGTTACGACCGGTTCTTGTCACGCCGGCGATCCGACAGCCGCCAGTTGCACCTTGACCTTGCTGCAATAGGCGGCCGAAACCGGGTTCATTCGGGTGGCGCCGTGGCCGGCATTGTATTTCAGGATCGTGCCGCACGTCGTGCCGCCGCCGAGATCCCGCGCCATGGCAAGATACTTCATGCCGTATTTGATGTTGGTGTCCGGATTGAAAAGCCCATTGGCCGAGCCGCTATAGCCCATCATCCGCGCCGTCGCCGGCTTGATCTGCATCAAGCCGATTTCGCCGGCGCCGCCGACGAGGTTCGGCCGATAGTTGCTCTCGATCTTGATAACGGCATGAGCGAGCGACGCCGGCACGCCATAGCTCGCGGCATAGCGCGCCACGATGGCCGAATACTGATCGCCACTGGCCACCGCTGCCGTCGAGGCTGCTGCGTCCTTGATCCCGATCGATGCCGTCGTCGTTTTGTCGACGGCCTTGCGGCCTCGTCTGGTCTTCTGTCTCGTGCTCGGCTTCTTGGCCTTGGTCCAGCTCGCCTTCTCCACTTTCGCGGAAGACCGCTTCGCCGCCTTCACGTCCTTGCTGCTTTTGGCCGAAATGGCCTTGCCCTTGGCGGTCGCTGCGACGAGCCCCTGATCGGCCCGTGGGCTCAGCGGCGCGGCGCTCGCCGCCCCGAAGGCAAAAGTCATTACGCCGGCAGCAAGAGCTGCCGTTACAACGGTCAATTTCTGCATGTGATCCTGTTCTGTCTGAACGCGCGAAGATCTCCGCGCGGCATTGCTTGATTAATGTCGGATCATCCGGGGGTTAGACGCCCGACAAACTGTACGGATTGCCCTTTGAGGCCCGAATTGCGCGCAATGAAGGCGGGGCAATTCACTTTAAGTGACAGTTTGTAACCTAATGTCGGAAAAGCATTACTTGGACGGCATCCTGACCTAAGGTCAAGTTCCGGGGGAAGCGAGCAGCCGTTGAAGCGTGCGTATCGTCGATCCATCCGCCACTCCATCGATCCGGCGTGGCCGGAAATGACGCTGGAAAGCCTCGACCACGACCCGCGTCTGCTGGTCGAAAACACCCGATATTTCGACTCCATAGCCGTAGAGCGCCAGCATCGATTGCAGCGCCTCGACATCGGCGCCAGCGTCGCCGGTCTTCAGCACGGCGCCGCGCCTGATCGGTGCCGCCGCCACCAAGTGGCCGACGCCGGCCTCGAACAGGGCCCGCCAGGGAAACTTCTCGCCCGGATCGATCTTGCGCCCCGGCGCCACGTCGGAGTGCGCCAGCACCCGCTGGGGGGCAATCGCATGCCGGCTGGCAATTCCGGCACACAAGCCGATCACCGCATCGATCTGTCGCTTGGGAAAACCGGGATAACCCAATGAATGCCCCGGGTTGACGATCTCGATGCCGACGGAACAGGAGTTGATGTCGGTGCGTCCGAACCACGAACTCTTCCCAGCGTGCCAGGCGCGGTCGCTTTCCCGGACCATCTGCACGATATGGCCGTTCTCATGCACCAGATAGTGCGAGGAGACTTCGCTGGCCGGGTCGCACAGCCACGCCTCGGCCCCGGCGCCTGTCGGCATGCCGGTATAGTGCAGCACGATCATGTCGGGCTTCAGCGTCTCGCGCCGTGGCCCGAAATTCGGCGATACCCTGACCTCGGCGCTCGGCTCGTCGGGCAGGAAGCCGCTCATGCGTGCCGCAGGCCCCGCTCGATCATCTCATAGGCGGTGTTGATCGCCGCGAGCCTCGTCGTCGCGATCTTGATGAATTCCTGCGGCAGGCCACGCGCGATCAGCCGGTCCGGATGATTGTCGGAAACCAGCTTGCGGTAGCGTTTCCTGACCTCCTCGAACGGCTTGCCGCGCTCGATGCCGAGCACGACATAGGGGTCGGCCGCACCAAGATTGACGTGCCTGGCAAGGATCGCCTCGTAGTGCACCTCGTCTATGCGGAAGATTTCGGCGATGCGGTGCAGGAACTGGCCTTCACGCTCATGGATCAGCCCGTCGGCCTTGGCGATGTGGAACAGGCCATCGAGTATATCCTCCAGCATCATGCAGTTCGAATGGCCGGAGCCACAAAGCTGCGCCATGCGCTCGGCATAGGTCTCGAAGCCGGCAACGTCACGTTTGGCCAGATCATAGAGCCGCGCCACGTTGCGCGTCTCCTTTGGCGGCACCTCGAATATTTCCTGGAAGGCGCGTATCTCATCCTGGGTGACGACCCCGTCGGCCTTGGCCATCTTGGCCGAGAGCGCAATCATCGCCACCGAGAAAGCGACGCGACGGCGCAAATCCGCATCGCCGGAAAAAACGGTGCGTACAGCCTCGACCACGTCGGCGACGCCCGACGAGGCTGAGGACGAAATCCGCGTGATGAAGTCGCCGAGGCGGTCCCAAATCGACATGGCCGCTTCTTAGAGCCAACCGGTCCCCGCTATCAAGCCAATAACGGCCGGCATCATACCTCCGACGACAATCGATCTCGTGTCGGAACCACTACCCGCCTGGGCGAAGGGCCGGCAAGACGCCGGCCCTTCGCCAGAACACAGGTACTAATGGACTACTGCGCGGGCGCAGGAGCGGGCGTTGCCGGAGCCGGCTCGGCAGGCTTGGTCGAATTATCCGCGGGCGCCGCAGGTTTCATTGGCTGCTCGGCCGGCGGATTGGTGCTCTGGGTGGTGGTGTTATCCGTCCCCGTGCCGCTGTCGCTGCATGCAGCGACGCCGAGCAGCGCAAGCGCGGACACCGACGCAAGAATGAGTTTTTTCATGATATCTCTCCTTCAACACACGCTCACGTTGCAGTGAACGGTCGAGAAGGAAATGCATCACTCAGCCATGGGTTTCGTAACGATGCGTTTCCGCATGTAACATCGCTCGCATCCTCGCCTTGCGCCTCCCCGGGGGTGAAACAGCTTTGCGCTCCCCTGTGCGGATCGCTGTCATCCACCTGTCATAGCCGGGCGTTACCCGCTTGCGGCAAAGCAAATGGGGAATCACCTTGCCATGACGGACGTTTCCGCAGATCTGATCTTTCGCCGTGGCAAGGAAGTTGGAAAAGCCGTCTACCAGAACCGCCCCCTGTCGAAGGCAGGAATTTCCGAACGGCTGTTCGCCTTCCTGTTTTCGGGCCTGGTCTATCCGCAGATCTGGGAAGATCCCGATGTCGACATGGACGCAATGCAGCTTGGCGAAGGCCACCGCGTCGTCACTATTGCCTCCGGCGGTTGCAATATCCTGGCCTATCTCACCCGGTCGCCGGCCAGGATCGACGCCGTCGATCTCAATGCCGCTCACATAGCCCTGAACCGCATGAAGCTGGAGGCGGTGCGCCACCTGCCTTCGCAGGGCGACCTGTTTCGCTTCTTCGGTGCCGCCGGCAACGACCACAATTCTCAGGCTTACGACCGCTTCATCGCGCCGCATCTCGATCCGGTCAGCCGCCACTATTGGGAGCGCCGCAACTGGCGCGGCATCAGGCGCATCGCCGTCTTCGACCGCAATTTCTACCAGACCGGCCTGCTTGGCCTGTTCATCGCCATGGGCCACCGCACGGCTAAATTCTTCGGCGTCGACCCCGCCGGCATCATGCAGGCCAGGAACATTGGCGAGCAGCGCCGCTTCTTCCACCAGGAGCTGGCCCCGGTGTTCGAAAAGCCGCTTTTGAAATGGGCGACCTCGCGCAAGGCCTCGCTGTTCGGCCTCGGCATCCCGCCGGCGCAATATGACTCTCTCATCACGTCCGGCGACGGCACCATGGCCAGTGTGCTGAAAGCCCGGCTGGAAAAGCTCGCCTGCGATTTTCCATTGAAAAACAACTATTTCGCTTGGCAAGCCTTTGCCAGGCGCTACCCCCAACCCGGCGAAGCCGCCCTGCCCGCCTATCTTGAAAGGCAGAACTATGAGGCCATTCGCGGCAATGTAGACCGCGTCGCCATTCATCATGCCAATCTGATCGAATTCCTGGCAGGCAAGGACGCGGGTTCCGTCGACCGTTTCATCCTGCTCGACGCGCAGGACTGGATGACCGACGACCAGCTCAATGCGCTGTGGTCGGAAATCACCCGCACCGCCTCCGCCGGCGCGCGTGTCATCTTCCGCACTGCGGCCGAGCCAAGTCTGCTGCCGGGCCGCGTCTCCGCTTCCCTGCTCGACCAGTGGAGCTACGAGAGCGATGCCTCGCGCGAATTCTCCACCCGCGACCGCTCGGCAATCTATGGCGGCTTTCATCTGTACGTGAAGCGCGCCTCATGAGCACTACCGAGCTGCCGGCCAATCACGCCGAACTGATGGACGGTGTCTACCGCTGGCAGCGTCACATCTACGACCTGACCCGCAAATATTATCTGCTCGGCCGCGACCGGCTGATATCAGGGCTGGACGTTCCGCCGGGCGGCACGGTGCTGGAGCTCGGCTGCGGCACCGGGCGAAACATCATCCTCGCCGCCCGCAGCTTTCCCGGCGCGCGCTTCTATGGCCTCGACATTTCGGCAGAGATGCTGGAGACCGCGGGCACCGCGATTGCCCGCGAAGGCCTGTCCGATCGCGTCATGCTGGCAAGGGGCGACGCCACGGAGTTCGACGCAAAGGCGCTGTTCGGCCGCGACAGCTTCGACCGTGTCTTCGTGTCCTATTCATTGTCGATGATCGCAGGCTGGGAAAAGACGGTCTCCGCCGCGCTGGCAACGCTCGCTCCGGGCGGTTCCCTGCACATCGTCGACTTCGGCCAGCAGGAAGGCCTGCCGGACTGGTTTCGGACCCTGCTTCGCGGCTGGCTCAGAAAATTCCACGTCACGCCCCGTGAAATGTTGCGCGAGGTGCTGGAATCGGAATCGCGAAAAATCGGCGCAACCTTCCGTTTCCGCACACTTTATCGCGGCTACGCCTGGCTGGCGGTGGTCCGGCCGAGCAGCTGGTTGGCTAGCGCAGCGCCTTCACCAATGCCCCGACCATGGTCTGCGGCCTGTAGCCCAGCTTGGCCGGCGTCAGGCCGAGCCGCACCACCACTAATTGCTCGGATGGAATGATGGCGACGGTCTGCCCATCATGCCCCTCCATCCAATAGGTGTCCTTGGGCAGGCCCGCCGCCACGCCGGCACCGGGGTTTTCCTCGTCGCCCGGCGCCTCGATCCACAATTGCCCCTTGCTGTAGACTTTCGAGGCCGACGCAGGTTCGCGCATCCAGTCGACGAAACCGGCCGGCAGTATCTGGTTGCCGTTCCAGACCCCGCCCTGCAGCAGGAACTGGCCGAAGCGGGCCCAGTCATGGGCGGTGGCGTAGAGATAGGATGAGCCGACGAACGTGCCCTGTTCGTCGGTCTCGAGCACGGCGCTGTGCATGCCCAGCGGCTCGAACAGCGCGGTGCGCGGCCACGTCAACGCCTTGGCCTTGTCGCCGACCGCATCCTGCCAGAGCCGCGACAGCATCACCGCCGTTCCGCTCGAATAGGAGAACACCTTGCCCACCTCGCCCGTGAGCGGCTTGGCTTCGGCAAAGCCCGCCATGTCGGGTTCGAGATAGAGCATGCGCGTCACGTCGGCGACGTCGCCATAGTCTTCGTTGAATTCCAGCCCGCTCGACATCGCCATCATGTCGGCAAGGCTGATCGCGGCGCGGCCATCGGCCTTCCACGGCGCGAAAAGGCCCTGGTTGGTCATCGCCATCTTGCCGTTCTTGACCAGCGTGCCGACCATGGCGGCATTGACCGTCTTGGTCATTGACCAGCCGAGCAACGGCGTCCGGGCGGAAAAGCCCTCGCCATAGCGTTCCGCCACGACGCGGCCGTTCTTGACCACCACCACGGCGCGCATGCCGGCGCCGGTCATGGCGGCATCGTCGACGATCTTCACCACCTCCGGGTTCTGCGAGGCTTCGACCCGCTCGCCTTCCGGCCACAGCGCGTCCTGTCTTGTCGCCGAGGGTTCGACATGGATCGCCGTGCGCCGCGCCTTGCCGACATCGCCATCCGGGACCGAGGCGCAGCCCAGCCCGTCGCGGAAAACCGCGATGCTCTTGCCGAGGAAGCCAAGCAGGCCGGCGGAGACTGTGCCCCGGTTCTTGTCGACCGAGACCCGCATCAGCTTGAGCAAGGGATGACCGGGCGCCTGCACATCGACGGCAAGCACCTCGTTGGCATCGCGCCCGGCGACGAAAACGTTCGAGCAGACGATCTTTGCCGAATAGCCCGAGCCGACCCGGATCAGTTCGGGCGGCGCGAAATAAAGCCACCCAAACAGCGCCACGACCGCCAGCACCACCAGGCCGAGCAGCCGTTTGACGATCTTGGCAATGATCCGCATCTTTCCCGCCCCCGAATCCAGGCTCGATCCATGTCATCGATTTGCCGCCATTGCTTCCGCAAAATCATGGGCCTTGTCGAGCGTCGTCAACCAGATATCAACCATGATCGGCGATCACAGGTGCATGTCGCCCAACAGCGCGCCGCGTTTTTGGGATCACGGCAGGAAACAAAATCAAAGCGCGCCGAAACAATGCGCGTTTTGGCGATATACCGGGCGATGCTGTGGGGCGATCGTCCGGCGGGGGCCAGACCAAGCGCCGGCCATCAGTGCACAGACCCATCAGCGACCGGCTGCAACCGGCTCGGGAGTTGTGATGCGCCGTCTCGCGGCCCTTTTCATGCTGACGCTGCTCGGCGCATGCTCGACCGTGGAGGATCTGTCGCCACTGTCGCCATCCAGCACCCCTTCGGTTGCGGTGCGCGCGCCCCGCTTCGCCGATTCCAAGCCGCATGAATGGGACAGCGGCGCGCCCTGGAATTACGCAGTTCACGGCACCGACGTCTCAAAATACCAGACCTCGGTCGACTGGCCGACCGCCAAGGCCAGCGGTATTTCCTTCGCTTTCATCAAGGCGACGGAGGGCGGCGACCGTTTCGATGATTATTTCAACGAGCATTGGGCGCGCACCAAAGCCGCCGGCGTTCCTCGTGCCGCCTATCATTTCTTCTATTTCTGCACTCCGGCGGCGGTACAGGCGCGCTGGTTCATCCGCAACGTCCCCGTCGACCGTTCGGCCATGCCGCCGGTGCTGGACATGGAATGGAACCCGAAATCGCCGACCTGCAGGCTGCGCCCCGACCCGGCCACCGTGCGCGCGGAGATGACCACCTTCCTCGAAATCGTCGAGCGGCATTACGGCAAGAAGCCGATCATCTACACGTCGGTAGACTTCTTTGAAGACAACGAGCTGTCGACCTTCCGCGGTTATCCCTACTGGCTACGCTCCGTCGCCGGCCACCCGCGTCAGAAATATGGCAGCCACCCCTTCACCTTCTGGCAGTATACGGGAACCGGCATCGTTCCCGGCATGATCGGCAAGTCCGATATAAACGTCTTCAACGGCAGCCAAGCCGCCTGGGACAAATGGTTGAGGCAGAACACCCGTTGACACCGTGTCAACGGGTGCCAAGCCGCCCGGAGGAAGGGTTGCTGCAGAACACCCGTTGACACCGGGCCTGCCGCCTGCTTTCGACACGGCCGGCGGCCAAGAGTGCAACCGCCGGTATTCCGGGGCGACGCGCATCCAGATGGACAGCAAGGCCGCCCGGGAATCCTGATGTCGAAAGGAAGTCTATGCGACTGCGTCCCCAAGCCCTCGCGGTGCTGTTCCTGTGCGCCACGGCCTTGCCGGCGATGGCGCAGGAATGTGGCGGCGACTTCGAAACCTGGAAGCAGGGCGTGGCAGCGGAAGCCAAGGCGGCGGGTGTCGGCCCTGTCGGCCTCGAAGCGCTCGAGGATGCCAGCTTCGACGAGAGGGCCCTGGCGCGCGACCGTGCGCAGGGCGTCTTCACCCAGACCTTCATCGAGTTCTCCAACCGGATGATCTCGGCCTACCGGCTGAAGCAGGGCGCGGCGAACATGAAGAAATATGCCGATATCTTCGCCCGCGCCGACCAGCAGTTCGGCGTCCAGGCGCCGGTCATCACCGCTTTCTGGGCGCTGGAGACCGATTTCGGCGCCGTGCAGGGCGATTTCCATACGCTCAGCGCGCTGGTGACGCTTTCCCATGATTGCCGCCGCCCGCAACTGTTCCGGCAGCAGCTGGTGCCGTTACTGGAATTGATCGACCATGGCGTGCTGCCGGCCGACGTCAACGGCGCCTGGGCTGGCGAGATCGGCCAGACGCAGATCCTGCCTTCGGATTATCTTGCCCGCGGCGTCGATGGCGACGGTGACGGCAAGATCGACCTGCGGGGCAGCGTGCCGGACGTGATTATGACCACGGCCAACAAGGTGCTGTCGCGCGGCTGGAAGCGCGACGAGCCCTGGATCCAGGAAGTGCGCGTGCCCGACGAGATGCCTTGGGACCAGACGGGCCGCACCAACAAATTGCCGCTGACGCAATGGGCGCAGTGGGGCGTCACCAATCCCGACGGCTCGCCGCTGGTCGACAAGGGCCTGAAGGCCGGGCTGGCGCTGCCCATGGGCCGCAAGGGCCCGGCCTTCCTCACCTACGACAATTTCGACGTCTATCTCGAATGGAACCAGTCCTTCACCTACGCGCTGACCGCGGCCAATCTTGCCGCGCGGCTTGCCGGCGCGCCACCGATCGACCCGCGCAATCCTGAACCAGGCCTCAACAACGAGCAGATGAAGGCTTTGCAGACCAAGCTGGAAGCCAAGGGCTACGATGTTGGCACGGTCGACGGGATCCTGGGCACCAACACCCGCGAAGCAATCCGCAAGGAGCAGACGCGGCTGGGACTGCCCGTGGACGGCTGGCCGACGCCGGAGCTTTTAGCGAAGCTGTGAATAGGGAATGAAGCTGTGAGTAGGGAATAGTGACGGACCCATTTCACTACTCACCACTCACTACTTAATCCGCCATCGTCTCCAGACTCGCCAAACCCACCGGTGCATCGCCCTCGTCGAAGGACGTCGCCACCTCGACGAAAGTGTCGGGATAGAAGCCGTTGAAACGGGTTCTCAGCGACAGCGAATAGGCGCCGATGTGGCCGATCTCGATCCAGTCGCCGGTGTCGACAGTTTCCGGCAGCCAGAACGGCCGCGACAATATGTCGACGGAATCGCAGGTCGCGCCGCAGACCTTGAACGGCACGATGGTTTTCTCGTCGCCATTACGCGTGCGGATCGCCGGATCGGGAATGAAGCGTGCCGGCAGCGTGATCTTGCCGGTCCATGAATCCGACAGCGACGCCCAGATGCCGTCATTGATGTAGAGCCGCTTGCCCTTGCGCAACAGCACCCGCACGATCAGCGACAGGCAGCGCGCCACGATCACCCGGCCGGGCTCGGCCACCAGCGGCATCTGGTCGAACTGGTATTCCTTGAGGTCTCCAGAAAGCCGCGACATGATTTGGCCGAGCGACGGCATCGCGACTTGCTTGCGGTTGGGATCATGCCCGTATTCGGCCGGAAAACCGCCGCCGACATCGAGACCGGCCAGGTCGAAGGTCAGCCGGTTGCGCACCCAGTCGGCGGAAGCCAATGCCCTTTCGTAGGTGTCGGGGTCCTCGATCTGGCTGCCGACATGGAAGCACAGGCCGACCTTGTAGCCGGTGCGGTTCAGCCGTTCGGCGAGCTCGACCGCATAGGCCGGGCCGGCGCCGAACTTCTTCGACAGCTCGTAGGCCGCATGGCCCTTGGTCTGCACTCGAACGAACACGCTGATTGCGCCCGGGTCAATGTCGAGTGCCCTGACCACCCGCGTCAGTTTGGTGATCTCGTCTTCGTGGTCGAGCGCAATGACGCGGATGCCGTATTTCTCCAGCGCCAGCTTGATGTCCGACTGCGCCTTGACGGGATGCATGTAGAGCATCTCGGCATCGGCCGAGACCGCGCGCATGGCGGCGAACTCGCCGGGCGAGGCCACGTCGAAGGCGGAGACACCGGCCTCGACCAGCGTCTTCAGCACGATCTGCTCGCCATTGGTCTTGACCGCATAGGCCGTCTTGCCGGGGAACATGCCCATGAACTGCAAGGCATCGGCCTTCAGCACCTGCGGGCGGAAGCAGTAGACCGGATCGTCCGGGCGAAGCGCCAGTGCCGCCTCGCGGGCATTCTCGAATCGCTGCATGGACGAATCCTTGACCTAGCCTGCGCACAATTAATCCAAGCTAGCGGCCAATGAAAACAATTCTGTGTCTCTTGCGCCTGGCGGCAGGGCGCTAGGCTTGTCAGGGGAGACAGGCCATCGGGCAGGTTTCGGGTGGTTCTTGCCTGCGAACCCGATATGGCTTCTGTCTGGCTGCCTGCATTCGGCCGTCCGGGGAGGACGCATCACATGGCAATAGCCGCGACATCAGCACCGCGCGGACCGATGGCGCTCAAGGACTGGGCGCAGCTTCTGCTGCTCGGCGCGATCTGGGGCGGCTCCTTTTTCTTCGCCCGCATTGCCGTGGCGGAGCTTCACCCGCTGGTGCTGGTATTGTTTCGCGTCGCCATCGCGGCACTCGCTTTACAGCTCTATCTCTTCCTGCGCGGCCCATCCTTCCGCCTTGCCCTTCCTCATGCAGGACTGTTCTTCCTGCTGGCCTTCACCAACAACGTCGTGCCTTTTTCGCTGATCTTCGCCGGCCAGACTGGGCTTGGCGCCGGCGTCGCCTCGGTGCTCAATGCGACCACGCCGTTCTGGACGCTGATCCTCGCCAACGCCCTGACATCGGACGAGAAGCTCTCCTGGAACAAGCTGGCCGGCATTGCGCTTGGCGTCGCCGGCACGGCTGTGATGATCGGCCCCGGCCTGGTTGCCGGCCTCGGCGGCCCGGTCTGGGCCAAATTCGCGCTGATCGGAGCATCGTTGTCCTACGGCGTCGCACTGATGGTCGCCCGTCGCTTCAAGGGCGTGCCCTCGCCGGTCATTGCCACCGGGCAGCTGACCGCCTCGACCATCATCATGATCCCGGTGGTGCTGCTTGCGCACGGTCCCGCGGGCCTGTTCTCGGCCTCGCCGCCGGTCTGGGCGGCGGTGCTGGCGCTGGCGCTGCTGTCCACCGCCTTCGCCTATATCCTCTATTTCAACCTCGTCGCCTCGGCCGGCGCCACCAACGCCTCCCTGGTGACGCTGATCGTGCCGGTGAGTGCCATGCTGCTCGGTTTCCTGTTCCTCGGCGAGCGGCTGGAATTGTTCGAAATCGGCGGCATGATGCTGATCGGTCTCGGCCTGGTGACCATAGACGGGCGCCTGTTCATCCGCAGGGTAGCGCTGCCATGACATGCCAACGACACGAAGCCGCCATAATTTATTCACAGGTTCGTATCTGGTTTTTGCCTAGAAGTTTCAACGCCTAACGGCGAAAACGAGGTCGCAAACTCCACAATCGCGTCGCAATGCAGCACATTTTCCGCTTGCCTGTGGCACAAATGACCCTAGACTCCGGCCATAGCTCTTTAAGAGGAGGCTATGTCATGGGACTTACGAGGCCAATCAACGCATTGATGATCTGTGCTGCGTTTGCATTCATCGGCGCCCTCATTATAGGCGTTCTTCCCTGAACCCGCCAAAAACGGGGAAGACCAGCACCCAATAATCAACCAGTTTGAAAGGCCGGGTTTTTACCCGGCCTTTCTGCAACTCAAGCCCGGTTCAGGCGGCTGCGGAGCCAGCCACTTCCGCCTCATGCGAGCGGATGCCGATCATGTGGCAGACGGCAAAGACGAGGTCGGCCCGGTTCATCGTATAGAAGTGGAAATCGCCCACGCCCCGCTCGACCAGGTCCAGCACCTGCTCGGCCGCCACCGCCGACGCGACCAACGCATGCGTCTGCGGATCATTCTGCAGGCCGTCGAAACGTTCGGCCAGCCATGCCGGCACCAGCGCGCCGCAACGTGCCGAGAAATTGGCGACCTGGGTGAAATTGTGCACCGGCAGGATGCCCGGCACGATCGGAATGTAGATGCCGGCTCGACGCGCGCGCTCGACATAGCGCTCGTAGAGATCGTTGTCGAAGAAGAACTGGGTGATCGCCCGCGTCGCGCCATTATCGACCTTGCGCTTCAGCATGTCGATGTCGGTGGCGAAGTCGGGGCTTTCCGGATGCTTTTCCGGATAGGCCGAGACCGAGATGTCGAAATCGCCGGCGCTCTTCAGCGCACCGACCAGCTCGGCGCCATTGGCATAGCCGTCCGGGTGCGGACGATAGGCGGTGCCGACGCCCGCGGCCGGATCACCGCGCAGGGCGACGAACCGCTTCACACCCATGTCGGCGAATTCCTGGATCACCGCATCGACCTGAGGGCGCGGGGCGTCGACGCAGGTCATGTGCGCTGCCGGCGTCAGGCTGGTCTCCTTCAGGATGCGGCCTACGGTGCGTGCCGTGCGCTCCCGAGTCGAACCGCCGGCGCCATAGGTCACCGAGACGAATTTCGGCTTCAGCGGTTCCAGTCGGGTGACCGTGTCCCACAGCCTCGCTTCCATCTCGTCCGACTTTGGCGGGAAGAATTCGAAGGAAACCCTGACCTTGTCGCCAATGTCGGGGCGGCGGGAAAAGCGGAACTGGTTCATCAGGCGATTTCCCCTATCGAACTCACTTTGGTCTGCTGGCTGTCATTGGCAGGATCGGCGATCAGCAGGCGCCGGTCGCGGCCAAGCCAGAGCTTGACCGTGAGCCTGGCCTCGGTGCCGCCGCGCGGCTCGAACTCCTGGGCATCTTCGAGATCAAGGCCCGCTTCGGAGAACCACTCGCCGATCTGCCGGTCGGAAAAGCCGAGGCGCATATGCGCGTGCTCGTCGCGCAGGAATTCCAGGGTATGCGGCGCGAAATCGACGATCACCAGCCGTCCGGAAGGGCGCAGCAGCCGCGCCGCCTCATGGATGGCGCGCGCAGGATCATCGAGATAATGCAGCACCTGATGGATGGTGACGAGATCGAAGGCGTCGCGCTCGACCGGCGGCGAGAAGACGTCGCCCTGCCGCACCTGAGCATTGGAGACGCCGGCCTTGTCGAGGTTGGCGCGCGCGACGGTCAGCATCTCGCGCGACATGTCGATGCCGATGCCGCGCCGGTAGAGCGGCGAGAATATCTCCAAGAGGCGTCCGGTGCCGGTGCCGAGATCGAGCATCGACTGGAACGGCCGCTTGCCGACGAGCTTCATGAGGGCTGCCTCGACCGCACGGTCAGGCACGTGCAGGGAGCGGATATGGTCCCAGCTTGCCGCGTTCTGCGAAAAATACTCCGCCGCGCGGTCCTGCCGCTTGCGCTTGACCGAGGCCAGCCGCTCGAGATCGCGCTCGACCTGCGGATCGGCGCCGCGAATGCCGGCGACCAGCCGCAGCACGAAGTCGCGCGCGGAATCCGTATCCGACAGCCGGAAGAAAGCCCACGACCCCTCCTGGTAACGGCCGATCAGCCCGGCCTCCAGGAGCAGCTTCAGGTGCCGCGACACGCGCGGCTGCGACTGGCCGAGAATCTCGGTAAGATCGGACACGGTGAGATCACCGCGCGACAGCAGCGCCAGTATGCGCAAGCGGCTCGATTCGGCCGCCGCCTTCAATGTGTCCACCATGGTGTCGAGCGCGACATGCATCAGCGTATTCTCTTTGAAAAAGATATAAAGATATGTTTATGTCGATTTTCACAGCCTTGCAAGCGCTATGTCGCTTCCGGACAAGAAAATGCCGCAGGCGTGATTTCTCGGTGCATGTCGCGCCTAAAAATGTGTAGCGGTTTCAGGGCAAGACATGCGTCAACAAAAAGATGGATAAAATGACCGGGCGGCGTGAGATGTTTGAGGTGCGGGAGGGTGAAAAAAGGCTCGAGATCGATCCGGCGCTGATGCCGGCGGATGGCGGCGTCGTCTTCATCGGCCGTATCGCCTCACCATGGACGACGCGCGAAACCTGCCCCAAGAACATGCGCGCGGCGCGCGAGACCGGGCAGCCGGCAGCACTGACGATCGACCCGCCCTACCGCGCCGGCCTGCAAGGGCTGGAGCGCACCAGCCATCTCGTCATCCTGTCGTGGCTCCACCACGCGCCGCGGACTCTGATCGTGCAGAAACCGCGCCATGCGGCTGAAGCAAAAGGCGTATTCGGCCTGCGCTCCCCTGCCCGACCGAACCCGATCGGCCTGCATGTGGCGAAACTGGTTGCGCTCGACCTCGCCACCGGGCGCATCGAGATCGACGCCATCGACGTGCTCGACGGCACCCCGGTGGTCGACATAAAACCCTATTTCGCATCGACCGATGCCTTTGCCGAGGCGACCATCGAAGGGCGCGACGAATGATGAAGGCGCCGACCGGCCGTCGGCGCGCCGTCGCCAAGGCGTTGACCGCGCTTCTGCCGCTGGCGCCCTATGCCGATATGGAGAAGATCCGAGCGGATGCCGGCTCCGTCCACATGAAGACCTTGCCGCCGACCATTGCCGTGTGGCTGGCGACGGTTGCCCATATCCGCCACGCCCATACCGACTACGAAAAGCTGCTCGCCGAAGGTTATGACCGCGACTCGGCGCGTTTCTTCGTCATCGAGCAGACCAATGTCGTACTTACCCGCTGGCGCGCCACCCGCCTGCTCGACGCCGACGACGAGGATGATTGAAGCTGTTGCCGGTCCGGCACGGCGCTCGGTAGCATGGCTGGCAGCTTTTCACTTCGAGGACGAACGACGCCGGATGACTGGCTCTATGCCCTCTGCCTGACACCGATAGCCTGTGATGCAAGGAGGTGCCGATGAGCCAGACCGCACAGGATACACGGCCGCTGCCTGTGGTGAGCGACCGCCACGTCGACCCGCATGCTTATCCCGACGGCATCGCCTTCCTCGACGGCCAGTACCTGCCGATGTCGCAGGCCAAGATCTCGGTGCTGGATTGGGGATTCCTGCATTCCGATGCCACTTACGACACGGTGCATGTCTGGAACGGCTGCTTCTTCCGGCTTGACCTGCATCTCGACCGCTTCTTCGGCGGACTGGAGAAATTGCGCATGACGATCCCGTTCGACCGCGATGGCGTGACGGAGATCCTGCACAATTGCGTGGCACTGTCGGGACACAGCGCCGCCTATGTCGAAATGCTGTGCACGCGCGGCGCTTCCCCTACTTTCAGCCGCGATCCGCGCCAGGCGATCAACCGCTTCATGGCGTTTGCCGTGCCGTTCGGCTCGGTCGCCAATCCCGAGCAGTTACAGCGCGGCCTCAATGTCGCCATCAGCGACAAGGTGCGCATTCCGCCGGCCTCGATCGACCCGGCGATCAAGAACTACCACTGGCTCGACCTGGTGCGCGGCCTTTACGATGCCTTTGACCGCGGCGCCGAGACAGCGCTCATTCTCGACTTCAACGGCAATGTCGCCGAAGGTCCGGGCTTCAACGTCTTCTGTGTCAAGGACAACAAGCTCTCGACGCCGGCGATCGGCGTGCTACCCGGCATAACCCGCCGCACTGTCTTCGATCTCTGTGCGCTGGAAGGCCTCTTCGCCACCCCGGCGGACGTCAGTGTCGCGGCATTGCGCGAGGCCGACGAGGTCTTCATCACCTCTACCGCCGGCGGCATCATGCCGGTCACGATGATCGACGGCAGCCCAGTCGCGGACGGCAGGCCCGGCGCAATTACCTGCCGGCTGATGGCGCTCTATTGGGACAAGCATAAGGATCCGGCCTGGTCGAGCGCTGTACGCTACCCCTGACCGATCGCCGCTCCCGTCCAAATAATTCCGCCACCGCCTCTGGAAAGTCGCGGGACGCACCGTATATGGCACAAAGCGGAGAGGCCTCCACTTATCTCTGAAAAAATTCCAGCTTGCATGGGCAAGGACTTCATCATGACAAACAAGGTTTGGTTCATCACCGGATCGTCGAAAGGTTTTGGCCGGGTCTGGGCCGAGGCCGCGCTCGCTCGCGGCGACCGCGTCGCGGCAACCGCCCGCGATGCCGGCACACTCGCCGATCTCGTCGAGAAGTATGGCGACAACATCGCGGCGATAAAGCTCGACGTCACCGACAAGAAAGCCGTCGATGCCGCAATCGCCGGGGCGCACAAGCGCTTTGGCCGGCTCGACGTCGTCATCAACAATGCCGGCTATGGCCATTTCGGCGCCATCGAGGAGGTCAGCGAGCAGGAAGCCCGCGACCAGATCGAAACCAATGTGTTCGGCGCGCTGTGGGTCACCCAGGCCGCCTTGCCGATCATGCGGGCGCAGCGCTCCGGCCACATCATCCAGATCTCTTCGATCGGCGGCGTCAATGCCTTCGCCTCGCTTGGCCTCTACCACGCCTCGAAATGGGCGCTGGAAGCCTTCAGCCAGTCGCTGAGCCTCGAGGTCGCGGAGTTCGGCATCCATGTCACGCTGGTCGAGCCCGGCGGCTTCTCCACCGACTGGGCCGGTCCGTCGGCCAAGGTCTCCAAAGCGCTGGACGCCTATGCGCCCGTCCGCGCTGCCATGGCGGAGCGCCGCAGCCGCGCCGTGGCCGGCGATCCCGAGGCCACCGGACCGGCGATGCTGGCCATCGTCGACGCGGCCGAGCCACCTCTCAGGGTATTCTTCGGCGA
Source organism: Mesorhizobium sp. B2-8-1 (assembly GCF_006440955.1). Classification (NCBI taxonomy): domain Bacteria; kingdom Pseudomonadati; phylum Pseudomonadota; class Alphaproteobacteria; order Hyphomicrobiales; family Phyllobacteriaceae; genus Mesorhizobium; species Mesorhizobium sp. B2-8-1. The sequence continues at coordinate 61,363 of NZ_VFTX01000006.1, read as the reverse complement.
CGGCGGGCTGCCGATGATCAAGCAGGAATACGCCAACCGCATCGCCACCTGGGAAAAGTGGGACCATGTTTCGGTCATGGCGCAAGGCGCCAACAAGAACCGCAAGGCCTAGTCCGGGTCGCTCAGCCACGCCGTTTCGAGCGGCGTGGCTACCTCGTCAGGCGCGATAAATCCACTGCTCGGGCACCCGCACGGAGATTTCCTCGCCGGACCTGACGATTCCGGGCTTCTCGACCCAGCCTACAAGGCCCCGCAGCCGCTTGGCCACTTTCGGAAAGAGCAGCGCGGTGGCGTCATGGTCCGCCGCCCGGACATGCTCGGCGATCGATTGCCCGGCGACGCGGCATGGTTTGTTCTGGGCATCGATCTTGATCGTCACGCCGCCCTGGAAGAACAGCAGCGAGCCGGATGGCAACATCGAAAGATGCGGCACCCCTTCGATCAGCAAATTGGCGCCGATCCACTCGGGCTTGATCTCCTCTAGGCCCATGCGTTCGGCGACCAGCGCGAGTTCGTCCGCCGCCACCAGCGACAACTGCCTCTCGTTGCGCATCTCGGTGCCGCGCGGATACCAGGGTTCGCGCCCGCCGGAGCGTCGCGCTATCCCGGCATGAAAATCGCCGGCTATGCCGTCGAAGCCCATCTGCAATTTCTCGACCGCCTTGGTTTCGAAATGGTCGAACGGAGCGGCATAGAGCGCCACCGCCCTTGCCGCCAGCTTGCGGCCCGGCACGATGTCGACCGTCAGGTCCGCCGGAAAAAGCTCGAAGTTGGTTTCCTGCATCAGTCTCGTCTAGAGGCCCTGCGCAATGCGGTCCAGTCGAAAGCGCTGATGATCCGATCACGCCGTTTGATGCCGATCACGACTTTCTTACCGGAAACGCCGTTGCGGTCCTCAGCGCGCCGCATTGCCGCCGCGCCGCCGGCATAGACGATGGCGCCAGATCGGGAGGAGGTTCGGGTCATGCAGGTGGGACACGCCGTTGCCGCGCTCTGGTTGTTCTGGCTGGTATCGTGGATCCTTGCCGCTTCATGGGCCGATCCCGTGCGCAAGCGGGCGGATTTCAGGGCGGAGGCGCGATATCGGGTTCTCTGGCTCGCCGGTACCGTCCTGCTGTTCGTTCCGGCGCACGGCTATGTGGGTCGGCTTCGGCTCTGGACACCGACGCTCACCCAAGCCTGGATTTGCGTCGCCCTGATCGCCATCGGCATCGCCTGTGCATGGTGGGCCCGCCTGCATCTCGGCCGGCTGTGGTCCAGCACGGTAACGGCCAAGGCCGATCATCGCATCATCGACACCGGCCCTTACGCGCTTGTCCGTCATCCGATCTATACGGGCCTGCTGCTTTCGATCCTCGCCACCGTGGCCGTCAAGGGCACGGTATGGGGCGTCGCGGGCGCCGCCCTGCTGCTTGTCGGGATCGTCATCAAGGCGAGGCTGGAGGAAAGTTTCCTGCGCGGCGAGCTTGGGCCCGCCTATGACGACTACGCGCGCCGCGTGCCGATGCTCGTTCCCTTTTCGCCGGCCTGAAGCGGCAAGCGCGTCCTACAGCATCCGCAGCAGCGCGCCGCCGATCGAATACCCCGCGCCAAAAGCGCAGATCAGCCCGAAGTCGCCCGCCTTCATGTCGGCATGGTTCTCCGACAGCGCGACGATGGCGCCGGCGCCCGCCGTGTTGCCGAGACGCTCCAGCACCATGGGCGCGCGGTCATGATCGACCTCGTGGCCGAATGAGAGTTTCAGGATCATGGCGTTCATGCGCGCATTGGCCTGGTGCAGCCAGAAGCGTCGCACCGCCTGCGGCGTCAGGCCGTGCTCGGCCAGGAACTCCACGATGAATTTGTGCCCGGCGACGGTGACTTCCTTGAACACCTTGTTGCCGACCTGCTTGATCAGATTGCCCTCCAGATCGATCCTGTAGGGATCGTCCTGTGCGGTGCGGGTGTGGTAGCCGAGATTGGTGCGGATGTTGTTCGACATCTGCGTCCAGATGCGCGTGTCGAGCACTTCGAAACGTCCCGGCCGTTTCTCGCCGAGTGCCAGCCCTTCGACCACCATCGACACCGAGGCGTCGCCGAAGATGAAATGCGTCTGCCGGTCGCGGAAATTGAGATGGCCGGTGATGATCTCGGGCGTCGTCACCAGGATGCGCTTGTGGGCGCCCGCACGCACGAGATTGACCGCCATGTGAAGTGCCGCCGCGGCGGATGAGCAGCCGAGCCCCATGTCGAAGCCCGCCCCCTTGGTGCCCAGGGCCTGCTGCATCTCGATGGCGATCGCCGGATAGGGCCGCTGGTGGTGCGAGGCCGAGCAGATCACCAAATCGATATCGGACGGCTTCAGCCCGGCATGATCGAGGGCCTTGCGGGCCGAAGCTATGCCGAACTCGGCCTCCAGCGACAGCGCATCGTCCGGCCGCGCCGGAATGCGCGGTGCCATACGGGTCGGGTCGAGTATGCCTTCGCGCTCGATCACATGACGGCTGCGCACGCCCGAGGCGTGGACGATGAAGTCGCTGTCCGATTTCTGCAGCAGCGGCTGGTCCGTGCCCGACCGGCGCGCGTTTTCCGTGTCGACCCAGCTGTTGAAACTGGCGACCAGTTCCTCATTGCTGATCTCAGGCTCGGGGATTTCGACGCCGATACCGCTGATGATGACGCGATGCATGTCCAGTCCGTCCCATCCGCAGGCGTTCAGGGGCTTTGATGTGGGCGTAAGGGAGGCCCGGCGCAACCCTTGTCGCATTGAGCCGGTTTATGCCAGCTTAAACCGGTTCCCGCGTCCCCTCACCATGCGCACAGTTTGGTGTTAGTCTGTGAGTTGTTCCAGCATGCGCCGTCGTCGCGGCTGCACATGAACTGCCCCGGCTCCTCATCGACGTTGGTCGTTCAAGCCCGCTTGGCGACAATGAAAATGCGCGGGAAACGCAACAGCACCTTGCCATTTGCGGTCTTCTTATAGGCCTTGGCGATCTTGGCCGTGTAGCTTTCGAGGAACAGCATCTTCTCGTCCGCATCGAGCGGGTCGACAAAAGGCTTCAAGCCCGTCGACTTCACCCATTCCACGATCGCCCCGGCGTCGGCCAGCGGATGGTTATAGACCGTGTGCCAGATGTCGAGCCGGTCCGAGAGCGGCGACAACAGATCATAATAGAACGACACCGGCGGCAGCGGCGCGCGCGCCGCCCCTTTCAGCTTGGCTGCGAACGGCATTTCGGCGGCAGTCTCGCGCATCAGCCTGTGGGAATCCTCGCCCATATTGTCTGGCATCTGCACGGCGAGCGCGCCGCCGGGCGCAAGAAAACCCATCAGCCGCTGGAAGACATCAGGATGTTCCGGCAGCCACTGGAACACGGCATTGGCGAAGATCACATCGACCGGTTGAGCCGGCGCCCATGTCGAGGCATCGGCAAGGTCGAAGCTGACATTGGGCAGGCGTGCCCTAGCCTTCTCGATCATGTCGGGAGACGTGTCGAAGCCGCTCACCTGTGCATCCGGCCAGCGCGCGACCAGAAGCTCCGTCGAATTGCCCGGCCCGCAGCCTATGTCGACAACCCTGCGGGGGAAGTCGACCGGCACCTGCGCCACCAAGTCGCGCGCAGGACGCGTGCGCTCGTCCTCGAACTTCAAATATTGGGCGGCGGACCAATCGGGCTTTGCTGGGCTGTTCAACGGTAAGACCTCGCGGCGGTTGCCACCTTCCATGACCGGCGCGACAAGCCGGCTATCCCAATTGGATGACGATCCCGTCGTCGCCGACCCGGAACCGCCACTGCAATAACGGCCCTTACCGCGTCAGCCTCTTATGCGTCATGCGGTGCGGGGCCGCCGCCTCCGCGCCCAGGCGGCGAAGCTTGTCCTTCTCATACTCCTCGAAATTGCCTTCGAACCATTCGACATGCGCGTCGCCCTCGAAGGCGAGCATGTGGGTCGCCATGCGATCGAGGAACATGCGGTCGTGGCTGATGATGACAGCGCAGCCGGCATAGGCTTCCAGCGCGTCTTCGAGCGCGCTCAGCGTCTCGGTGTCGAGGTCGTTGGTCGGTTCGTCGAGCAAAAGCACATTGCCGCCGCCTTTGAGCATCTTGGCCAGATGTACGCGGTTGCGTTGGCCGCCCGAAAGGTTGCCGACCTTCTGCTGCTGATCGCCGCCACGGAAGTTGAAGGACGAGCAATAGGCGCGGCTGTTGACCTCGTGCTTGCCAAGCTTGATGACTTCGGCGCCACCGGAGATTTCTTCCCACACCGTCTTGTTCGGGTCCAGCGCGTCACGGCTCTGGTCGACATAGCCGAGCTTGACCGTCTCGCCGATGCGGATCGACCCCGCATCAGGCTTTTCCTGGCCAGTGAAGGTCTTGAACAGCGTCGTCTTGCCGGCGCCGTTCGGGCCGATGACGCCGACAATGCCGCCCGGCGGCAGCCTGAACGACAGGTCCTCGATCAAAAGCTCATCGCCGAAGCCCTTGGTGAGCCCTTCAACCTCGATGACGACATTGCCGAGGCGCTCGCCCGACGGAATGACGATCTGCGTGTCGGTCGGCTTGCGATTCTGCGACTGCTCGACCAGTTCCTCATAGGCCTTGATACGGGCCTTGGACTTGGTCTGGCGCGCCTTCGGCGAGGATTGGATCCACTCACGCTCGCGCCAGATCGACTTCTGGCGGGCGTCGTCCTCGCGGCCTTCCTGGATCAGGCGTTTGGCCTTGGCGTCGAGATATTTGGTGTAGTTGCCCTCGTAAGGGATGCCACGGCCGCGATCGAGCTCGAGGATCCATCCCGTGACGTTGTCGAGGAAGTAGCGGTCGTGGGTGATGATCAGCACCGAGCCCGGATAGTCGCGCAGGTGCTTTTCCAGCCACGCCGTGGTCTCGGCGTCGAGATGGTTGGTCGGCTCGTCGAGCAAAAGCAGGTCGGGCTGTTCCAGGAGCAGCCGGCACAGCGCCACGCGGCGGCGCTCGCCGCCCGACAGATTGGTCACCTCGGAATCGGCCGGCGGGCACTGCAGCGCGTCCATCGCCATCTCGACCTGCTGCTCGAGGTCCCAAAGGTTGAGCCGATCCATCTCGTCCTGGAGCTTGGCCGACTCGTCTGCCGTCTCGTCGGAATAGTTCATCATCAATTCGTTGTAGCGCTCGATGATGGCGGTCTTCCTGCCGACGCCGTCCATGACGTTTTCACGCACGGTCTTGCTGTTGTCGAGCTGCGGCTCCTGCGCCAGGTAGCCGACCGTGGCGCCTTCGGCCAGCCACGCCTCGCCCTGGAACTCCTTGTCGAGCCCGGCCATGATGCGCAGGATGGTCGACTTACCCGAACCGTTAGGACCGAGAATGCCGATCTTGGCGTCCGGGTAGAAGGACAGATGAACGTTATCGAGCACCTTCTTGGTGCCGTAGGCCTTTGACAGGCCTGACATGTGATAGATGAACTGGCGTGCCACGCGCGCTTTCCCTGAAAAACTGACTGATTTGTCGATCTGAATGGAGGTTGGCCGCTATGTAGGCGATGCGGAGCCGAACGGCAATCGCTTTCGCCGCATCGAACCGATCACAGGCCGCACAACAACGGGCGTTGGCGCCCCGGCCTGCCTGCCGGCTGGAATGAGCTCAGGACCTACTGGAACCCGATTGCGTCGACGGTTCCGGTCGGGCAACCGGCCTTGTTGGTCGGCACCGAGGCCAGCAGCAGGTCCTTGAGCGAGCTGTTTGGGCCGATCGGACCGGCAAGGCCAAGCGTCAACTCTCCGATCAGCCGCCGGCCGCTCGACGGATCGATGACGCAGGAGACGCGCACGCGATCGCCGGCGCCGGCGCCAAAGGCCTGGTCGAAGGCGCCGCGGATCTGATCCGCCGTCAGCTTGCCGCCGATGTTCTTGGCGAAGAGATCGCGCACCGCTGAGCCGTTCACCGCACGCATCAGGCCGAGTGCGTCGGAAAAGTACTCCTGCTGGTTCTTGCCGTAGCAGGTGCCGTGCTTGATCCATTCATGCCGCTCCAACTGCGAAGCGGTGCCCGGCATAACCTTGTCGAGTTCCGCGCGCGTGCCGGCGTCCAAATCGACAGGCGGAAGATCCTTCCAGTGCGCCGGACTGTCGTTGGCCTTGTCGCTGGCCGGTACCTGGCAATAGAAGTTCCCGTTCGGCTGAGGCCACAGGCCGTGCAAGGTGAAGTTGCTGGCATCGAATTCATTCGGGTTTTGTGCCTTGCATTCGCTCTTGCTGGACTTGGTCTCGCAAAAAGCCGGCTGCCAGCTCAGCGCGAAGACATATTCGGGTTTTCCTGACGCCGCCGGCTTGCCCGGCCCGCCGGGGGTCGCCGGCAGCGTTGCTGCGCTGCTGCCGGAGAGATGTCCGCAACTGACCTTCACCCAGCGCCGATCCGGATCTGCGCCCGGCACCAGAATGAGATAGTGCGTCGGCGCATCCTTGTTGCCCGCCAGCAGTTGATAGCTCTGTCCGGCATCAGTCGAGACATTGCCGGGATTCTTGCCGTTCTTGATGGCTTGCGTCGCCGGACAGGAGGCGTCGGCAACGAAGGTGCCACTCATCCTGACGTCGGCATGGGCCGCACCCGTTAACGATGCCGCCAACATGGCCAATCCGAAAACAACAGCAATGCGCATGGGGAATCCCTGGATGAAAAAGGTGGGCGACAGACTGAAGCTGTCTCCATGTCAGAATTGCGATATTCCACCGGCCAGATGCAAGAAACATCATCGCGAGAAATCCGGAATGGCGGATTGACGCTGAACCGGCCCCGGCGCAAACAAGGCCGGCGCCACCGAGGCGGGCCAGGGTGGAAATCACTGAATGTCATTCAGCCAGCAGCGCATGGTCCGTTCGCCGACCGGCGCCGACCTCAATCTTCTGGTCCGGCAGGCCGACGGCCATCCGCGCGCCGTCATCCAGATCAATCACGGTCTGGCAGAACATGCGGCGCGCTATGATCGTTTTGCCGATTTCCTGGGCGCGCGCGGCTTTAGCGTCTATGTTCACGATCATCGCGGCCATGGCGCAACGAAGGCGCCCGACGCACCGCTGGGCAGGTTCGCGCATGAGGACGGCCCCGCCAAGGTCATCGCCGATGTCGGCGCCATCCATGATCTCATCGCCGGGGAGCAGCCGGGCCTGCCCGTCATCCTGTTCGGCCATTCGATGGGCGCGTCCGTGGCGCTGAACTTTCTCCTGGCCCATTCGAACCGCGTTCACGCCGCCGCCATCTGGAATGGCAATTTTTCAGCTGGCCTGCTCGGGCAGGTGGCGCTCGGCATCCTTGCATGGGAAAGGATGCGGCTCGGCTCGGACGTCCCATCGCGCCTGCTGCCGAAACTCACCTTCCAGGCCTGGGGCAAGGCGGTGCCCAACCACCGGACCTTGTTCGACTGGCTGTCACGCGACGGGGCCGAGGTCGACAAATACATCGCCGACCCGCTATGCGGCTGGGGCGCCTCAGTGTCGATGTGGCGCGATGTCGTCCAGATGGCGCTCAATGGCGGCAGGGACGCAGCTTTTGCCGGCGTTCGGCGCGACCTGTCCCTCAGCGTCGTGGGGGGCGAAAAAGACCCTGCCTCGGATTATGGCAAAGGGATCATCCAGCTTGCCGGACGCATGCGCAAAATGGGCTTTTCGAATCTCGTTTCAAAGGTTTACAGCGAGACCCGCCACGAAAGCCTGAACGAGGTGAATCGCGACATCGTCATGGACGATTTCGCGGCATGGGCCGAGACGATCCTGACGCGATGAAGCGTTGGCCCATTGCAAGAGCCGTGACAGCGGCAATCTCTGTTGATAAAGGCTTCGGTTCCGACCAATTCTGGTGATTTATGGCTGAGCCCCCGCTGAAAGGCGTCCGCGTCGTCGAACTCGCCCGCATCCTTGCCGGGCCTTGGGCCGGGCAGTTGCTTGCTGATCTCGGCGCCGACGTCATCAAGGTCGAAAGCCCTGACGGCGGCGACGACACCCGCAAATGGGGCCCGCCCTTCGTAATGGGCAAGGATGGCGAGAACCTGTCGGCCGCCTATTACCATTCCTGCAATCGCGGCAAGCGCTCCATCGCCATCGATTTTTCGACACCGGAGGGCGCCGAAACCGTGCGCCGGCTGGTGGCAACGTCTGACGTGCTGATCGAAAACTTCAAGCTTGGCGGCTTGAAGAAATACGGGCTCGACCATGAGAGCCTGCGCAAGATCAATCCGCGCCTCGTTTATTGCTCGATCACCGGCTTCGGCCAGGACGGTCCTTACGCGCCGCGCGCCGGCTACGACTTCATCATCCAGGGCATGGCCGGCATGATGTCGATCACCGGCGAGGCGGGACGCGAGCCGCAGAAGGCCGGCGTCGCCATCTCGGACATCTTCACTGGCCTCTATTCCGTCATCGCCATCCAGGCGGCACTTCGCCACGCCGAAAAAACCGGCGAAGGCCAGCACATCGACATGGCATTGTTCGACACCCAGATCTCGGCGCTCGGCAATCAGAACCTCAACTATCTCGTCTCCGGCAAGTCGCCTGTGCAGATGGGCAACGCGCATATGAACATCGCGCCCTACGAGGTGCTGCCGGTCCGGGACGGTCACATCATCCTGGCGGTCGGCAATGACGGCCAGTTCGCCAGGTTCTGCGCGGTGGTCGGGCTGGACGAATTGCCCGGCAATCCCGATTTCGCCACCAATCCGGCCCGCGTCGCCAACCGGGCGGCGCTACGCGAGCGGATCGTCGAGGCGCTGAAGACCAAGGATCGCGACCCGCTGCTGGCCAAGCTGGAAGCGGCCAGCGTGCCGGCGAGCCCGATCAACACGATCGGACAGATGTTCGCCGACCCGCAGGCGATCGCGCGCGGCATGCGGCTCGATCTCGACGACGGCCATGGCAATCTTCTGCCCTCGGTTCGCGCACCGATGATCATGTCCGAAACACCGCTCGTCTATGAGCGCCCCTCGCCCCGCCTGGGCGAACATACTGACGAAATCCTTGCCGAACTGGAGAGAGCAAAATGAAAACCGGCGGACAATTGATCGTCGACGCGCTCGAGGCCAACGGCACCGACCGTATCTTCTGCGTGCCAGGCGAATCCTACCTCGCGGTGCTCGACGCGCTGCACGATTCGGCGATCCGCACCATCGTCTGCCGCCAGGAGGGTGGCGCCGCCATGATGGCCGACTGCCAAGGCCGCCTGACCGGCAAACCCGGTATCTGCTTCGTCACCCGCGGCCCCGGCGCCACCAATGCCTCCGCCGGCATCCATATCGCCATGCAGGATTCAGTTCCCGTGATCCTGTTCATCGGCCAGGTCGCCAGCCACGCCAAGCAGCGCGAGGCCTTCCAGGAAGTGGACTATGTCAGGTTCTTTGGCGACATCGCAAAATGGGTGGTAGAGATCGACGATGCGTCGCGTATTCCCGAATTCGTCACCCGCGCCTTTGCCGTGGCGACCTCCGGACGCCCAGGTCCCGTCGTCATCTCGCTGCCGGAAGACATGCTGACCAGTGTCGTCGATGCACCGGCCGCGATCGCCTACACCCCGGTCGAGACCAGCCCCGCCGAAGCCGAACTCGACCGGTTCGAGGCGCTGCTCAATGCCGCCAAACGACCGATCGCGATCCTGGGCGGCACACGTTGGGATTTCCAGGCTGTTCAGGAAATCACCCGCATCGCCGAGACGTGGTCGCTACCGGTCGGCTGCTCCTTCCGCCGCCAGATGCTGTTCGATCATCTGCACCCGAACTATGCCGGCGATGTCGGCATCGGCATCAACCCGAAGCTGGCGACAGCAATCAAGCAGGCCGATCTGGTGCTGCTGATCGGCGGCCGCATGGGCGAGATGCCGTCCTCGGACTATACGCTGCTGAAGAGCCCCTACCCTGACCAGACGCTGGTCCATGTCCACCCCGATGCCGGCGAACTAGGCCGCGTCTACCGTCCAACGCTGGCGATAAATGCCTCGCCCGCCGCCTTCGTGCGCGCCTTCGCCAAACGGAAGGGACCGGCATCGCCGGGCTGGGCGGCGGAGACGGCAAAGCTGCATGCCGCCTATCTCGACTGGTCGACGCCGCCGGAAAGCGGTCCGGGCGCCGTCCAGATGGGGCCGATCATGACCTATCTCGAAACGGTGCTGCCCGACGATGCCATCCTGACGAACGGCGCCGGCAACTACGCCACGTGGGTGCACCGCTTCCATCGCTTCCGCCGCTTTGCCACACAGGGCGCGCCGACCTCAGGCTCGATGGGTTACGGAACGCCGGCGGCGGTAGCGGCCAAGGCGCTTTATCCGGATCGCACCGTAGTCGCTTTCGCCGGCGACGGCTGCTTCCTGATGAACGGGCAGGAATTCGCCACCGCCGTACAATACGGGTTGCCGATCATCGTCATCGTCGTCAATAATGGCATCTACGGCACCATCCGCATGCACCAGGAGCGTGAATACCCCGGGCGGGTGGTGGCCACGGACCTCAAGAATCCGGACTTCGCCGCCCTGGCGCGTGCCTATGGTGGCCATGGCGAAACGGTGGAGAAAACCGCCGACTTCGCCCCTGCCTTCGAGCGTGCTCGCGCCAGCGGCAAGCCGGCAATCGTCGAAATCCGGCTCGATCCGGAGGCAATCACCCCGACCCGAACGATGACGCAGATAAGAGACAAGGCCTGAAAGTCGGTTTCCGGCAGGAGAAAGGGCGGCGCTGTCCCGCAAAGCTTTCGCAAGCAAATACGGGCGCGCGCCCCGAGCGACGTCGCGTTACATCGACGCCGCCGCCTTTTCGATCTGACCGCGGATCTCGCCGTCCTTGTTGGCCGCGGTGTGTATGTTGACGTAATATTTGCCGGCTTCCAGATCGGTCACCTGCGTATCGGTCAATGTCGCCGATCCCTTGATCGGGCTCTTGAGTTTTTTGAACGGGATTACGGGGTCCGCATTTTCCCCCTTCGCGGCCGGGCCATGAATATGTGCGGCCGTCGCCGGCCCGCTGAGGCCGGAGTATTTGACGTTCCAACTGAGTTTCTTCTTGGCGGTGTCAAAGGTGAATGTGGCGGTTCCCTTGCCCTTGGTGGTAACGGGTGGGCTCTGCTGGCTGCCATCGAGCGTCGCCTTGAACTTCATCATGTCGGCCAGGGCCGGCGACGCGAACAGGAAAGCGGTCGAAATGGCCAGCGCCGAAAGCGTCGGCAAGACGGTCTGTGTGCGCATGAAGAACCTCCGATTGGCTGTAGCATCCGCCGTGGCTCCCCGCACGCGCATGCCTCCGACGCAACGCTCGGCCGCCCCAATGTATCCAGGCACACGCTTTTGTGATTTGGCCGCATGAAAAAGGGGCGGTCGCCCGCCCCTCCAACATCGTCCATCAAGCCCCGTCACGAGGCCGCTTTGAGGCCTACTTGATCGCCTTGTCGGTGATCGCGGTGGTATAGGCGCCCTTCGGCTCCTTGGTGATGATCTTCTGGTCGAGCAACGCCTTGGCGGTACGCTCATAGGTCGCCGGGTCGAGCTTGCCGTCGGCATTGTCGATGAGCTTGGCGACTTCGCTCATCATACGCTTCTGGTGATTCTCGTCCTGGCCGCCACCATCCATGACGATCTCCGCCGCTTCGTCATTGTTGTCGACGGCGTATTTCCAACCCTTCATCGAGGCGCGCACGAAACGCACCATCTTGTCCTCGAAGGCCGGATCCTTGAGCTTGTCCTCCGAGGCATAAAGCCCGTCCTCGAGCAGGTCGTTGCCCATCGCCGAGTAGTTGAACACGGTGAGCTGCTCCGGCTTGTAGCCGGCGTCGATCAGCTGCCAATATTCATTGTAGGTCATGACCGAGATGCAATCCGCCTGCTTCTGAATCAGCGGCTGCACGTCAAAGCTCTGCTTGAGAACGGTGACGCCGTCCGGGCCGCCATCGGTCTTGAGGCCAAGCTTGTTCATCCAGGCGTAGAACGGATATTCGTTGCCGAAGAACCAGACGCCGAGCGTGTGGCCCTTGAAGTCGGCTTCGGTCTTGATCGGGCCGTCTTTCGGACAGACCAGTTCCATGCCGGCCTTCTTGAACGGCTGGGCGATGTTGACCAGCGGCACGCCCTTTTCGCGGGCTGCCAGCGCGCCGCCCATCCAGTCGACGATGACATCGGCGCCGCCGCCGGCGATCACCTGCTCGGGCGCAATGTCGGGACCGCCCGGCTTGATGTCGACGTCGAGACCCTCGGCCTCGTAGAAGCCCTTCGCCTTGGCGACGTAATAGCCGGCAAACTGGGCCTGCGTGACCCATTTCAGCTGCAACGTCACCTTGTCGGCGGCCATTGCCTGGAACGCGGCCAGCGACATCGCGCCGGCCAGTACAGGAACAATCAGTCTTTTCATTTTTTCCCTCTGGAGTTAGTGCCCAAACCCACCGCCCCTATCCACCACGGACAGAGGGATGCCAAAACGTGACGGCTCTTTCGACAAGAGCGACCACACCATAAAAGACCGAACCCGCAAGGGCTGCAACTGCGATTTCGGCCCAGACCATGTCGATGTTCATCCGTCCGACTTCGGTCGAGATGCGGAAGCCCATGCCGACGACGGGCGTGCCGAAGAACTCGGCGACGATGGCGCCGATCAGCGCCAGCGTCGAGTTGATCTTCAGCGCGTTGAAGATGAAGGGAGCGGCGGCCGGCAGCCTGAGCTTGATAAGCGTCGGCCAGTAGCCCGACGCATAGGTGCGCATCAGGTCGCGCTCCATATGGCCGGACGCGGCCAGACCGGCGACGGTGTTCACCAGCATCGGGAAGAAGGTCATGATGATGACGACAGCCGCCTTGGACTGCCAGTCGAAGCCGAACCACATCACCATGATCGGCGCCACGCCGATGATCGGCAGCGCCGAGACCATGTTGCCGATGGGCAGCAGGCCGCGCCGCAGGAACGGCACCCGGTCGGCGAGAATGGCCGTGACAAAGCCGGCGCCGCTGCCCACGATATAGCCGAAGATAACAGCCTTGAAGATGGTCTGCCGGACATCGGCGCCAAGGATCGGCAGCGAACTGGCGATGCGCGCGCCGATGGCGCTCGGCGGCGGCAACAGGATGAACGGGATGCCGGCGCCACGCGTCACCGCTTCCCAGATGATCAGGATCCAGGCGCCGAAGATGGCGGGGATGATCAGGCGCAGCGCCGTGCGCATCCAGCTTGCGGTGGGGTGCAGTCCCGATAGCACCGCGACGCAGCGCCAGCCAAGCAGCCAGGCGGCCGTGAGCAGCACGAAATACGGCGCCAGTGCCGTGCCTTCGAAACCAGCGATACCTGAGATCAGCAGCCAGGCGACGAGGTGGGCGCCGACGAACAGTACGACCGCTTCCACAAAGCGCGAAATCCTGATCATCGAGACCAGGGCCGTCAGCATGGCAAGGCCAAACATCAGGCCCTTCGTTCCGAGATAGGGATAGTTGGCGCTGGTTGTCGGGTCCGCTAGCGCCGCCGCTTCCGGCTTCGACATGGCGCCGAGTGCGACCGCCATCAGGCACAGCACGATGGCCAGCACAGCCTGCCAGGAAGGCTTCAGCCGGTTCATGCCGGCCTCCCGCCCATGGCGCGGTCGACGAGGCGCCCGGCAATGCCGACCACCATGACCAGCAGCGCGGCCACGATCGAGCCCGCGACAAGCGCCGACCAGATGTCGATGGACTGGCTGTAATAGGCGCCAGCGAGCAGCTTGGCGCCGATGCCGGCGACGGCGCCCGTCGGCAGTTCGCCGACAATGGCGCCGACCAGACTGGCCGCCACCGCCACCTTCATCGAGGTGAACAGGAACGGCACCGAGGCCGGCACGCGCAGCTTCCAGAAGGTCTGTGCACGGCTGGCATTGTAGGTGTGCATCAGGTCGAGATGCATGATCTCGGGCGAGCGCAGGCCTTTCACCATGCCAACCGTCACCGGGAAGAACGACAGATAGGTCGAAATCATCGCCTTCGGGATCAGGCCGGTGATGCCGATCGCCGCCAGCACCACGATGATCATCGGCGCCACCGCCAGGATCGGGATGGTCTGCGAGGCGATGATCCATGGCATCAGGCTGCGGTCGAGCGTCGCCACATGTACGATGCCCACCGCGATGATGATGCCGAGCGCCGTGCCGAAGGCAAAGCCCAGCAGCGTCGAGGACAGCGTCACCCAGGCATTGTAGACCAGGCTGCGGTTCGAAGTGACGTTGCGCAGGAACGTGTTCTCGAAAAAGTTCACCGCCACCTGGTGCGGCGCCGGCAGCGTCGGCTTCGGCTGCGAGAGCGTCTTGCCGATGAACTCGACGGTGCCGGGCGTTTCGTTGGCACGTTGGTCGAGATCGCGCTGGAACGGCGTGTTGAGTATGACGGCGAAGACGTACCAGAGTACGACCATGCCGGCGAGGATGGAGGTTACCGGGATGACCTTTGAGCGGAAGGTGTCCATCTAGCGCCGCCCTTCTCCTCTCCCCACCGGGGAGAGGGTGGCCGGAGCGAAGCGGAGGTCGGGGGCCCTTGCCTTCGTCATCCTAGGGCGAAGCAAGGAGCGAAGCGACGCGGCGCAGACCCTAGAATCCATGCCGTTACCTCTCCGCTCCGCGACCATTCGGAATATGGCTCCCTCCGCGCCGCTTAGCCTGCCGAATATTCTCGACTGTTTGCGCCTTTCGGCAGGCGTCACGGCATGGATCCTAGGGTCTACGTATGCCGCTTCGCGGCTACTCCGCCCTAGAATGACGAAGGCGTAGGTGGCCGCTCCTTCGTGAGGTGGAGGCGCCTTTCGGGGCGCTGCCGCGAGTCCATCCTGCCCCCGCTCAATCATCATAGCTGTGCCCTGCCCTTAAGCCGTCTCGCACCCGTGCGGCGATCGCCAGGAACTCCGGCGTCTCGCGGATGTCGAGTGGCCGCTCCTTCGGCAGCGTCGATTCGATGACGTCGCTGACGCGGCCCGGGCGCGGCGACATGACGACGATGCGCGTCGATAAATACACCGCCTCGGGAATGGAGTGCGTGACGAAGCAGATGGTCTTGTTGGTGCGCGCCCACAATTGCAGCAATTGCCCGTTGAGATGGTCGCGCACGATCTCGTCCAGCGCGCCGAACGGCTCGTCCATCAACAGAAGGTCGGCATCGAAGGCGAGCGCGCGAGCGATCGAGGCGCGCTGCTGCATGCCGCCGGAAAGCTGCCAAGGATACTTCTTCTCGAAGCCGGAAAGGTTGACGAGATCGAGCGTGCGCCTGATCCGCTCTCCCTGCTCCGCCCCGGACAGACCCATGATCTCCAGCGGCAGCGCGACGTTGCGCTCGATGGTGCGCCAGGGAAACAGGGCGGCGGCCTGGAAGACATAGCCGTAGGCGCGTTTCTCGCGCGCCTGTTCTGCTGTCATGCCGTTGACCGAAATGGTCCCCGAGGTCGGCTTCTCAAGATCGGCGATGACCCGCAGCAAGGTCGTCTTGCCGCAGCCCGACGGCCCGATGAAGGAAACGAACTCACCCTTGCCGATGGTCAGGTCGACATTGGACAGCGCCTGTACCGGCCCGTCATTGGTCTGGAAGGTCAGGCCAAGCTTGCTTGCCGCGACGACGGCTGGCGAAATCCCCGTCATCGGCCGCGGCCTGCCTGTTCCTGCCCCTTTAGTGCCGGCCCGATTCCGATTGCTTTTATCGCGATGTTGTTTTCCACTCGCCCAGTCCCATTGGTCTTGTTCCACTCATTCGACGCCCGGAGTTTCCCCGATGTCGCCTCAACCCACTTGCCATCTTATCCGCCCTGAAAGCTCTTATGAAGGCAAGCAGGGATTGACCTATTTCGCCGGTATCGCCACCGAGTCGGTCGGCTCATCTGGTATCTGCATGCATGTGCTCACCATGCCGCCCGGCGCCCGCGCTAAGGCGCATCTGCATGAGAACCATGAAACGGCGATCTACGTGCTCTCCGGCGAGGTCCATACCTGGTACGGCGACCGGCTTGAGAACCACATCGTCGCCAAAGCCGGCGACCTCTTCTACATTCCGGCCGGCGTGCCGCATCTGCCCGCCAATCTGAGTGGGGCCCCGTCTTCGGCCGTCATTGCCCGCACCGATCCCAAAGAGCAGGAAAGCGTCGTCCTGCTGCCGGAACTGGATGCATTGGTCGCCTGAAGCCGGCCTTGCGGGGCTAGGCGCCCATCGGCCAATTGCTTGAGGTTTGCGCTGCCCCTCATCGCCCTGCCGGGCACTTCTCCACGTATCGGGACGGGGAGAAGGACGATTTCGCGAAGGATTTCGCCAATTTCCAGCGTTGCCGGAAAGGGCGCCAAGATTGCGTTCAGTTCCCTTCTCCCCGTCCCTATACGGGGAGAAGGCGCCGGCAGGCGGATGAGGGGCAGCACCAACTTCGGCAATCATCGGCACCGGGAAACTTCCCCGCAGACGGTGCCGTCCTTGTCGGCGATCATCAGTTTCTTGGCGCTTTTCGAGCTGCGCAAACTCAAACCCCAGTCGCCGGAATGCCTGTCCGCTCCACCTTGCGCGGCGCGGTGATCTCCTTCCAGGTCGACAGTGCCCGGTTGACCGCCGCGTTCGGCTCGCGGCCGACGAACTGGCCATGGCCAGGCTTGGCCTTCACCTCGGTCTCCTCGATCGACAATTCGCCACGCGAGAAGACAAAGCGCGGCAAGCCGGTCACTTCGACGCCTTCGAAGACATTGTAGTCGATGACCGACTGCTGCTTCTTCGAAGAAATCGTCTTCTTGCGCTTGGGGTCCCACACGATGATGTCGGCATCCGCGCCTTCGACAATGGCGCCCTTTTTCGGGTACATGTTGAGGATCTTGGCGATGTTGGTCGAGGTTACGGCGACGAATTCGTTCATCGTCAGCCGCCCGGTGTTGACGCCCCTGGTCCACAGCACCGGCATGCGATCCTCGAGGCCGCCCGTGCCGTTCGGGATCTTGGTGAAATTGCCGACGCCGAAGCGCTTCTGGTCCGTGGTGAAGGCGCAGTGGTCGGTCGCCACCACCTGCAACGATCCCGCCTGCAGGCCGGCCCACAGCGAATCCTGGTGTAATTTGTTGCGGAAGGGCGGGCTCATCACGCGGCGCGCCGCATGGTCCCAGTCCTTGTCGAAATACTCGCTCTCGTCCAGCGTCAGGTGCTGGATCAGTGGCTCGCCGAACACCCGCATGCCTTTCTGACGCGCCCGGCGGATGGCCTCGTGCGCCTGCTCGCAGGAAACATGCACGACGTAGAGCGGCACGCCGGCCATGTCGGCAATCATGATGGCGCGGTTGGTCGCCTCGCCTTCCACTTCCGGCGGGCGCGAATAGGCGTGCCCCTCCGGGCCATTGTTGCCGGCGGCAAGCAACTTCTGCGAGAGCGCCGCAACCACGTCGCCATTCTCGGCATGCACCAGCGGCAGCGCGCCGAGCTCGGCGCAGCGCTGGAACGACGCATACATCTCGTCGTCGTCCACCATCAGCGCGCCCTTGTAGGCCATGAAATGCTTGAACGAGGTGATGCCCTTGTCGACGACGGTGGCCATCTCGTCGAACACCTGCTTGCCCCACCAGGTGATCGCCATGTGGAAGGAATAATCGCAGGACGCCTTCGAGGTCTTGTTGTCCCACATCTGCAAGGCCTCGAGCAGCGACTGCTGCGGCGACGGCAGGCAGAAATCGACCACCATCGTCGTGCCGCCGGCTAGTGCCGCGCGCGTGCCGGACTCGAAATCGTCGGCCGAATAGGTGCCCATGAACGGCATTTCGAGATGGGTATGCGGATCGATACCGCCTGGCATGACATAACAGCCGGTGGCGTCGAACTCATGGTCGCCGTGTAGGTCGGAGCCAATGGCGACGATCTTGCCGTGCTGCATCAGCACGTCGGCCTTCCATGTGCGGTCGGCGGTAACGATGGTGCCGTTTCTGATGACTTTGGTCATTTTTCTCGTTCCCTTGTTCCTTCGCGCTTCTTGCGAGCAGCGTTTGGAAATCCAGCTTTCCAGCTTACTCCACGATGACCGCTGTCTCCACCACGGCATGGAACAGCACGTCGGCTCCTGCCGCCGCCCATTCCTTGGAGATCTCCTCGGCCTCGTTGTGGCTGAGACCGTCGACGCAGGGGCACATCACCATGGCGGTCGGCGCGACGCGGTTGATCCAGCAGGCGTCGTGGCCCGCGCCCGAGACGATGTTGCGGTGCGTGTAGCCGAGCCGGTCGGCGGCATCACGGATCGCCTTGACGCAGCCCTTGTCAAAGGTGACCGGATCGAAATGGCCGACCTGCTCGATCTTGTACTGGATGTCGAGCGCCTCGCATATCGTGTCGATGCCTTCGCGGATGCGCCCATCCATGGCGTCGAGCACTTCCTTCTCCGGCGAGCGGATGTCGATGGTGAAGACCGTGCGCCCGGCGATGATGTTGCGCGAGTTCGGATAGACTTCCATGTGGCCGACCGCGCCGACGGCGTCCGGCTGGTAGTCCATGGCAATCTCGTGCACCAGTTCGATCACGCGCGCCATGCCGAGCCCGGCATTGCGGCGCTTGGGCATCGGCGTCGAGCCGGTATGCGCCTCCTTGCCGGTCAGCGTCACCTGCAGCCATTTCAGCCCCTGTCCATGGGTGACGACGCCGATGTCGATGCCTTCGTCCTCGAGGATAGGCCCTTGCTCGATATGCAGTTCGAAAAAGGCGTGGATCTTGCGATCGCCGACCTTCTCCGTGCCCTTCCAGCCGATACGCTCCAGTTCCTCGCCGAATTTCTTGCCGTTCTTGTCCGTATGCTCGTAGACGTCGGTCTGGTCGAGCACACCGGCGAACACGCCGGACGCCATCATCGCCGGGGCAAAACGCGAGCCCTCCTCGTTGGTCCAGTTCGTGACCACGATCGGATGTTTGGTCTTGATGCCGAGATCATTGAGCGAGCGGACGATCTCCAGGCCGCCGAGCACGCCGAGCACGCCGTCATACTTGCCGCCGGTCGGCTGCGTGTCGAGATGGCTGCCGACATAGACCGGCGGCAGGCTGGGATCGGCGCCTTCGCGCCTGGCAAACATGGTGCCCATCTCGTCGACGCCCATTTCGAGCCCGGCCGCGTCGCACCAGCGCTTGAACAGATGCCGGCCCTCGCCGTCCTCGTCGGTCACGGTCTGGCGATTGTTGCCACCGGCAATGCCGGGGCCGATCTTCGCCATCTCCATGATGGAATCCCACAAACGGTCTGAATTGATTCGCAGATTCTCGCCGGGTGCGGCCATTCAAAACCTCTCCAATTGCGTGGCGTTCCCCTCCCCCTCGAGGGGAGGGTGGCCGCGAAGCGGTCGGGTGGGGTCGCCGGACATGCGCTCGACCTTCCCTTTGACCACCTGCGCAACATGCCAAGGGTTGTTTATGACATCGGGCTCATCGACGCGAAAGACATCAAAGCCGAGCGAGCGCAGATAGGCATCACGAACGGCATCATGCCGCTTGCCCTTCTCGTGTTCGTGCAGATCGCCATCAACTTCAACGATCAGCTTCACGGCGAGGCAGGCAAAGTCAACGATATAAGGCCCGATCGGACACTGACGACGAAACTTGATGCCGGCCGATTTCAGCTCGCGCAGTTCATACCAGAGCAAGGATTCACCCCTGGTTGCGTGAACTCGAAGCGCGCGCGCCTTTTGGCGCATTTCGTAGCTCACGCGAGTGCGGGGCATCAACGGCAGCCTCGCGGCAACAGATCAGGTCGGCACCCCGTCGCACCGACCCCACCCGACCGCTTCGCGGCCACCCTCCCCTCGAGGGGGAGGGATATCCGCGCCCAGTTCTTCAATCGATCGACCTCAGTACCTCACGCACATGATCGATCAGTTCGTTGATCTGGCCCTTGGTGATGATCAGCGGCGGCGACAGCGCGATGATGTCGCCGGTGGTGCGGATCAGCGCGCCGCGCTCGAACGCCTTGACGAAGGCCGAGAAGGCCCGCTTGGTCGGGCTGCCGGCAATTGGCGCCAGCTCGATCGCACCGATCAGGCCGATGTTCCTGATATCGATGACATGCGGCTCGCCCTTCAGCGAATGCAGCGCGTCTTCCCAATAGGGCGCCAGTTCCTCGCCGCGGGTGAGCAGGCCCTCTTCCTTGTAGGTGTCGAGCGTGCCGAGCGCCGCGGCGCAGGCGATCGGATTGCCCGAATAGGTGTAGCCGTGGAAGAACTCGATCATGTGCTCGGGGCCGGTCATGAAGGCGTCGTGGATTTCCTTCTTCACGAACACCGCGCCCATCGGGATGACGCCGTTGGAGACGCCCTTGGCGGTGGTCATGATATCAGGCGTGACGCCGAAATAATCGGCAGCGAACGGCGCGCCAAGACGGCCGAAACCGGTGATGACCTCGTCGAAAATCAACAGAATGCCGTGCTTGGTGCAGATTTCGCGCAGCTTCTGCAAATAGCCCTTGGGCGGCAGGATGACGCCGGTGGAGCCGGCGACCGGCTCGACGATAACGGCCGCGATGGTCGAGGCGTCATGCAGCGCAACGATGCGCTCCAGCTCGTTGGCCAGCTCCGCGCCATGTTCCGGCACGCCCTTGGAGAAGGCGTTCTTCTCCGGCAGGTGTGTGTGCGGCATATGGTCGACGCCGCCGAGCAGCGTGCCGAACATCTTGCGGTTGGTGACGATGCCGCCGACCGAGATGCCGCCGAAATTGACGCCGTGATAGCCGCGCTCGCGTCCGATCAGACGGGTGCGCGAGCCCTCGCCCTTCACGCGGTGATAGGCGATCGCCATCTTCAACGCGGTCTCGACCGATTCCGAACCGGAATTGGTGAAGAACACGTGATCCATGCCCTTCGGCGCGACGTCGACCAGGCGGTTGGCCAGTTCGAACACGATCGGGTGGCCCATCTGGAAGGCCGGAGCGTAGTCGAGCTCGGCGGCCTGCTGCTGGATCGCCTCGGTGATCTTGGGCCGGCAATGGCCGGCATTGACGCACCAGAGGCCGGCGGTGCCGTCCAGCACCTTGCGGCCGTCGCTGGTCGTGTAGTGCATGTCCTTGGCGGACACGAACATGCGCGGCGCCTGCTTGAACTGCCGGTTTGCCGTGAACGGCATCCAGAATGCACTGAGATCGTTCGGCGTGACTTTCAGCCGGTTGGACATGACCAAGACTTCCCCTTGTAACCTGTTTCGGTACGTCCAACGCTTGGTCTTTGCCGCGCTTTCGTGCTACGCAAATTTTTGACCGATTGGACAAACGTTAGCACCGCCCTGTCGGCGGTCAAGGGATTACTAGCGGAAATGCGGCTCCTGAAGTGCGTTCCACAGGCCGGGGAAAAACTGGTCCAGAGAATTGGGCCAGACCGCTTTCAACACGAGGGCGCGCAACGGTGAACACCAGCACGGAAGCCCCTCGCCGCACCCGCATCCAGCAGGAGAAGCGCGAACTCATTCTCGAAGCCGCGCTCGAGGTGTTCTCCACCAATGGCTTCCGCGGCTCGACCATCGACCAGATCGCCGAAGCCGCTGGGATGTCGAAGCCCAACCTGCTCTATTACTTTCGCCGCAAGGAAGACATTCACGAGACGCTGATGCAGCGCCTGCTCGACACATGGCTGGCGCCGCTCAGGGAACTCGACGACATCGGCGATCCCCTGACCGAGCTCAGGAGCTACATCAGGCGCAAGCTTGAAATGGCGCGCGATTTTCCGCGCGAGAGCCGGCTGTTCGCCAACGAGATTCTGCAGGGCGCACCACGCATCATGCCCTTGCTGACCGGCGAACTGAAGACGCTGGTCGACGAGAAGGCAACCGTCATCAAGGGCTGGATGCGCGCCGGCAAGATCGCCAGGACGGATCCTTGGCACCTGATCTTCTCGATCTGGGCGACGACCCAGCACTATGCCGATTTCGACGTCCAGGTCCGCGCCGTGCTCGGCCCGAACCGTGGCGGCGACGGCCGCTTCGAGGACGCAGCGAGGTTCCTGGAGCAATTATTTCTCGACGGGTTGAAGCCGAAGGCCTGACCCTGCCCTGAAGGCTCAGGCGCTGCGCCGCTCGGCCGGCAGTGCATCAAGCAAGCTCTGCAGCTTGGCGATCGAGTTCTGCTCGGCCAGCGGCGTGTAGACGACCAGCCGCATGTCGGATCCATCGTCAATCGACAGGCTCATATGCTCGAAGGCCATGGCGCCGGCCGTCGGATGGCGGACGTGCTTCAGACCCGTCAGCTTTCGCGCTACGTCACGTCGGGGCCACCAATCGCGGAACTCGGGGCTCGAGCGCATCATCAGCGCGATCAGCCGGTCGAAATCGGGATCACCGACATATTTGGCGCTTTCGGCGCGAAACGAAGCGAGCACCACGCGAGCAAGCTCTTCCCAGTCGACGAGCAGGCGACGGTGCTGCGGGCTTGTAAACACCATGTGGACGATGTTGCGGGCGTCGCCTTCCAGCAAGCCATAATCGCCGAACACCGCGACGGCTGCCGGGTTCCAGGCGAGCACGTCCCAGCGCCGGCCAACCACATAAGCGGGTTGCAGCACAAGACTTTGCAGCATGTGCAGCAACGGCCCGTCGACCTTTTCGGGCGTTGCCCCACGACGCTCCGGCTGTTGGCGGCCGGCGAGGATGAACAAATGCCGCTTCTCGACAGCGTCGAGGCGCAGCGCCTCGCAGAGCGCCGCCAGCACCTCCACCGAGGGCCTGACATCCCTGCCTTGTTCCAGCCAGGTGTACCAGGTGGTGCCGACACCGGCGATCATCGCCACCTCCTCGCGCCGCAGGCCCGGCGTGCGCCGCCGCGCGCCGCAGGCAATGCCGGCGGCCTGTGGCGAAAGCCTCTCGCGGCGCGAGCGCAGGAAGGCGCCGAGCTCGCGCCGGCGGCTGTCTTCAGCGGAATGAGAAGGAGCATCCATGACCCTATTATAGCAGTACCGATACCAGGATAAAGTTTGAACTGTTTGGCGCGCACCCGCTGCCCCATCTTCTGTCGAGAGCAACGAATGGAGGCTCAAACATGGACCTGAAAGACAAGACAATCCTGATCACCGGCTCGACCGACGGTGTCGGCCGGGTCGTCGCGCAACGGCTGGGCGCAGGTGGCGCCCGGGTGCTGGTGCACGGACGCGACGCGGCGCGCGGCAAGGCCACGGTCGCGGACATCGAGGCGGCCGGCGGCAAGGCCGAGTTCTTCGCAGCCGACCTCGCCTCGCTGGCCGAGGTGCGCCGGCTCGCCGAGGCCGTGCGTGAAAAAACCGCTCGGCTCGACATCCTCATCAACAATGCCGGTGTCGGCACGGCTGGCCAAAACGCCAAAAGGCAGGTCAGCGCCGACGGCTATGAACTGCGCTTCGCCGTCAACTATCTCGCCGGCTTCCTGCTTACGGAGGGATTGCTGCCCCTGCTGAAGGCCAGCGCGCCGGCGCGTATCGTCAACGTCGCCTCGGCGGGCCAGCAGGCCATCGACTTTAGCGACGTCATGCTTACCCATGGCTACAGCGGCGTGCGCGCCTACTGCCAGAGCAAGCTGGCGCAGATCCTGTTCACCATCGATCTCGCCGAGCAGCTCAAGGGCAGCGGGGTTACCGTCAACGCCCTGCACCCGGCGAGCTACATGAACACCACGATGGTCCGGCAGGCAGGCGTCACGCCATGGAGCTCGGTGGAGACCGGCGCCGAGGCCATTGTCAATCTCGCCACCTCCCCCGCGCTCGAAGCGCGCAGCGGCCTCTATTTCGACGGCCTGCGCGAATCCCGCGCCGACGCCCAGGCTTACGACGCAACGGCAAGACAGCAATTGCGAGTCTTGAGCCTGGACCTTGTCGGCCAGGCAACATCGAAGGAACAACATTCATGACCGACAAGATCGAACACACAGTCGTCATCGGCGGCTCGTCCGGCATCGGCCTGGCGACGGCGCGCAAACTGCTCGGCCCCGGCATGAAGGTGACCATCACCGGGCGCAATCAGGACAAGCTCGTCAGCGCATGGAAAAGTCTCGGTGGCGCCGCTGACAAGGCGGCATTCGATGCGTCAAAGCCGAATGAAGTGCGCCACTTCTTCGAGCGTCTCGGCCCGTTCGACCATCTCGTTCTGGCCGCGAGCGGCGGCAAGGGCCTTGGCCCGTTCGAAACACTCGACCTTGCCGATATCGCTGGCGGCGTCGACGAAAAGGTGCGGCCGCAATTGTCCTGCCTGCAGGCGGCCTTGCCAACGCTGGACAAATCAGGATCGGTCACCTTCATCTCGGCGGTATCCGCCCAGCTCGCCACGCCGGGCGTCGCCGGCATCGGCGCCGTCAATGGCATGCTCCTGACGGTGGCACCGATCCTGGCCGTCGAGCTGAAGCCGCTGCGCGTCAACGTCGTGGCGCCCGGCGTCATCGACACGCCCTGGTGGGACTTTCTGCCGGACGAGCAGCGGCAGGCGATCTTTGCCGACTATGCCGGCAAGACGCCGGTCGGCCGCATCGGCCGCGCCGAGGACGTCGCCTCGGCCATAGCCTTCCTCGTCTCCAACGGCTTCATGACCGGCCAGGTATTAACCTGCGATGGTGGTTTGCGGTTCGCGGCCTAGCTGCAACCGTCAAAGCGATTGGGCGATCAGCGTCAGGAAACCGCCGCTCAGCGCGACATTGCCAACAAAACCATTGATACGCGACGCACGCTCCTGTCCCTGATGGTCCCAGAAATTGTGGAACATCGGCGTGGCGACGATCAGGAACAGCACCAGCACCGCACAGGCAGTGGCGGTCCAGAAGCCCGTCACCACCAGCACGCCGGCGACGATCTGCAACACGATGCCGGCCCAAAGTGCCAGCCGCGCCTGCGGCACGCCTCGCGCGGCCATCAGCCCCGTCAAGAAGCCCGCGTTCTGGATGTTGCGCAGGCCGGCGAAGACAAACCCGCCGCCAAGCAACAGCCGGCCGAGAACCAACAAGGCGGCGGGCAAATCGGCAAGCATCAAACCCTCTCCCTACGAAATTCGGCAAGCATCAAACCCTCTCCCTTTGAAATAATGGGAGCGCCGCCTCCCTTGGCGGCGCTCCGATCGTGATCAAACAATCAGGCGGCCTTGGCGGCAGGCATCGGATGAATGGCATGGAACGGAATGCAAAGCCGGTTCCAGGTGTTGATCATGCCCAGCGCCACGGAGAGCTTGACCAGTTCCTCTTCCGAGAAATGTTCCAGCGTGCGGGCATAGAGTTCGTCCGAAACACCATTGTTGGCGATCAGCGTCACGGCCTCGGTCCAGGCCAAAGCGGCGCGCTCGCGCTCCGAAAACAGCGGCGATTCCTTCCAGGCTGAAACCAGATAAAGCCGCTGTTCGGTCTCGCCATCGCGCCTCGCCTCGCGGCTGTGCATCTCGACACAGAAGGAGCAGCCATTGATCTGTGAGGCCCTGAGCTTGATCAGGTGCAGCAGGCTTTCCTCGAGCCCGCATTCGTCGACCGCCTTGTTGAGCGCCGACACCGCTTTCATGATCTCGGGCGCCTTGGCGAAGAACTGGAGCCTCTGTCTCATCATCTTTCCTTTCATGTTTGCTTGGTTGAACTGGATTTCTGCTGCCGCTGGTGGCGCTCGGTGAAAGCGCAGCTTGCCGCGACCGACCGCGGATCGGCGCCTTTCATGAAGTCCGCCACGATGTCGGACAGCCTGACCTCGGCCAGCGCCGCGCGATAGGCGCGCTCCGCCTTCAGCATCGCAGCATTGATGCCGCACGGCCTGACATAGGCTGACGCATCGAGTTTCGTCGGGCCGCGCTGGCGGATTTCGCCGCATCGAAAAGCCGGCTCGCGCCCTTCGACCGCCAGCACGATATCCAGCAGCGTGATGCGTTCGGCCGGTTTCGCCAACCGGTAGCCGCCCGCTGGTCCCGGAACCGATTCCAGGATGCGCGCAGCGGTGAGCATGTTGAGATGTTTCAGGAGATAGCTCGGCGACAGGCCAAACGCCTCCGCCAGGGCCGCACCTGGCATGGTGCTGTCGCCATCGACGCCAGCCAGCGTCGCCGCGCAGTGGATGGCCGCTTCGACGCCATCGCCGAGTTTCATGATACCAATCTCCAATACATGGATAAATTATATCCTGGATATCTTTTATCTGCAATAGCAAAATGAAAACGGCGCCCGAGGACGCCGCTTTTTCCTTGATTGTTCCGCCCTACTCCGCCGCCACCTTGGCCATTGGGTTGTTCGGGTGCGTGGTCCAGTTGGCGTAGACCGGCGACACAGGCATGCCGGTGCGCTGGTCCATCACCCCGGCGGCCAGCGGCTCCATGGTGATGCAGTTGTCAACCGGGCAGACATTGACGCAAAGATTGCAGCCGACGCATTCGGCCTCGATCACCTCGAAATGCCTGACGCCGTCGACCATGCTGGTGATCGCCTGATGCGAGGTGTCCTCGCAGGCGATGTGGCAGCGGCCGCATTTGATGCAGGCATCCTGGTCGATATGCGCCTTGGCGACATAGTTGAGGTTGAGATACTGCCAGTCCGTGACATTGGGCGTGGCACGGCCGATGATGTCGTCGAGCGAGCGATGGCCCTTCTCGTCCATCCAGTTTTCGAGACCGGCGATCATCTCCTGCACGATCTTGAAACCGTAGGTCATCGCGGCCGTGCACACCTGCACGTTTCCGGCGCCGAGCGCCATGAACTCGGCAGCGTCGCGCCAGGTGGTGATACCGCCAATGCCGGAGATCGGCAGCCCCTGCGTTTCGGGGTCGCGCGCGATCTCGGCCACCATGTTCATGGCGATCGGCTTCACCGCAGGGCCGCAATAACCGCCATGCGAGCCCTTGCCGTCGATGGTCGGCATCGGCGCGAAGCTGTCGAGATCGACGCCGGTGATCGAGTTGATGGTGTTGATCAGCGACACCGCGTCGGTGCCGCCGGCATGTGCTGCTCGCGCCGGCTTGCGGATATCGGTGACGTTGGGCGTCAGCTTGGTGATGACGGGCATGCGCGTGTACTGCTTGCACCAGCGCACAACCATTTCGATATATTCCGGCACCTGGCCGACGGCGGCGCCCATGCCGCGCTCCGACATGCCGTGCGGGCAGCCGAAATTGAGCTCGATGCCGTCGGCGCCGGTTTCCTCGACAAGCGGCAGGATCGCCTTCCAGCTTTCCTCGACGCAAGGCACCATGATCGAGGCGATCAGCGCCCGGTCGGGCCACTCCATCTTGACCTGCTTCATCTCACGCAGATTGGTCTGCAAGTCGCGGTCGGTGATCAGCTCGATGTTGTTGAGGCCGAGCAGACGGCGGTCGGCGCCCCAGATCGCGCCGTAGCGTGGGCCATTGACGTTGACCACCGGCGGGCCCTCTTCGCCCAGCGTCTTCCAGACGACACCGCCCCAACCGGCCTTGAAGGCGCGCACGACATTGTAGGCCTTGTCGGTCGGCGGCGCCGAGGCCAGCCAGAACGGATTGGGCGATTTGATGCCGACGAAATTATTCCTGATATCTGCCATGCTCATGCCCTCCCGTTCGAGGTCAGTGCCCGGTGAATGGATTCCGCCGCATCACGCCCTTGCGCCACGGCCGAAACGGTCAGGTCGTCGCCACCGAATATGCAGTCGCCGCCGGCCCAGACCTTGGCCAGCGAGGTGCGCCCTTCCGCATCGACCTTGATGCGCCCGGCCTCGAGCTCGATCGCAGCACCGCTGCCGTTGAGCGCAGCGGGGACGAAACTCTGTCCGATCGCCTTGAACACCTGGTCGGCAACGAGGGTCAGCGTCTCGCCGGTGCCGGCAAGACTGTCGCCGTTCATGGCGGTGTATTCAAGCTCGATGGCATTGACCTTGCCGCCTTCGGCAATCACCCGCTTCGGCTGTAGCCAGTGTCGGATGACGACGCCGTTGGCGGCCGCCAGGTCCTGCTCGAATTCGGAAGCATTCATATGTTCCTGGCCGCGCCGGTAGCAGATCGTCACCTCCTCGGCGCCAAGCAGCTTCGACTGCACCGCGGCATCGATCGCCGTCATGCCGCCGCCGATGACGACGACGCGGCGGCCGACCGGCAGGCCGGAGAGATCGCTGGCTTGGCGCAGCTCGGAGATGAACTCGACGGCGTTGGTGACGCCCACGGCGGCCTCGCCATCGGCGCGCAGCGCATTGACGCCGCCGAGCCCCATGCCCAGAAACACCGCGTCATAATTGCGGATCAGGTCGGAGAGCTGATAGTCGCGGCCGAGCGCCTTACCGTTCTGGATATCAATCCCGCCAATCGAGGTAACGTACTCGACCTCGGCTTGGGCGAAATTGTCGACGCTCTTATAAGCGGCGATGCCGTATTCGTTGAGCCCGCCCGCCTTCGCGCGCGCTTCCAGGATTGTGACGTCGTGGCCATGGCGGGCGAGCCGATGTGCGGCGGCAAGGCCGGCCGGCCCGGCGCCCACCACGGCGACCGCCTTGCCTGTCGGTGCGGCACGTGGATAAAATTGCCTGTTCTCGCTCATCGCGATATCGGTGGCATAGCGCTGCAGCCGACCGATCTGCACCGGCTTGCCTTCCGCCACTTCGCGCACGCAGACCTCCTCGCACAGCGTCTCGGTCGGGCAGACGCGGGCGCACATGCCGCCCAGAATGTTCTGGTCGAAAATGGTCTTGGCCGAGCCGATCGGATTGCCCGTGGAGATCTGGCGGATGAACAGCGGAATGTCGATCGAGGTCGGGCATGCGTTCATGCACGGCGCGTCGTAGCAGAAATAGCAGCGGTCCGCTTCGACCAGCGCCTCGTGGTGATCGAGCGGCGGATGCAGGTCGGAAAAATTGTCCGCATACTGATCGGCAGGCAGCCGGCCGCCTGCAATGCCTTCCCTGAACTGGCCTTCTGCCATCGTCAGTTCCCCTTGTTTTCGTTTTAGGGAAGGCTAGCACGTTTTATTTTTTTATCAATTGGTCAATTTTCTACATAAGCCTCTGAAAAGGCTCGAATAAAACATGATAATTTGGTTCACGTTTAATATCATAATGCGCGAATGTCGAACTTTCGAGGAAGGACGGTCCGCTAAGCGGCAGGCCGCAATCATGGCATGCCTGTCGAGCCGCAATTTTTCCTCCGCTGTCGGATTTCCGTCTCGAAGATCGTCCTATGATGGATCGAAGGACGATCGACGCAAAAGGTGAGGAGACCGACGATGCCGAAATCCCCAATGCCCTTCTTCTGGTACGAATTGATGACATCAGACCTCGACGCCGCCGAGGCGTTCTATACCAAGGTGGTCGGCTGGACCGCGCAAGCCTTCGACAAGGCTCCCGGCATGCCGCGCTACATCGTCATGAATGTCGGCGAGCGTGGCGTCGGCGGGCTGATGACGATGCCTGAGGATGCCGCCAAGATGGGCATGCCTCCCGCCTGGCTTGGCTATATCCACACCAGGGATGTCGATGCTGCCACGGCGTCGCTGCAGAAAGCCGGCGGCGCCGTTCATCGCCAGCCCGACGACATTCCGGGCGTCGGCCGCTTTGCCGTCGTCGCCGATCCGCAAGGCGCGACCTTCATGTTCCTGCAGCCGAACGGGCCCGACCAGCCGGTCGTGCCGGCCAGCACGCCGGGCCATATCGGCTGGCACGAGCTTTACACAACCGACTGGAAGGCCGCGTTCGACTTCTATTCCAGCCAGTTCGGATGGACCAATGCCGGCGATTTCGACATGGGGCCGATGGGAACCTATCAAACCTTCGCGGCCGGCCCCGAATCCGGTGGCGGCATCATGAACAAACCCGAACAGATCCCGGTGCCGGTCTGGCAGTTCTATTTCAACGTAACCGCCATCGACGCGGCGGCAAAACAGGTGACCGACAATGGCGGCAAGATCCTAATGGGCCCGATGGAGGTCCCCGGCGGCAGCTGGATCGTGCAGTGCCAGGATCCGCAAGGCGCCCATTTCGCCTTGATGGCGCCCGGACGGTAAGGGGCTCAACGTCGCACAGGAGGACGGCCTTTGATCGTAAGATTGAGGGCCGTGTCCTCGCTTGGCGCCGAGCTATTCCGGCGTCAGCACCGCGACTTTCAGGCCTGCCTTTTTTGCACCGCTGAACTGGACGGTGGCCGGGCCGGGCGCAAGCTTGAACCGAACGCTTTTGCGAATGTCCGGACAGGTCTTGACCCCGCTGTAGCCGGCCAATTTCACGGTATGGCCGTCTTGAATGACATCGATCCAGGCTTCGCCCGACAGGCTTATCTGGATGCCCCCTTCCGGCGGCACAACCATGCTGGCGACAGCGCCGAACGTGCCAGGCGCCGGGGCACGTTCCGGCGGGAGGGCGAATTCCGCTGTCTCGGCCGGCACCAGAACCAGATCGGCGGCAGCGCCGACCGCCAGCGTCGTCCCCGACGCAGCAGAAGGAGGCGCGGCGAACAGCGCCTGCTCGCGCATTACCGGCCATTTGAAAGCCTCGCAGCCGGCATCCCCGGCCATCGCGAAGCTGGTACCTGCAAGGATTGCGAAAAAGCTGATGACGACTTTTTTCATGGCGAGAGACCCCCAAACGATTTCAACTATCTACAGATCGATACAACCAGAGGGATAATAATGCAACCTTAGGGAGAAAATATCGATGCGTTGCGGAACATCTCGCATCACCGATTGTTGATGTCCGGTAGCGGGAAGTGAATGGTCCATCTCGGGGCGATAATCTAGGCCGGACCTGGGGGGTGAAAACGGAGTTTCAGATGGCGCTTTTTGAAGGCTTGGCCCGATACCAGCCACAGGCGCTCGGCGTTCTGCGCATCATGACCGCGCTGCAGTTCATCGAGCATGGCAGCCAGAAGCTGTTCAATTTCCCAGCAAGCGCCGAACCCCACGCCCTCAGCGGGTTGACTTTGACAGCCGGCATTCTCGAGTTCGCCGGCGGCATCCTGCTCGCGCTGGGGCTGTTCACCCGCCCAGTCGCCTTCCTTCTGGCCGGCGAGATGGCGATCGCCTATTTCATGGCGCACATGCCGCGCGGCTTCTTCCCGGTCAACAATGGCGGCGATTTGGCGATCTCGTTCTGCTTCATCTTCCTCTATCTGTTCTTCGCCGGCCCTGGCGCCTTTGCGCTCGACAATCGCCGCGCTGCCTGATGCGAGCCGGATGCGGATTGTTCACGCCCGCATCCGCTGCAAATTGGCGTCGAACAGCGGCACCGGCTGCATGCGTGCGGCATGGCGCTTGCCGAGGATTTCGATCTCGAAGCCTTCGCTCTCCTCGGCGATCTCCTTCGGCACGTAGCCCATGGCCACCGATTTCCTTGAATGATGCGCATAGCCGCCTGACGTCACCCAGCCACGCACCGTGCCGCCGAACCAGATCGGCTCGTCGCCGATGACATCGGCGTCGGCAGCCTCGACGATGAAGGCGCGCAGCCTGAGCCTGCCGCCCTGCTTGCGCTCTGCCAACGCCCCGGTCTTGCCTATGAAATCGGCTTCCTTGCCATAGGCGACAAAGCGATCGAGCCCTGCCTCCAGCGGTCCGTAGATCGGCCGGTATTCGCGCGCCCACGAGCCATAGTTCTTTTCCAGCCGCAGTGCGTTCAGCGCACGGGAGCCGAACAGGCCAATGCCGAACTCCTCGCCCGCCGCCATCAGCGCCTGGAACGCCGCGCGCTGATATTCCGGCGCCACCCAGATTTCATAGCCGAGATCACCGGTGTAGCTGACGCGGCCTACCAGGCACGGCGCCATGCCGATATCCATCTTGCCGATGGCCATGAAGGGAAAGGCGGCGTTCGAGACGTCCGTCCGCGTGACCTTGGCCAGCACGTCCCGCGCCTTCGGCCCGGCGACGGCAAGGCCGGTGAGTTTCGCGCCCGAAGCCTCGATGCGGACAGAACCATCCGCGGGCAGATGCTTTTCGAACCAGCGCATATGGTACTGCTCGGCAATGCCGGAACCGGCGATGAACCACTCCTCGCCGCCGAGATTGGCCAGCGTGAAATCGCCGATGAGCTTGCCGTCCTCCTTCAGCATAGGCGCCAGCGTCATGCGGCCTGGCCTCGGCAGCTTGCAGGCGAGCAGCCGGTCGAGCCATGCAGCAGCCCCCTCGCCTGTCACGCCGTATTTGGCGAAATTCGAAATCTCGGCGATGCCGACGCCCCCGCGAACGTTTGCAACCTCCCTGCCGACATGCGCGAAATCGCTCGAGCGACGCCACGAGAACTCGTCCTTGACGCCTTCGGGCGCGTACCAGAGCGGCACTTCCAGCCCATAGGACACGCCCCATTGCGCGCCCTTGGCCGACAGCAGGTCATAGACCGGCGTGGTCTTCAGCGGCCGTCCGGCGGGCAATTCCTCATTGGGGAAGCGTATCGAAAAGCGCCTGGAATAGTTCTCGCGCACCTTAGCGTTGGTGTAGGCCATCGTCGCCCAGTCGCCATAGCGCGACACGTCCATGGCCCAGATGTCGGCGCCGGGATCGCCCTCGATCATCCAGTTGGACAGCGCGAGCCCAACGCCGCCGCCCTGGCTGAAACCGGCCATGACGCCGCAGGCCACCCAGAAGCCCGGCAAACCGCGCACCGGCCCGACCAGCGGGTTGCCGTCAGGCGCGAAGGTGAAGGGTCCGTTGATGATCTGCTTGATGCCGGTGTTCTGAAAGGCCGGGAAATGCCGGAAGCCGACTTCCAGCGACGGCGCGATGCGGTCGATGTCCGGCTCCAGCAATTCATGGCCGAAATTCCACGGCGTCTGGTGCTCGGACCATGCCTTGTTGGCCTTCTCATAGGTGCCCATCAGCATGCCGCCGCGCTCCTGGCGCAGATAGAGCTCGCCGTCGAAATCGACGGCGTGGATGATCTCGGTGCCGGTCTTGGCGTTCCAGGCGGCGACCTCCGGCATGTCCTCGGTGATCAGGTACATGTGCTCCATGGCCAGCACCGGCAGTTCGAGCCCGACCATGCGGCCGACCTCGCGCGCCCAAAGGCCACCGGCGTTGACGACATGCTCGGCCACGACCTCGCCCTTGTTGGTGATGACGCGCCACAACCCGTCGGGACGCCGCACGATGTCCTCGACCTTGGTGAAGCGCTCGACCTCGGCGCCCAGCTTACGCGCAGCCTTGGCATAGGCATGGGTGACGCCGGAGGGATCGAGATGGCCGTCTTCCTTGTTGCGGACAGCGCCGACGAACTGCTTGGGGTCGAGCAGCGGCATCAGTTCGGCCGCTTCTTTCGGCGAGATTTCTTCGAGATCGATGCCGAGATAGCGACCCTTGGCGACGACGCCACGCAGCCAGTCGAGCCGCGCCTCGGTCGCCGCCAGCAGCACGCCGCCAGTCAGATGCACGCCGGTCGCCTGGCCGGAAAGCTCCTCGATCTCCTTGTAGAGGTTGATCGTGTATTTCTGCAGCTTGGCGACGTTGGGATCGCCATTGATCGTGTGCATGCCGCCGGCCGCGTGCCACGTCGAGCCTGAAGTCAGCTCGTCTCGCTCCAGAAGCACGACGTCGGTCCAGCCATGGCGGGCGAGATGGAACAGCACGGAACACCCGACAACCCCGCCGCCAATGACCACGACCTTTGCATGCGATTTCATGGGTTCTTCTCTGATATCAGTGAGTTGGATGGGCTAGATGATTCAAAACGGGACGTTCGTGGCGCATCACGGCTCGCCCGCCCCAATCGCTTCCTTGCGCTTGGTCACGTAGGCCTCCAGCGCTTCGCGCACGGTGACGTCCATCGGCGGCTCGACATAGTCTTCGAGCGCCTTCTTCCACAACCGCGTGGCGCGCGCGGTTGCGTCGAGGCCGCCGGCTTCCTGCCAGGCTTCAAAATTCTGCCAGTTCGAAAGCATCGGCTGATAGAAGGCCGTCGCATAACGTTCCAGCGTGTGCGGCTCGCCGAAGAAATGGCCGCCGGTCGGCACCGCGCCCAGCGCCTCGACGGCAAGCTCGGCCTCGTCGACCACGATCGGGCGCAAAAATTCCATCATGTGCTGGATCATTTCGACGTCGATAATGAATTTCTCGAACGACGCCGTCAGCCCGCCCTCCTGCCAGCCGGCGGCGTGATAGACGAGGTTGCCGTGGCCGAGCACAGCGCCCCACAGCGCCATCAACGTCTCGTAAGCGCCTTGCGCATCGGCGGCGTTGGAGGCCGAGCCCGGCGTTGTCCGGTAGGGCAGCCCGTAACGCCGTGCCAATTGCCCCGACGCGATGTTGGCCTTGGTGTTTTCAGGCGTGCCGAAGGCCGGCGCGCCCGACTTCATGTCGACATTGGAGGTGAAGGCGCCATACATGACCGGCGCGCCCGGACGCACAAGTTGCGTCAGGACTACGCCGAACAGTGCTTCCGCATTCTGCTGCGCGAGCGCACCCGCCAGCGTCACCGGGCTCATCGCGCCCATCAACGTGAACGGCGTGACTGCCACAGACTGGCCGAATTCGGCCATCGTCATCAGCCCCTCGGCCATCATCTCGTCGAAACGGCGCGGCGAGTTGACCGAGATGATGGTGGCGATGCCGGGATCGTCGCGCAACTGGTCCAGCGTCAGCCCACGCGCGATCGCCATCATTTCGATCCCGTCCAGCGCCCTGCCCCGGCCGATCGCCGAGACATGGAAGCTTTTGTCGGTCAGCGTCAGATTGGTGAAATAGGTGTCGAGATGGCGCGAATTGGCCGGCAATTCGACCGGCGCGCAGACCTGGTTACCGAGCATGTGCACGCAGTTGAAATGCTGCGCCAGCCGGGTCAGATCCGCATAGTCGCGCAAATTGCCGGGGCGGCGGCCCCGCGCCATGTCGTGCACATTGGGCGGCCCCGCAACGAGCGTGAAATTGATTGTGTTGCCGCCGAGATGAACGGCGTTGGCCGGATTGCGCGGTGTAAGGGAATAATTGGACCGCGTCGTCTTCAGCGCCTCGTCGACCATGCCGCGGTCAATGCGCACGTTCGCCGACGCGTGGTCCACGCTGGCACCGGCCTGCTCGAACAGCGAGAGCGCCCGCGGGCTCATCACCTCGATGCCGAAATTCTCCAATATGTGCATCGACGCCTGGTGGATCGCCTCGATCTGGTCGGGCGACAGCAAGGCCATCGGCGGATAAGGATTGGTCACCCGCCTCGCCGGCAGCTGCGGGATAGGCCCTGGTCCCCGGTTGCTGGTGCGCTCGGCGCCGCGCTTGCGTCTTGGTTCGTTCATGCCAGGCATCAAAGCCTCGGCAAACCGCGCCAGCTGTCAGAAATACGCCGTTTGCGGGCGCGATTTTAACCGAGGCGGCATTTTCGAAATATCGATTTATGAAAAGCGACAAGATATGTCGGGTGATCAATATGGCATTTTTCTGAAGCGCCCGCATCGGCGGCCCGTTAACGAGGGCAGCAAGATTCCCTTTATGATTTGAGCCTATTGCTCTGCCGATGCGTAGGTCGAGTTTTAGTAAAATTGTAGCGGTTGGTATGCTGCTGGCACTTTCGGCCTGTGCGACGGCCCCCAGCCACATCAACAATGTCTGCGCCGTCTTTGACCAGAATGACGGCTGGTTCGACAATTGGCAGTCGGCCGCCGAACGCGCCGAGCAGAAATACGGCGTGCCCGTCCCCGTGCTGATGGCGACCGTGCGCAAGGAATCGGGATTCAAGAGCAACGCCCGGCCGCCACGCACCAAACTGCTCGGTTTCATCCCATGGAAGCACGTCTCGTCGGCCACCGGCTTCTCGCAGGCGCTGGACGGCACCTGGTCGCAATATCAGAGCGAAACCGGCAACTGGGCGGCGCGCCGGACCAAATTCGCCGACGCCGTCGATTTCGTCGGCTGGTACCATTCCAAGACAGCGGATACCTACGGCGTCGCCCGCAACGACACCTACAATCTCTACCTTGCCTATTATCTCGGCTGGACCGCCTATGGCCGCGGCAATCGTGGCGATTCCGGCGTCCAGAGCTATGCCCGGGCCACCGACAAGATGGCCCGCGACTATGCCGAACAGCTAAGGCAGTGCGGCAGCTAAAGGGCTCCCGCTACAACGACAGCATCTGTCAGCGCGGCTTCCTGCCGAACACCTTGATGTATTCCGCCTCGCCGCCCTTGGCGAGCGCCTTCGCCTGCTTGACCCAGTCCTCGCGCTCGATGCGGCCCTGGAATCTCAAATGGTCGTCGACCCACTCCGGTTCGGCCTTCTTCCACGAGGCAATTTGAGCGTAGGTGAAGATACCGAGGCCATTGAGGATGGCTTCCGTCTTCGGACCCACGCCGGATATCAATTTCAAGTCGTCCGGCTTGGCAGGCTTGGAGATGCCGGCGGGTCGGTTCCTGTCGGCCGCGCCATCACGCGCCGCGCCTGGTCTGGCCGCACGGCCGCTAATTGGTGCGACACGCGCATTCTCTGCCTGGCGGCCCTCGCCAAGCGTTCTCGGCGTGAAAGGCGCGGAGGTCGCGTTGGCATCGGTCGCCGGTGCACCTGTTTCGGAGACCTCGTCGCGCACCTCGTGGCGGCGGGCTCGCCACACGGCTTCTGTCTCCTCGGCGTCCTCTCCCACCGCGCTGGCTTCCGCACTGGCGGTCTTGCCATGTGGTCGGTTGGGTGGCTGACCGGCAAAGCCCGGGCCGGCCCCATGCGGCGCGTCGTCCGGCACGCCCTCATGGTCGGCATGCTGCTTGTCGAACTTGATCACTGGCTCCATCGTCGCCAGAACGTCGTCCGAGAGCCAGCACAGGCTCATGTGCCCGCCGCCCAGGTTCTTTACCGGCGGCACCTTGGTTTCGCAGAGATTATCCGGCACCAGTCTCTTGTAGCCGCAGCGCGTCTGGAATGGACAGCCTGTCGGCGGGTTCATTGCCGAGGGTATGTCGCCCTCCAGCACGATGTGCTTCTTGACCACGCTGGTGTCGGCGATCGGGATCGCCGAAAGCAGTGCCTCGGTGTAGGGATGATAGGGCGGCGCGAAGATCTGGTCGGTCGTACCTTGCTCGACGATATAGCCGAGATACATGACGACGACCCGGTCGGCGATATAGCGCACGACCGACAAATCGTGGCTGATGAACAGCATCGTCGTCTTGTTCTTGCGCTGGATGTCCATCAGCAGCTCGGTCACCGCCGCCTGCACCGACACGTCGAGCGCCGAGACCGGCTCGTCGGCCACCACCACCTTGGCATCGCCGGCAAAGGCGCGCGCCACGCCGATGCGCTGCTTCTGGCCACCCGAAAGCTGGCGCGGCTTGCGGCTCTCGAAGGCGCGCGGCAGCTTCACCAGGTCAAGCAATTCCAGCATGCGCTTGCGCCGGTCGGCGACGGTCTTGCCGACGTTGAATTTTTCCAGTGTGCGGATGATCTGCGAGCCGACCGAATGGCTGGGGTTGAGCGTATCGAACGGGTTCTGGAACACCATCTGGATCGACGACACCGTGTCGACGCTGCGGCTCTCGATGCCGGTCGACTGGATTTCCTTGTTGGCGAGCGTGACCTTGCCGGAGCTCGCCGTCTCGAGCCCGAGCAGTACTTTGGCCAGCGTCGATTTTCCGCACCCGGATTCGCCGACAATGGCGACGGTTTCGGATTCGCGCGCCGTAAACGAAATCGTCTCGTTGGCCTTGACGACGCGGCCCTCGCTTGAGCCGAACACCTCGCTGCCGCCAACCTTGTAGTATTTTCTCAAGTCCTCGATCTTGAGTACCGGTGCGCCAGGCACGACCTTCTCATTGACCTTTTTGGCGCCGGGCGGCAGGGCGTCCCAATCGATTTCGTTGAAGCGCACGCAGCGCGAGAAATGACCTTCATGTCCCGCGACTTCGATCATCGGGATTTCGGCGGCGTTGCAGACGCCCTCGACGAAATGGTGGCAGCGCGGACCGAAATTACAGCCCTTCGGCCTTTCATGCGGCAGGGGCAGCTGGCCGGGGATCGAGATCAGCGGCCGCGAGTTCTTGTCGGCGCCCGGCAGTGGAATCGAGCGGAAAAGGCCCTGCGTATAGGGATGGCGCATCCGGTCGAACACGTCCTTGATCTTGCCGGTCTCGACGGCCTCGCCCGAATACATCACCGTGATGCGGTCGCAGGTCTCCAGGATCAGGCCAAGATTGTGCGACACGAAGATCATCGAGGTGCCGAACTTCTCGCCCAGCCCCTTGACCAGTTCGACGATGCCCGCCTCCACCGTTACGTCGAGCGCCGTCGTCGGCTCGTCGAGGAGAAGCAGCGCCGGCTTCGACAGCAGCGCCATGGCGATGACGATGCGCTGCTGCTGGCCGCCCGAAAGCTGGTGCGGATAGGAGCGCATCATGCGTTCCGGATCGGGAAGCTTCACCGAGCGCACCATTTCGAGCGCACGTTTATAGGCCTCTTCCTTCGACACCTTGTCATGGATCAGCGGCACTTCCATTAACTGCTGGCCGATCTTCATCGCCGGGTTCAGGCTCGCCATCGGCTCCTGGTAGATCATGGCGATCTTGTTGCCGCGGATGCTGCGCAGCTCCTCCTCGGAGAGCTCGCCCATGTCCTTGCCCTGGAACTTGATCTTGCCGCCGACAATCTTCCCGATGTTGGAGAGGTCGCGCATGATGCCGAGCGACACGGTCGACTTGCCGCAGCCGGATTCGCCGACAATGCCCATCGCCTCGCCGGGCATGACCGTGCAGGAAAAATCCATCACGGCCGGTATCTCGCCCTTGCGGGTGAAGAAGGAGATCGACAGGTTCTCGATCTCGATGATCGGCCCATTGTTCGGCCTGGCCGGATTTCGAACTGCCTCGTTCATGGGTCGCTCCAATCCTTGGTTCTTCCGGGCAAGTAGGGTCGAGGACCCCGCCATCAATCCTTCATCGATTGCTCGCGCAGGGAATCGGCGAGCAGGTTTAGCCCCAGCACGAACGACATCAGCGCGATCGTCGGCGGCAGTGCCGGGTGGATGAAGGAACGCAGCAGCCGGCTGGCATCCTTGATCGCAGTGCCCCAGTCGGGACTTTCCGGCGCCAGCCCGAGGCCGAAATAGCCCAGCGTGCCGAGCAGGATGGTTGTGTAGCCGATGCGCAGGCAGGCATCGACGATCAGCGGTCCGCGCGCATTGGGCAGGATCTCCCACAGCATGATGTACCATGGCGACTCACCGCGCGTCTGGGCCGCCGCCACATAGTCCCGCGTCTTGATATCCATGGTCAGGCCACGCACGATGCGGAACACGCCCGGGCTGGAGGCGAACACCACCGCCACGAAGATGTTGAGCTGGTTGGGATCGATATGCACGATCTTCAGCGGGTCGGCATCGAACACTAGGCCGGCATAGATCCAGCCGCCGACCACCAGCGTCAGTCCGAGCAGGATGTAGATCCGGTCGGAACGGTTCTTGTAGCGCGTCCAGAACAGCACGCAGAAGAAAATAATCGGGAACAGGAAGAAAACGCCGGCCAGCGCGTAGGGGATCGGCGTGTCCATGATGCCCGGCGTCACCAGGAGGTAGAACAGCAGGATAACCGGGAAGGCCAGCACGAGATTGGCCAGGAACGACAAAACGGTATCGATCTTGCCGCCATAATAGCCGGCCGGCAGGCCGAGCGTGATGCCGACCATGAGCGCGAAGCCGGTCGCCGCCGGCGCGATGATCAGGACGATCTGGCTGCCATAGACCATGCGTGAAAAGACATCGCGGGCGAGCTTGTCGCCACCGAATAGATAAGCGAGGCCCGATTGCGGTTCGATGGCTCCGGGCAGTGTATCCTTCATGATGGGAATCTGGCCGAGCGGATCGAAAGGCGAGATGGTCGAGGCGAAGATCGCCGTGAACAGCCAGAACAGGCAGATGGCCACCCCCGCTATGCCGACGCCGCTGTCGAACAGTTGGCCGTAGAGAGCCAGCTTCTTCTTGTAGAGGAAGCTCGCGCCCATGACGATGAGAAGCGCGAGCCAGACCGGCCAGAAGCGCCAGAGCACTTCGAGGACGACGGTGGAGGCGCCGATATATTGGGCTTGCATGCGCCGTCTCCCCTACTGGACCCGAATGCGCGGATTGAGGAACGCGTAGCCGACATCGGAAATGAGCTGCGTGATCAGGACGATGAACACCGATACCAGCGAGCAGCCGAGCAAAAGGTCGATGTCGTTGTTGCCTGCGGCCTCGACCAGCGTGTAGCCGAAGCCCTGATAGCGGAACATCACCTCGACGATGACGACGCCGGTGAGCAGCCACGGAAACTGCAGCATGATCACGGTGAAGGGCGCGATCAGAGCGTTGCGCAGCGCGTGCTTGACCACCACGCTTTTGAAGGAAAGACCCTTCAGCCGGGCGGTGCGGATATATTGCTGCGTCATCACCTCGACCATCGAGGCACGCGTCATGCGCGCGATGTAGCCGATGCCGTAGATGGCCAGCGTGATCACCGGCAGCGTGAAGTTATAGAAGGTGATGCCCTGGCTTGCCGATGCGGCGGATCCGTTCAGCCAGCCAAGCCAGGAGGCGAAGATGACGGTAAAGATGACGCCCGATACATATTCGGGCGTCGCCGTCGAGGCGATCGAGGCGACCGACAGCACCCGGTCGGTGCGCGACCCCTCGCGCATGCCGGCCAGGATGCCGATCAGCAGCGAGACCGGCACCATCACCGCCAGCACACAGAACATCAGGATGCCCGTGGCGCCGAGCGCAGGGAATAGCTTGGCCCCCACCGTGGTCTTGAATTTGGTCGAGCAGCCGAAATCACCCTGGAGCACGCCGGAGAACTTCGGCTCGGCCGGATCATTGCAGAAAGAGAAGCGCTGCGCCGGCTTACCGGTCGCCGGATCGGTTACCGGCTGCTTGGGCACGACGCCGAGCCACTGGCCGTAGCGCACGAAAAAGTTCTGCCGGTAGCCGTGATTGACCAGCCAGCTTTCCAGCTGTTCGGCCGAGGTGTGCATCTCGGTCTGGCTGATCGCCAGCTTCTTCAGGTTGGGTTCCAGATTGACGAGGAAGAAGACGACCAGCGTCAGGCACAGCATCGTGAGCAGTATCGTGCCGATGCGTCTGGCGATGAATGAGAACATTGTACCCCCCTGCCGGCCGGGTTGGGGTCAGATAGGTTCAACCCTGTATCAAAAACCTTGTGACGTCACGCCGCCGCTGCATCCAATGCAACGGCGGCGATGCCGCGGGAGCGAAAGGCGCTGGCGCCCCGCTCCCGACAGGCTGTGGGTCACGCCTGATCGAGCCAGACCTTGCCGAAGTCGTGCTCGTAGGTGGGGTGCATCGAGTGGTTCTTCACCTCGGGCTTGATGTTGATGTAGAGCTTGCGCCAGTAAGGCTGGATGATGATGCCGGAATCCTGCAGCATCTGCTCGATGTCCTTCATCACCACCTTGCGCTTCTCCGCGTCGGCGATCCCGAGCGCCTCGTTGACCTTCTTGTCGAAGTCCGGATTGGCGTAGGCCGTCTCGTTCCAGGCTTCACCCGAGCGGTAGGCGATGGCGATGACCTGGATGCCAAGTGGACGCATGTTCCAGTTGGTTTCCGAGAACGGATATTTCGTCCAGTCGTTCCAGAAGGTCGAGCTCGGCAGCACGGTGCGCTTCACCTTGATGCCAG
Organism: Mesorhizobium sp. B2-8-1; assembly: GCF_006440955.1. Taxonomy (NCBI): domain Bacteria; kingdom Pseudomonadati; phylum Pseudomonadota; class Alphaproteobacteria; order Hyphomicrobiales; family Phyllobacteriaceae; genus Mesorhizobium; species Mesorhizobium sp. B2-8-1. The sequence goes on along the minus strand of NZ_VFTX01000006.1, from coordinate 19,982 downwards.
CCTCGCGCAGTTGGGCCGCGATCGCGTCCGTGGTGTTCTTATGGTAGTCCTCGTCGTTGCTGATCAGCTCGTGTTCGAAATCGATCACGCCGGCTTCCGTCAGCATCTGCTTGGCCTTGGCGATGTCGCGCTTGATTTTGGGCAGCTCGACATATTCGGGATGGATCGGCGCGACATGGTGGTTCTCGGCCGGCGTGCCGGCATTGCCGTAGCCGAGCTGCAGCACCACCGAGTTGTCGACGGCCAGACACATCGCCTGACGCACTTTCTGGTCGCCATAAGGCTTGGCGTTGACGTTGAAGCGCGACACCACGGTGGCGGCGGTCACGACCTCGGAAGGCGGTGCGCCGACGTCTGCGATGATCTTGACGTAGTCGGCGGTCGTCTCATGGTTGGTCTGAACTTCGCCCGATTCGAAGGCCGAAACCGTTGCGGCCGGATCGGTGCCGTAATCGATGAACTCGACGCCATCGAGGAAGGCTTCGCCCTGCCACCACTTGCCGGTCTCGCGGCGCTTGTAGACGACCTTCTGGCCGACGTCGTAGGAGACGAGCTCGAACGGACCCGTACCGATCGGGCAGTTCTTGAAGTTGGCGCCCTTCTCGTCGAAGCTCTTGTGCACCACCAGTGCCGGATAATCGGTCAGGTTGGGGATGATGGCGATATCGGGTTTGGTGAGCTTCAGCTTGACGGTCATGTCGTCGACCTTGATGACCGACCCTTCGCGCAATTTCTTGGTCTTGTCATCGACGAGGCTGCCGAGACGGCCCGGCATGGAGTTGCCTTCCGCGGCCTTGTCGGCCCAGCGGGTGAAATTGTAGATCACGTCGTCGGCGGTGAACTTGTCACCATTGTTCCATTCGACGCCCGGCCGCACATGCAGCGTGTACTCGGTGGCGTCGTCATTGATGTCCCAGCTTTCCAGGAGATAGGGCGCGAATGTGTACTGGTGGGTGTATTTCACCAGCGGCTCGAGCGCCTGCCTCTCGGCATTGGAGATTTCCGACCAGTCGGCCGTGCGCGGATCCTTGGGATCCTTGACCGACATTGCCACCTTGAGCACGCCGCCTTTCTTACCCTGCACGTCCTCGGCCTTGGCCGGCGTCGGGGCGGCGAGCCCCAGAAGGCCATAGGCCATGGCCGTCGAAGCGCCGAAGACGCTGGCGAGCGCGAGGAATTCGCGGCGATCGACCTTACCCGACTTGGCCTCTTCGGCCATGGCCAGGATGTGATCCGGAACGCTATCGCCATTACTCTTGTAGATTGTCATGACTAACTCCCATTGTTGGCTTTCCGCCGATTAACATTCCGCATCCAGGCCATGATGTCAAAGACGGCATGGTTGGGAACATATTGACGAATGTGCAACTTTGGAGGGGGAGCGGTTCGCGTGATAGCGACAGTCTTGGCGCAAAATTGCTAGTGCGCGACGGATTTCCACTAAATCTCTTCAGGCGATTAAACTGAGACATTGGCGCGGTTTGCGACAGGACCAGCCCTCGCCAGGATGAGGGCCAGCCCAAGTCTCCGCTTCAATATTCCTTCTCGTAGAAGATGCCGCCCTTGGCTTCGCCGGCGTCCGTCGCCTCGCCGCGCAGTTTGACGCCACGTCCCACGTTGAGGTCGATCGTGGCCTTGCCCGAGCCCGGCTTGTCGCCTTTCTGGATCGTCACATAGGTGCGGTCGTTGAGGTACTTGCCGGCAGAAACCGCCGTGCCGCCCTTTTCGTCGGTGGTGACATCGAGATCGTCGACGCCGATCGCGCTGCGCAGGTTTTCCAGCAGCGACGTCGAGCCGCCGACACCGGCGAGTTGCCCGGCGGCTTCGGCCAGTTGCGCGATCTGCAGCGGCGACAGGTTCGACATGGACCGCCCGAAGATCAGTTGCGCCAGCACCTCGTCCTCGGGCAGCGCCGGCACCGAGGTGAAGGTGAATTTCGGATTGGTCGCCTCGCCCGACACCACGATGGTGACGGTGGTGCTGCTCGTGGTCGTTGTCGCGGTCAGGTTGAGATAGGGCACCAGCGAGCCGGAAAAGCCGACCGTGCCCTCGGTGAAGGTCAGCCGCTTGCCGAGAATCGACAGCCGCCCCCGTTGCAGCGTGAAAGTGCCGACCGCTTGCGGCGATGAGGCCGGACCGGTCAGCCTGAGCGAGCCGCCGAGTTCGGCGTCCACGCCCCTGCCCTGGATGAAGATCTGGTTCGGCGCGTTGACGGTGACATCCAGCACAAGGCCGCTGCCACCCGTGTTGCCGCTGGTCGTGGCCGGGCGCAATGCCTTGTCCTGCGCCCTGACCGCGCCGGGCGCGTTCTTGTGTTTGACATCGAGCGCCGAAAGCGAACCCGGCAATTTGTCCGGAACGGTGATCACGGTCTTGGCAAGGTTGACGGTGCCGGCAATCACCGGTGCCGACGTCAGCGGTCCTTTGATCGTCAGGTCGCCGCCAAGGTTGGCGGTGACCACCCGCCCATCGGTGTAGCGGCCGTCGGTGAGCTTGATCGACAGGTCGGCCGGGAACCCCTGCGCCGGATTGATACCGACCGTGCCGCTGGCCGACAGGCTGCCGCGCGTCGACAGCGTCCCGGTCAGCCGGTTGATCCTGGCGACGCCATTGCCGATGGAAATTTCGGCTGCGATGTCGTTGACCGCAAGCCCGGAACGCGCGTCGAGCAGGCGGGCGCCCGACGTGCTGATGCTGCCGCCGATGACCGGCGATGTCGCGGGACCACGTACCTGCACATTGACATTGGCGGTCCCCGTCAGCGACAGGCCTTGCGCGGCGAGCTTCTGACTGAGGATGCCGAACGGCACAGCGCCATTGAAGTCAAGCGCGAGCGCCGGCGTGCCTGATGTCGTCACCGTGCCGCCCCCCTTGAGACCAAGGCCGGCCCCATCGCTGACATTGGCGTTGAAGGTCAGCTTGTTGCCGGCAAAGGTGCCGGAGGAAGAGACACTCACCGCACCGACCCCCGCGCCGCGGGTCTGCGAAGTCTGCACGCCGGCAGCGTCGAGGTTGAACGCCACACTGGGGCTGGCTGGTGCCCCGGTGACCTTCACCGTGCCCGAAATCGAACCGGCGGCATCGAGACCCCGCGAAAAACTGTTGGCAAGCGAGATCGGCACCCGCGCCAGCGCCGCGTTGATGTCGAGCGCCTGCCCGATCTTGCCGGTCACCGTCGCCGTGCCGCCGCCCAGGTTGAGCACCAGCCTGTCCAGCGTCGTCGTGCCATTGGCGATGGTGACGGTCGAAGCCTGCGCGATGGCAGCCTTTATGCCTTGGACGGTCGCCTCGCCGGAAGCAAGCTCTATGGTCGTCGTGCCGTTTGCCGCCTTCACGCGGCCCGCGGCCCTCGCCGGAATTCCTTTCACCGTCGCGCCGCCGGAAAAGCCGGTCCAGTCGCCGTCACGCTTCAGGTCGACATCGATGCCGCTGATCACCGTGCCGCCCGACGTGACGGTGTCGGCATGGATTTTTCCGGAGATGACCGGAGCGGCGAGGTAATTGGCGATCAATGCGTCGATCGACACGGCCTTCGCCTGAAGATCGCCGCGCGTGACCGAGGCGGTCGTAGCCTTGATGGCGACCTGCGGTGCGGCACCGTTCTTCGAGAACGCAATCGTGCCGCGCACATCACCTTCCGCTTTTTCCAGCGCCAGTGCGGCAAGCGGTCCTATATCGGGCAGGTCGAGAGAGATCGTGCCTTCGGGTATGAACTTGTCGTCCAGCGCCAGGTCGCCGGAAATCCTGTTTTGGCCCAGCGACAAAAGCAGGCCATTGATGGCGCTCTTGCCGTCCGCGGTCGCCAGCACCGCACTGCCTTGCAAGGGTTGGCCCGCGACATTGCCTGTCAGCTGCACATTGGCCGCCGGCTTGGCCGCGTCGGCTTTGCCGGTGGCGGTTAGTCTGAGCCCGGTGATCTCGCGCGACGCCACCGAAAGCTTGTCGCTGTCGACGGTCAGCGACAGATCCGGCGCGGTCGCCGGGCCCTGCGCATTCAGCGCAAAGGCGATAGCGCCTTTGGCATCCTTCGACAGCAGCGAAACATCGCCCAGCACGCCCTTGATGTCGGCGGCCAGCGTATTGTCGGCAAGGCTCGCCTGCCCCTGTGCGGTCAGCGCGCCGGAGGCCAGCGTCAATCCGCCTATGGCGATATTACCGTTGGGCTCGCGCTTCAGCGTGGCGCTCAACTGCGCCCGTTCGCCAAGCATGCCGCGTGCTGCGGCCGGCAGGGCCGACGATGGAGCATCCGTCTTCAGCTTGAGGTCGATGGCGCCGTCACGCAGCGACACCAGGCCGGCGACCTGGCTGTTGAGCGCGTCGCTTTTGAGCGAGCCGCTGTCGATGGCGACAGCGTCGGCTGACAGGCGCCCGCTGAGCGCGGCCGTGACCTTGCCGGCGATCAGCGGCGCGATGGTGGGATTGTCGAGCCCAACCCTATCCACCGAAACTGTGCCCGAAACCGGCCCGGCGCGGTTCTTCAGATCGAACGCATCCGAGTGCAATGCCAGGCTCAGTCCGTCCACCTTCGCCGGTCTCGTGGCGATCGAGGGCAGGATCGCGGACATATCCAATCGGGCCCGCGTGCTCTCGCCCGCCATCTTTGCCGACAGCGACCGGACCTCGATCTTGATGGGACTCTCGGCGCTTCCGACCGTGAGCGGCAGACTTGGACCGGATGAGACGAGGTCAAGGGCGAAATCGCTGGCGCCGTTCGGATTGATCGTGCCGGCAGCTTGACCGGAAACCTTGTCACCGGAGAGCGTCGCGTGGTCGAGGACGACGCCGCCGGCCATGGTGTAGCGGCCGGCCGCGTCGACTGCGAGCTGCCCAAGCCCAGTCTGGCGGGTTTGGCTTGTTTCGACACCGGCCAGTTGCACATTGAACCGGACGTCCGGAGCCGACGGCGAGCCCGTTACCTCAGCGCTGCCATCAAGCGTTCCAGCGGCATCGAGGCCGGGCGAAAAGCCGTTGGCAAGGGCAGCCGGCAAGGCGGAGACCTTTGCCGCGAGATCGAGCGTCTGGCCGGCGGTACCGGACAGCGCCACCGAGCCGCCGCCGACATCGAGCGCTAATTTTTCGATGCTGGTGGTGCCATCGGCGATACTGAGCATAGATGGCTCGGCAATTGCCGCCTTGATGCCGCGAATCGTAGCCTCGCCCGAGGCGATCTCGACGCTGGTGACGCCATCGGCGATCTTCACGCGCCCCGCCGCCTTCGCTGGAATACCGGATACGGTGGCGCCGCCGGCAAAATTCGTCCAGTCTCCGTCGCGCCTCAGATCGACGATGATGCCGCCGACTTGGGTGGTCCCTGACGTTACAGCATCGGCCTTGATCGAGCCTGAAATCGCCGGCGCCTTGAGATAGTTCGCAATCAAGGCATTGACGGCGATTGTGCTGGCCGTCACCTCGCCGCGCGCGATCGACGTGCTCTTCGCGTCAATGGCAACGGAGGGCACGTCGCCACTCTTGGCAAAGCGAATGGTGCCGTTGATGTCGCCGGTCACCGCCTGGCCGGCCAGCGCCGCAAGCTGATCGATTGCAGGCGCGGAAAGAATGAGCGTGCCCAGCGGCATGAACTTGTCATCCAGTGCCAGATCGCCCGACACCTTGTTGTCACCCAGCGACACCGCAAAGCCATTGATCGAGCGCTTGCCTTCGCTCGTCACCAGCGCCGCCTTGATGTCGAGCGGCTGGTCGTTGACGGCGCCGGTCAGCGAAACATTGGCGGAAGGGCTAGCAATGTCGGCCTTGCCGCTCGCGGTCAGCTTGATCGACTTCACCGTGCGGCCCGAGGCCGTCAGGCTATCGCTGTTGGCGGAAACCGTGAAATCCGGCGCGGTCATGGCGCCGCTTGCCGACAGGGCGAAATCGACACCGCCCTCGACCGGGACGCCGACCGTCGGCGACAGCACCGAAACATCCCCCAGCCTGCCTTTGATATCGGCCAGGATGTCGGTACCTTGCATGCTGGCGGTACCGCTGGCGCTGAGCGAACCGGACGTGAGTTCGATCGAGTTGGCGGCGAACGAGCCCTGCGGATCGCGCGACGCTGTGGCCGAGAACTTCACCCGCCCGCCGAGCACCGAGGCGATCTGCTGCGGGAAGGCGGTCGCCACGGCATCGGCATTCATCTTGAGCTGCATCGACAGGTCGGCGAGCGCCACGGTCGCCGTCAGCGAGGCATTGAGCGCATCGGACCGGAGCGTGCCCTGATCGATGACAATGGCGTCCTTGCTGAGGGAACCAGCCAGGCCGACATCGACCTTGCCAGTGACCAGCGGCGCCAGCGTCGCGACGTCGGTTTTCAGGCCACCGGCCCCAAGCTTGACGGTAACCGGCCCGGTGCGGTTCTGGATGTCGAAACCGTCGGAGTGTATCTGCGCCGCCAGGTCGTCTAGCCGCGTGCCGCCGACGACGATCGAAACGAAGGAGGCGCCGATATCGACGACCGGCGCCTTGCCGTCGCCGAACGCCCGGGCGGTGGCATTCTTGATCGCCAGCGTGATCGGCTGCGCCTTGCTGCCGACGCTAACCACCACGGGTGGCCCCTTGGCGGCGAGTTCGACCGAAAGATCGCTGGCTCCGGCGGGGTCGACGATACCGGTCGCGGTGCCGTGCACGGCATCACTGTCGATGTTGGCCCGGTCGACACTGATCCCGCCCGCCGTCGTGGCAGTGCCCGCCATATCGAAGCTGGTCTTACCGGCAAACAATGGTTTCAGGTTCTCCGGCAGGAAGCGGGCGAAATCGCCGTCGCCCTTGGCTTCGAGATAGTTACCCTTGTCGGTGAGCTGATGGCGGCCGGTGAGCTGGGTTACGATCCGATGATCGACAAGGAAGGTACCGACGCCACTCCAGTTGGCCAGCGGGCCGGTGCCCGAGACGACGATGTCGACCGGCGGCGTGTCCGGCAGATTGAGCAGATTGGCGATGATGCCGCCGGCCGGTTCCGACGCCTTGAGGTTGAGGTCGAGCTTGTTGTCCGCTGGCGCGAAATGGATCTGCGCGTCGACATTGCCCTGTTTGCCGTCATGGCGGGTAATGTTGAGCACCGTCTCGACCGACAGCGGTGCGGCGTCGGCCTTCACCGAGGCCTTGGCGGCGAGTTCGGCGATGCCGCTGCCGGCCAGTTGTTGGCCAAGCGCGACTTCCGGCAAGTCGATCTGCTTGATATCAATGGAAACCGGCAGCGTCGTCGCGCCGCCTTGCGCCGGCTGCTGCGTGCCGGCCACCGGCAGACGCGCAAGTTCGATGCGCTCCGCCGCGATGCGGTCGGCGCTGAAGTTTTTGGACAACAGTGCCAGCGGCGACCAGTCGATGGCCACCTTGCGCGCCACCAGCCAGGCGCCCTCGCGGTCCTCCAGCACGACATGGTCGACACTGAGCGCGCCCGACCAGATACCGTCGATGCCGCTGACGGTGACCTTACGCTCGTCGCTCGAGGCCAGGCGCGAAATGATGCCGGCGAGATTGTCGCGTCCACGCTCGGTCTTGGTCAGCACGAAAAGCGCGCCGATGGCGCCTGCTACCACGATCAGCAGCGTGTAGAGAAAAATGCGAAGGATGCGCCAGACCGTCTTCATGTTCAAAACGCTTGGCCAATGCCGGCATAGATGCCGAAATGAGGGTCGCCTGGGTCGCGGTTGAGCGGCACGGCGGCGTCGATACGCAGCGGCCCGAATGGCGTCACATAGCGCAAGCCGACGCCGGCGCCCACCTTGACGTCGGAAAAATCGGGGAACGACTTGGTCGATACCGTGCCGGCATCGACGAACGGCACGATGCCGATCGTGTCGGTGATGGCGATACGCATTTCAACCGAGGTCTCGAAGAAGGACAGGCCGCCGATCGGCTGGCCGGTGAAATCCTTGGGGCCGATGCCCTGATAGGCATAGCCGCGCACCGAGCCGCCGCCGCCGGAATAGAAACGCCGGTCGGCAGGCACGTTCTGCAGGCTGGTGCCGACGATCGAGCCAAGTGCGACACGTTCCGCCAGCACGAATTTCGAAGCGGTATCCAGCGACTGATAGGCCGATCCCTCGCCCTTCAGCTTGAGGAAGGCGGCACCGCTCAATATGTCGTAGCTCGGCTCGGCATAGGCCAGCAACCTGAAACCCTTGGTCGGGTTCAGCCTGACGTCCCTGTTGTCATAGACATATTGCAGCGGGATGCTGGCGATCAGGTATTTATGTTTGCCAAAGGAATCGTGGATGCGTGAATAGTCGAGCGCGACCTCGGCCGACACGGTTTGGTTCTTGGTCAGTTCATAGGACAGGCCGGTGTTGCCCTTGACCGAGAAATGGTCGTAGGCGTCGGGATGTTCGAGCACGGTCTTGATGCCGGCGAAGAATTTAGATGCCGGCCCGATCACGCCGGGTTTCTCGAACATGATGCCGGCATTGTAGTTCAATTCGGACAGGTCATTGCTGCCGATGCCGCTGATGGCTCCGTCGATGCGCAGCTTCTCGGCCCGGCCGAACAGGTTGCGATGGCCCCAATACCCCTCCAGCCCCAGCCCTTCCGTATTCGAGAAGGTGCCGCCCAGCCCGAAATAACGCGGCTTGCGCTCGCTGACCTGGACACCGATCGGAATGTTGCCCTCGGCATCGAGCTTGTCGGCCTCCTTGAAAGTCACGCTGTTGAAGACCTCGAGCGCCAGCAGCCTGTCGCGCGCATCGTCGATCTCCTGAGGCGAGTATTGCCGGCCACGTTTCAGCCCGGTCATGTATTCGGTGAAGTCGCGGTCGACCTTCTCGGTGCCTTCCACCGTGGTCGCGCCATAGCCGGCGACTGGCCCGGCAGCAACCGTCAGCGTCACGTCGAGGGTCGACGTGTCATGGTCGGCGACGATGTGCCTGCTGGTCACCTCGGCCAGCGGCCTGCCCTGCTCCTTCAGCATGCGCACGATCAGCGCCTCGGCCTTGAGCACCGCGCCAGACCCAGCGTCGCCGCCTGATATCAGGCCGTAATCGGCGCTCATCAGTCCAGCGGCGTCACCCTCCAGCCGGATATCGCCGAGGGTGAATTTGGGACCCGCGGCGATGTTGACGGCCACGGGAATGGGCTGCGGACCCTTGAATTCGGCGTCCGGCGGCAATTCGTCCAGCGGCTTGCCCTCGATGGTGATGGTGACGACGCCTTCGTAGCGGGCATCGGCGTAGAGCGCCGCCACAAGCTGTTCTCGATCGCTACGCGCCTTGGCCATCAGACCGAGCGAGCCGGAGACGGGATGATCTTCGTCGCTCTTCAGCGCCGAGGCGTTTTCGAGCTTTTTTACCAGGTCCTTGTCGGCGTCGGGCGCGGAGATGGTCACGGCGTAGCGCATCGGATCGACGATGTCGGCATTCTCGTCGCTCGATGAGCCCCACAGCTTGATGCCGAAGATTTCGAAGGCGGCCGCCGGTCCCAGTCCGGCGATCAGGGAGCAGCAGATCACGGCCAGAAGCAGCGCGCGCGAAAGCACGCGCTTTGGCTCGGTACCCCCTGACATCTGCCTTTCATACGCCGGCATTAAGACAACCTACTTTACAAACCTAAAATTGGAATGAAGTTCTGAAGCGCTCGTAAAGGGGCCACAATCCAATTGTCTGAAATAGGACGGGCTTGGAATTCACACCTTTTGCGTTGCCGCAAGAATGCGTGATCCCCTGTCCTATGGAGGTACTACCGGCTGTTGGCCGGAAAGGAAACCGTTGGCAGGCGGAACCCTGCCGCGTCCTCATGTTGACAAGCCTGAGTGAAGCTTGAACATGCCCGGACGTCTGCAAATTGTCTGGAGGGTGTTATGGCAATGCGCGCGGCTCGTCGTCTGTCTTTCCTGATCCTTCTCTTCTTCGCCTGGGCCAATGTCTTGGCCTGGGGTAACGTCGCGCAAGCGGCCGAAGCACGGCGAGTCGCAACGACCGACAATTCCGACTATTTCGGTTTCGACCTCCGGTCCGACCAGAACGTCACGCTCGATCAATGCAAGACCACCTGCCTGGGCGATCCCGCCTGCCGCGCCTTCACCTATAACACCAAGGCCAAATGGTGCTTCCTCAAATCCGATTATAACCAGTTGAAGCCCTTCAACGGCGCGGTCGCGGGCAAGGTCGTCAATATCGACGGCGACCCCGACATCGGCGCGCCGCCGGAACTCGCCTTCTTCCCCAACTGGATGGCTGACCAGGCCCAGCAATACCGTAACCGGCTGCTCGGCCCGGCCTATGACAGGCCGACCGAGGGCATGGCCGCGCTGACCACGGCGGCCGAGCAGGCGGTGCTCACCGGCGATCATCGCACTGCCGTGCAGAAATACGAGGCCGCGGTCTCTGTCATGCCCGACGATGGCCAGCTCTGGCTCAACCTGGCGCGCGAAATGCTTGCCGTGCAGCCGGCGGCCAACACATCCGAGGCCTCCACCTTGCCGGCAAACGGTACTTCGGCCGCCTTCAATGCCTACAAGCTCCTGCGTACAGCCAGGACGCGGGCGGAGACGCTGGCGCTCATCGGCTCCGGCCTCGACAAGCGCGACCTCTATCGCCCCGCCCTGCAGGCCTATGAAGCCAGCCTTGCCCTGGTACCTTCGCCTGCGGTCCAGGCCGACTATTCTGATCTCAAGGCTCGCAAGGGTTTCCGCGTCATCGACCACACCGTCGATGCCGACACCAGCGCCCCGCGCATCTGCGCCCAATTCTCCGAGGAATTGGTCAAGACCGGCGTCGATTACGCACAATTCGTCACCGTCGACAACCAGCCGCCCAAAGGCGTTGAAGCCAAGGACAAGCAGATTTGCGTCGAAGGACTGGAACACGGCCAGCATTATGACGTGACCTTCCGCGCCGGCCTGCCGGCCGCCATCGGCGAAGTGACCGCCGCGCCCGTCGTGCTGTCGATCTACGTGCAGGACCGTGCGCCTTCGGCCCGCTTCACCGGCGACAGCTTCGTGCTGCCGGCCGGTGCGCGCCGCGGCATCCCCGTCGTCACCGTCAACATGAACGCCGCCGAGATGAAGCTCTATCGCATCGGCGACCGCTCGCTGGCCCAGCTTCTGTCCGGCTACCAGTTCCTGCATCAGCTCGACAGCTACGACATCTCAAACATTTCCGAGCAGATGGGCGAGCCGGTCTGGGAAGGCCAGCTCGACATCGCCAACGACCTGAACAAGGAGGTCACCACCTCCTTCCCGGTCGACGAGGCGCTGCCGCGGCGCAAGCCCGGCGTCTATGTGCTGACTGCCCAGGCTGTCAGCGAGAAGAGCGACGACTACAACTCGATGGCCACGCAATGGTTCGTCGTTTCCGATATCGGCCTCTCGACCTATACCGGTCAGGACGGGCTCAATGTCTATGCCCGTTCGCTGGGCAGCGCCAAGCCGATAACGGGCGCCGAACTGACGCTGGTTGCCCGCAACAACGAGATCCTCGGCACCGCGACTTCGGATGCCGATGGTCATGCCGTGTTCAATCCCGGCCTGACGCGCGGCGACGGCGGCATGGTGCCGGCCGTGCTGATGGCCAGGCAGGGCGATAACGACTTTGTCTTCCTCGACATGGCCCGCGCCGGTTTCGACCTGTCCGACCGCGGCGTCACTGGACGCGCAGCGCCGGGCGCGCTCGATGTCTTCGCCTGGACCGAGCGCGGCATCTACCGCGCCGGCGAGGAGGTGCATGTTGCGGCTCTTGCCCGTGACGGCGCCGCCAAGGCGGTCGAGAACCTGCCGCTGACCTTCATCTTCTCGCGCCCGGACGGCGTCGAGGATCGCCGCGTCGTCAGCGATGGCGCGTCAGCCGGCGGGCACGCCGTCGATCTGCCGCTCCAGCCAAACGCCATGCGCGGCACCTGGTCGGTATCGATCTATACCGATCCCAAGCAACCGGCCGTCGCCAGCCAGATGTTCCTGGTCGAGGATTTCGTGCCGGACCGCATCGAATTCGACATGAAGGCCGACAAGCAGGAGATCGCGCAGGGCGAAACCGCCAACATCACCGTCGACGGCCGCTTTCTCTATGGCGCACCGGCTGCTGGCCTCGCGCTCGAAGGCGAACTGACCCTGTCGACCGCGCGTGACTGGGACCGCTTCAACGGCTATTCCTTTGGCCTTGCCGACGAGCAGTCGTCGGAACCGACCGTCACCCCGTTCACCGATCTTCCGGTGGTCGGCGAGGATGGCAAGGCGACCTTCCCGGTCTCCGTCGAGCAACTGCCGTCGACCACGAAGCTCATCGACGCCAAGGTGACGGTCCGTATGCGTGAGACCGGCGGCCGCGCAATCGAGCGCTCGCTTAATATCGGCATCCGCCCGCAAGGCCACATGATCGGCATCCGGCCGGATTTCGCTGACGACGAGGTGCCGCAGGGCGGCACGGCGAAGTTCAGCCTGCTTGCCGTCGACCCCGACGGCAAGCGCGAGGCGCTGAAAGGTGCGCAATGGTCGCTGGTCAAGGTCGAGCGCAATTACCAGTGGTACCGCTCCAACAACTCATGGAATTACGAACCTGTCACCTTCACCAAATCGATCGCCAATGGCCAGGTCGACCTTAGCGCCGATGGCGAGGCGACAGTGTCGATCCCGGTCGACTGGGGCCGCTACCGGTTCGAGGTCGAGACGGCGGATCCGGAAGGACCCGCGACCAGCTATGAGTTCGATGGCGGCTGGTATGTCTCCTCCACCACCACCGAAACGCCTGATGGTCTCGAGATCGCCCTCGACAAGGACAATTATGCCGCCGGCGAAGTGGCCAGGCTCAAAGTCTCGCCGCACTTTGCCGGCGAACTTCTGGTCAACATCGGTTCCGACAAGCTGTTGAAGACCGTCACGGCGTCGGTGCCGGCCGGCGGGGGCACGGTCGACATCCCGGTCGGCGACGACTGGGGCGCCGGCGCCTATGTCACGGCAACCCTGTTCCGACCTGGCGACGCGCAGGAAAGCCGCATGCCGGCCCGCGCCATCGGCGTGAAATGGCTGAAGGTCGACCCGGGCTCGAAGAAGCTTGCCGTCACCCTCACCCCGCCGGACAAGACCATGCCGCGCCAACAGCTGTCGATCCCGGTCGCGGTCGCCGGCGTGGAGCCGGGCAGCAATGCCTATGTCACTGTCGCCGCTGTCGATGTCGGCATCCTCAACCTGACCAACTACAAGGCGCCGGACCCGGAGAACTGGTTCTTCGGCCAGCGCATGCTGGGCATGGAAATCCGTGATCTCTACGGCCGCCTGATCGACGGCTCTCTCGGCACTATGGGCAAGCTCAGGACCGGCGGCGACGGCGCCAACATGCAGGCGCAGGGCAGTCCGCCGACCGAAAAGCTGGTCGCCTTCTTCTCCGGCCCGGTGCAGCTCGATGCCGACGGCAAAGCACGCGTCGACTTCGATATTCCGCAGTTCAACGGCACGGTTCGCGTCATGGCCGTCGCCTGGACCAAGGAAGCGGTCGGCCACGCCCAGTCGGACGTGATCGTGCGCGATCCGGTGGTGATCACCGCCGGCCTGCCGCGCTTCCTGGCGCCCGGCGACGCCGCCGTCATGCGGCTCGACATTGCGGACACCGACGGTCCGGCCGGCGACTATGCGCTGTCGATCGACACGACGGGGGACCTCTCGACGGGCGACAAGCCCCTGCCCCAGAAACTGACGCTAGCGCAGGGCAAGCGCCAGACCCTGACCGTGCCGCTGATCGCACAGACGGCAGGCAATGCCTCGCTCACCATCAAGCTAGCGCACGCCGATGGCACCAAGGTCGAGCAGACGTTCTACGTGCCGGTCCGTCCGGCACAACTGCCGGTCACCACCCGCATGGTGGTCGACCTCAAGGGCGATGGCGGCGCGCTGCGCGTCGACAAGGAGCTTTTGGCGGCAAGCCTGCTCGACGGCGCTTCGGTCAGTGTCGGCGTTTCGCAGGCGGCGGCCTTCGATGTGCCTTCGCTCCTGATGACGCTCGACCGCTATCCCTATGGCTGCGCCGAGCAGACCACCAGCCGGGCGATGCCCCTGCTCTATGTCAACGAAATGGCCTCGGGCGTCGGCATGGAGAGCGATCCCGAGCTGCGTGGCCGCATCCAGGACGCGATCTACAAGGTGCTGAGCCACCAGGCTTCGGGCGGCAGCTTCGGCCTGTGGGGCCCGGGCTCCGGCGATCTGTGGCTCGACGCCTATGTCACCGACTTCCTGACCAGGGCGCGCGAGCAGAAATACGACGTGCCGGCGCTCGCCATGAACCAGGCACTGGGCAATCTTCAGAACTCGCTTGGGTACGATCAGGACGTCCAGGACCGCGGCAGCGAGATCGCCTACGCGCTCTATGTGCTCGCCCGCAACAAGAAGGCCTCGATCGGCGATCTGCGCTATTACGCGGACACCCAGCTCGAGGCCTTCACCAGCCCGATGGCTGTCGCCCAGCTGGCGGCGAGCCTGGCGCTCTATGGCGACGCCCAGCGTTCGGAAGCGACCTTCCAGACGGCGCTGCGGCTCGCCAAGTCGAGCACGGACTATGACTATTATCGGTCGGACTATGGCTCGGCGCTGCGGGACGGCGCCGCGATGCTGGCGCTGGCGGCGGAATCAAAACCGGCGCCGACGATCGTGCCGGAATTGATCAAGCTGGTGACCAAACAACGCGCCGAGGTCCGCTGGACCAGCACCCAGGATGAATCCTGGATGCTGCTGGCGGCCCGGGCACTGAAGGAAGGCAATGATTCGATCACGCTTTCCGTCAATGGCGCGCCGCATTCCGGCGGCTATTCCAGCCAGGTCAACGGCAGTGATCTGGCCGACAGCCCGCTCACCATCGCCAACACCGGCAAGACCCCGCTGCAGGCCGTCGTCACCACCGTGGCGTCGCCGGTACAGCCCTTGCCGGCGGGAGGTGACGGCTTCACTATCGAGCGCACCTACTACAAGCTCGACGGCACCGAAGCCAATGTGACGGAGGCAACCCAGAACGAACGCTATGTCGTCGTGCTCAAGGTCAACGAACAGAACAACTGGCCTTCGCGCCTTTTGATTACCGACCTTTTGCCGGCCGGCTTCGAGATCGACAATCCCGGCCTGGTCTCCAGCGCGCAATTGTCGAACTTCTCCTGGCTGGCGCAGACCGACGCCGCGCATCTGGAATTCCGCGACGACCGTTTCGTCGCCGCCTTCAACCCCAGCGACGGCGACCACGACCACAATCTGACGCTCGCCTATGTCGTGCGCGCCGTGACGCCGGGCATCTACGCCCATCCGGCCGCAACGGTGGAGGATATGTACCGGCCGCAATATTCGGCCCGTACCGCCACCGGCATGATGGAGGTCAAGGCGCCGTAAGGTGTCGAGGCGGACATGAACGTGAAGTTTGCGCTGCCCCTCATTGCCCTGCCGGCACCTTCTCCCCGTTTAGTGACGGGGAGAAAGGGGCCTGCACCAAGGCTTTCGCCAATTTTCAACGTTACAGAAAAGGCGCCGACGATTGCGACAGCTCCCTTCTCCCCGCCACTATGCGGGGAGAAGGTGCCGGCAGGCGGATGAGGGGCAGCGCCATGCCCTCAAGAAAATTCCTGCGCCGCGCGGCTATCGCTAGCACCTCCTTGGTGGCTGTTATTGCTGTTTCCGCCGCTACCCTGTGGCAGCTCGACCGCGCCTTCCCGCCTCCGCTTCCTGAAAAGCTTACCGTCTCGACGGAAGTCCAGGACCGCGACGGCCAGCTTTTGCGCGCCTTCGCCACGCCTGACGGCTATTGGCGGCTCGAAACCCGCCTCGACCAGGTCGACAAGCAGTTCGTCGACATGTTGGTCACCTATGAGGACAAGCGCTTCTGGAACCATGAAGGCGTCGATGTGCTGGGGCTTGCCCGCGCCGCCGGCCAGTTCGCCACCAGTGGCCACATCGTGTCCGGCGGCTCGACGCTGTCGATGCAACTCGCCCGCCTGATCGAGCCGCGCGACAGCCGCAGCCTCGGCTCCAAGCTCAAGCAGATGCTGCGCGCCATCCAGATCGAGCGGCGGCTGTCCAAGCACGAGATCCTCGAACGCTATCTGACGCTGGCGCCCTATGGCGGCAATCTCGAAGGCGTGCGCGCCGCTTCGCTCGCCTATTTCGGTAAGGAGCCGAAGCGGCTCACCGTCTCGGAAGCCGCGCTTCTCGTCGCCCTGCCGCAGCTGCCGGAGAAGCGCCGGCCCGACCGCAACCTCGCGATCGCGCACGCCGCCCGCGACCGCGTGCTGTCCCGCATGGCCTCGGCTGGCCTGCTTGGCGAACGCGAGGCCGCGCGCGCCGCGCTCGACGATGTGTCTGGCCTGCGCCGTAGCTTGCCGGCGCTCGCCGCGCACGCCGCCTATGCGATGCTGCCCAAGGCGGTTCCCGGCCAGCCGCTCAAGCTGACGATCCGCAAGAGCGTCCAGGAAGGGCTGGAACAGGTAGCGCGCGACGCCGCCGCCAAGCTTGGGGCGCGTCTCTCCGTCGCCATGGTGCTGGCCGATTCCCGCACCGGCGATATTCTGGGCGAAGTCGGCTCGGCCAATTTCTTCGACGCCAGCCGCTCCGGCTGGATCGACATGACCAAGGTCGTGCGTTCGCCGGGCTCGACGCTGAAGCCATTCATCTACGGTCTTGCCTTCGAACAGGGACTGGTGGCGCAGGAAATGCTGATCGAGGACAGCCCGGCCGATTTCGGCGGCTACCGGCCGAAGAATTTCGATATGGGCTATCAGGGCGACGTCAGCATCCGCGAGGCGCTGCAACTGTCGCTCAACGTGCCGGCGATCCGCGTGCTCGACGCGGTCGGTCCCGCGCGGCTGACGGCCCGATTCCGCCAGGCTGGGGTAAACCCGATCCTGCCGGTCAACGAGGCGCCGGGCCTGGCCATCGGCCTTGGCGGCGTTGGGATTACGCTGCGCGATCTCGTCCAGCTCTATACAGGGCTCGCCAATGGCGGCAAGACGCACACGCTGCATGATGGCACCGAGCCGGCCGATGCCGAGCGCACCACCGCGACCATCCTCGATGACCAGGCGAGCTGGCAAATCATGGACATTCTGTCGGGCGTCAAGCCGCCCGAGGGTGCATTGCAGCGCGGCATCGCCTACAAGACCGGCACCTCCTATGGCTACCGCGATGCCTGGTCGGTCGGCTTCGACGGCCGTTACGTGCTGGGCGTCTGGGTCGGCCGGGCCGATGCAGGCGCGGTGCCTGGCCTGTCCGGCTATGTGTCGGCAGCCCCAATTCTGTTCGAGGGCTTTGTCCGCTCGGGTCTCGCCACCGTGCCGCTGCCGGGCAAGCCCCCCGGCGCCTTCACTCCTCGACGTAACGACCTGCCTGTGACGCTTGCCCGCTTCGGCGCCGGGTCCGACGGCCTGGTTCAGGCCTCGACCCCCACAGAGCCCGCGCCGACCATTATCTTTCCGCCCGACGGCGCCCGCGTCGATCTCGCCACCAACTCGGCCGACGCCTCGCCGCTGGTACTGAAGCTGCAAGGCGGGCGCGCGCCGTTCCGCTGGCTGGCCAACGGCAAGCCGCTGACCGGCATCGACCGCCGGCGCACCGCGACATGGCAACCGGACGGCACCGGCTACTCGACCTTGACCGTAATCGATGCGGCGGGACGCGCGGCAAGTGTGAAGGTGTTTGTTGAATAAGATTGCGCAAGCGATTCAGGGGATTGCGCTTCTTCGCCTGAGGTACGGCGCCTCGCGACAATACTCGCGACGCCAGTTCCTTTACCCGCAATCTCCTCCCAGCCCGCGCCGACGCCCTGCCCGCCGACTTCGTCCGCGTTGCCGGCCCCTCGATCGCCAGGATATCCGTTACGCCGGAACGGACAATTTTCCTGTACCGCAAGCGAAGCGACGGCAAACCGCAAGCTGCTGCTCGGCGCGATGCACTCGGCCGGATTCAAGAACTATGCACGCGAATGGCGGCACCTTCACGCTGAACCACGATCCCTCCGCCAAGCAGCGCTTCGATTTCCCAGTCCAGCCGGATAGCGTGCCGACCAAATGCCACAGCCTTGCTTCGGCCCCGCTTGTTCCTAGATAGGTCGATGGGGATTCGCCAGCGGACGTTTGAGGGAAAATGTTTCTCCGCACCGCGAAATCAGGTCCAAGATTTTCTCCAAAACGACAAAAAAGGCAACATTTAATGCATCTAAATTCTACCAATTCGGTAGATTTGACGCGGGTTCAACGGAGGCAGAAATGACCAAACCTCGTTTCAGGAGACTGCTCGGCGCACTGGTCGCCACGTCTGTCCAGTTCGGCACGCTCGGTTTCGCGTTCGCCGATACCACCATTCTCAACGTGTCGTACGATCCGACACGCGAGCTCTACAAGGCTTATGACGAGGCCTTCGCCGCTCACTGGAAAGCCGAGACAGGGGAAACGGTCACCATACAGCAGTCGCACGGTGGATCGGGCGCACAGGCCCGGGCCGTGATCGACGGCCTCGACGCCGACGTGGTGACGCTGGCGCTCGAAGGCGATATCAACGCCATCGTCTCCAAGTCGAAAAAGATCAATCCGGACTGGCGCACGAAATTCGAGAACAATTCGGCACCCTACACCTCGACCATCATCTTCCTCGTCCGCAAAGGAAACCCCAAGGGCATCCACGACTGGAACGACCTGGTCAAGGACGGCGTCCAGGTGATTACGCCCAACCCGAAGACATCGGGCGGCGCACGCTGGAACTATCTCGCCGCCTGGGCTTATGCCAACGCCAATGACGGTGGCGACGAGGCCAAGACGAAGGAGTTCGTCGGCAAGCTCTATGCCAACGCTCCGGTGCTCGATACCGGTGCGCGCGGCTCGACGGTGACCTTCGCGCAAAAGGGCCTGGGCGACGTGCTGATTGCCTGGGAAAACGAGGCCTATCTAGCGCTCGACGAGTTCGGTGCCGAAAATTTCGATATCGTCTATCCCCCGACCTCGATCCTAGCCGAGCCGCCGGTCGCTTTGGTCGACGCCAATGTCGATGCCAAGGGCACGCGCAAGGTCGCCGAAGCCTATCTGGGCTGGCTCTATTCCAAGGAAGCGCAGACGATCATCGCCAAGAACCACTATCGTCCGGCCAAGCCCGATCTGGTGTCGGCAGAGGACCTGGCCAAGCTACCGCCGATCAAGCTGGTCACCATCGACGACCCACAATTCGGCGGCTGGAAGAAAGCACAGCCTTACCATTTCGGCGATGGTGGTATATTCGACCAGATCTACAAGCCCCAGTAAGCAGTCGATATTCAGGACGATATGATCACAGCACCCGCTCGGGCGGGTTGGCGATTTCGACAGCCGAGCGTCATTCCGGGTTTCGGATTGACGCTCGGCTTCTCGCTTGCCTACCTGACCCTCATCATCCTCATTCCGCTGTCGGGGCTGATCTGGCGCTCCGCGGCGCTGGGCTGGACCGATTTCTGGGCGATCGCCACCGACCGGCGCACCATCAACGCGCTCCGCATCAGCTTCGGCACCGCCTTTGTCGCGGCCGCCGTCAATGTCGTCTTCGGCACGCTGGTCGCCTGGGTGCTGGTGCGCTACCGCTTTCCCGGCCGCCGCATCGTCGATGCCATGGTCGACCTGCCCTTCGCGCTGCCGACGGCGGTGGCCGGCATCGCGCTGACCACGCTCTACGCACCCAATGGCTGGATCGGCAAGCTGTTGCTGCCGCTTGGGCTCAAGGTCGCCTACACCCCGCTCGGCATCGTCATCGCGCTGGTCTTCATCGGCCTGCCCTTCGTCGTGCGCACCGTGCAGCCGATCATGGAGGAGATCGACAAGGAGGTGGAGGAGGCCGCCGCCACGCTCGGCGCCAGCCGCTTCCAGATCGTCACCCGGGTGCTGTTCCCGGGCCTGGCGCCGGCCATCGTCACCGGCTTCGCGCTGGCCTTCGCGCGCGGCGTCGGCGAATACGGCTCGGTCATCTTCATCGCCGGCAACCTGCCCTACAAGTCCGAGATCGCGCCGCTTTTGATCGTCATCCGGCTGGAGGAGTACAATTACCCGGCGGCGACCGCCATCGCCGCGATCATGCTGGC